>NZ_JATAAG010000013.1:0-189595 GCF_030341915.1 Pseudomonas sp. BCRC 81390 | reverse complement strand
CTTCGCGGGTAAACCCGCTCCCACAGGTACCGTGCAGTGCTCAAAAGCTGTGCCGAACCTGTGGGAGCGGGTTTACCCGCGAAGAGGCCGGCGCATTTCTGCCAGGCAAAAAAAAGCGGGAAATGCCGGATGGGGTCGGCATTTCCCGCTTCAGGTGAAGCGCAATTGCTGGTGCTTAGAACTTGGCTTCCAGGTCGACCTGCAGGGTATCGACATCGGCATCGCTGTTGGGCAATTGCGACAGGTCGGTCTTGGCCATCAGGTAGGCAGCGCCCAGCGAGAAGTTCTTGTCGATTTCATAGCCGACCTTGAACTTGTGCCCGCGCGAACCGGTAAAGCCGTTGCCAAAGTCCGAGTCGGTGAACAGGCTGACCACGGCGTTACGCTGCACGTCGCGGTAGTTGTAGTCCAGGCTCCAGGCGCCGACCTTGGTTTTCAGGCCTGCCAGCCAGGCCTGGTCTTCGCCGTCGGTGCTTTCGGTGTTCTTCACATACTGGCCGTAGGCCGACAGCGGGATGGCAAAGCCGGTGAAGTCCAGTTGGCCGAAGCCTTCCACCAGGTTGAACTCGTTGGTGGTGTTGCCGAACGACTGCAGGATGGTGGCTTCCTTGTCGTTGTCGTAGCCATAGATACTGGCACCGACGGTCAGCTTGAGCGCGTCTGCCGGGGCGAACTTGGCGCCCAACTGGCCGTGATAGACCTGTGCATCATGCTTGTATTGCACGCCGTCGCCATCGACGTTGTCCTTGAGCGTGTACTGACCGGCGCTGGCGAATACTTCGGCCCCGCCCAGGTCGGTCTTGTAGGTAGCGGCCACACCTTCCGGGTTGATGTCGCTATCCCAGATAATGTCGCCCATGCTCACCCACGGCTGTGCCATCTTGCCGCCAATCAGGTGCAGGTTGGGGACAGCGGTCGGGTGCCAGTCGAGGTAGGCCTGGTCGACCCACAGCGACTTCTTGTCGAAGTAATTGTCGAAGCTCTGGTTGGTCGAGCGGCGGTCGGCACTGCTGCCGGTGGCGATACGGATGCCGGCGTCGACCTGTGGGTTGATTTCGCTGTAGAAACCGACACGGGCACGCACGCGCTGGCGGTCCTGGTTGCCGCTGCTGCTGTTCGGGTTGTCGACGTTGACGTCTTCGTAACGCAGGCGCAAGTCACCCTTGACCTGGGTCTTGGCGGCCCATGCCACTTTCTGTTCAAAGGAGCTCATCCGGTCGGACTGAGCTTTCTGAGCGGCCTTTTCCTTGGTTTCCTGAGCCAGGTCTGCCTGCAGTTCGTTGTACTGCGCCTGGTTGATCGAGCCATTGGCGCGGAGCATTTCGAGCAGCTTGGCGTCGACAGCTGCACTGGCCGGAGTACTCAGAGCCAGCATCATGCCGGTGAGGCTCACTCCGGTAAGTGTAGAAACAAGACGCATAAGGTTCTCCCTGTTGAATAAGATGGGGGAGCTCAGGCGCCCGCCCCTGTATTGGCATGTCTTCGGAAAGGGCCTGAATAGACAGGTTCTGGGGTTCCGGAAAACAGGCGCAAGTATTGCGGGGGCGAATGACAGATTAATGTCGAATTAGTGGCACTGCGGTTAAGTAATTGAGAATAAAAGGATCGCCGCGGCTTTGGTGAATTGAGTGGCGGGCCTTCCTTGGGGATACTGGGTACCTTGAAACAGCGAGTCGAAACCGTGACCAGCCTGTACAGCCTTGCTCATCTGCGTGACCTGCCGGCGGCTACCTGGGATGCCTTGGTGCCGCCCGGCCAACCGTTCCTGCGCCATGCGTTTCTCAGTGCCATGGAGGACAGCGGCAGCGTCTCGCGCAACACCGGCTGGGCCGCCGAGCACCTGGTGCTGGAACGTGACGGGCAGGTGCGGGCGCTGCTGCCGGCGTACCGCAAGTGGCATTCGTTTGGCGAGTATGTGTTCGACCATGGTTGGGCCGATGCCTGTGAACGGGCTGGCATCGCCTACTACCCCAAGCTGCTCGGCGCCGTGCCGTTCAGCCCGGTCAGCGGCCCGCGCCTGCTGGCTGCCGACCCTGCCGACGGCCTGCTGGTGCTGCAGGCGTTGCCGGAGTACCTGGGCAAGGGCGGGTTGTCCGGGGCACACATCAACTTCACCGACCCGCAGCTGGATGCGCAGATGGCCGGGGTGCCGGGCTGGATGGAGCGGCTGGGTTGCCAGTTCCACTGGCGCAATCATGGCTACCGTGACTTCCAGGACTTCCTCGACAGCCTCAGCTCACGCAAGCGCAAGCAGATGCGCAAGGAGCGTGAGCAGGTGGCCGGGCAGGGCATCGATTTTCGCTGGTACCACGGCGCGGAGCTGGACCAGGCGCAGTGGGACTTCGTCTACCGCTGCTACGCCAACACCTACGCGGTGCGCCGGCGGCCGCCTTACCTGACGCGCGAGTTCTTCAGCCTGCTGGCCGAGCGCATGCCCGAGGCACTGCGCGTGGTGATGGCGCGGCAAGCCGGGCGGGACGTGGCGATGGCCTTGAGCCTGGTGGGCGGCGACACTCTGTTCGGGCGTTACTGGGGCTGCCTGGACGCGTTCGACCGGCTGCATTTCGAGACCTGTTTCTACCAGGGGATGGACTTTGCCATTGCCCAGGGCCTGCAGCGCTTCGATGCCGGGGCACAGGGCGAGCACAAGCTGATACGCGGGTTCGAGCCGGTGTTGACGCGGTCGTGGCACTACCTGCTACACCCGGGGTTGCTTCGGGCGGTGGAGGATTTCCTGGCGCAGGAGCGGGAAGGGGTGCGGGCGTATGCCGAGGAGGCCAAGGGGATGCTGCCCTATCGCCGGGACTGATCCTGGCGCAAATCCTGTAGGAGCGGCCTTGTGTCGCGAAAGGGCTGCGCAGCAGCCCCGGTTTTTCAGCTTCGCAGCAGAATAGCCAGGGCCGCTTTGCGGCCCGATCGCGACACAAGGCCGTTCCTACAGGGCGCGCTGTTGCGCAGATCAGTCCACGCCGACAAAGCCCCCGGTCTGGTGATGCCACAAGCGGGCATACAGCCCTTGCTGCGCGAGCAGTTCACTGTGGCTGCCACTCTCGACGATCCGCCCCTTGTCCAGCACCACCAGCCGGTCCATCCGCGCGATGGTCGACAGCCGGTGGGCAATGGCGATCACCGTCTTGCCCTGCATCAGCGTCTCCAGGCTTTCCTGGATGGCGGCCTCGACTTCCGAGTCCAGCGCCGAGGTGGCTTCGTCCATGATCAGGATCGGTGCATTCTTCAACAGCACCCGGGCAATGGCGATGCGCTGGCGCTGCCCGCCCGACAGCTTGACCCCGCGTTCGCCCACGTGGGCATCGAAGCCGGTGCGGCCCAGCGCATCCGACAGCTGTGGGATGAACTCGTCAGCCCGCGCCCGGCGCACCGCTTCGAGCAGCTCGGCCTCGCTGGCACCCGGGCGGCCGTACAGCAGGTTGTCGCGAATCGAGCGGTGCAGCAGCGAGGTGTCCTGGGTGATCATGCCAATCTGCGCGCGCAGGCTGGCCTGGCTGACCTGGGCAATGTCTTGGCCGTCGATGAGGATGCGCCCGCCCTGCACGTCGTACAGCCGCAGCAGCAGGTTGACCAGGGTCGACTTGCCCGCCCCGGACGGGCCGATCAGGCCGATCTTCTCGCCCGGGCGAATGTCCAGGTTCAGCCCTTCGATCACGTTGGCCGCCTGGCCATAGTGGAAGTCCACGTCATCGAAGCGTACCGCGCCGCGGCTGACTTTCAGCGCTGGCGCGTTGGGCAGGTCGGTGACGGTGACCGGCTGGGCGATGGTCTGCAGGCCGTCCTGGACCATGCCGATGTTCTCGAAGATGCCGTTGACCACCCACATGATCCAGCCCGACATGTTGACGATGCGGATCACCAGGCCGGTGGCCAGGGCGATGGCGCCAACGGTGATCAGCGACTGGCTCCACAGCCACAGGGCCAGGCCTGTGGTGGTGACTACCAGCAGGCCGTTGAGGGTGGTGATGACCACGTCCATGCTGGTGACCACGCGTGCCGCCAGCTGGGTTTTCTCGGTTTGTTCGCTGATCGCTTCGCGGGCGTATTGCTGTTCGTGGTCGGTGTGGGCGAACAGCTTGAGGGTGGCGATGTTGGTGTAGCCGTCGACGATACGGCCCATCAGCTTGGAGCGCGCGTCGGAGGACACCACCGAGCGTTCCTTCACCCGTGGCACGAAGTAGAACAGCGCGGCGATATAGCCGACGATCCACAGCAGCAGCGGCAGCATCAGGCGCCAGTCGGCCTCGGCGAACAGCACCAGCGAGGTGATGGCGTAGATCAGCACATGCCACAGCGCATCCACCGCCTGCACGGCGGAGTCACGCAGCGAGTTGCCGGTCTGCATGATGCGCTGGGCGATCCGCCCGGCGAAGTCGCTCTGGAAGAAGTTCAGGCTCTGCTTGAGCACGTAGGTGTGGTTCTGCCAGCGGATCAGGCTGGTCATGCCGGGGGTGATGGTCTGGTGCACCAGCAGGTCGTGCAGGCCGAAGAACAGCGGTCGCAGCAGCAGGATGACCACCAGCATCCAGATCAGCTCGCCACTGTGCTCACTGAAGAAGTTGGCGTTGGGCGTGCCCTGCGCCAGGTCGATGATGCGGCTGAGATAGCTGAACATCGCCACTTCGATCAGCGAGGCGAACAGGCCGACCACCAGCAGGGCCAAAAAGCTCGGCCAGACCTGGCGCAGGTAATACAGGTAGAACGGCCATACCCGGCTGGGTGGGGCTTCGCTCGGTGCTTCGCGAAAGATATCGATCAGTTGTTCGAAACGGCGGTACAGCATGGGTGACGACACTCCTGTTCCATCCGACCCCAGGCGGTTTCACGTCCCTGTGAAGCCTGCGGTCAGTCGATGCGTTTGGCCGACTTGATGAACACCGGGTCGGCCGGCACATCGCGCATGCCTTTCTTGATGGTGGTCGGCGAATTGACGATCTGGTCGACCACTTCCATGCCCTTGGTCACCTTGCCGAACACGGCATAGCCGGCGTCACGGCCCGGGTTGAGGAAGTCGTTGTCGGCAACGTTGATGAAGAACTGGCTGGTGGCCGAGTTCGGGTCCGAGGTACGCGCCATCGACAAGGTACCGCGGGTGTTCTGCAGGCCGTTGCTGGCTTCGTTCTTGATCGGGTCCTTGGTGGGT
Organism: Pseudomonas sp. BCRC 81390; assembly: GCF_030341915.1. Taxonomy (NCBI): domain Bacteria; kingdom Pseudomonadati; phylum Pseudomonadota; class Gammaproteobacteria; order Pseudomonadales; family Pseudomonadaceae; genus Pseudomonas; species Pseudomonas sp. BCRC 81390. The sequence continues at coordinate 184,443 of NZ_JATAAG010000013.1, read as the reverse complement.
TTCTGCACCATCTGCTCGGTGAAACCGCCGCCCTGCACCATGAAGCCCGGGATTACACGGTGGAAGATGGTGTTGTTGTAGAAGCCGCTGTCGACATAGCTGAGGAAGTTCTTGGTACTGATCGGCGCCTTCTCGGCATTCAGCTCGATTTCAACCTGGCCGAAGCTGGTGTCCAGCATTACGTGCGGGGTTTTGTCGGAGGCCATGACGCTGGTGGCAAAGGCGACCGAGCAGGCGGTGAGCAGAAGTTTTTTCAGCATGGGCTCAAAGATCCTTGAGAGGTGGAAGCGGCTGCAAGGAATTGCAGCAGGGTCTGGTTGAAGACCTCGGGTTGGTCGAGGGGCGTAGCGTGCCGGGAATCGTCGATGACCACCAGCCTGGCGTGGGGCATCAGGGCGACATAGCGTTGTTTCAGTTGTATCGGCGTGTAATCGTGGTCGGCGGCGATCACCAGGGTAGGACAGTGAATCTGCCCGATGCGTTCCTGCACGCCCCAGTCGACGATGGCGTCGAAGCTCTTGAGGTAGGCGCGTTTATCGTTGCGTGCCCAGCGCCTGGCCATTTCCTGGCGCAGTTCGGCCTGCTCGGGCTTGGGGAACAGCCGCTCGGCCAGGCCCTTGCCGACGGTCTCGACACTGAGCAGGCGCGCCAGGCCCCAGCGTTTCAACCACCAGATCCAGTCACTGCGGGTGCGGCGCTTGACCTCGGGGGCGCTGTTGACGATGCACAGGCTGCGCAGCCATTGCGGATGGTCGACGGCGAACTGGAAGCCGACCATGCCGCCCATGGACAGGCCGACGAAGTGCACCGGGCCGCTATGCAGGTGTTCGAGCAGGGCCAGCAGGTCGGCACTGAAGGTGGCGATCTGGTAGCCGTCGCGGGGCTTGTCGGAACGGCCATGGCCGCGAATGTCCATCAGGATGACCTGGTAGTGGCGGCTGAGCGCCGGCACCTGCATCTCCCAGTCCTGGCAGCTGGAGCCCAGGCCATGCAACAGCACCAGCGGTTGGCCCTGGCCATACACCTCGTAATGCAGTGCGCATCCTTCGTGTTCGAAATAGGCCATGGGCGCGGTCCTCTCAGGCTTGTGCGGGGGCTGCGAAGGGCACGTCCAGTGGCGCGGTGTCGAAATTGCGCAGCAGGTCGATGAGAATCTGCGTCGCCGGGCCCAGGGTCTTCTCTTTGCTGGAATAAAGGTAGAACAGTGGGTGGCGGCTGCCACCCTGGTCCAGCGGCAACGGCTTGAGCACGCCTTCGCGCAGCTCGCGCTCGATCATGTGCCGGGGCAGCCAGGCAAAGCCCAGGCCGCTGCTGACGAAGGTCGCGGCGGTGCCCAGGCTGCCGACCGTCCAGCGCTGCTCGGCGCCCAGCCAGCCGACGTCGCGCGGCTGGGCGCGGCCGGAGTCGCGAATCACCACCTGCAACTGGCTTTCCAGGTCCTGGAAGGTGAGCTCGCGGCCCAGGCGGTGCAGGCTGTGTTCCGGGTGGGCGACGGCGACGAACTCCACTGCGCTCAGTTCGGCACCCAGGTAGCCGCCGATGCTGTAGCTGCTGATGGCCAGGTCGGCGATGCCTTCGTGCATCACTTCTTCGACGCCAGACAGTACTTCTTCACGCAGGCGCACCCGGCAGCCACGGCTCTGCGGCATGAACGCGGCCAGGGCGCGCACCAGGCGGGCGCTGGGGTAGGCGGCATCGACCACCAGGCGCACCTCGGCCTCCCAGCCCTGTTCCATGTGGTGGGCGAGGTCTTCGAGCTGGCTGGCCTGCTTGACCAGGTGGCGCGAGCGGCGCAGCAGCACATTGCCGGCCTCGGTGAGCACGGCCTTGCGGCCATCGATACGCAGCAGCGGCACGCCCAGTTGCTCCTGCATGCGCGCCACGGTGTAGCTGACCGACGACTGTGAGCGGTGCAGTGCCTCGGCGGCCTGGGCAAACCCGCCGTGATCGACCACTGCCTGCAGGGTTCGCCACTGGTCAAGGGTTACGCGCGGCGCTTTCATGTTTCGCTCCTGTTGTCCTAAGCTGCGCTCTTTCTAGGAGAGCGGCCCATGAAGAAATGTTGTGCGGCAATACTGATGTGCCTGCCCCTCGGGGCCATGGCTTATCCCATCGATGTGGAGAAGGAACTGACCGGGGTCAAGCTCGACTACACCGCCTACGACACGGCTTACGACATTGGCGCCATCACCTTGAACAACTATGGGCAGGTGCCGGCAGCCTGCAAGGTCACCTTCCGCAATGGCCCGGAGGCACCGCGGGTGCGGCGGGTAAACGTACCGGCCGGCAAAAGCGTCGATGTCACCGCCAAGTTCAACCGGCAGATCATCAAACTGCGGATCGCCCTGGCCTGTAGCGCGGAATAAACTGATAAATCGATTGATTGCACCCACTTTTTACGCTTTTTTATCGATAGGTCAAGCCTTAATCTCACCTCCATCGAATCGCAACCCTTTTTGCCGATGGAGGCACCCATGTCCCGCGTACTGATCATCGAAAGCAGCGCCCGCCAGCAGGATTCCGTTTCCCGCCAGCTGACCCGTGACTTCATCCAGCAGTGGCAGGCCGCCCACCCGGCCGACCAGATCAGCGTGCGTGACCTGGCGGTGAACCCGGTGCCGCACCTGGACGCCAACCTGCTGGGTGGCTGGATGAAGCCTGAAGAGCAGCGCAGCGCCGCCGAGCTGGAGGCCCTGGCCCGCTCCAACGAGCTGACCGATGAACTGCTCGCCGCCGACGTGCTGGTGATGGCTGCGCCGATGTACAACTTCACCATCCCCAGCACCCTCAAGGCCTGGCTGGACCACGTGCTGCGTGCCGGCATCACCTTCAAGTACACCCCCACCGGCCCACAGGGCTTGCTGACCGGCAAGCGTGCCATCGTCCTGACGGCCCGTGGCGGGATCCACGCCGGTGCCAGCAGCGACCATCAGGAACCGTACCTGCGCCAGGTGATGGCCTTCATCGGTATTCACGAGGTCGACTTCATCCACGCCGAAGGCCTGAACATGAGCGGCGAGTTCCACGAGAAGGGCGTGAACCAGGCCAAGGCCAGGCTGGCAGCGGTCGCCTGAGACGCAACGAATTCCCAACCCTGACACCTGGTTTTGCTCCTTTGGGTGTGTCTGCCCGGCCTGCATGGCCGGGCTTTTTTATGCCAGAAATTTTGTTGGTGCCTGTGCCGGCCTCTTCGCGGGTAAACCCGCGACACCACAGGCCTCAAGTGCCGTGATATTCCTGTGGGAGCGGGTTTACCCGCGAAGAGGCCGGCACAGCCCTTACATTCCTCATGGTTGAACTCATTTGCCGCAACCCGCTAAGGTCGCGCCCTTGATCACCCGAGAGGCACCCATGGGCTACCTGATAATCGTCGCGCTGATCCAGGCGTTTTCCTTCAGCCTGATCGGCGAGTACCTGGCCGGGCACGTCGACAGCTACTTCGCCGTGCTCGCGCGCGTGGTGCTGGCTGGCCTGGTGTTCCTGCCACTGACCCGCTGGCGCCAGGTCGAACCGCGCTTCATGCGCTCGATGCTGCTGATCGGCGCGCTACAGTACGGCATCACCTACGTCTGCCTGTACCTCAGCTTCCGCGTGCTCAGCGTGCCGGAGGTGCTGCTGTTCACCATCCTCACGCCATTGCACGTGACCCTGATCGAAGATGCCATGAACCGCCGCTTCAACCCGTGGGCCCTGGTGGCAGCGCTGGTGGCGGTGGCCGGCGCTGCGGTGATCCGCTTCGACACCATCAGCGGCGAGTTCTTCATCGGCTTCCTGCTGCTGCAACTGGCCAACTTCACCTACGCCGCCGGCCAGGTGCTGTACCGCCACCTGGTCGCCCGCCACCCCAGCGACCTGCCGCACTACAAGCGCTTTGGCTACTTCTACCTGGGCGCGCTGATCGTGGTGTTGCCAGCGTTCCTGCTGTTCGGCAATACCCAGCACCTGCCGAGCACCAACGTGCAATGGCTGGTGTTGCTGTTCCTGGGCCTGTGCCCGACGGCGCTGGGGCTGTACTGGTGGAACAAGGGCGCCTGCCTGGTGTCCGGCGCGACGCTGGCGGTAATGAACAACCTGCATGTGCCGGTAGGCTTGCTGCTGAACCTGCTGATCTGGAACCAGCACGAGCCATTGGGCCGGCTGTTGCTCGGCGGGGCGGTGATCCTGGCGTCGGTGTGGATGAGCCGCCTGGGTAGCCTGCCGTTATCAGGCAAGGCATGGCGCAGCTAGCTATGACACGTTCGTTACTGGGCCCGAAATCCGTCGGTGGCTACCCGATAATCAAAAAAATAAAAACCGGAGACAGGCGTGAAGCTAGAAACGCGAAGTATCGAATTTGTCCCACACGCTGAGCGTTATGGTACGCCCAAACGGTTGTTCACCATCTGGTTCAGCTCCAACTTCCAGATCACCGCCCTGATGGTCGGCACCCTGGGCGTCGCCTCGGGGCTGAGCCTGGGCTGGACCTTGCTCGGCCTGTTGGTCGGCAACCTGATCGGCACCGTGTTCATGGCCGCGCACTCTGCCCAGGGCCCGCACCTGGGCGTGCCACAGATGATCCAGAGCCGGGCCCAGTTCGGCGTCCACGGCGCGGCGCTTCCGCTGTTGGTGATGGTCACCGCCGCCGTCCTGTTCCTCGCCGCCAGCGGCGTGCTGATGCGCAATGCCCTGCAGGCCCTGGTGCCGATGAGCGACGACCAGGCCATCGTGGTGGTCGGGGTACTGACCTTTGTCATCGGCTTTGTCGGCTACGAACTCATCCACCGCCTGGGGGCCTGGATGAGCCTGTTGTCCACGCTGGTGTTTGCCGGCGCCCTGGTGCTGATCCTGCTGCACCCTGGCGACATGGCAACCACGACGGCGGTGAGTACCGGCTTTTCGTTCACTGCGTTCAACCTGATCGTTGCCCAGTCGGCCTCGTGGACGCTGGGCTATGGCCCCTACGTGGCCGACTACTCGCGCTACCTCCCGGCCAACGTCAACCCACGCGCCACGTTCTGGGCCACCTACTGCGGTTGTGCGCTGGGCTCCTTCGCCATGATGGCACTGGGCGCGCTGGTGGCCGTGGAACTGCCCTCGGCCCTGGGCCATGACCCGGCCACAGCCATCGCCGCCCTGTTTGGCCCGTGGGCGCCGTTGGCGCTGGCAGTGATCGCGCTGGGGGTGATCCAGTACAACGTCCTGTGCCTGTACAGCGCCTACATGTCGTCGGTCACGATCTTTGGCGCGTTCAAGACCATCCGGCGCGTGACCGCGACGGCCAAGGCCTTGGTAATGGCTGGCCTGACCGCAGCGGCAACGGTGATCGCCATCGCCACCCAGTACAATTTCGATACGTTCTTTGCCGACATCCTGATTGGCCAGTTGTACCTGCTGATCCCATGGAGCGCGATCAACCTGGTGGATTACTACTGGGTGTGCCGTGGCGACTATGATGTGGGGGCGCTGTATGACGCCAAGGGGCGTTACGGCTGCTTCAATCGTCGCAGCCTGGCGGTGTATGCGGTGGCGATCATCGGTACCATCCCGTTCATGAAGCTGTCGTTCTACACGGGCTTCGTGGCTGAGTGGCTGGGGGCGGACATTAGCTGGGCGATGGGGTTGATCCTGGCTGGGGCGTTGTATTGCATGGTCCATGGCCGTGAGAACAAGCCGCTGTTGGCAACAAGGAATGTGCTTCCCTGATGCGGCCTTGAGAAGGGAAGGGGCTGCAAAGCAGCCCCGGCACTCTCAAACCTCGTTCATTTCTTCAAGGCGGCGCGGCATTGGCTCTGGCATCGCACGCCCCGCCAGCCCCACCCGCATATCATTGCCACTCGGCTGCTGATACAAGCTCAACCCGAACTCCGGCAGCACCGCCAGCAAGTAATCGAAGATATCCCCCTGGATCCGCTCGTAATCCGCCCACACCGTGGTCGTGGTAAAGCAGTAGATCTCCAGCGGCACGCCCTCGGCGGTGGTCTGCATCTGCCGCACCATGCAGGTCATGTTCGGGTGCACGTTGGGGTGGTTCTTCAGGTAGGCCAGGGCAAACGCGCGGAAGGAGCCGATGTTGGTGAGCTTGCGGCGGTTGGCCGACAGCTCGGCCACCGGCCCCATGGCCTCGTTCCAGCGCTGCAGCTCCTGGCGCTTGCCGGCCAGGTAGTCGGCCAGCAGGTGCACCTGGCTCAGGCGCTGTTCTTCTTCGCGGGTGAGAAAGCGCACCCCGGCGGCATCAATGAACAGGCTGCGCTTGATGCGCCGGCCACCGGACTGCTGCATGCCACGGTAGTTGCGGAACGACTCGCTCATCAGGCGCCAGGTGGGGATGGAGACGATGGTCTTGTCGAAATTCTGTACGCGTGAGCTTAGGCTCTAAATGGACATATCAAACCCATACAAATCAGTAGCTTGAGATTTTTTGTCCATTGTCCATTTTTCCTCAAATGGATGGACTGCCCGCCACCCCAAAATACCCGCAGCCTCATAAGCCTTCCTGGCAGAACGCCACAAGACCCTCCCGGCAACCACAACCTGACTATCGGGTTCCCCAAAACGGTGTACTAGCGATAGTATTGTGCCATTACATACGGACACCCGGATGCCTCATTACCCTCGCCTAGAGAGGGAAGAGGGCGGTAGGAGCTCGGCATGGATCAGCCACACGTCACAGAGCCGCAGACAGACAACCATCACATCCCGAGGCGGTTACTTGGGAGTCTTCGTCGTGCCTGCGATTTGACGAGCGTCCGCCTGAAAGCCCGGTAACTCAAGATCCCAGACTGATCCTCAGACGAACAGCATTTCAACAACTAAGGTACTCATGCATGAGTAAGCAGGAACAGGAAAAAGGGCAGGAGCAGAAGCAGGAATATGCTTTCCATCCTGCCGATCTAGTCGAATACGCGATGGACAAACCCATTGGTGCAGCCCGAGCGGCGCTGGCCATTGGACTTGAAGACGCTGACGTTGACTCTGAAATCATCATTGCCGAGCTGGTGGGAAACATGGAGATGAATCAGCGTTTCCTGAAGAAGCTCACGAGCGCCTTGCGGAAGAATCCAAGTAAAGTTATTGGTGAAATGCCAGATCGTATCCAGACTCTTCAGGTGGAGCGCGACCTCGGATTATGAAGTGCGCTACTTACAACTCAGCAAGCAAAACACCTTGTCGCAGAGGGGTAGCAAATGTCTTTTGGTGAAAACGCCATTAAGCTCCCTCCACCTCCGGAATTTGAGCTTACTGCACTGGATGTAGAAAAAGGAGAACCAGTTCATCCCCTGGATCGCCTGCAGATCATGTCTCCGGATGCTTGGGAAGTCTTTACGCTGGAGTTGGTTTCTCACCTAGGTAAGGACTATGAGTCAGTCACCCGCTGTGCTGGTGCGGGAGACAAGGGCCGCGACGTCATCGCCCGGCATGCGACGGGATGGGACAATTACCAATGCAAACACTACAAAGATAAGCTGAGCGTTGCAAACGTAGTGGCAGAATTGGGTAAGCTGGTTTATTACACCTGGAAAGAAGACTACACCCTGCCACGCGAGTATCGCTTCGTGTCGCCGAAAGGTTGTAGTTCTGACTGCATTGATATGCTGGGTAAGACGTCCCGCATCAAGGTCGAGATCATCAAGCGCTGGGATAAGGTCTGCAAGGACAAGATCACGAAGACAGAGTCTATTTCTCTTGAGGGTGCTCTGTTAGATTATCTTAATGGTATCGATTTTTCTTTCGTTGATGAAATGTCTTCCCAAGAGTTGATTGAGAAGCATGCACAGACACCTTATCACACAACACGATTTGGGGTTTATCATCTAAAGCGACCGCAGGTTCGTAAGCCCGAGCCTGGTGCGGTTGGTGACAACGAAAAGGTCTACATTGGTGCACTCTTGGACGCATTCTCTGATGCTGATGGGGCAGAGTACTCGATTGATAGCATCATGGACACTGAATATAAAGACGACCTTGAGCGGGCAAGGATCAACTTCTTCAGCGCTGAGTCGCTAGAAATGTTTTCACGCGATGCGTTTCCTACAGGGTGCTATGAAAGCCTCAAAGGTGAGTGCCACGAAGGCGTTCACAGTGTTGTGCGTAAGAAGTTTGATGATGGGTATCAGCGGTTTCTCGAAGTGAGCACTCATTGCGTAAAAATCCCTTATGACGCTCATCCACTTCGTCATTTCTTGCAGACCTCCGATCGAAAGGGACTGTGCCATCAGTTGGTAAATGACCTGAAATTTAAATGGATCAAGAAATAGATGAGGAACTCAAAGGAATTGTACAACAGCCCTGTGGAAATTGGGGCGCGCATCATTCTCTTGCTTGCCGGCCTCGCTCGGAAGCTTGATTTGGATGAGCTTATCTTCCTCGACTATGCGTCAATTTACAGTAGTGACTTTCAGGGTGAGCCAAGTCTGCATCCAGTCCTACTGAATCGACTTGCCGAACTGGTTCGTAGGAGAGAGATATTTCCTGGTGCGATTAAATTGTTTATCGCTAAGGGCTTGATGACTTCTCAGGTAGATGAGCAGGGCGTTCGATATTCAATCACTGATGCAGGAAGTTCGTTTGCCGACAAGTTGACCACTGAATATCATGCGGTTTTTAGGCGGCGTATTGTATGGATTAAAGGTAATATGGAATACCTAGCCGTTCAGCGTCGCGCAATTTATAAAGTTGACAGGGTGGTCTGATGTATATTGAAAGTGTAGTCGTGAGTGGGCCTGATCTGGCGGATGCAGCTGTTTTTTTCACGAAGGGCGCAAACGTTGTTCAGGGTGGCTCTAATACTGGAAAGTCATACATTGTTCAGTGCATTAAATTTGCCTTGGGTTCTAATAAGCCGCCGAAGATAATTGATGAGTCGCGGGGCTATACCTCGGTCAAAGTTAAGTTCGTTAATGATGACGGGACATCTTTTGCGATCGAGAGAGTGCTTTCTCCAAGCTCCAAGCCTACTTTTTATGATGAAGAGGGAAAGGTTCAGACTTTGGGGGTTAAGCACAATCCAACGAAAATGAACTCTATCTCTAACCAGGTTTTGGATAGGTTAGGGCTGAATGGAAAGCTTTTGCTTAAAGGTACCGTTTCTTTAAATAATGCCTCATTCTCGCTTCGCGATTTCGAAAAAGTTTTTCTGATGGATGAAACACGAATTGTAGCTGATTACTCTCCTCTGGGCACAGGCCAGAATGGCGAAGGCCCTAAAGAAAAATCCATCCTGAAACTGTTGCTTACAGGGGAAGACGACGCTGGGGTTAAAGAGGCTAAAAAGGAGCTGGCATCGAAGGGCGCGTTGAGGCATAAGGTTGCTGCTGTCGAAGAGATCATCAAGAAATTCTATCCCGGGGACGATACTGCTGAGGATCTTGAGCTTCAGAAGCTTGATTATTTTACTACCCAAGTCGCACTTCGGTTAGGGGTGGCTGAAGATGAGCTGAAAGGCGCATTCCATTCGAGTGAAGACTTGTTCACTCAGAAAGCCAACCATATCGCCGAGCTGGAGGTAGTTGAAGGGAAAATTGCTGAAGATAAGGCCCTCCTTGGGCGTTTTGATATGCTCGGTCAGAAATACGAATCAGACCGCCAGCGCCTGCAGGGCATTGAACAGGCGGCAGTCTTGCTCGATGAGTCAGATGCAGTGCTTTGTCCAACCTGTGGCAATCATTTTGACGCTGAGTCTTGTACGACCGATGTTGATGACATCAAGAAAGGCGTTTCTTTCGAGCTGGAGCGAATTTCTAAGAACCTCCATGAACTCGGTGAGGCCCAGGGATCCCTAACGGTAGCGATTGAACGGAATACCTGCACTGCTGAGGCTAGCAAAACGTCCATTGCCGCACTGGAGAGGCTGATCACCTCGGAGATCCAAGACTCTGTGCAGGCAGTGAGCGATCTGAAGGAGTTGGCCTCTTGCCTCAAACAAGATCACTCGGCGCTAGCCAAGCACATCGCGAATAAGGCCAACCTCAGGGGTGAGTTGAAAAAGCTAGGTGTTTTGCTGCTGGAGGAGCAAAACAAATACACGCCTGAAAGCTTCGAGGAGTCTGCGAAGCCTCTGGTCAAAGAGATTCAGAATATCTTGCAGCGCTGGAGCTTCCCGAATTGTTCCCCTGTAGAATTCGATTTCAATGAACGAGACATCACCATTGGTGGGAGTGCGAGGGGCAACTTCGGTAAAGGGTATCGAGCGATTGCTTCTTCGGCGTTTGCTCTGGGGCTGATGAATTTGCTGAAGCTTTCTGGACGCCACCCTGGGTTTGTAGTGCTTGATTCGCCACTGACCACATACAAGGAAGGGGATCCAGAGCCTGAGGAAGATGATGAGGAAGTAGCAGCGGACGTGATTTATGCGTTCTATCAGGATATCGCTGATAACTTCAAAGATTCTCAAGTCATTATATTTGAGAACAAGGAGCCTGATATGGCGCTCATCCCTCATATGAATTATCAGCATTTCACGAAAAGCAAAAAGATCGGGAGATATGGTTTCTTCCCACTAAGAGGTTGATTCGATCGTGTGAGTTGTCGGTCACCCGCCCATGGCGTGGTGATCGGCTTTCTCATCCTTTGGCCTGCAACAGCGTAGTCTCAGGTCGGTTCGAACGGTATCGGTTGATGCCCATGTGCGCCAGGTCGCACGTCATCGCTTTACGTCATTCATCACCGTCAAACAGGACAACCCATCGGGCCCAGTAAGATCAAGCTGTGAACTCAAAAAAATGCACTGTAAACCTCCATGCTTTACAAGTCATTTTTTTGGTTTACACCCCTCCCATCATGACTTATGCCTGTGCCTGACTAGCAGTCCAGACAAGCGTCTAATCGCGCCCGCGCTCGTGTGTGGCAAGCCCTGAGTCATGGGGCCGTGTACAACGAGTACCGCTCAAACAGCGAGCGATAGAACCCAATTAGCACCTCCTCGGCATTGGGCTCCAGGAGCTCGGAAGCCCCAAACCGGTAAACCTCATATCCCACCAGCCTCAGAGCCCTGTCAGCGGCCATCATCTCGGCGTAGAGGCGGGGGCTGGAGCGTCCGTCAGGGGCGGAATAATGGTGTTTGCCATCAACCTCTATGACAACGCGCACACCGCCCGGAAGCAGCAGAAGGAAGTCCATGCGTGACCTCAGCAGTGAATCCTTGCTGCGTCGTGACACTGTCTGCGGATCCCAGTGAAACCAGACTTCGGGCAGCAAGACCGGAAGCTCAGGAATCGCTGTTGTGAAGGCTTTGAAGAAGCTGGAAAAGGCGAGCCTTTGAGGGGGCGATGATCTTGGCAAGCAGTCTTTCAGTCGTTGATACAGGCGATTCTTGGCCTGGTCTTCATCGACGCCATAGGTCTGTGCGTACCAAGCCTGGAGTTCGCGCCATAGAAGTCCGGAACTCCCGATAGGGCGGTCATAAATCAGGACGTCCTCGATGCCGGTGACGATTTCGATATCATTGTCCAGCGCATTGCCCAGGCGCAGGTCGGGCTTCGTTGTGGAAGCGAAGATTAGGTTCTTGGGGGATGACTGCTTGCCCGACCCCACATAGGCCAAACAGGCGGTCAGGAACGCATCCTCTCCCATTCCTACGACAATGTGGACTCCACATGCTTTGAGGATATCGTTGACGATCCCGATAAATTTTCGCTGAGCGGGCTCGCTGGGCAACACCCGCGACGAAGCCAGGGCTTCGACGAAGCGGCCAAACCGGGCGTGCGATGATTGAAATGCACCGAGCTTGTCGAAGAGCGTCACCGCATCCCAATCGGGATTTTCGATGTAGTGACGGACAATTTCCTGGCGGAGCGTTGGGGTTGGTCGGAGCAAGTCCACGAACGAGATTGTGTCGATTCGCCAGAACTCGCTGAGCACCTGTTCGAACGAAGTCCTGTCCAAATACAGGTCGAGAGTGTTGAGCTTTTCTGCCAGCTCTCGACGGTAGCGACCAGGGATCACAGGTGCTGTGCCATCATCCCACACAAGCTCTTGAAGCTGGTCTCGCTCATGAACCTCGAAGCCAAGTAGCTCTAGAGCTCTCTGGGCGGCAGCCACCATTTGAGTATCATCAGCAGCTTCTACTGATTTCTCAAGGTGCCGCCTCTTGGAGTTGTACTCCGTGCAATCATCCAGACCCAGCCTGGAGAGCAATTCAGGGATTCGTGAATCCGTATAGTGGTCTTTCTGATTGCCGAGGATCTGGCTGAAGGTGTCTCGCAGGCTGGAGAGGTTTTGCTGGGTACGAGGCATGCGCAATCGTTCGTGCTGATGTCGTTGGGTGGATGCTACCACCAGCAGGCGGCATGCGGCAGGGCACCGGACGCGTCACGACGTGTGAGGTATGGGCGAGAGCTGACTGCCCCCGACCCGAAGCGGGCAATGCTACAAAGCACTAGCTCTGGAACTCTGCAGGGTCGTAGGGCGCCAACAAGGAAACTAAAGCTGCCGAACGCACGGTCAGGTTAGTGAGTGCGGTGAAGGAATATTCGCAACTTCACATGGTTGCGAATTTAGTCAGGATTCTGAATGCTCCATTCTGACAGATAAAGACTGACAAGTTTTAGGGTTGAAGAGATCTGATGCGGATCTATTGCTTCATTGGCGCCGTGAGCCAAACGGTTCCGGCTGCTCATGAATTCTAGAAAAGTATCTACATCATTGACAGATATTTCTCCTTGCGAATACATGTGTTTTATAAGTGTGGGAGCCGGAAGTCTCTCGATGGGAATGCTTTGGGCAATTGCCCTTTTTCTAAGGGCGGCCTCAAATATGCTCCAGAGGTATAAGGTTGCAGGTTCAACGAGCCCTTCTGCGATGAGGGTTTGAACCTGCAGCAGCTTGGATTCAAGCTGTGGCCACGTAGGTAACTCATTTATTGAAGTAGGAGTCTTTGAGGACTCGGCATCCTCCAGTGTAACAAGCAAAAACCTCCAGCCCTCATGTTTTGAAATTTCTTGAGCAAGGGACTGAAACTTATCAACGGAGACGCGAGAAGCTTTGGTTTTGACCTCGATTATTAGTCTGGTATCTCCCTTTGTAACTATTAGGTCAGGTTGATACCCGCCCAGGTCAAAAGGGATTGAGTCGGTAGTGGGTTCTTTCATTACCGTAAAGCCTTGCTGCAAGTAGTCATCAACCAATGATGCTACCTTCTTGTCGTGTGCTAATTTGGTAGTGTTGCTCATAAGTAGCTCCTAAGATCCTGTGCGTCACTAACTCTAACGTAAACACATTCATTGCCCTCAATAACACCACTTTGGAGTAGTGGTGGTAGATTGGTTACATCAATAGGCTCTTGCAGAGGGCGACGATGGCTGTCGACATCAGATACCAAGAAGTCATCCTCAAAAACAAGTCCGACGAGAGCGTCCTGAATGGGCTTGATTATGTTGTCTATGTCGGCTGGGGAGTTGTCGCATAGATATACAATCGTAAAGCGGAGTGAGGGTGACGACACCGGTGGTGCCTCACTGTTCCATAGCTTGGCTGCCTCCTCTCGTACATAAGTTTTCCATGCTTGAAGATTCGTCCTGCTTTTGGTTTGATGCGATACAGGTCGTTTAGGGATGAGGAATTCAAAGGTCTGCATAGGCTCTTCGATATAGATTTCCAATTTTCGCCGACTGTTTAACTCAAGGCATAGCCCCTCCAGCGTGCGTTGGGCATTCAGCATCTGCTCAACTGATGCCTTTCTAGCATGGCATGTGCTGATGCGCCACTCTAAGCTGGCTAGTCCTCAACGAGCTCCTTGTCACCACGCTGCCCTTTGGGCGAAGAGAGTCTCAGCTCCACCAACCTGTCGACGAACTAACAGATTTTGGAGGAGACAAATTTTTTTCATAATCAGATCCTAGGTAGAAAATTGTTCTATAACCCATTCGATTTGAGGGTGATGAAATTTTATTCCGTCGTTGAGTGGGAAGTTTTCGGCTAAGTTTGGGTCTGTCTCGAAATCCCATGCACTAAGGGTTTCAGAACATGTGAGTCCAAACTCAGTTATAGAGCGGAGAGATAAGAGCCAAGAAATCTCGTCGCGAGTGAAACCGGTAAGTGGGAATTCACGAGCAGCGTCTCGATGTATCGACCAATCGAGGGGAGAGGACAAAAATAGCCATCTACGCAGCGCAGCAGGATCTGATTGTTTGACTACGCTGGCCATGTGGTCAAAGGAATTTTTTACCCGCAGGGCTAACCACCCAACAGATGCGACCAGCTCTGCCTTTTGCTTCCGCGCGCGCGCCCGTTCAAGTTGGTAAGGAATTAACCATGCGGCAATGATTGCAGCAATCGATCCTACCGCCTGAACCCATGCTGGGGCATTCGGGCTGCTCCAGGGCACGTAGAAAAGCAGGCTCCCGATTAGTAGTAGCGCTGGCGAAAAAAGAAACAGCTTTAGGACTGCAGGCCTGCTGGATTTGATGACAAACTCCCTTTGCAGCATTCGAACCACCTACCCAATTTTCATGTGGGGGCATAATGCCACTGGGGCGGGCCTACGGTGAAGGCCAACCGTTTTTGGTGAGCGTGCCCATGATGCCCTCAGCGGTCGCTCCAGGCGAGGCTGTCAGCAGCCTGGTACTGCTGGGGCATATCGGGAGAAGGGTGAATCGCCCCTGGTTTCCTAGACACCTCCTAGCCTCATAGTGAGGCCCAACTAGGAGGTGCCATGAGTCGTCAGCGTTACCCTGAAGAACTCAAGATCGAAGCGGTCAAGCAAGTGACCGAGAAAGGCAAGCCTGTCGCCGATGTTGCCCAGCGCTTGGGCATGTCCGTTCACAGCCTCTACGCTTGGATCAAGCTCTACAGCAAACCCCAAGAGCAGCGTCAGCAAGACGATGACCAGCAAGCCGAACTGCGCAAGCTGCGCGCTGAACTCAAGCGCGTGACGGAAGAGCGAGACATCTTAAAGAAGGCCGCCGCGTACTTTGCCAAGGAGTGCGGCTGAAGTACGCCTTCATCAAGAAACACTCGACGGATTACTCGGTGCGGCGTCTTTGCCAAACCCTAAAGGTGCATCCCAGCGGCTACTACGCCTGGTTGGCCGAGCCTCAATCTGCCCGAGCAAAAGAAGATCATCGTCTGCTTGGCTTGATCAAACATGCTTGGCTCGAAAGCGGAGGCGTGTACGGCTACCGCAAAATTCATGATGACCTACCTGAGCTGGGAGAGACATGCGGGCCAAATCGAGTCGGTCGTTTGATGCAGGCAGAGGGGTTGCGTTCGTAAACAGGCTATCGCCGTCGACCTGGGTTTTATAGCGGAAAACCAACCGCGGCCTCGCCCAACCACCTTGCCCGGCAGTTCAAGGTCAGCGAGCCGAACAAGGTCTGGGTGACAGATATCACTTACATTCGCACCTATGAGGGATGGCTTTATCTGGCGGTAGTGCTGGATCTCTTCTCACGCCAGGTAATTGGTTGGTCAATGAAGCAAAGGATGTGCAGCGACCTTGCTATCGACGCGATGCTGATGGCCGTGTGGCGACGCAAGCCACAGCAACAAGTGATGATTCATTCAGACCAAGGCAGTCAATTCAGTAGCTCAGATTGGCAAAGCTTCTTGAAGGCCAACAACGTCATTAGCAGTATGAGTCGGCGAGGAAACTGCCACGACAATGCCGTAGCCGAGAGCTTTTTCCAGCTTTTGAAGCGGGAGCGAATCCGACGAAAGATCTACGCAACGCGTGACGAAGCCCGAAGTGATATTTTCGATTACATCGAGATGTTCTATAACCCAAAACGTCGACACAGCAGCGCTATGCAGCTGTCTCCAGCAGAATATGAGAAACGCTATTTTCTGAGCTTGGAGAGTGTCTAGGAAACCAGGGACGATTCAATTACCACATTAACAAATTGATGTACCCAGGCCAACGCAGTTAATCCACTAGCTCAGATTGGTGTTACATATTGTTACCGCTAACGGCTAAAAAATCAGATTTCGCCCCTTCCTTGTAGGGCATTTCCCAAAGATACTGCCCCCCCATTGTGGTGTTTCCAGTTGGCCACTAGTCTCGGCTAGTCGTTGCAATCCAACGACCGGCTTTGACAGGCCGACTCAAATTACAATCCTCAGCTTTGCCTTCAATGGCGGCTGTGCGTGGGGCGCCTTCGGGTGCGCCGGGTTTCTCAATTTGACCGGTCTGTCAACCCGTGCACAGCTGCCACCCTTTGTTTGACAGCAAATGGCGGTAGTCCCAATCACAAATTGAGGGTTACACCATGCTGAAGATAGTCCCCGACCCACCCTGCAACCTCCATTCCCTGGAAGATACGCTGCTGATGGCCGCCGATTACGCGCTATGCGCCGAAGCCGTCGCTCAGCAAGCCGTATTGATGCAACCGAAATCACCCGTCTCGGTGTTGATCATGACGTCGATGCACGAACTGGAAGCCCTCCGCAGGTTGCTCGAATCAGCGCTGGCTCAAGTCCAAAGGCCAGCAGACCCGCAGACGTTGCATTAATCGCATCATGATTCGCCTGGGGCTGCGCCTGGTGGGAGTCCGGCTTGCCGGCGTCAGCGCCAGCCCAGGCATCTGCAATTTCAGGGAGAAGAACCAATGGCCATTGAAGTATCCCCAGTCACCGTGGGCAAAACCACCTTCTACCAAGGCGAAAACCAGACCCATCCTCTGTTTCGCATCGAGCCCGGAATCCCTTGCCAGAACGCCCGCGAACAGGCTTCTGAACTGATGGGCTATGCCCGCGACTTGTCCATCGATGGACTGATGGAAGACAAACCCCAGCTACTCTGGGCCTCGCACTACCTCTGCGCCTTGGCCAAGGCCCTGCTCGATGATGCCGAACTGGGCATGATGAAAAACGCTGATAACCGCAGTCCAGCCGCTTCACTCTGAGCGGCCTTGAGAAGGGCAGGGGCTGCAAAGCAGCCCCGTTACTCTCAAACCTCGTTCATTTCTTCAAGGCGGCGCGGCGTCGGTTCTGACGCCGCACGCCCCGCCAGCCCCACCCGCATATCATTGCCACTCGGCTGCTGATACAAGCTCAGCCCAAACTCCGGCAGCACCGCCAGCAAGTAATCGAAGATATCCCCCTGAATCCGCTCGTAATCCGCCCACACCGTGGTCGTGGTAAAGCAGTAGATTTCCAGCGGCACACCCTCGGCGGTGGTCTGCATCTGCCGCACCATGCAGGTCATGTTCGGGTGCACGTTGGGGTGGTTCTTCAGGTAGGCCAGGGCAAAGGCGCGGAAGGTGCCGATGTTGGTGAGCTTGCGGCGGTTGGCTGACAGCTCGGCCACCGGCCCCATGGCCTCGTTCCAGCGCTGCAGCTCCTGGCGCTTGGCGGCCAGGTAGTCGGCCAGCAGCTGTACCTGGCTCAGCCGGTGTTCCTCCTCGCGGGTGAGAAAGCGTACCCCGGCGGCATCGATGAACAGGCTGCGCTTGATGCGCCGGCCACCGGACTGCTGCATGCCGCGGTAGTTGCGGAACGACTCGCTCATCAGGCGCCAGGTGGGGATCGAGACGATGGTCTTGTCGAAGTTCTGCACCTTCACCGTGTGCAGGGTAATGTCGACCACGTCGCCATCGGCACCGACCTGCGGCATTTCGATCCAGTCACCCACGTGCAGCATGTCGTTGCTGGTCAGCTGCACGCTGGCGACGAACGACAGCAGGGTGTCCTTGTACACCAACAGCAGCACCGCCGACATCGCACCCAGGCCCGACAGCAGCAACAGCGGCGAGCGGTCGATCAGGGTGGCGACGATGACGATGGCGGCGAAGATCCACAGCATCATCTTGGCCAGTTGCACGTAGCCTTTGATCGAGCGGGTGCGGGCGTGTTCGGTGCGGGCGTAGATGTCGAGCAGGGCATCCAGCAGGCACGACAGCGCCAGGGTCAGGAACAGCAGGGTAAAGGCCAGGGCCACGTTGCCGAGGAAGTGCTGGGCGGTATCGGACAGCTCCGGCACCAGTTTCAGGCCAAACTGCAGCACCAGCGACGGCGTGGTCTGGGCCAGGCGGTGCAAAACCTTGTTGTTGCGCAAGTCGTCCAGCCACCTCAGCGCCGGCTGGCGGGCCAGCAGGCGGGCGCCATGCAGCACCAGGAAGCGCGCCAGGCGGCCGATGACCAGGGAGATCAGCAGCAGCACCGCCAGGCCAATGGCCGCGTGCAGCATCGGATGGCGGTCGAGGGTGCCCCACAGGTCGAGGGAGTCACGCCAGATTCGTTGGATATCCATGGGCTTGCGTACAGTCTTGTTGCCAAACGAAGCGCCATTAGAGCGCGGATGGCAATGAAGTTGCCAAAAGAAATTCGGCTAAGGCGGCAGAAAACGTTACCCTATGCAACTGAATTTCCCGCACTTGCCTGAGGTTACCTCCGTGTTCTCCCAATTCGCCCTGCACGAACGCCTGCTTAAAGCCGTGGCCGAGCTTAACTTTGTCGAGCCAACCCCGGTGCAGGCGGCGGCCATCCCCCTGGCCCTGCAAGGGCGTGACCTGCGCGTGACCGCACAGACCGGCAGCGGCAAGACTGCCGCCTTCGTGCTGCCACTGCTCAACCGCCTGGTCGACCTGCGCGAGCGTCGTGTGGAGATCCGCGCGCTGATCCTGCTGCCGACCCGTGAACTGGCCCAGCAAACCCTCAAGCAGGTGCAGCTGTTCGCGCAGTTCACCTACATCAAGGCCGGCCTGGTCACCGGTGGCGAAGACTTCAAGGAACAGGCCGCCATGCTGCGCAAGGTGCCGGACGTGCTGATCGGCACCCCCGGCCGCCTGCTCGAGCAGCTGAATGCCGGCAACCTCGACCTGTCCCATGTGCAGGTGCTGATCCTCGACGAAGCCGACCGCATGCTCGACATGGGCTTCGCCGAAGACATGGAGCGCCTGTGCAAGGAGTGCGAGAACCGCCAGCAAACCCTGCTGTTCTCGGCCACCACCGGCGGTGCGGCGCTGCGCGACATCATCGGCAAGGTGCTGAAAGACCCGGAACACCTGATGCTCAACA
The DNA here is from genome assembly GCF_030341915.1 of Pseudomonas sp. BCRC 81390. Taxonomy (NCBI): domain Bacteria; kingdom Pseudomonadati; phylum Pseudomonadota; class Gammaproteobacteria; order Pseudomonadales; family Pseudomonadaceae; genus Pseudomonas; species Pseudomonas sp. BCRC 81390. Next base: position 165,516 of record NZ_JATAAG010000013.1, on the reverse strand, counting down.
GCGTCTCGCAGCTGGCCGAAGGCACCCGCCAGCAGATCATCACCGCCGACCACGACCAGCACAAAGAGCAGATCGTGCAGTGGCTGCTGGCCAACGAGACGTTCGACAAGGCGATCATCTTCACCAACACCCGTGCCCTGGCCGACCGCATCTACGGTCACCTGGTGGCCAAGGACGTGAAGGCCTTCGTGCTGCACGGCGAAAAAGACCAGAAGGACCGCAAGCTGGCCCTGGACCGCTTCAAGCAGGGCAGTTCCAAGGTGCTGGTGGCCACCGACGTGGCCGCCCGTGGCCTGGACATCGACGGCCTGGACCTGGTGATCAACTTCGACATGCCGCGCAGCGGTGACGAGTATGTGCACCGCGTGGGCCGTACTGGCCGTGCCGGGGGGGAAGGCCTGGCGATCTCGCTGATCACCCACAACGACTGGAACCTGATGTCGAGCATCGAACGCTACCTCAAGCAGCAGTTCGAGCGCCGCGTGATCAAGGAAGTGAAGGGCACCTACAACGGGCCGAAGAAGGTCAAGGCCTCGGGCAAGGCGGCCGGTAGCAAGAAGAAAAAGGTCGAGAAGAAGTCGGGTGACAAGAAGGCCGCGGCCAAGCGCAAGCCAAGCGCCAAGCCGAAGGCCAATGCGCCGCTGGCCAGCGCCGATGGCCTGGCGCCGTTGAAGAAGCGCAAGGCGGCGGCGGAGTAATCGGCGCCCCTCACAGGCTGATGCGTTCTTTGTAGGAGCGGCCTTGTGCCGCGAAAGGGCTGCGAAGCAGCCCCGAGATTTTCACACTGACGCATCCATCCAGGGGCCGCTTTGCGGCCCTTTCGCGGCGCAAGGCCGCTCCTACAGGGCGCACGCCGGCGGCAAGCGGTCAGTCAGCCTTCTTCTCTGCCGCTTTCAACTCCTTGATCCGCTTGTCGATCAGCTGGCACTTGTCGGGCAAGTCCTTGCTCGCCGTCCCCAGCGCCATCCCTTGCAACTCGTCATTGATCTCCTTGGCCTTCTGCGGGTTCTGCTCGGTCAGCTGGGTAACCAACCCGGCCAGCTCTTCACGTTTCTGCGTCGCTTCCTCCGGCGTGCAGGCCCAGACGGGCAGGGCGCAGACCAGGGCCGTGGCGCAGGCAATGGGCAGCAGCGGTTTCATCCTTTATACCTCTGGCGGTGGTGATGCCCGGTGGAGGTGTGTGCCTGGCCGTTAGTTCAGCGGCTTCGACCGATGGCCATACCAGGGCCGATTGAGCCTTGGTCTGGTCGATCAGGTTGGGTCCGCTTCATGCCGTAGTCCTTTTCCCAAAGCGTTCTGAAGCTATTGAAGAGCGATCGATTGCCCCCTAGCCTCGGCTTGAGTCAGGAGGTATCGTATGTACATATGTAAATACAGGGTGTCCCATGTTCTTTGAATGGGACGAGGCGAAGAACCAGATCAATATTCGCAAGCATGGCTTCGATTTCAGCGATGTACCGGATATGTTCAATCATCCAATGCTGATTCGTCGCGATGACAACCCGGACCATGATGAAGAGCGCTGGGTCTGCCTGGGCTGGCTGAAGTGTTTGATAGGCGTGGTCGTGTACACGGAGAGGCGGGGTGATGTCATTCGAATCATCTCTGCACGCAAAGCCACCAGATGGGAGGCCAAACATTATGACCAAAGCATCGAAAACTGATTGGAGTCGCCTGGCCGGACAGGACGACCGAGCTATTGATACCTCGGATATTCCCGAACTGGATGAAAATTTCTTCCGCGAGGCTGAATTGCGAGTGCCAGCCAAGCAGGCAGTGACCATTCGCCTGGATTCCGATGTCCTCGCCTGGTTCAAGGGGCAGGGTAGCGGCTACCAGACTCGGATCAATCAGTTGTTGCGCCAGTACATGCAGGCGCAGCAGCGCCAACGCTGAGATCTTTCGGAACGCTGGGCAGTCACGACAGGTCCCACCCTGTGTACCCCTTCCGTCCACAGCAGGAGCCCATAACCATGAGCATCGCCTACGACTGGGACCTGATCGAACGCTTGCTGCACGAAGTGCAGAACGGCGCCGGTCACAGCTTCACGCCACGCCCTTATGCCGAGCAGCACGCTGCGGCACTGGCCGCCAAGGGTGAGCCGGTGGGCGACCTGGACCACCTGAAAACCCGTGCCTGCGAATACGAAAAGCTGCTGTTCGAACGTGGCTACATCGAAAGCCGCCCCGAAGAGGATGGCGGCAACGGTGAGAATTTCGTGCTGACCGAACGCGGTTCGCGGCTGATGAGCCTGATCGACAGCAGCATCCCCGGCTTCGAGCACCCGCGCCAGGTGCTCGACGAGCAGGAGGATGCGCTGGACGAAACCACCTTCGAACAGGTGTCGGCGAAGGCGCAGATTGCCTGAGGTCGTTTTGAGGCTGGCAAGGGCAGCCCTGGAAACCCGATAATCGGTAGCTTACGAACACTGCCGAGCCCTTGCCCATGCCCATGATTACCCCGAAGGCCCGCCGATGAGCGCGGTCCGCAAGAACCCCGACGCGTTTGCCTTGCAGGTGATGCTGGGGCTGTGCCTGATCTGGGGCTGCCAGCAGGTGCTGATCAAGACCGCCGCTGTCGATATCGCACCGGTGATGCAGGCGGCGCTGCGCAACGGCATTGCCGCCGTGCTGGTAGGGCTGATGCTGTGCTGGCGTGGTGGCTGGGGCCAACTCGGCAGCACCTGGCGGGCCGGGGCGTTGGCAGGGGGCTTGTTCGGCCTGGAGTTTCTGTTCATTGCCGAGGGGCTGAAGCTGACCTCGGCGGCGCACATGTCGGTGTTTCTCTATACCGCGCCAGTGTTCACCGCGCTGGGCCTGCATTTCCGCCTGCCCAGCGAGCGCCTGCGGCTGCTGCAATGGCTGGGTATTCTGCTGGCCTTCGGCGGCATCGCCACGGCATTCGCCGGCGGCATGTCGTTCGAGCAGATGGATGGCCGTACCCTGCTGGGGGATGCCTTTGGCGTGATTGCCGGCCTGGCCTGGGGGGCGACCACCGTGGTGGTGCGCTGCTCGCGGCTGTCGGAAGCGCCCGCCACCCTGACCCTGTTCTACCAACTGGCGGTGGGCTTTGCCGGGCTGCTGCTGATTGCCTTGCTCAGCGGGCAGATCGGTGCGGTGGTGTTGACCCCGCTGGCAATCGGTAGCGTGCTGTTCCAGGGCATCGTGGTGTCGTTCATCAGTTACCTGACATGGTTCTGGTTGCTGCGCAAATACCTGGCGTCGAACCTGGCGGTATTTTCGTTCATTACTCCGCTGTTCGGGGTGACCTTTGGCGTGTTGCTGCTGGACGAGCCGTTGAGCATGAACTTCGTGATCGGCGCGTTGATGGTGCTGCTGGGCGTGGTGCTGGTGAGTGCCGAGCCGTGGGTGAAACAGCAACTGCGGCGGCTTGTCGGGTGATTGGTCGCCGTTGCCGGCCTGTTCGCGGGTGAAGCCGCGTACAGGCCAGTACCGGTAACACGTTATTCAGGAGGTGATCCTGGCCTGGCAGGCATTGTCCTGCTGTGCGTCACCCGCCAGTTGCACCAGCCCACCGGCCACCACCAGCCCTCCCGCTGCCAGCATCAGCGCGGGTTGCAGCCCGCCGCTGTAATGGCTGCTCAGCGCCGCCAGCAGTGGCCCGCTCAACTGCCCCAGGGCGAAGCACGCCGTCAGCAACCCGGCATTGCGCTGCGTCGCGTGCGGCGCCAGCTCTCGCGAACGTTGCATCACCAGCTGCATGCAAGCCAGGAATGGCGCGCCACACAACACCACGCCCAAGGCCAGCCCGACACCCCCGCCGATCAGGCAGGCCAGCACACCCAACCCTTGCAACCACAGGGTGGCGGTCAGCCAGGTCGAGGTGCGCCCGCCGCGGCGCAGGCTCACCAGCAGCACGCCGAGTGCCGCCGCCAGGCCGAACGCCGGCCAGAACAGGTCGGCCAGCCACTGCCCGTGAAACTGCTGACTGGCCATCTGCGACAGGAAGGTGGCCGGCAGGATGTAACCCACGCCATACAGCGCATACACCAGCCCCAGGCGGCCGATGCCGGCATGGCGCGACGGGCCTTGGTGCGCAGACGCTGCGGGCGCTGCCTGCAGTGCCTGGGGTAGCCAGGGCCTGATCGCCAGCAGCATCAGCAGCGCCGCCACGGCATAGATCAGCCACAGCGCTGCCGAGCCCAGCCCCAGCCGATGTGCCAGCAGCGCCAGCAAGCCGGTCAGCGCGATGCCCAGGCCGGGCCCGGCGAATACCAGCGCACCCAGGCGCTGGCGGTTATGGGCATTGGCCAGTTGCTGGCTGAGGCTGGTGATCATCACCAGCACCCAGGCGCTGGCCACGCCAGTACCGAAGCGCAGCAGCAAGTGGCCCCAGAAGCCGTCGGCAGCCCAGGAGGCCAGGGTCAGTACCACGCACAGCCACAGCCCGCCCTGCAGGCGCAGGCGCACCTGGCCAGGCGAGCGGGCGAACATCGCATCGAGCGCGCCGAGGAAGTAGCCCAGGTAATTGGCCGCCGCCACCAGCCCGGCCGCCGTCAGGTCGAACTGACCCTCGGCGATCAGTTGCGGCAGCTGCGGGGTCAGGGCGAAACGGCCAATGCCCATGGCCATCATCAGCGCCACGGCGCTGGCCAGCAGTTGAATGAGTGGCGACATCACAGGTCTCCTGCACGATGTAAGCGATGACCGGCAGGTTAGGGCGGTTTTCTTTTCAATAAAATTGAATAATGATGATCAAGTTGTTCTGTTTTGGAGAATGTCGTGGAATTCAGCCAGCTGCGTATCTTCCAGGCCGTGGCCGAGGAGGGCTCGCTCACCCGTGCCGCAGAGCGCCTGCACCGCGTGCCGTCGAACCTGTCGACGCGCTTGCGCCAGCTTGAAGAACACTTGGGCGTCGAGCTATTCCTGCGTGAACGCCAACGCCTGCAGCTGTCGCCGGCGGGCAAGGTGCTGCTGGACTATGCCCAGCGCCTGTCCGCCTTGCGCGACGAAGCCCAGGCTGCGGTGCGCGGCGGCCAGCCAGCCGGGGATTTTGTGCTGGGAACCATGTACAGCACGGCGGCGACGCACCTGCCGGGCTTGCTTGCGCGTTATCACCAAGCGTATCCAGCGGTGAACCTGCAGGTGCGCGCGGCGCCCAGTGGCGAATTGCTGGAGGGCCTGCTCAACCACAGCCTGGACGCCGCGCTGGTGGATGGCCCTCCGAGCCTGGCCGGGCTGGATGGCGTGCCGCTGTGCGACGAGCAACTGGTACTGATCACCAGCCCCGAGCACCCGCCGGTACAGACGGCCCGGGACGTGGCGGGCAAGGCAGTGTTCACCTTCCGCCAGGGCTGTTCGTACCGCATGCGCCTGGAGGCCTGGTACGCCCATGCCCACACGCCGATGGGCCGGGTGATGGAGATCGAGTCGTACCAAAGCATGCTGGCCTGCGTGATCGCCGGGGCGGGGGTGGCGATGATGGCGCAGTCGATGCTCGATAGCCTGCCCGGGCGTGACCGGGTGCGAGTGCACCGCTTGCAGGCGCCGTTCGATCAGGCAGTCACCTGGTTGATGTGGCGCCAGGGCATGCGTGGGGCGAATTTGCAGGCGTGGATCGACCTGCAACAAAGCGAAACGATTAACCAGTCGTCGGAATGCGCCGTTACGGCTTGATCCGCGTCAAAATGGCCCGTATCTGTAAGAACAGAGGCATGCGTTATACAGAACATGGGACTATGATCTGTATGAAACATCGCAGGACTGAATTGCCGTGAGGCGGACCCGTCAAGGGGGCATTATGAATAAACCACTGTCCAACTGGCTCCACGACCTGGCTGTCGCCTTGGGGCTGATCCCGCCACCCCTGCAGCCGGTACCGATCCCGACTGATGAAGAGCAGCGCAAGCGCCAACCGCGTCGTCGCTGATACAGACAAAGGCCGCTGCACCTGGGTGGGTGCAGCGGCCTTTTTGTTGCTGGCAGGTTTGGGTTGCCTGTTTCGGCCCTTTCGCGAGTTTACCCGCGAAAGGGCCAGTGGAGGTAATCAGTCCCCTGTCAGGCCAGCTTCACCGCCGCCGCCGGCTTGCGCGACATCAGGCTGACCACCACAAAGCTCACCAGCCCAACCACCAGGCTGTAGTAGATCGGCGTGTTGGCCTCCAGCCCGTCCTTGAACATGAACAGCAACGCGGTGGCAAAGCCCAGCGACATGCTGGCGATGGCGCCGGCGGTGGTCGCGCGTTTCCAGAAGATCGCCCCGATCAGCGGGATCAGCATGCCGCCGACAAGCAGGTTGTAGGCCAAGGTCAGGGCGCTGATAACGTCGTTCACCATCAGGGCGATGCCCAGCACCACCAGGCCGGTGAGCAGGGTGAACAGGCGGCTGACGGCCAGGCTCGATTGCTTGCCGCCACGCAGCTTGGGCAGCAGGTCTTCGGTCAGGGTGGTCGACGCGGCCAGCAGGCCGGCGCTGGCGGTGGACATCATCGCAGCCAGCGCTGCTGCCATCAGCAAGCCACGGATGCCATCGGGCAGGGTGGTCTTGATCATTTCGGCAAAGGCGTTGTTCGGGTTGGCCAGGTCGGGCATCAGCACATGCGCGGCCATGCCGATAGTGGCGCAGGCCAGGCCGTACAACACGCAGTACACACCTGCGGTGGTACCGGCACGCTGGCAGACTTTCTCGTCACGGGCAGTGAATACCCGCTGCCAGATATCCTGGCCGATCAGGATGCCGAAGAAGTAGATCAGGAAGTAGGTGATGATGGTGTCCCAGCCAATGGTGGTGAGCTGGAAGCTGGCCGCCGGCAGCTTGGCCACCAGGGTGTCCCAGCCACCGGCCTTGTACAGGCACACAGGCAGCAGGATGAACATCAGGCCGACGGTCTTGATCACGAACTGCACGATGTCGGTCAGGGTCAGCGACCACATGCCGCCGATGGTGGAGTACAGCACCACCACACCGCCGCCGAGCAGCAGCGAGGCCCAGAACGGCAGGTCCAGCAACACTTGCAATACGGTGGCCATGGCCAAGGTCGAGGTCACCCCGATCATCAGCGCGTAGGCCAGCATGATCACCGCGCTGGCCTGGCGTGCGGTGGGGTTGTAGCGCTGCTCCAGCACCTGGGTCACGGTGAAGATGCGCAGGCGCAGCAGGGGTTTGGCCAGGAACAGGTTCAGCGCGATGATGCCCAGGCCCAGGGCGGCACACAACCAGAAGCCGGAGATGCCGTGCACATAGCCCAGGCGTACGGTGCCAACAGTGGAAGCGCCACCGAGCACGGTGGTGGCCATGGTACCCATGTACAGCACCGGGCCGAGGTTGCGCCCGGCAACCAGGTAGTCTTCGTGGGTTTTCGCGCGGCGCATGCCATACCAGCCAAGCCCGAGCATGCCGGCGGTGTAGATCATTACAACAATGATGTCCAAGGCCATTGGGGGTCTCCCGATTATCTTTATTATGGCGAGATCGACCACCCGGGCGGGTTCACGGCGCCCGGCGGTCCTGTCGTGTGTTGGCGGGCCTCAATGGCCCTCCCTCATGGCTCCTGCCGGGGTGTAGCGGTATCAGCGACGCACCACGCCCGGTAGCACGCAGAGCATTTCGAACAGCAGGTTGGCACCGAGCAGCGAGGTGTTGCCGGTGGTGTCGTAAGGCGGGGAGACCTCGACCAGGTCACAGCCGATCAGGTCCAGGCCGTGGCAGCCGCGAATGATCTCCATCGCCTGGATGGTGGTCAAGCCGCCGATTTCCGGGGTGCCGGTGCCTGGCGCCCAGGCCGGGTCGATGCCATCGATGTCGAACGACAGGTACACCGGGCCGCCGCCGACCTTCTCCCGCACTTCGGCCATCAGCGGTACCAGCGACTGGTGCCAGCATTCTTCGGCCTGGACCACGCGGAAGCCCTGGCGGCGGCTCCAGTTGAAGTCATCGGCGGTGTAGCCCTGGGCGCGCAGGCCGATCTGCACCACGCGCTCGCAATCGAGCAGGCCTTCTTCCACGGCGCGGCGGAAGGTGGTGCCGTGGGCGATCTTTTCGCCGAACATGTGGTCGTTGACGTCGGCGTGGGCATCGATGTGCACCAGGCCGATCTTGCCGTGCTTCTTGTGCAGCGCGCGCAGGATCGGCAGGGTGATGGTGTGGTCGCCGCCCAGGGTCAGCGGGATGATGTTGTGCTCGAGGATCTCGTCATACGCTTCTTCGATGATGCGCACGGCGTCCAGCAGGTTGAAGGTGTTGATCGCCACGTCACCGATGTCGGCCACCGACAGCGAGTCGAACGGCGCAGCCCCGGTAGCCATGTTGTACGGGCGGATCATCACCGATTCGGCGCGGATCTGCCGTGGCCCGAAGCGGGTACCGGAGCGCAGCGAGGTGCCGATGTCCAGGGGCACACCGATGAACGCAGCGTCCAGGCCTTGGGCACTTTGCAGGTGGGGAAGGCGAAGCATGGTGGCGATGCCGCCGAAACGCGGCATTTCGTTGCCGCCCAGTGGTTGGTGGAGAATCTTGTCCACGGTGGGCCTCATCAGTCGGTCGATTGTTCTGTTTGTTCGAACCTGTGCCGCCGCGCGCCTGTTGGTTGACGGCGGGCAGGGCCATTTCGGCCAAGTCTGCTGAAGGCGCTGCCGGGGAAAAATCGCTGCCGGCAAATACTTAGTTCAGGAATTTCTGAACTGAACGCGTGTACAGCGGTTAGACTGCGCGCAAATACCGTTGTGGAACCGTTGCACCATGGCCTCGACCTTGCCCGACCTGAAACTGCTGCGCATCTTCGTCAGCGTGGTACGCCACCAGGGTTTCGCCAACGCCCAGCGCGAGCTGAACCTGTCGACTTCAGCCATCAGTACCTACATGAGCCAGCTCGAAGGTGCCTTGGGCATCGTGCTGTGCCACCGTGGCCGTGGCGGCTTCAGCCTCACCAGCAAGGGCGAGCTGTTCCACCAGGAAACCCTGCGCCTGTTGGCCGAGCTGGACGGTTTCGAACAGTACGCCGCTGCGCTCAAGGGCGAGTTGCGCGGCACGCTCAACCTTGGCGTGATCGACTCCACGGTCGGTGACCGGGCCTTGCCGCTGGCCGAGGCCATCGGCGCCTATAGCCAGGAACACCCGGCGGTGCACCTGCACCTGTCGGTGTCCAGCCCTTACGAACTGCAACTGGGCGTGCAGGACAACCGCCTGGACCTGGCCATCGGGGCGTTTTCCTCGCGCATGAGCGGGCTGCTGTATCAGCCGCTGTACCGCGAACAGCACTGGTTGTACTGCAGCAGCCGCCACCCGCTGTATGGCGAGCGGCGTATCCCCGAGCAGGTGGTGACCCAGCAACGCATGGTCGGGCGCGGCTACTGGAGCCAGGCCGAGCTGGCCCGGCATGGCTTCAAGCACAGTGCGGCGACGGTGGAAAGCATGGAGGCGCAACTGATCCTGATTCTTTCCGGCGCCTACATCGGCTACTTGCCCGAGCATTATGCCCAGGCCTGGGTCGACAAGGGCGACCTGCGCGTGCTGTCGCCTTCCACCTTCGGTTACCAGGCGCCGTTTTCCTTGATCATCCGCCGCGGACGCAGCCGTGAGCCGTTGATCCAGACCTTCCGCGACCTGTTGAAAAGCCAGCTCAACGTCGGCTGATGGACACGGCGTTCACAACATTCCGTCGGGACGCCTTAAATTCCTGCAAATGCGGGCCGCTAAACTGATAGCGCTCTGCTACATATCAACTTGCGCTGATGATTTTCCCACTAAATTGTCCTGCAAGGATCGCCCAAGATGCGCATGAACTTGCCCGTCACTGAGCACGAAAGAACCTTCTCCAGCGATCAACGCCTGATTTCCACCACCGACCTCAACAGCCGCATCACCTATTGCAACGACGCTTTCGTGGCGATCAGCGGTTTCACCTACGACGAGCTGGTCGGCCAACCGCATAACCTGGTGCGTCACCCGGACATGCCGCCAGCCGTGTTCGGCCATATGTGGGACACCATCAAGCAAGGCAAGCCGTGGATGGGCGTGGTCAAGAACCGGGCGAAGAACGGCGATTTCTACTGGGTCAGCGCTTATGTCACGGCGATCTACGAACAGGGCCGCATCAGTGGCTACGAGTCGGTGCGCTCGGTACCCACGCGCGAGCAGATCCGCCGCGCCGAAGCGTTGTATGCTCGCTTGCGTGCCGGCCGTACGCCGGTGCCGTGGGCGGCCCGCCTGGGGCAAGGGCTGGGTCACGGCTGGCCGTTGATCGGTGCCGGGCTGCTGTCGGCGGCAGGCTACCTGTGGCTGCCCCCTTATGCCGCGCTGGGCGTGCTGATGGCCAGCCTGCTGCTGGCCTGGTACCTGGTCGAGCTGCGCCAGAACCAGGCCATTCGCCGTACCCTGGCCGAACACCCCAAGGCCTTCACCAGCCCGCTGGTGGCGCTGACCTACAGTGACAACCCAGGCCTGCAGGGCCAGCTCGACCTGGCCATCATCAGCGAGGAAGCGCGCCTGCAAACAGCCCTGACCCGCCTGGTCGATGCCGGCGTCGGGGTGAAGTCGCGGGCCGCGCAGTCGGCTGGCCTGTCCGATGCCCAGGCGCAGATGCTCGACCGCCAGCGCAGCGAGACCGACCAGTCCGCCACCGCCATCGCGCAGATGGCGGCAACCATCCAGCAGGTTACCCACAACGTGCAGAGCACGGCGCACGCCGCCGGCGATGCCGACCAGCTGGCGCAGCAGGGCAGCGAGCTGGCGTTGCAGAGCCTGAAGGCCATGGGCAGCATGAGCGATGCGGTGAATGACATCGGCCAGGCGGTCAATGCCCTGGCCGAACAGACCCAATCGATTGGCAGCGTGGTCGATGTGATCACCTCGATCGCCGAGCAGACCAACCTGCTGGCGCTGAACGCGGCCATCGAGGCGGCCCGCGCCGGCGAGCAAGGACGCGGCTTTGCCGTGGTGGCGGATGAAGTGCGTTCGCTGGCCCAGCGCACCCGCGCATCGACCGAGGAGATTCACCAGATCATCGCCTCGTTGCGCGCCGGGGCCGAGCGGGCGGTGAGCACTGCCAGCCGTGGCGAACAGATTTCCCGCGACAGCGTGCACAGTGTCGAGGCGGTGCAGGCGGCGTTGAGCGGGATTGCCCAGGCGGTCAGCCGGATCACTGGCATGAGCCAGCAGATGGCGACCGCGTCGGAGCAGCAGAGCCATGTGGCCGAGGATATCAACCAGCAGATCGTGCGGATTGCCCACCTGTGTGACGAGAGCGCCGGGCAGGCCAGGCAAGGCGCGGAAATCAGCCAGGACCTGGAGCGCATGGCCGAGTACCTGCACAGCCTTGCCGAGCGCTTCAACCGCTGAGCTGGCTGGGGCCGCGTTGTCGGCCCCGGGTTTGTGGCAAACTGCTCCGGCCAAGGAGAACCCCATGCCCAGACCCCGCTGCGAGCGCTGCCAGCGCCCGCTCGACCATTGCCTCTGCCCACTGATTCCTGCACTCGACAGCCGCACCCGTGTCATCCTGCTGCAGCACCCCAGTGAAACCACCCATGCGCTCAACACCGCCCGCCTGGCCGCCCTTGGCCTGACCAATGCCGAGTTACGGGTCGGCGAAGTGTTCGAGGACCTGGACGCACTGCTGGCGACGCCCGGCTATCGGCCGGCGCTGTTGTTCCCGGGCGATGACGCGCAGGTGCTGACGCCTTACCACCAGGCGCACGACGAACCCGTGCTGCTGATCGTGCCTGACGGTACCTGGCGCAAGGCGCGCAAGCTGCTGTACCTGAACCCGCTGCTGGAGGCGTTGCCGAGGGTCACGCTGGGGTCTGTTGCGCCGTCGCGCTATCGGTTGCGCAAGGCGCCGGAGGCAGGGGCGTTGTCGACCATCGAGGCGGTGGTGGGGGCATTGAATGCACTGGAACAGCCGGCCAGCTTCGATGCGCTGCTGGCGCCGTTCGAGGCATTGATCGAAGGGCAGATCAAGGCCATGGGTGTCGAGACATTCCAGCGCAACCACGGCACCAAGTGACGGCTGGGGCCGCACAGCGGCCCCGGCAATCGCAAACCGATCAACGCATCTCGGGCAAACGCGCCTCGGTGGTCACTTCAGTAGAAGCCAGCGCCTCCGGCGGCAGCGAAATGCGCTGCTTGCTCAACAGCTCGCCCATGGTCGCCAGCACGCGGTAACGCGAGAACTCCTCGGTGTAACGCACTTCGGTGTAGCGGCGGTCGGCGTTGTACAACTCGTTTTCACTGTCGAGCACGTCCAGCAGGGTACGCTGGCCCAGGCCGAACTGGTCCTGGTAGGCGGCACGCACGCGCTTGGTCGTTTCGGCGTACTCACGCGCGGTCGGCAGCTGCTTGCTGGCGTTGTTCATGGCGTTCCACGCCAGGCTCAGGTTCTCGGTCAGCTCGCGCAGGGCGTTGTTGCGGATGTCCAGGGCCTGGTTGATCTTGTGCGCGTCGGACTGCAGACGAGCCTTGTCGCTGCCGCCGCGGAACAGGTTGTAGTTCATCTCCACGCCAGCCTGCCAGTCATTGTTGTTGTGGCCCTTCTCGCCGCCGGTGTTGTTGTTGGCACCGGTGGCCAGGATGGCGTCGAAGCGTGGGTAGAAAGTCGACTTGGCCACTTCGTACTGCTTCTCGGCAGCGTTGACATCAGCCTGGGCCGACTTGATGTACGGGTTGTTCTGGCGCATGCCCTCGCGTGCTTCTTCGAGGTTGGCGGGCATTACCACCTTGATCGACTGCGGTGCCTCCAACTCGTCCGGCATGCGCCCGACCACGCTGAAGAAGTTGGCCTCGGCGTCGGCCAGGTCGACTTCGGCGGTGTCCAGGTTGTTTTCCGCCAGGGCGCGACGTGCGCGGGACTGGTCAAGGTCGGCGGTGCTGCCAACGCCGCGCTCGTTGCGCAGGCCGATCTGGTCGTTGACCCGCAGGTGGGCTTGCAGGTTGTTCTTGGCAAGCGTTACCAGTTCACGGCGCTTGAGCACCTCCAGGTACACCTCGATCGCACGCAGGGCGACATCCTGGGCAACGGCCTGGGTGTAGTAGGCGCGGGAGGTCGAGACCGCCTCGGTGCGGCCCACTTCGTTCGAGGTGTTGAAGCCGTCGAAGATCATCTGCCGCAGGCGCAGCTCGGACTGGGTGTAGTTGAGGGTTTCCTTGTTGTGGTTGCCCTCGGCACGCGTGCTGGTGTTGTCCGAACGCTGGCGGCCATAGCCAGCGACCAGGTCCACGGAAGGGTAGTAGCCACCACGCGCAAATTTCACGTCTTCATCGGCCGACAGCTTGCTGTTGCGGTTGGAGCTGATTTGCGGATGGTAGTCCACGGCGCTTTGGACAGCCTCGGTGATCGACATCGCCTGTACGTTGGCACTCGCCAGGGCCAACAGCAGTGCACTGGTGATGGGGTTCAAAACGCGCATGGTACATCTCCCTGATCCTGGAATTGATCCTGCTGTCGCCAAAAAAATGACGAAATAGTTATCGCATATAGTGTTGCAGGTTTTTAACGACACAGCTAAGTACATTCAACGCGATAGATAAGAAGATTTATTCATATCAAACTGACATGTAAGCGCTGAAAAGTCTAAAACCTGGACCTGCCTGGAAGGATGATAGCGCGCCGGAAGACCTGAAAAGCCAATGGATAGAGGGGTTTTTGCCGGTTCCAGAACGATTTTGGATAAGCGCGCGGGTAGCTAGGCAAAATTGATATTTGGCGACAAAAAAATGTCACTTTGGCTTGGGCAGGGTTTTCTGACTGAGGATATACAAGCTCACCAGTACAGCGCTGGCCAGCATGAAAGCGCGGGCCCAGAACAGGGGGACCAGGTAGCATGACAGGCCGATGCTGGCCCACATCAGCCCAATGGCGTAGAGCTTGCCCTTGAGAGGGATGCCTTCACCACTGAGGTAGTCGCGAATCCACGGCCCGAGTTTGGGGTGGTGGACCAGCCAGTGGTGAAAGCGCGGCGAGCTGCGGGCAAAGCAGGCCGCCGCCAACAGCAGGAACGGGGTGGTGGGCAAGACCGGCAGGAAAATCCCCAGCACCCCCAGCGCAACGCTGAGCCAGCCAGTGGCCAGCAGCACGTAGCGCACAGGCGACTCAGTGGTGGCGAGGCTTGAGCAGCGCCGGTTTCTCGTCAGGAGCGTGCAGCAGCAGGAACAGCGCGGTCAGCGCTTCGGGGATCTGTACGATCATGTCGTCCTGCAGGTTGGCATTGCTGGCGATGTCGGCGAACTCCGGCTGCTCGTCGAACAGGCCCGAGCCGACCATGATCGGCAGCAGCATCTCGCTGACTTCTTCCTCGGCGTTCTCGAACCAGGCCTCTTCACGCAGGAACACGCCCTCCATGAAGCCGATGCACCAGCCGCGCAGGTCGGAATCGTCCGGCTCGTCAGTCAGGTCGAGTTCGCACGGCAGCTCGAACTCGTCGTCACTGGCCAGCTGGCGGGCGATATGTGCCTTCAGCGCAACCAGGGTGGCTTCGATTTCGGTGCGCTGGGCGTCGCTGGCGTAGTGCGGCTCTTCGGCGAACAGGGCGTCGATCCACTCGCGCTCCGGCACTTCTTCTGCGTTGATCGACAAAGCGGTCAGGTAGCCGTGGGCGGCGACGTAGTCCAGCGCTTCTTCGTGCAGCTCGTCGGCGTCGAGGAAGGTTTGCAGGCGGGTCAGTTGCTCGGCGAAGGACATTACGGGGCTACCTTGGGGAATAAACGATAACGAATTCTAGCACCTTGCGGCGACGGCGGGGCAAAGGGAACGTCTATCGTCGTGGTGCCCTGCGCAGGGCAGTGCTGCGGTATACTCCGCGATTTTTCACCCAGGCGCCGGTTTTGCCGGCGGCCTGGCAAAAACCGCTTACGCATTTGGCGTGTGCGGGGCGGGTTTTTCGTCCAGCCTGTGTCCAGGATGGTACGGCGATTTGTGGAGTTGCACATGCTCGAACAGGCTCAGCGCGTTCTCAAGGACGTCTTTGGCTACGACAGTTTCCGCGGGCGCCAGGCAGCGATCATCGACTGCGTGGCCAATGGCGGCGATGCCCTGGTGCTGATGCCCACCGGCGGCGGCAAGTCCTTGTGTTTCCAGGTGCCGGGGTTGCTGCGTCCGGGCCTGACGGTGGTGGTCTCGCCGCTGATCGCGCTGATGGACGACCAGGTTGCCACGCTCGACGAGCTGGGTGTGCCGGCCGCCGCCCTTAACTCCACGCTGACGCCCGAGCAGCAGCGTGAGCTGGCCGGGCGCCTGCGTCGTGGCGAAGTGAAAATGCTGTACCTGGCGCCGGAGCGCCTGGTGCAGCCACGCATGCTCGATTTCCTGCGCGAGCTGGACATTGCCCTGTTCGCCATCGACGAAGCCCACTGCGTGTCGCAATGGGGGCACGACTTCCGCCCCGAGTACCTGCAACTTGGCCAGCTGGCCGAGCTGTTCCCGCATGTGCCGCGCATCGCCCTGACCGCCACCGCCGACATGCGCACCCGCGAAGAGATCGTGCAGCGCCTGCACCTGCAAGGTGCCGAGCGCTTCCTGTCGAGCTTCGACCGGCCCAACATCTTCTACCGCATCGTGCCCAAGGAGGCGCCGCGCAAACAGTTGATGGCCTTCCTTGGCGAGCGCCGGGGCAACGCGGGCATCGTCTATTGCCTGTCGCGCAAGAAGGTTGACGAAACCGCCGCCTTCCTCTGCGACCAGGGCTTCCCGGCGTTGCCCTATCACGCTGGCCTGCCTGCCGAGACGCGCGCGGCCAACCAGCACCGGTTCCTCAACGAGGAAGGGCTGATCATGGTCGCCACCATTGCCTTCGGCATGGGCATCGACAAGCCCAACGTGCGCTTCGTCGCCCACCTCGACCTGCCCAAGTCGCTGGAGGCGTACTACCAGGAGACCGGCCGTGCCGGCCGTGACGGCCTGCCGTCCGATGCCTGGATGGCCTACGGCCTGCAGGACATGGTGATGCTCAAGCAGATGCTGCAGAACTCCGAGGGTGACGAGCGCCACAAGCGCATCGAGCAGCACAAGCTCGACGCCATGCTGGCGCTGTGCGAAGAAACCCGTTGCCGGCGCCAGGCGCTGCTGGCCTATTTCGATGAAACCCTCGAGCAGCCGTGCGGGCACTGCGACAACTGTGTCGACCAGGTGCAGACCTGGGACGCCACCGAGCCGGCACGCCAGGCGCTGTCGGCGGTGTTCCGCACCGGCCAGCGCTACGGCGTCGGCCACCTGGTCGACGTGCTGCTGGGCAAGGACACCGAGAAGGTACGCAATTTCGGCCACGAGAAACTCTCGGTATTTGGCGTGGGCAAGGGCCTGGCCGAGGTCGAGTGGCGTTCGCTGTTCCGCCAGTTGGTGGCGCGTGGCCTGGTCGATATCGACCTGGAAGGTTATGGCGGCCTGCGCCTGTCCGACAGTTGTCGGCCGCTGCTGCGCGGCGAGGTGACCTTGCAGCTGCGCCGCGACCTCAAGCCGCAGACCAGCGCCAGGGCTTCGTCGTCCGGCGGTGGCAGCCCGGCCAGCCAGCTGGTGCGTGCCGAGGAGCGCGAACTGTGGGAGGCGCTGCGCACCTTGCGGCGCAAGCTGGCCGAAGAGCACAGCGTGCCGCCCTACGTCATCTTCCCCGATTCGACGCTGCTGGAGATGTTGCGCAGCCAGCCGGTCAGCCTCAGCGACATGGCCCAGGTCAGCGGCGTGGGCGCACGCAAGCTGGAGCGCTATGGGCAGGCCTTCCTCGAAGTGCTGAACAACAGCGGCGGCACCGCCGAGGCGCCGAAAGTGGTGCTCGACCTGCGCCACGAGCTGGTCAGCCTGGCCCGTGCCGGCATGACTCCGGCGCAGATCGCCGGGCAGCTCAATTGCAGCGAGAAGAACGTCTACAGCCTGCTGGCCGAGGCGCTGGGCCGCCAGGAATTGAGCCTGGAGCAGGCGCTGGACCTGCCGGAAGACTTGTTGATGGAAGTGCAGGATGCCTTCCTCGACGGCGAGGGCGAGCTGCCCCCGGTATCGGCCATCGCGCCGTTGTTCGGTGGCCGCGTGCCAGAAGGCGTGTTGTATTGCGTACGGGCGGCGCTGGCAGCCGAATTCGAGCTGTGACCGGCACCCGGCTCGACGGCAACGCCGCCATCTGCTGACCTTGGTCATGTTTTTTGACGATAATCGGACATCACCAGGGCCCGAGCCTTGCCTCGTAGGGCGGGCCATGGTTAGCTGCCTAATAATTAGATCTGTTCAATGAGTTGCCTATGCCTCTGACCGACAACCAACACCGCTTCGGCATGCAGCTGGCCCAGATGTCCCGGGGCTGGCGTGCCGAGCTGGACCGCCGCCTGGCCGGGCTCAACCTGTCCCAGGCGCGCTGGCTGGTGTTGCTGCACCTGGCCCGTTTCGAAGACGCCCCGACCCAGCGCGAGCTGGCCCAGAGCGTCGGTGTCGAAGGCCCGACCCTGGCGCGCCTGCTCGACAGCCTGGAGGCGCAGGGGCTGGTGCGCCGGCAGGCGGTACTGGAAGACCGGCGGGCGAAGAAGATCGTGCTGTGCCCGCCGGCCAAGCCGCTGATCGACCAGATCGAGACCATTGCCAACCAGTTGCGGGTGGAGTTGTTCACCGGGGTGGACGAGGCCGACCTGCAGGTGTGCATGCGGGTGCATGCCCGGATCCTGGCCAACCTGGAGAAATCCTGAGGGGCCGTGGGGCCGCTTTGCGGCCCCG
Organism: Pseudomonas sp. BCRC 81390; assembly: GCF_030341915.1. Taxonomy (NCBI): domain Bacteria; kingdom Pseudomonadati; phylum Pseudomonadota; class Gammaproteobacteria; order Pseudomonadales; family Pseudomonadaceae; genus Pseudomonas; species Pseudomonas sp. BCRC 81390. Next base: position 147,877 of record NZ_JATAAG010000013.1, on the reverse strand, counting down.
GCAGTTCAGAAGGTATGGCCCAGGTTCAAGTACACCGCCTGCTCATGCGCGCTGTTGGCGCCATAGGTGAAATTCAATGGCCCCAACGGCGTCTCCAGCCCCAGGAAGATGCTTGCCGCGTTGATGTAGCCACTGTCGAAGGCGTTGTCGTTGTTCCACGCCCGCCCACGTTCCAGCGACCCGCCGAGGTACAACGGGAAGTCCAGCGGCAGGTAGGCCCGTGGTGTCAGGCGGCGATAATAGACCACGCGCAGCAGGCTCATGTTCTGCCCTGATACCGAGTCCTGGCGGAACCCTGACAGCTCCCTTGCCCCTCCCAGTACGAAGCTTGACGTGACCACTTCGGTGGCATCCAGCGTGCGCCCGTAGCGCCCGCCCAGCACGAAGGTGTTCGGCCCGCTGCTGATGGCTTTGTCCAGGTTGAACATCCACTGCCGGTAATCCTGGTCGGAGTCCAGCGACTTGTCGTACTTGCGCAAGGTCAGGCCGATGTCCTCGCCGCGGTGCGGGAAATACACGTTGTCGAGGGTGTCGAACGAGTATTTCAGCTCGTAGAAGCCTTCGTTGAAACTGACCTTGGGCAGGTCCTGGTCGCCGATGCGCACCTCGGCCTCGCCCCAGGCCTTGCCCACGCCCAGGCGCACTTCACCGTTGGTACCGATCTGCCGCCCTACGTTCAGGCCGAAGCCGTAACGCTCCAGGCGGTACTCGGCGACGGGGTCGTTGTCCAGGGTCGCTTCGATGTTCTGCGAGTTGAAGTCCAGGTACGGCGCGATGAAATAGCGCGAACCCACGTCCAGCGGCTGGTAGAACTCGCTATAGAGCTCCTGCTGGTCGCCGATCTGGCCACGGGTCAGCCATTCGGCGCCGAGGCTGTTGATGCCGTTGACCCGGTAGCTGGCGCCCAGGTTGAAGGCGCTGTCACCGCGCAGGTCGTCCGACAGGTTGAGGCCCAGGCGCAGGTAGTCGGTGCCACCGCGTCGGCCGCGGGCGTTGATTACCAGGGTGTTGTCGTCTCCCTTGTGTACCACGCGATATTGCACTCGGTCGAAGTAGTCCAGGCCATACAGCGTGCCCATGTCGGTCTGCAGGCGGTCCAGCTCCAGCGGCGCATCGATTGGCTGGCGGATGTACGAACGGATGACGTCGTCGCTGACCTTGGAGTCGTTCTCGATCCGGATTGCGGTAATCACCGGGGTGCGCTGGCGTGGCGAGCGGGCCACCGCCAGGCTGCTGTCGGCCTCGGGCTGGCGCAGGGCGGCGAGGCGAGCATCGAGCAGGCGGGTTGCACGGTAGCCGGCCTCGATCATCTCCCGGGCGCGGCCGAAGTCGGTGACACCGAAGGCAGCCAGCGGCGGCTGGATGAGAATGTCGTCGCGGTGCAGGCTGGCCAGCTGCTCGTCCGAGTTGCGCCGGGTCATCAGGGTGATCGACTGGTTGAGCACGTCGACCACCGTGGCCAGTTGCTTGCGGTCACGCAGTGGGGTGCCGATGTCGACCACGATGGCCAGGTCGACGCCCATTTCGCGGGCCACGTCCACGGGAATGTTGTCGACCATGCCGCCGTCCACCAGCAGCCGGCCGTCCAGCTCGACCGGGGCGAACACCGCCGGGATCGACATGCTGGCACGGATCACCTGGGGCAGGTGGCCATGGCTGAACACCACTTTCTCGCCACTGGCGATGTCGGTTGCCACTGCCCGGAAAGGAATCGGCAGCTTGTCGAAGTCACGGGTGTCGGCGGTATGCGCCAGCTTGCTTTCCAGCAGCAAGGCCAGGTTCTGGCCCTGGATCACGCCCAGTGGCAGGCCCAGGCTGCCATCGTCGCGAAAGCTGAGTTTCTGCTTCACCAGGAAGTCACGGTCGTCCTGCTTGCGCCGGAACGGCACGTCCTTGCGCGGCGGGGCATCGGACAGCGCCTGTTGCCAGTCGAGGGTGGTGGCGAGCTTTTCCAGCTCTTCGACACTGTAGCCCGAGGCGTACAGGCCGCCGATCACCGCGCCCATGCTGGTGCCGGCGATGGCGTCGATACGTACGCCCTGTTCCTCCAGGGCCTTTAGTACACCGATATGGGCCAGGCCGCGCGCAGCGCCACCCGACAGCACCAGGCCGACCTTGGGCCTGGCCGGTTCGCTGGCAAAGGCCGTGAGCGAGGTGAGGGCGAGCAGGAAACAGAACAGCAGGCGGCGCATCGTGAGTCTCAAACCGTGGGCTAAAGACCGCTAGTATAAGCGGCCACTCACCTGGAGACGTTTCACCATGGCCGACAGCAAACCTGAAATCGTGATCACCTATTGCACTCAGTGCCAGTGGCTGCTGCGTGCCGCCTGGCTGGCCCAGGAACTGCTCAGCACCTTTGCCGATGACCTCGGGCGGGTGGCGCTGGAGCCGGGCACCGGGGGTGTCTTCCGCATCACCTGCAATGGCGTGCAGATCTGGGAGCGCAAGGCCGATGGCGGCTTCCCCGAGGCCAAGGTACTCAAGCAACGGGTGCGCGACCAGATCGACCCGCAGCGTGACCTGGGGCACAACGACCGCTGATCAGCTGCCCTCGGCGGCAGGCTGTTGCCGCGGTGCCTGCTCGGCAGCCAGGCGGCTGGACAGCACGATAGCAAAGATGATCAGCGCGCCGCCCAGCAGCATGCGCAGGGTTGGGGTTTCGGCGAACACCGCCCAGGCCACCGCAATGCCGTAGACCGGCTCCATGCCGAACACCACGGCGGCGGTGCGTGCCTTGATCACCGCCAGGCTGGCGACGAACAGGCTGTGGGCCACGCCGGTGCAGAAGATGCCGAGCAGGGCGATCCACAGCCAGTCCCGGCTGGCTACGTCGGCCAGGCCTGGTGCGGCGAACGGCAGCAGGCACAGGCCCACCACCAGGTTCTGCCACAACGCCGCCTGCACCGCCGGCAGGCGGCCGGAGCCGGCGCGGTTGGTGAGAGACAGCAAGGCGAACAGCAGCCCCGACAGCAGCGCCCAGAGCAGGCCACCGGTGGCCTGGCTGGCCAGGTCGAATGCCGGGGTGACCAGCATCAGGCCGATGCTTACCAGCAGCACCAGCATGGCTTCGTTGCGGCGGATCCGTTCGCGGAACAGCAGGCCCTCGAGGATCACGGTAAAAGCCGGGAAGCTGGCAAAACCGAGGGTGGCAATGGCCACGCCGCCGACTTTCACGGCGATGAAAAAGCTGACCCAATGGCCCGCCAGCAGCACGCCGCCAAGCAGCAGGCGGCGGACATCCTGGCTGCTCAGGCGTTGCCAGCCCGGGCCGCTCAGGCTGGCGAACAGGGCCAGGGCGAGCACGGCGAAGGCGGCGCGGCCGAACACGATGATCGCCGGGCTGGCGCTGGCGGCCAGCTTGCCGAAGACGCCGGTCAGGCCGAAGAACAGCGCGCCAATGTGCAGGGCGCCGAGGGCGGTGCGGTGGTTCATGAGGGGTCCTTGCTGAAGATCTCTGCTGGCAGTAACGGCCTCTTCGCGGGCTTGCCCGGAAGAGGGGGGCACAGGCAAAAGTGTAAAGGTTCAGGCCAACACGTTCTGTCGCAAGACTAGCGTGCGTTGTCGCCAGCCTCTCGCCGCAACGCCAAAGGCGAGCAGCCGAATGCCCGCAGCATCGCTGCCGAAAACGCGCTCTGCGAGCTGTACCCCACCTGCGCCGCAATCTCCCCCAGCGGCAGCAAGGTCTGCACTACCAGCCGCCGCGCCTTGAGCAAGCGGCGCTGGCGGATGTAGTCCATTGGCGTCATCCCACATTCGGCAGTAAAGCGCGCGTGCAGGCGAGCACTGGACAACCCGGCGATGCGCGCCAGGTCGGCGACCTGCAACGGGTAAGCGGCATGCTCCTCGATATGCGCATCGAACGCCGCGTACGGCAGCCGCTGGCAGGCGCCTATGCTGGCAGCCGCCGTGGGGGTTAGGCTGGCCAGCAGCAGCGCCGCGCCTTGCCGGGCAATCAGCGGGTCGTGCACCGGGCTGGCCGCCAGCCAGTCCACCAGCTGTTGCTGGCGCTCGTTCAGGCCCAGGGCGGCGGGGCGGTCCAGCAACCGGCGGCTGGCATCGGCATGCTCGCCCAGTTGTTCGCACAACCAGTGCTCCCCGGGCACATCCAGCACCAGGCAGTCGCTGCCTTTGGTGCTGGCGCAGGTGTGATGGGCACCCGCCGGTACCACCACCAGCCCCTGGCGATCGATCCCGGCGCCATGCCCCTGGACTTCGAACTCCAGGCGGCCGCGCAGGCCGAACACCAACTGCGGGTGGTCGTGGCTGTGGGCGATCAAGCTGTGGCGGTAATGGCGCAGCGAGAGGATCGGGCCGCTCATGGGAGTGTCCTGGCAGGGCAGATACGCATTGTGCCTGAATCCCGTCAGCCCATCACTCGTCACGGTATTGCCACGGCACTGTCATTCGCGCCTGCCAGTCTCCAGCAAACTGCGCCGGAGCCTACACATGACCCATGCCGAACTGTCCCGTCCCTCGCGCAAGCAGCGGGTGCGAACCTTGTGGATCTCCGATGTGCACCTGGGTACCCGCGATTGCCAGGCCGAACACCTGGCGCAATTCCTCAAGGGCTACCAGGCCGATCGCATCTACCTGGTGGGCGATATCATCGATGGCTGGAAGCTGCGCAGCGGGATCTACTGGCCACAGGCCCACACCAATGTGCTGCGCCGCCTGCTGACCATGAGCAAGCGCGGTACCGAAGTGATCTACGTCACCGGCAACCATGACGAATTCCTGCGCCGTTATTCCCGGCTGATGCTCGGCAATATCCAGCTGGTGGACGAGGCCGAGCACCTGACCGCCGATGGCCGCCGCCTGCTGGTGATCCATGGCGACCAGTTCGACGTGATTACCCGTTACCACCGCTGGCTGGCGTTTCTCGGCGACCGTGCCTATGAATTCACCCTGGTGCTGAACCGCTGGCTCAACCATTGGCGGGCCCGTTACGGTTATGGTTACTGGTCGCTGTCGGCCTACCTCAAGCACAAGGTCAAGGGGGCGGTGAACTTCATCAGTGACTTCGAGGTTGCCATTGCCCACGAATGCACGCGCCGCGGTTTTCATGGCGTGGTGTGTGGGCATATCCACCATGCCGAAATTCGCCGGGTAGGCGCAGTGGACTACCTCAATTGCGGCGATTGGGTGGAATCGTGCACGGCGTTGATCGAGCATTGGGATGGCACCATCGAACTGTACCGGTTGGCCGAGGCGCAGGCGCGGCAGGCCCGGCAGGCTGAGGCGTTGCGGGAGACGGCCTGAGGCCTGGGGGCCCTGGGCCGCAACGCGACCCCAGAATACCTACAGGCTGATCTTGCCCAGCAGGATATCCCTGAACATCACGAAATCCCCGGCCAGGCTGTAAAGCGGATGGCTAAAGGTTGCGGGCCGGTTCTTCTCGAAAAAGAAATGCCCGACCCAGGCAAAACCGTAGCCGAACACGGGCACGGCCAGCAGCAGCGCCCATTTGCCACTGCCGATGGTATAGGCCAGCAAGGCGATCACCAGGCTGGTGCCGACGAAGTGCAGGCGGCGGCAGGTCGGGTTATTGTGCTCTCCCAGGTAATACGGATAGAACTCGGCAAAACTGCGAAACTGCGCTGTGCGGTTCATGGCACTGCTCCGGCAGATACTTTTGGACAGGATGCACGGCGTGGAGCCTGATTCGAGTCTAGAGTCACTGGCGGCGCCTTCCAGTGACAATGGGCGCCAATTGAGTATCCTTGGGGTTCACCGCAGGAGCGGTCGGCACGGTCATGAGCGAAAGAACCACGTCAGCCAGCTGGGCAACCGGGATCGTGAAGGCACTCGAGCTGGAGGGGCTGGACTGCCGGGCCATGTTCAAGCAGCTGGGGCTGGACTTCACGGCCCTGGACGACCCCGATGCGCGCTTCCCGCAGGACGCCATGACCCGCCTGTGGCAACTGGCAGAGGAGCTGTCGGGCAACGAGGCCATTGGTCTGAACATGGCGCGGGTGGTGCGCCCGGCATCGTTCCATGTGGCGGGCTATGCGTTGATGTCCAGCCGCACCCTGGCCGAGGGTTTCGAGCGCCTGGTACGTTACCAGCGCATCATTGCCGAAAGCTGCGACCTGAGCTTCGTCGCCGACCCCGAAGGTTACTCGCTGATCCTGACCGTGCACGGCGACCATCTGCCGCCGACCCGGCACAGTGCCGAAGCTTCACTGGCCTGCGGGCTGGCATTGTGCTCATGGCTCAGCGGCCGGCCGGTGCAGCCTCGCCGGGTGCTGCTGCAGGGCCCGCAACCCAAGCATGTCGAGCCTTACAAGGCGGCGTTTCATGCCCCGCTGGTGTTCGCTGCGGCGCACGATGCGCTGCTGTTCGAGCGGGCCGACATGGAGGCGCCGTTGCCCACCGCCAATGAAGCCATGGCGGTGCTGCACGACCGTTTTGCCGGGGAGTACCTGGCGCGTTTTTCCGAAACACGGGTCACCCACCGGGTACGCCAGGTGCTGTGTCGCATTCTGCCGCAAGGCGAGCCCAAGCGCGAAACCCTGGCCCAGGCGCTGCACCTGTCGCAGCGCACCTTGCAGCGGCGGTTGCAGGAAGAAGGCACCAGTTTCCAGGCATTGCTCGACGACACCCGTCGCGAACTGGCCGAACAGTACCTGGCCCAACCGGGCATGACCCTGCTGGAAACCGCCTACCTGCTGGGTTTCGCCGACCCCAGCAACTTCTACCGGGCGTTCCGCCGCTGGTTCGATACCACGCCCAGCGAGTACCGTGCCCGCCTGGGCGCTACGGCCGCGGGGCTCAGTGACGCCAGAACGCTGGCATACACAGCACTAGCACGGTGATGATCTCCAGGCGACCGAGCAGCATGCCGCTGGAGAGGATCCACTTGGCCGCGTCCGGCAGGCTGGCATAGTTGCCTGATGGGCCGATCACCTCGCCCAGGCCCGGGCCTACACCGGAGACCGTGCCAGCAGCACCGGTCAGGGCAGTCATCCAGTCCACGCCAAGCAACGACAGCAGCAGTGCCATCACGCAGATGGTGATGGCGAAGAAGAACGAGAAGGTGAGGATCGAACGCACGATTTCTTCGTCGAGGCGGTGGCCGTTGTACTTCTGCTTGATCACCGCGCGCGGGTGGATCAGCTGGTTGAGGCTGGCCTTGAGCAGAATGTAGGCGACCTGGAAGCGGAAGATCTTGATGCCGCCCGCGGTCGAGCCGGAGCAGCCCCCGACGAAGCCCAGGTAGAAGAACAGCATCAACGAGAAGTTGCCCCACAGGCTGTAGTCGCCCAGGGCGAAGCCGGTGGTGGTGACCACCGAGGTCACATTCAGGGCCACGTGGCGCAGGGCGTCAAGCCAGTGCATCTGGGTGGTGGCCCAGTACCAGGTGCCAAGCACCAGCCAGGTGACCAGCAGCATGCCGAGCAGGCCCTGTACCTGCTGGTCGCGAAGCAGCGCCTTGCGGTTGCCACGCAGGGTCGCGACGTACAGCGTGAAGGGCAGGCTACCGAGGATCATCACCACCACCGCGACCCAGTGCACGGCGGGGATGTCCCATTTCGCCAGCGACTGGTCGGAGGTGGAAAAGCCGCCGGTGGAAATTGCCGACATGGCGTGGTTGATCGCATCGAAGGGGCTCATGCCGGCCCACCAGAAGGCCAGCGCGCCGAGGATCGAGAAACCGACGTACACCCCCACGATCGACTTGGCGACCATGTGCGAGCGTGGCATGACCTTCTCCGAACGGTCGGACGATTCGGTCTGGAACAGGCGCATGCCACCGATGCGCAACAGCGGCAGGATCGCTACCGCCATGCCGATGAAGCCGATGCCGCCAAGCCAGTGCAGCATCGAGCGCCACATCAGGATGCCCGGTGACATGCTGTCGAGCCCGCTGAGCACGGTAGCGCCGGTGGCAGTGATGCCCGACATGCTTTCGAAGAAGGCGTCGGTGTAGCTGATGTGCTGGGTCAGCAGGAAGGGCAGGGCGGCGAACACGCACACCACCAGCCAGCTGCTGACCGTCAGCAGGTACATGTCACGCGGGCGCAGGTGCACATGCTCGGGGCGGCCCTGGACCACCAGGGCCAGGCCGGCAAGAAAGGTGACCAGGCTTGACCAGAGGAACGACGGCATGTCGCCGGTGCGTTCGAAGATCACCAGGGTCGCCATGGGTACGGCCATGCTGACAGCGAGGGTAATCAGGAAGATGCCGATGATGAAACCAATGATCCTTAAGGTCGGCAACGCCATGTGATCTGCTCTGACTCGAAACGGAAGGGCGCCATTCTACCTATGGGTCTGGTGATGTAAACGCTAGAATGGCGCCACATTCACCTGCCAGGAGGGTAGCCGATGGAGGCTCTCGACGCATTGCTCAACCGTGTTTCCGTGCCACGCCTGACCGACCCGGCGCCCAATGCCGCCCAGCGCGAGGCGCTGTTCCAGGCTGCACTGCGTGCCCCCGACCACGGCCAGCTGCGGCCTTGGCGGTTCCTGACCATCGAAGGCCAGGGCCGCGAGAAACTGGGCGAGCTGTTCGCCGAAGCGCTGCAGCACAAGGGCGATGCCAGCCAGGCTGCACTGGACAAGGCGCGTGCCATGCCGTTGCGGGCGCCGTTGCTGATCGTGGTGATTGCCAGGTTGCAGGATCATTTCAAGGTGCCCAAGGCCGAGCAACGCCTGGCGGCAGGCTGTGCGGCGCATGGCATGCTGATTGCGGCACATGCACAAGGGGTCGGGGCGGTATGGCGGACCGGTGACATGGCCTATGATGCCCATGTGCATCAGGGCCTGGGGCTGGCCGCGAACGAGGAGCTGATTGGCTATCTGTATGTCGGTACGCCGCTGACCGAGCCGCGCACGGCGCCGGTTCTGGACAGCGCTGATTTCGTCAGTGCCTGGGGCGAATAACGGCCGAGAATGCTGGGCTGCTGCGCAGCCCTTTCGCGACACAAGGTCGCTCCCACAGGTACAGCGCTACCAATGAGTACTATGCAGTACCTGTAGGGGGGCTGCGCAGCCCTTTCGCGACTCAAGGTCGCTCCCACAAGTGCAGCGCCGTCAATGAGTACTGTGCAATACCAGTAGGGGCTGCGTCGCGAAAGGGCCGCCAAGCAGCCCCGGCGATTTCAAGCTGGGCGCGCTTGCGAAGGCAAATCCAGCCTGGCCACGAACCCGCCTTGGGGGTGGTTCTCCAGCACCAGGCTGCCGCCGTGACGCTCCGCCGCCTTGCGGGCAATCGCCAACCCCAGCCCATGCCCCGGCGCTTCCTGCCCCGGCGCGCGGAAGAACGGCTCACCCAACTGTTGCAGATGCTCGGCCGCCGCCCCGGGCCCATGGTCGCGCACGCTCACCAGGATACGGTCCTGCTCGCGCACGGCACTGACCTCGATCGGCTGGCCCACCGGGTTGAAGCGCAGGGCGTTGCGCAGCAGGTTGTCCACGGCGCGTTCGATCAGGGTTGGCCAGCCCTGCAAGGTCAACCCCGGCTGCGCCTCCAGGCGCACGTCCTGCTCCGGGGCGCTGAGCAGGGCGTCCTTGCGCACGCTGCCGAGCAGGGCATTGAGGTCGACCGGCTCGGCATGCGCCTGTTCGGCATCGACGCGCGCCAAGGCGAGGATTTCGCTGATCAGGTCCTCCAGCCGATCGCATTCGCGGGTCAGGCGTGGCCACAGTGCCTGCCGCTGCGCAGGCTCGGCGCGCTCGGCCAGGGCCAGGGCGATGCGCAGCCTGGCCAGCGGTGAGCGCAATTCGTGGGACACGTCGCGCAGCAACTGGCGCTGGCTGCCGATGGTGCTTTGCAGGCGTGCGCCCATCTTGTTGAAGTCCTTGGCCAGCACGCCGAACTCGTCGCGCCGTGCGGCCAGTTGCGCCAGGCTGTTCTGCTGGTAGGTGGTCTGCCCCAGGTCGTGCACGGCGCTGCGCAGGCGGCTGAGCGGGCGGGTGATGGACAACGTCACCAACAGGCTGAACAGGGTCAGTACCACCAGGGCGATCCCCAGGGCGCTGAGCGGCCACAGCAGGCTTTCGCGGTGCCAGGCATCCAGCGCCGGGTGGGGGATACGGTAGATCAGCAGGTAGGTCTCGCCGGTGTCGGGGCTGGTGTATTCCTCGGTCAGCCGGCGCCAGGGCAGGCGCCGCTGGTCGTTGTGCTGGCGCGCCTCGAAAGCTGCCGCACGGCGCGGAAAGGTGCCGGGCACGACGGCTTCGCCGCTGTCATCGAGCACTTGCACGTCGATCTTGAAGCGCTCTTTGCGCCGTTCCAGGAACTGCTGTGCCGAAGCCAGGCCTTCCTGCTCGTAGTGCCTGGCCCACTGGCTGGCCAAGGTATTCAGGCCCGGGTGGCGGCTGAGGATCCAGGCGTCCTGGTTGAGCATGTGGCCCAGCAGGATCGACAGGCCCGCGACCAGGGCGATGGCCAGCCAGAAACTGGCCAGGACGCGCCAGAACAGTGAACGCAAGTGCACCTCCTAAACGGGAAAACCCGGCCCGCGCTAGGGCGGGCCGGGCATCGGCTGGACAGCTTACTGGGCCTTGTTGCCTTTTTCAGCTTTCCAGGCCTGGAACTCCTGCCACTCGGCTCTCTGTGCGGCGCGTTCCTTCTGCAGCTCGTCAAACTTCTTCTGCTGCTCCGGTTTGAGCAGGGCACGGACCGCGCTGTCGGTCTTGTCGTGGCTGGCCTTCAGTTCGTCTTTCAAGGCCTTCTGGTCGGCGGCCGGCAGCTTGGCCAGATAACGCTCGGTGATCTCGTGGCGCTGCTTCATCTGTTCGCCCATCAGCTTGCCGATCTGCTGGCGCTGGTCACGGCTCAGGTCCAGCTGGTGGAACGGCGCATCACCGCGATGATGCGGGCCGTCGTGGCGCGGGCCGTCTTCAGGCATGGCCATGGCCACGGTCGGCAGGGCAGCGGCGAACATCAGGGCGATAAGGGTCTTGCGCATGGTGTCTCTCCTTTCATAGGCCGGTGGTTACCGGATGAGCACAGTCTAGGGAGAGCACCGTCAAGCGCCGTCAGCGCAGGGTAAAGGCTCGGTAAAGATGCTCAGAGGCAGTAGTAGTAGCCGCGACTGCGCAGGGCAACGATGCGTGGCCGACCATCGGCGTGCGGGCCGATCTTCTTGCGCAGGTTGCTGACGTGCATGTCCAGGCTGCGGTCGTACAGGGTCAATTTGCGGCCCAGGCCGATCTGCGCCAGTTCCTGCTTGTCCAGCGGCTCGCCGGGTTGGCGCAGCAGGGCTTCGAGAATGCGGCTCTCGGACAGGGTCAGGGTCATTTCGCGGCCATCGATGCTGGCCACGCCACGGGCAGGGCTGTAGACCAGGTCGCCCAGCTCCACCTGGCTGCTGGTGGCGGCAGGGTGGCTGCGGCGCAGCACGGCGCGCAGGCGGGCAGTGAGTTCACGTGGGTCGCACGGTTTGGCCAGGTAATCGTCGGCGCCCAGTTCCAGGCCGAGGATGCGATCCAGCGGCTCGCCACGGGCCGAGAGCATCAATACCGGCAGTTCGGCATGTTCACTGCGCAACTGCTTGAGCAGTTCCAGGCCACTGCCGTCGGGCAGCATCACATCCAGCACCACGGCCGCCGGGGCATGCGTGGCCAAGGCCTGGCGGGCGCTCTTGCCATCGTGGCAGGCACGCACGGTGAACCCTTCCTGGGTCAGCCAGCTGCCGAGCAGCTCGCACAGTTCCTGGTCATCATCAATCAGTAACAGCTCGCTCATGACTCACTCAATTCAACCATTGACGGCGACTATTCGGCCCGCCAGTGGCAAAGATACCGCAGACTGATGGCAATCGTATAACTGCCGGCACCGCGCCAGCCCTCGCGGGCAAGCCCGCGAAGAAGCTGGCGCGCATCAGATCAAGGCAGCACTTGCTTGAATGGCTTGACCACAACCTTGTCGTATACACCCGCGGCGATGTAAGGGTCGGCATCGGCCCAGGCCTGCGCCGCCGCCAGGGATTCGAACTCGGCAACGATCAGGCTGCCGCTGAAACCCGCTTCGCCCGGGTCATTGCTGTCGATGGCCGGGTGCGGGCCGGCCAGCACCACGCGGCCTTCGGCCTTCAGTTGCTGCAGGCGCTCGATGTGCGCCGGGCGGGCAGCCAGGCGTTTTTCCAGGGAGTTTGCGACGTCGCTGGCGATGATGGCGTAGAGCATGTCAATCCTTGGGTTTGGAGGTGGAAGGGTCGTCGTGCAGGTGGCGCGACAGGTACACGCCTTGCGCCACCAGGAACATCACGGTCATGCCCAGGCTGCCGAACACCTTGAAGTCGACCCAGAAGTCCTGGAAGGTGAAGGCGACGAACAGGTTGGCCGCACCGCAGAACAGGAAGAAACCGATCCAGGCCAGGTTCAGTCGGGTCCAGATGAGGTCGGGCAGGCTCAGGGCATGGCCCATGATGCGCTTGATCAGCACCCGGTCGCCGATGAAGTGGCTGCCGGCGAAGCCCAGGGCGAACAGCCAGTTAACCACCGGCGCCTTCCACTTGAGGAAGGTTTCGCTGTGGAAGGCCAAGGTCAGGCCGCCGAACACCAGGCACGCCACCAAAGTCAGCCACTGGCCCTTCTCCAGCTTGCGCTGACGCAGGAACAGCGCGCCGTAGACCACCAGCGAGCTGATGATGAGCATGGCCGTGGCGCTGTAGATCCCGCCGAATTCGAAGCTGTGGCCGGCGACTTCCATGGGGCGCGGGTCGAGCTTGTAGACAATGAAGAACAGCAACAGCGGAATGAAATCGATGAATTGTTTCACAATGGCAGCCAGAATCGGGATGTGACGGCATAATAACAAACATCGATTCCAGCGAAAGCGCTCCTCCATGAATGTTGATCTGCACTGTCACAGCACGGCCTCCGACGGCGCCCTGTCGCCCTCGGCACTGGTCGCCCGGGCCCATGAGCACGGGGTGCAAACGCTGGCACTGACCGACCATGACACCATCGAGGGCCTGCCCGAGGCGTGCCAGGCCTGCCGCGACAAGGGCATGCACTGGGTCAGCGGGGTAGAGCTGTCGTGCACCTGGGGCGGCGCGACCATCCATGTGCTGGGCTATGATTTCCCGCTCGACGCGCCGCCGTTGCTGGCGGCGATCGAAGCGCTGCACCGTGGCCGCTGGCTGCGTGCCGAAGAAATCGACAAACGGCTGGCGGCCAAGGGCATGCCCGGCGCCCTCGAAGGCGCCCGCGCCGTGCAGCACGAACTGGGTGACAGTGGCAACGCCCCGGCGCGCCCGCATTTTGCCGAGTACCTGGTGCGTGCCGGGCACGTCAAGGACCGTGGCGAGGCGTTTCGCAAGTGGCTGGGCGCCGGCAAGCTGGGCGATGTCAAGCAGCATTGGCCGAGCCTCGATGAAACCGTTGCCACCCTGCGCCAGTCCAACGCTTGGGTGAGCCTGGCGCATCCCATGCACTACGACCTGACCCGCAGCAAGCGCAGAAGGCTGATTGCCGACTATATTCAGGCAGGCGGGCAGGCACTTGAGGTGGTCAACGGGATGATGCCGGCCGAGCAGGTGGGCACGATGTCCATCCTCACCCGTGAGTTCGGCCTGCTGGCAAGCGCTGGCAGTGACTTCCACGGCCCCGGCACCTGGGGCGAGATCGGTGCCTACCGGCCTTTGCCCGAGGACCTGCCACCTCTGTGGCGCCGATTCAGCCATGAACAGCCTTTGGCGGTATGAACAGGACGACTACGTGAGCCAATTTTTCCAGATTCATCCGGAGAACCCGCAGCCGCGGCTGATCCGCCAGGCGGTGGAAATCATCCGCAAGGGCGGCGTGGTGGTGTATCCGACCGACTCGGCCTACGCCCTGGGCTGCCAGATCGGCGACAAGGCGGCGATCGAACGGGTGCGGCGCCTGCGCGGCCTGGACAAGACCCACAACTTCACCCTGATGTGCTGTGACATGTCGCAGCTGGGGCTGTATGCCAAGGTCGATACCGGTACCTTCCGCCTGCTCAAGGCGCATGTGCCGGGGCCTTACACCTTCATTCTCAATGGCACCCGCGAAGTGCCGCGCCTGCTGCTGCACGAAAAGCGCCGAACCATCGGCCTGCGCGTGCCGGACCATGCCATCACCCTGGCCTTGCTCGCCGAGCTGGGCGAGCCGCTGATGAGCGTGAGCCTGATCCTGCCGGGTGACGACGAGCCGATGACCGACCCGTACGAGATTCGTGAGCGCCTGGAGCATCATGTCGACCTGGTGATCGACGGCGGTTTTGGCGACCTCAAGGCCTCGACCATCATCGACCTGTCCGGTGACGAGCCGGAGCTGATCCGCGAAGGCTGCGGCGACCCCACACCGTTCCTGGTCAACGCGTGAGCCAGGTAGAAACACCCGAGGCACCGCCCGAACTGGCCGAGGCGCCGCGGCAACTGCAATTGGCGCTGGTCTATGGCGAAGCCTTGACCGAGCTGCCGCTGGACCTTTACATCCCGCCGGACGCGCTGGAAGTCATCCTCGAAGCCTTCGAAGGCCCGCTGGACCTGTTGCTGTACCTGATCCGCAAGCAGAACATCGACATCCTCGACATCCCGGTGGCGGAAATCACCCGCCAGTACATGGGCTATGTGGAACTGATGAAGAGCGTGCGCCTGGAGCTGGCGGCCGAATACCTGGTGATGGCCGCCATGCTCGCCGAGATCAAGTCGCGCATGCTGCTGCCGCGCTCGGCCGATGTCGAGGAAGAGGAGGGCGACCCGCGCGCCGAACTGATCCGCCGCCTGCAGGAGTACGAGCGCTTCAAGGCTGCCGCCGAAGGCATCGATGGGTTGCCTCGGGTTGGCCGCGAGGTCGTGGTGCCACGCCTGGAGGCACCGCAGGCCAAGGTGCGCAAGCTGTTGCCCCAGGTCTGCCTGGAAGAGCTGCTGGTGTCCATGGCCGAGGTGATGCGCCGCAACGACCTGTTCGAGAGCCACCAGATCACCCGCGAGACCCTGTCCACCCGGGAGCGCATGAGCCTGGTGCTGGAGCGCTTGAAAGGCGGCGGCTTCGTGCCGTTCGTCGAGCTGTTTGCTGCCGAGGAGGGCAAGCTGGGCGTGGTGGTGACCTTCATGGCGATCCTTGAGCTGGTGAAGGAATCGCTGGTCGAACTGGTGCAGAATGAACCCTTCGCCGCCATCCACGTGCGGCTTCGCCCGGCGCTTGTAGAAGAACCTGATGAACCTGAATGAACCCCGTGACCTGGCGTCACTGATCGAGGCCTTCCTGCTGGCTTCCGGCAAGCCGCAATCGCTGGAACGCCTGTACGAGCTGTTCGAAGAGGCCGAACGGCCAGAGCCCAAGGTCTTCAAGCAGGCCCTGGAGCTGCTGGGCGCATCGTGCGCTGGCCGTGCCTTCGAGCTCAAGGAAGTGGCCAGCGGTTACCGCCTGCAGATTCGCGAAGATTTTGCCCCCTGGGTCGGGCGCCTTTGGGAAGAGCGGCCGCAGCGCTATTCGCGCGCGCTGCTGGAAACCTTGGCCTTGATCGCCTACCGCCAGCCGATCACCCGTGGCGAGATCGAGGATGTGCGTGGCGTGGCGGTGAACAGCAACATCATCAAGACCCTCATGGAGCGCGAGTGGGTGCGCGTGGTCGGTTACCGCGAGGTGCCCGGGCGGCCGGCGATGTTCGCCACCACCAAGGGCTTTCTCGATCATTTCAACCTGAAGAGCCTGGACGAGTTGCCGGCCTTGGCCGAGCTGCGGGAAATGCAGCCTGAGCCGCTGCTCGACCCGGATGACGCACCGGTGCCGGCGCACCTGCAGGCGCTGGCCGATGCCAGCCTTGGCGAGGAGGAAGCGGTTGCCGAACCGAAGGAAGAAACCAGCTTCCGTAGCCTGTTGGTGGAGCTGGATGCCATGGAAGAGGGGCTGAAGACCGATTTCGATGACTTGCGTGAGGAGGAGCCTGAGGCCTCGATGGAGGAAGACGGCAAGGTGCAGCCCTGATTCTTCTGTTGCCTGCACGGGCTATTCGCGGGTTCGCCCGCGCAGAGGCCGGTACTGCCAACACATCACCATTAGGCAGATACTCCTGCCAACGCCTACAAAACCTTCTAACCTCCAGTGCGTTCCCGCGCCGAACCGCGTATGATGCGCGGCCTTTTGGCGCGTTCGTTGCCAAAAACCTGTTTTCATTCCTACACCGGGAGGTGCCCAGATGAGTGAGCAAGACCTGCAAGATAGCCAACCCACCCCTCCGTCCGGCGAAAAGCTGCAGAAAGTGCTGGCGCGTATCGGCGTTGGCTCGCGGCGTGACGTCGAGGCCTGGATCAGCCAGGGCCGTATCAAGGTCAATGGCGTCGAGGCCACCCTTGGCCAGCGCGTCGACCTGCACGATGCCATCGCCGTGGATGGCAAGCTGATCAAGCGCGAAGAGGCCGCCGAGGCCACCCGCCGGGTGATCATGTACAACAAGCCCGATGGCGAGATCTGCACCCGTGACGACCCGGAAGGCCGCCCGACCGTGTTCGATCGCCTGCCACGGCCGAAGGAAGGCCGCTGGATCAACATCGGCCGCCTCGACATCAACACCACTGGCCTGCTGCTGTTCACCACCGATGGTGAGCTGGCCAACCGCCTGATGCACCCGTCCTACGAGATGGACCGTGAGTACGCGGTGCGTGTGCGCGGCGAAGTCGATGACGAGATGATCGAGCGCCTGAAGGCTGGCGTGATGCTGGAAGACGGCCCGGCCAAGTTCACCGACATCCAGAAGGCGCCGGGTGGCGAAGGTTTCAACCACTGGTACCACTGCGTGGTGATGGAAGGCCGTAACCGCGAGGTGCGTCGCTTGTGGGAGTCCCAGGGCATGGTGGTCAGCCGCCTGAAGCGCGTGCGTTTCGGCCCGGTGTTCCTCAATTCCGACCTGCCGATGGGTCGTTGGCGTGAAATGACCCAGGGCGAAATCGACATCCTTGCCGCTGAAGTGGGCCTGCAGCCAGTAGCGCTGCCTGCCATGAAACTCAAGGCCAAGGACAAGCTGGAACGCCTGCAACGCAAGTCGACCCGCCCGTTGGGCCGTGGCGAGCGCGTGCGCAGCCTGCGCCCGGCCCACGAAGGCGGCGCTGGCGACGAGCGCCCGGTGCGCCAGCCGCGTGAAGAGGCTCCGCGCAAGAGCAGTCGTGGCAGTACCGTTGCCGAGCGCCCGAGCGAGATGCGCAAACGTCCGGGCAAGCCTGAGGCTGACAAGCCGGCAGGCCGCGGTCGTGGCAAGCCGCGTGGCTGATCAGCCGTAGTGGTAACGAGAAACCAGCCTTCGGGCTGGTTTTTTTATGCCTATGGGATTTGCGGCTGCTGCGATGGGCTGCAAAGAGACCCAAGACATTGAACAAAAAGAATTTTTCGGACGACTGGCAAGTTCTCGAACCGGCTTGTAAAGAAACTTATACAGATTGCGCTGAATCCAGTCCAGATTTCAGGATTTCCACGGCTCTGTAAACATTGCTTGCCGGCGCCACTGTACCCGAGCCTGCCCCCAGGCTCCGACCACCCTTGCCCAAACCCCCGCCCCACGGTGTTATAGCCGTCATTGCCGTGTGCAAAAGCCGGTCCGCAGAGCCCGGCTGACAAAACAACAAATGGAGGCGCCATGTACGCCGATCACTCCGCCTTTGAAGGCCTACACCACAGGATCGCTGCGTTTTTTCCCAGGGAAACGATGCAGTGCGTTGACGCCTGCGCGTTTGCAGGGGTATACAGTGCGCCGCGTTTTACCTGTGACTCCTTTGCGTACCGCGCACTCCTGATCACCCCTGGTTGACCCGCTCCGGCGGCAGCTGCGTTCAGGAAACCCAAGGTAACCACCTTGCCCATTCCGCTGCGCCACGAGCGCGGTGGGTCCGATTCCGTCACAGATAAAAACAATGCAGGTGACTTCGTTCATGAGTGGACAAAACATGCATTCAGGCGAGCTCAAGCGGGGCCTGAAGAACCGCCACATCCAGCTGATTGCCCTGGGTGGTGCGATCGGTACCGGCCTGTTCCTCGGTTCGGCGGGGGTGATGAAATCCGCCGGCCCGTCGATGATCCTTGGCTACGCCATCTGCGGCTTCATCGCCTTCATGATCATGCGCCAGCTTGGCGAAATGATCGTCGAAGAGCCGGTAGCCGGCTCGTTCAGCCATTTCGCCCACACCTACTGGGGCGGTTTCGCCGGCTTCCTGTCGGGCTGGAACTGCTGGGTGCTGTACATCCTGGTGGGCATGTCGGAGCTGTCGGCAGTCGGCAAATATGTCCACTACTGGTGGCCGGAGATCCCGACCTGGGTCACCGCGGCGGCGTTCTTCGTGCTGATCAACGCCATCAACCTGATGAACGTGAAGTTCTTCGGTGAAGCCGAATTCTGGTTTGCCATCATCAAGGTGGTGGCCATCGTCAGCATGATCGGCCTGGGTGCCTACCTGCTGACCAGCGGCAGCGGCGGCCCCGAGGCGACCGTGGCCAACCTGTGGTCGCATGGTGGCTTCTTCCCGAACGGTGTCAGCGGCCTGGTGATGGCCCTGGCGTTCATCATGTTCTCCTTCGGTGGCCTGGAAATGCTCGGTTTCACCGCGGCCGAGGCCGACAAGCCGAAGACCGTGATCCCCAAGGCGATCAACCAGGTCATCTACCGCATCCTGATCTTCTATGTGGGCGCCCTGGTGGTCCTGCTGTCGCTGACCCCGTGGGACAACCTGGTCGCCAGCATAGCTGCCTCGGGTGGCAGCTATGGCAGCAGCCCGTTCGTGCAGGTGTTCTCGCTGCTGGGCAGTGACGTGGCAGCGCACTTGCTGAACTTCGTGGTCCTGACTGCGGCATTGTCGGTGTACAACAGCGGCACCTACTGCAACGCCCGCATGCTGTTGGGCATGGCCGAGCAGGGCGATGCCCCGGCATCGCTGGCCCAGGTCGACAAGCGTGGCGTGCCTGTGCGTTCGATCCTGGCATCGGCTGGGGTGACCTTCGTTGCCGTGCTGCTCAACTACCTGATGCCGCAGAACGCCCTGGAGCTGCTGATGTCGCTGGTGGTGGCCACCCTGGTGATCAACTGGGCGATGATCAGCTACTCGCACCTGAAGTTCCGCCAGCACCTCGACCGCACCGGCCAGAAGCCGCTGTTCAAGGCCTTGTGGTACCCCTATGGCAACTACCTGTGCCTGGCGTTCGTGGTGCTGATCCTGGGCATCATGCTGATGATCCCGGAGATCCGCGTGTCGGTGTATGCGATCCCGATCTGGCTGTTTGCGATGTTCGTGATCTACATGGTCAAGCCGCGTCGCAGGATGAATACCGGTGTAGCGGCTACCGGCATGGCCAAGTAAGGCGCCATGCAGTAACCGGAAACCCGAAGTCAGGTACCTGGCTTCGGGTTTTTTCTTGCGTGTCCCGGCGAAAGGACCGCGACGCAAGCTCAGATCTGCTTTAGCAACCAGCTTCTGAATGCCCGCAACGATGGCAATGCCTCGTTCCTCGGCGGGTAGATCAGGTAATAGCTGCGCTGGCTGGCAAACGCCTCGCCGGGGCTGTACAGCTCGCCCTTGGCCAGCTCCTCTTCCACCAGGATGCGCGGCACCAGACCGATGCCGATACCGGCCCGTACCGCCTGGATCAGGTGCGAGGTCAGCTCGAAGCTCGGCCCCAGGCGCATCGCCCGGTGCGCCAGGCCATGGTGCGAGAACCACTCGCCCCAGGCATGCGGGTTGTTGGCCACGTTCAGCAGCACCTCTTCACTGATCCGGGCCGGGCTCCAGCCCTGGCTATCCACGCCAGCTTCCGGCGGCAGGATCACCACCAGTTGTTCGGCATGCAGGCGATGGCAGACCAGCCCCGGCAAATCGTGGCTGGCCACGCCGATGGCGGCATCGATCTCGCTGGTGTCGAAATTGATGGCTTCGATGCGTGAATGAATGTGCACCAGCATGCCCGGGTGGGCGCTGTAGAACGCGTGCAGCCGTGGCAGCAGCCACTTCGAGCCGAAGGTGGGCAGGGTGGCCAGGCGCAAGGTGCCGACGCCTGACTGGTAGGCCAATGCCTGCAGGGTGGCACTGCGGATGCGCCCCAGGGCCTCGCTGAGTTCGCGCTGGTACAGGCGCCCGACATCGGTGAGTTGCACCTGGCGCCCTTCGCGGCGGAACAGGGTCAGCCCCAGCTGCTGTTCCAGTGCCTGTACCTGGCGGCTGACTGCGCTCTGGGTCAGCGACAGTTCAGCGGCGGCGCGGGTATAGCTTTCATGTCGGGCGGCAGCCTCGAAGGCCAGCAGCAGCGACATGGATGGGGTCAGGTGGCGGTAATTCATTCATGGAAGTCATCGATAGCGGCAGGATTATCCGTTTGCCCCTGAGGCGAAACTACAGGAACATTGGCCTATACGTCATCCCCGCATGCTTTCACTCATGCCGGAGCGACAGGAATCCCGTGAATTAGCCTATTTCAAGAGGCCATCCTTCGATGATCGCCCAGCTGCCGACCATTGCGCCGAGCGCCAACTACCCCGAATTCCTCGAAGCCCTGCGCAACAGCGGCTTCCGTGGCCAGATCAGTGCCGACTACGCTACCCGCACGGTACTGGCCACCGACAACTCGATCTACCAGCGCTTGCCGCAGGCGGCGGTGTTCCCGCTGGACGCCGACGACGTGGTGCGGGTCGCCACGCTGATGGGCGAGCCGCGTTTTCGCCAGGTCAAGCTGACCCCGCGCGGCGGCGGTACCGGCACCAATGGCCAGTCGCTGACCGACGGTATCGTGGTCGACCTGTCACGGCACATGAACAACATCCTCGAAATCAACGTCGAGGAGCGCTGGGTACGGGTGCAGGCGGGTACCGTCAAGGACCAGCTCAACGCCGCGCTCAAGCCGTACGGCCTGTTCTTCGCGCCTGAGCTGTCCACCTCCAACCGCGCCACCGTCGGCGGCATGATCAATACCGATGCCAGCGGCCAGGGCAGCTGCACCTATGGCAAGACCCGCGACCACGTCCTGGAGCTGCACAGCGTGCTGCTCGGGGGCGAGCGCCTGCACAGCCTGCCGATCGACGATGCCGCACTGGAGCAGGCCTGCGCCGCGCCCGGCCGGGTCGGCGAGGTGTACCGCATGGCGCGGGAGATCCAGGAAACCCAGGCAGACCTGATCGCAACCACGTTCCCCAAGCTCAACCGCTGCCTGACCGGCTACGACCTGGCGCACCTGCGCGACGAACAGGGCCGCTTCAATCTCAACAGCGTGCTGTGCGGTGCCGAAGGTTCGTTGGGCTATGTGGTCGAAGCCAAGCTCAATGTGCTGCCGATCCCCAAGTACGCCGTGCTGGTCAACGTACGCTACAGCAGCTTCATGGACGCCCTGCGCGATGCCAACGCGCTGATGGCGCACAAACCGCTGTCGATCGAGACCGTCGATTCCAAGGTGCTGATGCTGGCGATGAAGGACATCGTCTGGCACAGCGTCGCCGAATACTTCCCGGCCGACCCCGAGCGCCCGACCCTGGGCATCAACCTGGTGGAGTTCTGTGGCGACGAACCTGCCGAGGTCAATGCCAGGGTGCAGGCGTTCATCCAGCACCTGCAGAGCGACACCAGTGTCGAGCGCCTGGGCCACACCCTGGCCGAGGGCGCCGAGGCGGTGACCCGCGTCTATACCATGCGTAAACGTTCGGTGGGTTTGCTGGGCAATGTGGAAGGCGAAGTCCGCCCGCAGCCGTTCGTCGAGGACACTGCGGTACCGCCAGAACAACTGGCCGACTACATCGCCGACTTCCGCGCGCTGCTCGATGGTTACGGCCTGGCCTATGGCATGTTCGGCCACGTCGACGCCGGTGTGCTGCACGTGCGCCCGGCGCTGGACATGAAGGACCCGGCCCAGGCCGCGCTGGTCAAGCCGATCTCCGATGCCGTGGCGGCGTTGACCCGCAGCTACGGCGGCCTGCTGTGGGGCGAGCATGGCAAGGGCCTGCGTTCGGAGTACGTGCCGGAGTACTTCGGCGAGCTGTATCCGGCGCTGCAGCGCCTGAAAGGCGCCTTCGACCCGCACAACCAGCTCAACCCCGGCAAGATCTGCACCCCGCCGGACAGCGCCGAGGGCCTGACCAAGGTCGATGGCGTGACCCTGCGCGGCGATCTCGACCGCACCATCGACGAGCGCGTGTGGCAGGACTTCGCTAGCGCCGTGCACTGCAACGGCAACGGCGCCTGCTACAACTATGACCCCAACGACGCCATGTGCCCGTCATGGAAGGCCACCCGCGAACGCCAGCATTCGCCCAAAGGCCGCGCCTCGCTGATGCGTGAGTGGCTGCGCCTGCAGGGCGAGGCGAACATCGATGTGCTGGCTGCGGCGCGCAATCGAGTGTCCTGGCTCAAGGGCCTGCCGGCACGCCTGCGCAACAACCGCGCCCGCAGCCAGGGGCAGGCAGATTTCTCCCATGAGGTGTACGACGCCATGGCCGGCTGCCTGGCGTGCAAGTCGTGCGCCGGGCAATGCCCGATCAAGGTCAACGTGCCGGACTTCCGCTCGCGCTTCCTCGAGCTGTACCACGGCCGCTACCAGCGCCCGCTGCGTGACTACCTGATCGGCTCGCTGGAGTTCACCATTCCCTACCTTGCCCACGCGCCGGGGCTGTACAACGCGGTGATGGGCTCGAAGTGGGTGAGCCGGCTGCTGGCCGACAAGGTGGGCATGGTCGACAGCCCGTTGCTCAGCCGCTTCAACTTCCAGGCTACCCTGACCCGCTGCCGTGTCGGCGTGGCCAGTGTGCCAACCCTGCGTGAACTGACACCGGCCCAGCGTGAACGCAGCATCGTGCTGGTGCAGGACGCCTTCACCCGCTACTTCGAGACGCCACTGCTGTCGGCCTTCATCGACCTGGCGCACCGCCTGGGCCACCGCGTGTTTTTGGCGCCGTACAGCGCCAACGGCAAGCCGCTGCATGTGCAGGGTTTCCTCGGTGCGTTCGCCAAGGCGGCGATCCGCAATGCCAGCCAGCTCAAGGCCCTGGCTGACTGCGGCGTGCCGCTGGTGGGCCTGGACCCGGCGATGACCCTGGTGTACCGCCAGGAGTACCAGAAAGTCCCGGGCCTGGACGGCTGCCCGAAGGTGTTGTTGCCACAGGAATGGCTGATGGACGTGCTGCCGGAGCAGGCAGCGAGCGCGTCGGGCAGTTTCCGCTTGATGGCGCACTGCACCGAGAAGACCAACGTGCCGGCCAGCACTCGGCAGTGGGAGCAGGTGTTCGCCCGCCTGGGGCTGAAGCTGGTGACCGAGGCCACTGGTTGCTGCGGGATGTCCGGAACCTATGGGCACGAGGCGCGTAACCAGGACACCTCGCGGACCATCTTCGAGCAGAGCTGGGCGACCAAGCTGGACAAGGAAGGCGAGCCGCTGGCGACGGGGTATTCCTGCCGTAGCCAGGTCAAGCGCATGACCGAGCGGCAGATGCGCCACCCGCTGGAAGTGGTGTTGCAGTACGCCCAGCGCTAGGTTTCAAGGCCTCGGGGGCTGCAAAGCAGCCCCCGGCCATTACCGATACTGCTTCTGACGCGCCTGCCGGTAAAGGTACAGGCTCAACACCAGCCCGCAAGCCGCCGCCGCCGCAGCAAACAGAAACATCGAGGCAAAGCCGAACCCCGCCGCCACCGCGCCCACCAGCGGCCCGGTCACCCCCAGCGACAAGTCGATGAACAGCGAATAGGCCCCGACCGCAGCCCCGCGGTTGGCCGCCGATACCTGGTTCACTGCCTCCACTCCCAGCGCCGGGAATACCAGCGAGAAGCCGAACCCGCTCAGTGCGGCGCCTGCCAGCGCCAGTTCGGCATTCGGTGCCAGCCACAGCATCAGCAGCCCAAGCGTTTCCACCGACAGGCAGGCGATCGCCACGCGGAACCCGCCAATCCGGTTGATCAGGTTGCCGAACAGCAGCCGTGCGCTGATGAAGCTGGCGCCGAACAGGCTCAGGGTCAGCGCGGCATTGGCCCAACCGCGGCTGGCGTAGTACAGGGTGATGAAGGTGGCGATGGTGCCGAAGCCGATCGAGCCCAGGGCCAGCCCCGAACCGTGCGGGAACACTTTGCCCAGCACCCGCAGGAACGGCAGGCGCACGCCGCTGACGATCGGCGCCGCCTGCCGGGGCCAGGCCAGCAGCAGGCCGAGCAGGCACAGCAGGATGATGCTCGCGCCCATGCTCCACAGCCCCAGGCCCTTGACCATCAGCACCCCCAGCGGGGCGCCGATGGCCAGCGCGCCGTAGCTGGCGATGCCGTTCCAGGAGATGACTTTGGCGGTGTGTTCGGCGCCGACCCGGCCGATACCCCAGCCGATCGAACCCGACCCCACCAGGCTCTCGGCGCTGCCCAGCACCAGGCGGCCGGCCAGCAGGCTGGCCAGGCTCAGCCAGGGCAGGTGGGTGAGAAAGGCGCAGGCCAGCATGAACACCCCGCTGAGGCCACACCCGGCCAGGCCATACAGGACGGCTTTCTTGCTGCCGTGGTTGTCGATGATGCGGCTGGCCGTGGGGCGGCTGAGCAGGGTGGCCAGGTATTGCACGCTGATCACCAGGCCCGCGACCACGGCGCCGAAGCCCAGGTCGTTGTGCACGTAGCCGGGCAATACGGCCAGGGGGATGCCGATGTTCAGGTAACCGATGAAGGTAAAGAGGACGATGGAGACGACTTGCAGGGTGACCGCAAGGGGGCGCGGTGAGTCGGGCATGGGGGCCTACGTGGGTTCTGGACGGTGTGAAAACGTGATGACGGGGGTAGCCCGCAGGTCAGCCGTTTTCACACAGTCGGGGTTGCGCGGTTAGTCCTGGTCAGCGCTGGATTGATCGTCACCATCCTGCTCGGCGGCAGCAGCCGGCTCGGCGTGAACGGTTACGGTTGGCTCTTCTGGGTTCAGGCTTGGGAAGGGAAGATTCGGGATTTCATGCATCTCGTCGTTCCTCGCAAGTGTGAGTGAAAAGTCTGCGCCAGGCGCGTTTGAAGCTTCGCAAAGCTGGGGCAGGATACACAAGTCTGGATGACAGTTTGGTTTTTTTGCCGGTCGCCGGTCGGTTTTGCGGGCGAACAGCGGACATTTTCCCCGCAAGAACTGGGGCCGCTTTGCGCCCCTTCGCGGGCGCGAAACGGCCCCACTCTTCAGACGATTACTTGCGGCCTTCAGCCGTCTCCGCCACCTTGTCAGTGCGCGCGCACATGATGAAGTCGTTGCGGTGCAGGCCCTTGATCGAGTGGCTCCACCAGGTCACGGTGACCTTGCCCCACTCGGTCAGCAGGCCCGGGTGGTGGCCTTCGGCTTCGGCGATTTCGCCCACGGCATTGGTGAATGCCAAGGCGTGCTTGAAGTTCTTGAACAGGAAGACGCGCTCCAGCTCCATGTGGCCATCGCGTACTTCGATGTTCCAGTCCGGGATCTCGCGGATCAGCTCGGCCAACTCTTCGTCGGTGACTTTCGGCGCGTCGGCGCGGCAGGCTTCGCAATGGGCTTGGTTCAAGGCATTCATGTGGTGTTTTCCGGTTTGAGTTGTTATCGGCAAGGTCGTTCAGGCGGCGACCTTGGGTGGAAACTTCGGTGCGTGCAGGCCCAGCTGCATGGCCTGGTGAACCATGCTCATGATGTCTTCATGGGCCAGGTCGAACAGGCGCTTCATGTTCGGTAGCACGAAATACAGCGGCTGCAGGATGTCGATACGGTACGGGGTGCGCATGGCTTCGATCGGGTCGAAGCCCTGGTGCTCTGGCTCGCCAGACAGACTGTAGACGGTTTCCTTCGGCGACGAGAGGATGCCACCGCCATAGATCTTGCGGCCTTGGGCGGTTTCGATGAGGCCGAATTCGATGGTCATCCAGTACAGGCGCGCCAGGTACACGCGCTGTTCCTTGGTCGCGGCCAGGCCGAGCTTGCCGTAGGTATGGGTAAATTCTGCGAACCAGGGGTTGGTCAGCAGCGGGCAGTGGCCGAAGATCTCGTGGAAGATGTCGGGTTCCTGCAGGTAGTCCAGCTCTTCCGGGGTGCGGATGAACGTGGCGACCGGGAAGCGCTTGCTGGCCAGCAGTTCGAAGAAGGTCTGGAAGGGGATCAGTGCCGGCACCCGGGCAACCTGCCAACCGGTAGTGGCGCCCAGCACCTTGTTGATTTCGCCCAGTTGCGGAATCCGGTCATGCGGCAGCTTGAGCTGGTCGATGCCGTCCAGGTATTCCTGGCATGCGCGGCCTTCGATCACTTTCAGCTGGCGGGTGATCAAGGTGTTCCAGACCGCATGCTCTTGCTGCGGGTAATCGATAAAACCGTGCGCATCGGGCTCGCGTGCCACGTATTGCGTCTGTTTCATGTGGCTCTCCTGGTGAGGGCTTTTCTTGTTATGTGCAGGACATGCCCAAGGAATATCCCTTCGCCGGCTGCTTTTCACGGGGGTAGGAGATAGGCGGGATGGGCTTCTGGCAGTGTTTTCGTAACGAATATTTTACAAAACCCGGCAGGTGTCGGAAAATCCGAGGCATCTGGCTGATGCCTAGGCTGTTTTTGTCAGCTTATCTTTACGACTTTTCTGCGCTGCGGTGAAAAACCTCGGCGCTTCGAGAGCCCTCATGCGTATCAAAGTGCATTGCCAGAACCGTATTGGCATCCTGCGCGACATCCTCAACCTGTTGGTGGAATACGGCATCAACGTGCTGCGCGGCGAGGTGGGCGGTGACCATGGCAACGCCATCTACCTGCATTGCCCGAACCTGATCAATTTGCAGTTCCAGGCGCTGCGGCCCAAGTTCGAGGCCATCGCCGGGGTGTTCGGCGTCAAGCGCGTGGGGCTGATGCCCAGCGAACGTCGCCACATGGAGCTGAACGCGCTGCTGGGCGCGTTGGACTTCCCGGTGCTGTCGATCGACATGGGCGGCAGTATCGTCGCCGCCAACCGCGCGGCAGCCCAGTTGCTGGGGGTGCGGGTAGACGAGGTGCCAGGCATGCCGCTGGCGCGCTACGTCGAAGACTTCGACCTGCCGGAGTTGGTACGCGCCAACAAGTCGCGCATCAACGGCCTGCGCATCAAGGTCAAGGGCGATGTGTTCCTGGCCGATATCGCGCCGCTGCAGTCCGAGCACGACGACAGCGAGGCGCTGGCCGGTGCAGTGCTGACCCTGCACCGCGCCGACCGCATCGGCGAGCGTATCTACAATGTGCGCAAGCAGGAGCTGCGCGGTTTCGACAGCATCTTCCAGAGCTCGCGGGTGATGGCTGCCGTAGTCCGCGAGGCGCGGCGCATGGCACCCCTGGATGCGCCCTTGCTGATCGAGGGTGAGACGGGCACCGGCAAGGAGTTGCTAGCGCGTGCCTGCCACCTGGCCAGCCCGCGCGGGCAGTCGCCGCTGATGGCGCTGAACTGCGCCGGCCTGCCCGAGTCGATGGCCGAGACCGAGCTGTTCGGTTACGGCCCCGGGGCCTTCGAAGGTGCGCGGGCCGAGGGCAAGCTGGGGCTGCTGGAGCTGACCGCCGGTGGCACGCTGTTCCTTGATGGGGTAGGGGAGATGAGCCCGCGCCTGCAGGTGAAGTTGCTGCGCTTTCTACAGGACGGCTGCTTCCGCCGCGTAGGCAGCGATGAAGAGGTGTACCTGGACGTGCGGGTGATCTGTGCGACCCAGGTGGATTTGTCCGAATTGTGCGCGCGTGGCGAGTTTCGTCAGGACCTGTATCACCGGCTCAATGTGTTGTCGCTGCACATTCCGCCCTTGCGCGAATGCATGGACGGCCTGGAAGGGCTGGTACAGCACTTTCTCGACCAGGCCAGCCGGCAGATCGGTTGCGCCATGCCGCGCTTGGCGCCGGCGGCGATGGACAAACTTGCCCAGTACCATTGGCCGGGCAATGTGAGGCAACTGGAAAACGTATTGTTCCAGGCGGTTTCGTTATGCGATGGCGGCGTGGTCAAGAGTGAACATATCCGCTTGCCGGATTATGGTGTGCGCCAGCCGTTGGGTGAGTTTTCGCTGGACGGGGATCTTTCGCAGATTGTCGGGCGCTTTGAGAAGGCGGTGCTGGAAAGTTTGATGGGGGAGTTTCCGAGTAGTCGGGCTTTAGGTAAAAGATTGGGTGTTTCGCATACTACCATTGCCAACAAGTTGAGGGATTACTCGCTTGGCAAGTCTGCAGATTAATCCGGCTTTATAAAAGGCGGGACTGCTGCGCAGTCCTTTCGCGACACAAGGCCGCTCCTACAAGTACTGCGCAGGCTTCAAACATTGCGCGGTACCTGTAGGAGCGGCCTTGTGTCGCGAATGGGGCCCGCAGGGCCCCCAATTCACAAGGTATCAGCCGTTGGAACAGCCGTTCCCCATCACGCGGTATTCGAGAATGTGCTTCTGGCCCTTGGAGTCTTCATAGGTCATGCGGGCTGGCACGACTTCGCACACATTGGGCACTTCGCTCATGGAAATGACGCGGGCAATGTCCAGGTGCTGCGAATAGTTGTACTGTTCAACCGGAATCTGCTCGGCCTCTTTCGCTTCGCCGGCCATCGCCGCGCCGCAAAGACTGCCAAGTACCAATACCAGTAAAGCTTTCATTTTCCATTTACCTGTCTAAGGTCGTGAGGGGGCGCGCGGCGCTTTTGGCGCCGCGAGTATTGCTGGTTTAACTATCGGGATATGATGGGGATTAACGCTTGCCTTCGTGGGGGCTGTTACCAGTTGTTAATCGCCTTGCCGTTGTTGGCGAGATGAATTTTAGGGTTGTCGCCAAGACTGAAACAGTGGGGCTTTTGATAAAGTGTTTTGACAGAATCTGTAACAATCGTCTGGGCAACGCTCCAGTTGTCGCTTCGTCACGGCCGTAAAGCGCATGCTAGAGCGGCCGTCCTGTACGGACGTACCAAATTACTACCAACGTCGAATGGCTTTTGTCGCTCTGGTACAGTTACAAACGGTTCCATACAAAAACAACTATTACACCGAGGTAACACAGATGAGTGCGGCTCCACTGTATCCCGTTCGTCCCGAGGTTGCGGCCACCACCCTCACCGACGAGGCCACCTACAAGGCCATGTACCAGCAGTCGGTGATCAACCCGGACGGCTTCTGGCGCGAGCAGGCCCAGCGTATCGACTGGATCAAGCCGTTCACCAAGGTCAAGCAGACCTCCTTCGACGACCACCATGTCGATATCAAATGGTTCGCCGACGGCACTCTGAACGTTTCCTCCAACTGCCTGGATCGCCACCTCGAAGAGCGCGGTGACCAGTTGGCCATCATCTGGGAAGGCGACGATCCTTCCGAGCACCGCAACATCACCTACCGCGAATTGCACGAGCAGGTCTGCAAGTTTGCCAACGCCCTGCGTGGCCAGGATGTGCACCGCGGTGACGTGGTCACCATCTATATGCCGATGATCCCGGAAGCTGTGGTCGCCATGCTGGCCTGCGCCCGTATCGGTGCGATCCACTCGGTGGTATTCGGTGGCTTCTCGCCGGAAGCGCTGGCCGGGCGGATCATCGACTGCAAGTCCAAGGTGGTCATCACCGCCGACGAAGGCGTGCGCGGCGGCCGCCGTACCCCGCTCAAGGCCAACGTCGACCTGGCGTTGACCAACCCGGAAACCAACAGCGTGCAGAAGATCATCGTGTGCAAGCGCACCGGAGGCGACATTGCCTGGCACCAGCATCGCGACATCTGGTACGAAGACCTGATGAAAGTGGCTTCCAGCCACTGCGCGCCGAAAGAGATGGGGGCCGAGGAAGCGCTGTTCATCCTTTACACCTCCGGCTCCACCGGCAAGCCGAAGGGCGTGCTGCACACCACCGGTGGTTACCTGGTCTATGCCGCGCTGACCCATGAGCGCGTGTTCGACTACCGCCCGGGCGAGGTCTACTGGTGCACCGCCGACGTGGGTTGGGTCACCGGCCACAGCTACATCGTCTACGGCCCGCTGGCCAACGGTGCCACCACGCTGCTGTTCGAGGGCGTGCCGAACTACCCGGACATCACCCGCGTGTCGAAGATCATCGACAAGCACAAGGTCAATATCCTGTACACCGCGCCAACTGCCATCCGCGCGATGATGGCCGAAGGCGAGGCTGCGGTGGCCGGGGCTGACGGCTCCAGCTTGCGTCTGCTGGGTTCGGTGGGCGAGCCGATCAACCCCGAAGCCTGGAACTGGTACTACAAGGCCGTGGGCAAGGAACGTTGCCCGATCGTCGATACCTGGTGGCAGACCGAAACCGGCGGCATCCTGATCAGTCCGCTGCCGGGTGCCACTGGCCTCAAGCCGGGTTCGGCAACCCGTCCGTTTTTCGGCGTGGTGCCAGCCCTGGTGGACAACCTGGGCAACCTGATCGAAGGTGCCGCCGAAGGTAACCTGGTGATCCTCGATTCCTGGCCGGGGCAATCGCGTTCGCTGTACGGCGACCACGACCGTTTCGTCGACACCTACTTCAAGACCTTCCGTGGCATGTACTTCACCGGCGACGGCGCGCGTCGCGACGAAGATGGCTACTACTGGATCACCGGCCGCGTGGATGACGTGCTCAACGTGTCCGGCCACCGCATGGGTACTGCCGAGATCGAAAGCGCCATGGTGGCCCATTCGAAAGTGGCCGAGGCGGCGGTGGTGGGCGTGCCGCACGACATCAAGGGGCAGGGCATCTACGTGTATGTCACCCTCAATGCCGGCATCGAGCCCAGCGAGCAGTTGCGCCTGGAGCTGAAGAACTGGGTGCGCAAGGAAATCGGCCCGATCGCCTCGCCGGACGTGATCCAGTGGGCGCCGGGGCTGCCGAAGACCCGTTCGGGCAAGATCATGCGCCGCATCCTGCGCAAGATTGCCACGGGCGAATACGGCGCCCTGGGTGACATCTCGACCCTGGCCGACCCAGGGGTGGTGCAGCATCTGATCGATACCCACAAGGCGATGAGCCTGGCTTCGGCCTGATAGCCGAGTCGCACACGATCCCCTGTGGGAGCGGGCATGCCCGCGAAGCAGGCGACGCGGTGGATGGCACCGGCTACGCCGGTGTTCGCGGGCGCGCCCGCTCCCACACAGGTCGGTGTAGCCATTAAAAACCCCGCCCGGGCAACCGGCGGGGTTTTTGCTTTACTGTTACCCGACATTCATCGGTAACTGTTCTGTCACCGTTGGCGCACGGCATCGGGGCGCCAGGAAACAATTCCGCTTCGTTTCGGTGCATTTCGCCGGCATTTTTTTCACCGCAGCACGCTACACTTGCCGTCCTACAAGGCTTTGCCAATAATAGGCCCAGGAATTGCTAGGTTTATAGGTTCTATTTCTTGCGCTTTTGCATATTTTGCACTGGCTGTCAACATCGCCCGCAGCGGTTTCTGGCGCTTCTGTAAGTAGTTGTCGCTTTGAAGAAATATCGACTACCGGGCTGTCGCTAGAATGCCACTCACACGCTCGTGGTCTGCGACCTTGGTCGATACCCTGCGCGGCTCGCGTTGTACCCATTCGCATATCGGGCAGCCGTTACCTGCCTTGTATTGCCCCGTACCGATGGAGTTACCTGATGAAGAAGCTCGCACTGCTTGGCGCCCTGGCGCTGTCCGTGTTTTCCCTGGTATCGCAGGCCGATGAAAAACCGTTGAAAATCGGCATCGAGGCCGCCTACCCACCGTTTGCCTTCAAGCAGCCTGATGGCAGCATCGCCGGTTTCGACTACGACATCGGCAACGCCCTGTGCGAAGAGATGAAAGCCAAGTGCACCTGGGTCGAGCAGGAATTCGACGGCCTGATCCCGGCGCTGAAAGTGCGCAAGATCGACGCCATCCTGTCGTCCATGTCGATCACCGAAGACCGCAAGAAGTCGGTCGATTTCACCAAGCGCTACTACCTGACCCCGGCGCGCCTGGTCATGAAGGAAGGCACCACCGTCAGCGACAGCCTGGATGAACTCAAGGGCAAGAAGATCGGTGTGCAGCGCGGTTCGATCCATGACCGCTTCGCCAAGGAAGTGCTGGCCGCCAAGGGTGCCACCGTGGTTCCTTACGGTACCCAGAACGAAATCTACCTGGACGTGGCTGCCGGCCGTCTCGATGGTACCGTGGCTGACGCCACCCTGCTGGAGGACGGTTTCCTGAAGACCGACGCTGGCAAGGGCTTCGCCTTCGTCGGCCCGTCGTTCACCGACGTGAAGTATTTCGGTGACGGCGTCGGCATCGCCGTGCGCAAGGGTGACAAGGCCAACGCCGACCGCATCAACGCGGCCATCGACGCCATCCGTGCCAATGGCAAGTACAAAGAAATCGAGAAGAAGTACTTCAACTTCGATATCTACGGTCCAGACTCGAACTAAGACGTCGGGTTTCACCTGTGCAATGGTGCAAACAGCAGAAACTCTGAGGTTTGCACCATTTTTCATTCTCTAGGTCGAGGACCTCATCATGTTGAAAGGCTACGGGGCAGTCATCCTCGACGGGGCGTGGCTGACGCTGCAGCTCGCCCTGTCGTCGATGGCCCTGGCCATCGTGCTCGGCCTGATCGGTGTGGCGCTGCGCTTGTCGCCGGTGCGCTGGCTGGCCTGGCTGGGCGATCTGTATTCCACGGTGATCCGCGGCATTCCGGACCTGGTCCTGATCCTGCTGATCTTCTACGGCGGGCAGGACATCATCAACCGGGTGGCGCCGCTGTTGGGCTATGAAGACTACATCGACCTGAATCCGCTGATCGCAGGTATCGGTACCTTGGGCTTCATCTTTGGCGCGTACCTGTCGGAAACCTTCCGTGGCGCGTTCCTGGGTATTCCCAAGGGCCAGGCCGAAGCGGGCGTGGCCTATGGCATGAGCAATCGCCAGGTGTTCTTCCGCATCCAGGTGCCACAGATGATTCGCCTGGCTATTCCTGGTTTCACCAACAACTGGCTGGTGCTGACCAAGGCCACTGCGCTGATCTCGGTGGTCGGCCTGCAGGACATGATGTTCAAGGCCAAGCAGGCGGCCGATGCCACCCGCGAGCCTTTCACCTTCTTCTTCGCGGTGGCGGCCCTGTACCTGGTGCTGACCAGTGTCTCGCTGCTGGCCCTGAAGTATCTCGAGCGCCGCTATTCGGTGGGCGTCAAGGTGGCTGAACTATGATCTTCGACTACAACGTCGTGTGGGAGGCGTTGCCGATGTACTTCGGCGGCCTGCTGACCACGCTCAAGCTGCTGGCCATTTCGCTGTTCTTCGGCCTGCTGGCGGCCATTCCGCTGGGCCTGATGCGGGTGTCCAAGCAGCCGGCGGTCAACCTGCTGGCCTGGCTCTACACCTATGTGATCCGCGGCACGCCGATGCTGGTGCAGCTGTTCCTGATCTACTACGGCCTGGCGCAGTTCGAGGCGGTGCGCGAAAGCATCCTCTGGCCGCTGCTGTCCAGCGCCACCTTCTGTGCCTGCCTGGCGTTCGGCATCAACACCAGCGCCTACACTGCCGAGATCATCGCCGGCAGCCTCAAGGCCACGCCGCATGGCGAGATCGAGGCGGCCAAGGCCATGGGCATGTCGCGCATGAAGATGTACCGGCGCATCCTGCTGCCGTCGGCCCTGCGCCGGGCGTTGCCGCAGTACAGCAACGAAGTGATCATGATGCTGCAGACCACCAGCCTGGCGTCGATCGTTACCCTGATCGACATCACCGGTGCTGCGCGCACGGTCAATGCCCAGTACTACCTGCCTTTCGAGGCCTATATCACGGCGGGCGTGTTCTACCTGTGCCTGACCTTCATCCTGGTGCGCCTGTTCAAGATGGCCGAACGCCGCTGGCTCGGCTACCTGGCGCCGCGCAAGCACTGACCGCTTTGTGAGAATCGACAGCATGTACAAACTCGAAGTCCAAGACCTGCACAAGCGCTACGGCAGCCATGAAGTGCTCAAGGGCGTGTCCCTGTCGGCCAAGGCAGGCGATGTCATCAGCATCATCGGCTCCAGCGGTTCGGGCAAGTCGACCTTCCTGCGCTGCATCAATCTGCTGGAGCAGCCGCACGCGGGCAAGATCCTGCTCAACAGCGAAGAACTCAAGCTGGTACCGGGCAAGGACGGTGCGCTCAAGGCCGCCGACCCGCGTCAGTTGCAGCGCATGCGCTCGCGCCTGTCGATGGTGTTCCAGCATTTCAACCTGTGGTCGCACATGACTGCGCTGGAGAACATCATCGAAGCGCCGGTGCACGTGCTGGGGGTGAACCGCAAGGAAGCCCTGGAAAAGGCCGAGCACTACCTGGCCAAGGTCGGTGTCGCGCACCGCAAGGACGCCTTCCCCGGGCACATGTCCGGCGGCGAGCAGCAGCGTGTGGCCATTGCCCGGGCGCTGGCGATGGAGCCGGAAGTGATGCTGTTCGATGAGCCGACGTCGGCACTCGACCCGGAGCTGGTGGGTGATGTGCTCAAGGTCATGCAGGCGCTGGCCCAGGAAGGCCGGACCATGGTGGTGGTAACCCATGAAATGGGCTTTGCCCGCGAGGTGTCGAACCAGCTGGTGTTCCTGCACAAGGGCCTGGTCGAAGAAACCGGCTGCCCGCGCCAGGTGCTGGCCAATCCGCAGTCGGAGCGGCTCAAGCAGTTCCTCTCCGGTAGCCTGAAGTAAAAGCTGCATTTTTGCACCATAATAGGGCATGCTGCGCGGCGAGCGCAGCCTGACCCGGCGCACAGACTCGAACGACCTCAGGTTTCGGACCGTACCCTATGACCACCCAGCGAATCGGTTTTCTCATCTGGCCCACTACCAGGCCATTGACCCTGGCGCTGGCCGAGGAGGTGTTGCAGGTGGCGCAGCGGGTGCACCCGGAGGTGGTCTACGAGCTGCAGTTCCTGCAGGCAGAGCCGGCGCAGGAAGGCAGTTGGCGCCTGCCGGGCGAGCCGTGGAACGGTCGTCTTGACGGTTGCCAGAAGCTGTTCCTGGTGGCTGACGAGCCGCCGGCGACGGTGGCGGGCCCCCTGGTGGCCGCACTCAAGCAGCTGGCGCGCAGCGGCTGCATGATCGGCGGGCTGTCGGCCGGGGTCTATCCCCTGGCGATGCTGGGCCTGCTCGATGGATACCGGGCGGCGGTGCATTGGCGTTGGCAGGATGATTTTGCCGAGCGTTTCCCCAAGGTCATCGCCACCAGCCACCTGTTCGACTGGGACCGTGATCGCCTGACCGCCTGTGGGGGCATGGCGGTGACCGACCTGCTGTTGGCGGTGCTGGCACGTGATCACGGTGCCGAGTTGGCCGGGGCGGTGTCGGAGGAACTGGTGGTCGAGCGCATCCGCGAGGGGGGGGAGCGCCAGCGCATTCCGTTGCAGAATCGCCTGGGCTCCAGCCACCCCAAGCTGACCCAGGCGGTGCTGCTGATGGAAGCGAATATCGAAGAGCCGCTGACCACCGACGAAATTGCCCAGCATGTGTGCGTGTCACGCCGGCAGCTGGAGCGCATCTTCAAGCAGTACCTCAACCGCGTGCCGAGCCAGTACTACCTGGAACTGCGGCTGAACAAGGCGCGGCAAATGCTGATGCAGACCAGCAAGTCGATCATTCAGATCGGCCTGTCCTGCGGCTTCTCCTCGGGCCCGCACTTCTCCAGTGCGTATCGCAATTTCTTTGGTGCGACACCGCGGGAAGACCGTAACCAGCGGCGCAACAGCAGCCCGTTCGAATTGAGCTCGGCGCCTGCCGAAAAAGGCTGATTTCTCCTCCGTCTGTATCGGCCTCGCGGGTAAACCCGCTCCCACAGGATCTCCACCGGCCTTGAGAGCCGTGCATGCCTGTGGGAGCGGGTTTACCCGCGAAGAGGTCGGTACAGGCGCCATCCCTTCTTATGTGAACACCCGTTCACCCAGCCCCCTCTCTCCCGTACACTGCGCGATTGCGACAGTGTTTGTCGCATTGCCGAAAACCTTGTGCAAACAGGGTTTTGCGCTGTAACAAGTTGTCGCTTGGCCGCAAGGACAGGCGTGGATCAGTCCTTACAATCCCCCCATCGCTCGCCACTTCCAGGCCAGCGTTCCTCATCAGGAGACTCAGATGTCCGTTGAGCAAGCCCCGGTGCAACGTGCCGATTTCGACCAGGTCATGGTCCCCAACTATTCCCCGGCGGCCTTCATTCCTGTGCGAGGCGAGGGCTCCCGTGTCTGGGACCAGTCGGGTCGCGAGCTGATCGACTTTGCCGGTGGCATCGCGGTCAACGCCCTGGGCCACTGCCACCCGGCACTGGTCAAGGCCCTGACCGAGCAGGCCAACACCCTCTGGCACGTATCCAACGTATTCACCAACGAGCCGGCCCTGCGCCTGGCCCACAAGCTGGTGGATGCCACCTTTGCCGACCGTGCATTCTTCTGCAACTCCGGCGCCGAGGCCAACGAGGCTGCCTTCAAGCTGGCCCGGCGCGTTGCCCATGACCGCTTCGGCCCGGACAAGCACGAAATCATTGCCACCGTGAACAGCTTCCACGGCCGTACCCTGTTTACCGTCAGCGTCGGCGGCCAGCCGAAGTATTCCGACGGCTTCGGCCCGAAGATCACCGGTATCAGCCATGTGCCCTACAACAACCTGGAAGCACTGAAGGCACAGATCTCCGACAAGACCTGCGCCGTGGTGATCGAGCCGATCCAGGGCGAGAGCGGCGTGGTGCCGGCCGACCAGGCCTACCTGGAAGGCGCACGCAAACTGTGCGACGAGCACAACGCCCTGCTGATCTTCGACGAAGTGCAGACAGGCGTGGGCCGTACCGGTTCGCTGTATGCGTACCAGCACTACGGTGTGACCCCGGACATCCTGACCAGCGCCAAGAGCCTGGGCGGTGGCTTCCCGATCGGCGCCATGCTGACCACCACCGAGCTGGCCAAGCACCTGGCCGTCGGCACCCACGGCACCACCTACGGCGGCAACCCGCTGGGTTGCGCGGTGGCCTGCGCGGTGCTGGACGTGGTCAACACCCCGGCAACCCTGGCCGGCATCAAGGCCAAGCACGAGCGCTTCAAGGTGCGCCTGGAACAGATCGGCCAGAAGTACCAGCTGTTCACCCAGGTGCGTGGCGTTGGCCTGTTGCTGGGCTGCGTGCTGGCTGATGCCTGGAAAGGCAAGGCCAAGGACGTGCTCAACGCCGCCGAGAAGGAAGGCGTGATGGTGCTTCAGGCCGGCCCGGATGTGGTCCGCTTTGCCCCAAGCCTGGTGGTTGAAGACGCCGACATCGATGAAGGCCTGGATCGCTTCGAGCGCGCCGTGGCCACCCTGACCCAGGGCTGAGCAGCCTGAGGTCCTATCGCCGGCAACGATGACTGAGCCGCGCCGGCGATACCCGATTCCCGTGCAGGTGCCGGTGCACCTGCCGTTTTTTCGTGCCGCCATGAGCGGCCCGTATTCCAAAGGAGTGACACCATGCTGGTGATGCGCCCCGCGCAAATGGCTGATCTGAACGAAGTGCAGCGCATGGCTGCAGACAGCCCCATTGGTGTCACCTCGCTGCCGGACGACACTGCTCGCCTGGGCGACAAGATCGCCGCTTCCGAGACTTCCTTCGCCGCGGAGGTCAGCTTCAACGGTGAAGAAAGCTACTTCTTCGTCCTTGAAGACAGCGAAACCGGCAAGCTGGCAGGCTGCTCGGCGATCGTCGCTTCGGCCGGCTACTCCGAGCCTTTCTACAGCTTTCGTAATGAAACCTTCGTGCACGCTTCGCGCGAGCTGAAGATCCACAACAAGATCCACGTGCTGTCGTTGTGCCATGACCTGACCGGCAACAGCCTGCTGACCAGCTTCTATGTCCTGCCGGAGCTGGTGAACAGTGGTTGGGCCGAGCTCAATTCGCGTGGTCGCCTGTTGTTCATGGCCTCGCACCCGGAGCGTTTCGCCGATTCGGTGGTGACCGAGATCGTCGGCTACAGCGACGAGCAGGGTGAATCGCCGTTCTGGGATGCCATCGGTCGCAATTTCTTCGACCTCAACTACGCCGACGCCGAGCGCCTGTGCGGCCTGAAGAGCCGTACCTTCCTCGCCGAGCTGATGCCGCACTACCCGATCTACGTGCCGCTGCTGCCTGACCTGGCGCAGGAAGCGATGGGCCAGGTGCATCCGCGGGCACAGATCACCTTCGACATCCTCATGCGCGAAGGCTTCGAAACCGAGCACTACATCGACATCTTCGATGGTGGCCCGACCCTGCATGCGCGTACTTCGGGCATCCGTTCGATCGCCCAGAGCCGGGTGGTGCCGGTGAAGCTCGAGGACGCCCCGGTCAAGGGCGGGCGCCCGTACCTGGTGTGCAACGGCCTGCTGCAGGACTACCGCGCGGTGCTGCTGGACCTGGACTGGGTGCCCGGCAAACCGGTCAGCCTGAGCCTGGCAGCCGCCGATGCGCTGGGGGTGGGCGAGGGGGCCAGCGTGCGTCTGGTTGCGGTCTGAGGTCTGGCAACAGACGTTTGCGGATTGATGCGTTAGCAGAGTTTCGCGCCGGCCGCCGCCGTCGCACAAGGAGATAGCATGATCGTTCGTCCTGTACGCAGCAGCGATTTGCCTGCGTTGATCGAATTGGCACGCAGCACCGGAACCACCGGGCTGACCACGCTGCCGGCCAACGAAGAGCGCCTGGGGCATCGCGTTGGCTGGGCGGAAAAAAGCTTCCGTGGCGAAGCCGAGCGCGCCGACACCGACTACCTGTTCGTGCTGGAAAACGACGAAGGCCTGGTGGTGGGCATCAGTGCCATTGCCGGTGCCGTCGGCCTGCGCGAGCCCTGGTACAACTACCGGGTCGGGTTGACCGTCAGCGCCTCGCAGGAGCTGAAGATCTACCGCGAAATCCCCACCCTGTTCCTGGCCAACGACCTGACCGGCAATTCCGAGCTGTGCTCGCTGTTCCTGCGCAGCGACTACCGCTCGGGCCTCAATGGCCGCCTGCTGTCGCGGGCGCGCATGCTGTTCATGGCCGAATTCCCCGAGCTGTTCGGCAAGAAGATCATCGCCGAAATGCGCGGCATGTCCGACGAGCAGGGGCGTTCGCCGTTCTGGGAAAGCTTGGGCCGGCACTTCTTCAAGATGGAGTTCAGCCAGGCTGACTACCTCACCGGCGTGGGCAACAAGTCGTTCATCGCCGAGCTGATGCCGAAGTTCCCGCTGTACACCTGCTTCCTGTCCGAGGCGGCACGCAACGTGATCGGCCGCGTGCACAAGGACACCGAGCCGGCGCTGGCGATGCTCAAGCAGGAAGGTTTCAACTACCAGGGCTACGTCGACATTTTCGACGCCGGCCCTGCTATCGAATGCGATACCGACAAGATCCGCGCCGTGCGCGAAAGCCAGACCCTGGTGCTGGCCGTGGGTACGCCGGGCGATGACGCCACCCCTTACATCATTCACAACCGCAAGCGCGACGACTGCCGCATCACGGCCGCACCTGCGCGGCTGGCCGCCGGTACCCTGGTGGTCGACCCCTTGACGGCCAAGCGCCTGCGCATGGGTGCCGGCGACAATGTACGCGCGGTGCCGCTGTCGGCAAGCCGGGAGGCCAAATAAATGACCACGCATTACATCGCCGGCAACTGGCAGGCCGGCCAGGGCGAAACCCTGCAGTCGCTCAACCCGGTCACGCAGTCCGTCATCTGGCAAGGCCAGGGCGCTGACGCCAGCCAGGTGGATGCCGCCGTACAGGCCGCCCGCCAGGCCTTTCCGGCCTGGGCACAACTGAGCCTGGAAGCGCGTATCGACGTGCTGGAGAAATTTGCCGAGCAGCTCAGGACGCATGCCGAAGCGCTGGCCCAGTGCATCGGCGAGGAAACCGGCAAGCCCCTGTGGGAGTCGGCCACCGAAGTCACCAGCATGGTCAACAAGGTGGCGATCTCGGTGCAGAGCTACCGCGAGCGCACCGGTGAGAAGAGTGGCCCGCTGGCCGATGCCACGGCAGTGCTGCGGCACAAGCCCCACGGTGTGGTGGCGGTGTTCGGCCCATACAACTTCCCCGGCCACCTGCCCAACGGTCATATCGTGCCAGCACTGCTGGCGGGTAACTGCGTGGTGTTCAAGCCTAGCGAGCTGACCCCCAAGGTCGCCGAGCTGACCGTCAACTGCTGGATCGCCGCCGGGCTGCCGGCGGGTGTGCTGAACCTGGTGCAGGGTGCGCGTGAAACCGGCGTGGCGCTGGCCGCCAACCCGGGTATCGACGGCCTGTTCTTCACCGGCTCCAGCCGTACCGGCAACCTGCTGCACCAGCAGTTCGCCGGCCGCCCGGACAAGATCCTGGCCCTGGAAATGGGGGGCAACAACCCGCTGCTGGTAGACGAGGTCAAGGACCTTGACGCAGCGGTGTACACCATCATCCAGTCGGCGTTCATTTCCGCCGGCCAGCGCTGCACCTGTGCCCGCCGCCTGCTGGTGCCGCAAGGCGCCTGGGGGGACAGGTTGATCGCGCGCCTGGTCGAGGTGTGCAAGACCATCACGGTGGGTGCGTTCGACCAGCAGCCGGCGCCGTTCATGGGCTCGGTCATTTCGCTACAGGCGGCGCGGGCGTTGCTGGCGGCCCAGGCCGAGCTGGTTGCCAAGGGCGCCGTGCAGCTGCTGGAAATGACCCAGCCGCAGGCCGATGCCGCGCTGCTGACCCCGGGTATCCTCGACGTCAGTGCCGTCAGCGAGCGGCCGGACGAAGAATTCTTCGGCCCGCTGCTGCAGGTGATTCGCTACGCCGACTTCGATGCCGCCATCGAAGAAGCCAACAACACCCAGTACGGCCTGGCCGCCGGGTTGCTGTCCGACTCCCGCGCCCGCTACCAGTACTTCTGGCTGCGCAGCCGCGCCGGCATCGTCAACTGGAACAAACAGCTGACCGGCGCCGCCAGCAGCGCGCCGTTCGGTGGTGTCGGCGCCAGTGGCAACCATCGCGCCAGCGCCTATTACGCCGCTGATTACTGCGCCTACCCCGTGGCCTCGCTGGAGACCGCCAGCCTTGCCCTGCCGGCGACCCTCACGCCGGGCGTCACCCTATAACAACAGGTCTCGGAGCCTAGCCGATGAAATCCTATGAAGTGAATTTTGATGGCCTGGTGGGGCCTACCCACAATTACGGCGGCCTGTCCTACGGTAACGTGGCTTCGCAGAGCAACAGCCAGCAGGGGTCCAACCCGCGCGAAGCCGCGCGCCAGGGCTTGGCGAAGATGAAAGCGCTGGCCGACATGGGCTTCAAGCAGGGCGTGCTCGCGCCGCAGGAGCGCCCCGATGTGGCGGCGCTGCGCCGCCTGGGCTTCAGCGGCAGCGATGCCGAAGTGATCCAGCGCGCTGCCAGGGAAGCCATGCCACTGCTGGTGGCCAGTTGCTCGGCCTCGAGCATGTGGGTGGCCAACGCCGCCACGGTCAGTCCCAGTGCCGACACCGCCGATGGCCGCGTGCACTTCACCGCCGCCAACCTCAACTGCAAGTACCACCGCAGCATCGAGCACCCGACCACCAGCCGCGTGCTGGGGGCCATGTTCAGCGATGAGCAGCATTTTGCCCACCATGCGGCGTTGCCTGCCGTGGCCCAGTTCGGCGACGAAGGCGCGGCCAACCACACGCGTTTCTGCCGTAGCTATGGCGAGGCTGGCGTGGAGTTCTTCGTCTATGGCCGCAGTGCGTTCGACAGCCGCTACCCGGCACCGCAGAAATACCCGGCCCGGCAAACCCTGGAAGCCTCGCAGGCGGTGGCCAGGCTGCATGGCCTGAGCGACGATGGCGTGGTCTACGCTCAACAGAACCCGGCCGTGATCGACCAAGGCGTGTTCCACAACGATGTGATCTCGGTGGGCAACGGCGAAGTGCTGTTCTATCACGAGGATGCTTTCCTCCAGACCGACACGGTACTTGGCCAACTGCGAGCTAAACTGGCCAGCAAGGGGGGCAACTTCCAGGCCATCTGCGTGCCACGCGCAGCGGTGACGGTGGAGGACGCGGTGCGTTCCTACCTGTTCAACAGCCAGCTGCTCAGCCGTGAGGACGGCTCCATGCTGCTGGTGGTGCCGGAAGAGTGCCGCAACAATGAGCGGGTCTGGGCCTACCTGGGCCAGCTGACCAGCCAGGGTGGCCCGGTGAAGGAGGTCAAGGTGTTCGACCTCAAGCAGAGCATGCAGAACGGTGGTGGCCCGGCTTGCCTGCGTTTGCGCGTGGCGTTGAAGGAATCGGAACTGGCAGCGGTCAACCAAGGCGTTATCATGACCGCCCCGCTGTACGACACCCTGGTGCAGTGGGTCGACAAGCACTACCGCGACCGCCTTGGCGAAGCGGACCTGGCCGACCCGCAGCTGTTGCTGGAATGTCGTACGGCACTGGACGAACTGACCCAGATCCTGAAGTTGGGCTCGGTGTATCCGTTCCAACGCCAACCTTGAAGAGAGACTTTGCAATGACCGACGCCCTGCGCCTGATCCTCGAAGATGAAGACGGCACCCAGCTGGAGACTTCCTGCACCCGCTTTGCCGTGGTCTGGCAAGGCAAGGAAGTGTGGATTCAGCAGGATGGCCGTGGCCAGCTGCTGATCGGCGTGGATGTCGAGGAAGACGACACCGAGTATGCCAACCTGTTGCTGCGGCCGATGGCCACCAACCTGGTCAGCCTGCAACTGGAAATGGAGCCGGCGGAGCTTGGCGAAGACGACGATCACGTCCATGGCCCCGACTGCGGCCACCACCACTAAGGAAGTCCCTATGCTCGCCCTTGGCAAATTGCTTGAGCTGACCCTCACCGATCACGAACCGGCCGAGAAGACCCAAGTGACTCCCAAGGGCGTGCGTTTGCGCTGGCTAGGGGAGGGCGCGCTGGAAGTGCGCCCGGCCGAAAGCGACGATTGCGGGCTCGACTTGCTGTTGTCCGCCGGTATCCATGGCAACGAGACGGCGCCGATCGAGCTGCTCGAGCGCCTGCTGCACGGCGTGGCCAACGGCAAGATCATTCCCAGGGCGCGGGTGCTGTTCCTGTTCGGTAATCCTGCAGCGATCCGCAAGGGTGAGCGCTTCATCGAGCAGGACATCAACCGCCTGTTCAACGGCCGTCACGAGCTGTCCAGTGGCTTCGAGGCCTTGCGTGCAGCGGAGCTGGAGCAGTTCGCCCGGGTGTTTTTCAGCAAGCCGGGGCGCAGCCGCCTGCATTACGACCTGCATACGGCCATCCGCGGCTCGAAGATCGAGCAGTTCGCCTTGTATCCCTTCAAGGAGGGACGCAAGCATTCCCGCCGCGAGCTGGCACGCCTGGCGGCAGCGGGCATGCAGGCCGTGCTGTTGCAGAGCAAGTCGTCCATCACCTTCAGTGCCTTCACCTATGAGCAACTGGAGGCCGAAGCCTTTACCCTGGAGTTGGGCAAGGCCCGCCCGTTCGGCCAGAACGAGCTGGTCAACCTCGACAAGCTGGAACAGCGCCTGATCCAGATCATCGAAGACGCCGAGCCGGAAGGCGAAGGTTCGCTGGATGGCTTGCAGCTGTTCAGCGTTTCCCGCGAGATCATCAAGCACAGCGACAGCTTCCACCTGCATCTGCCGGCGGATATCGAAAACTTCTCCGAGCTGAGCAAGGGCTACCTGTTGGCCGAGGACCTGGCGGAAACCCGCTGGGTGGTGGAAGAGGAGGGGGCGCGGATCATCTTCCCCAACCCCAAGGTCAGGAACGGCTTGCGCGCCGGCATCCTGATCGTGCCCGATTCAGGGCAGCGGTTGGGGTGATTGGCAGTCAGCCTGTCCCGGCGTCAACGCCGGGACAGGCTGAAATCGTCCGCGGTTTGCCCATGAAACGCCTTTAATTCACCGCCTGTTCCATTTTCCCTCCCCCTGAGCGGTAATTGGCTTGCCAGTGGCGAAAGGCAGGCTTTAGCATCCGGCCATGTCGTTTTCGTTTGCATAACCCGAAAAACCGTCCAAACGATGGTTTCTATCGTATAAACACACTGCATCGAGACCGCAGGACCGATATAATGCGGCCCTTTGCCGTCGTTTCGTCGACGCGTTTGCCCAACAGGGCTGCCGTTTCCGTGGAAGAACCTATGAAAAGCGCAGAAATCCGTGAAGCCTTCCTTCGCTTCTTCGAAGAGCAGGGACATACCCGAGTCGCCTCCAGTTCGCTGATCCCGAACAACGACCCGACCCTGCTGTTCACCAATGCCGGCATGAACCAGTTCAAGGACTGCTTCCTCGGTGCGGAGAAGCGTGCCTACACCCGTGCCGTCAGCAGCCAGAAGTGCGTGCGCGCCGGTGGCAAGCACAACGACCTGGAAAACGTCGGTTACACCGCGCGTCACCACACCTTCTTCGAAATGCTGGGCAACTTCAGCTTCGGCGACTATTTCAAGCGCGACGCCATCACCTTCGCCTGGACCTTCCTGACCTCGGAAAAGTGGCTGAACCTGCCCAAGGAAAAGCTCTGGGTAACGGTCTACGCCACTGACGACGAAGCCTACGACATCTGGACCAAGGAAGTCGGCGTGCCAGCCGAGCGCATGGTGCGCATCGGCGACAATAAAGGCGCCCCGTACGCCTCCGACAACTTCTGGACCATGGGCGACACCGGCCCGTGTGGCCCGTGCACCGAGATCTTCTACGACCACGGCCCGGACATCTGGGGTGGCCCACCCGGCTCGCCGGAAGAAGACGGCGACCGCTACATCGAGATCTGGAACAACGTCTTCATGCAGTTCAACCGCACCGCCGATGGCGTGCTGCACCCGCTGCCAGCGCCGTCGGTGGACACCGGCATGGGCCTGGAGCGTGTCAGCGCCGTGTTGCAGCACGTGCATTCGAACTACGAGATCGACCTGTTCCAGAACCTGCTGGCCGCCGCGGCCAAGGCCATCGGCTGCAGCAATGACGGCCAGGCTTCGCTGAAAGTGGTGGCCGACCATATCCGTTCGTGCGGCTTCCTGATCGCCGACGGCGTGCT
Source organism: Pseudomonas sp. BCRC 81390 (assembly GCF_030341915.1). Classification (NCBI taxonomy): domain Bacteria; kingdom Pseudomonadati; phylum Pseudomonadota; class Gammaproteobacteria; order Pseudomonadales; family Pseudomonadaceae; genus Pseudomonas; species Pseudomonas sp. BCRC 81390. Next base: position 103,136 of record NZ_JATAAG010000013.1, on the reverse strand, counting down.
GCCGTCCAACGAAGGCCGTGGCTACGTGCTGCGCCGCATCATTCGCCGCGCCTGCCGCCACGGCAACAAGCTGGGTGCCAAGGGCAGCTTCTTCTACCAGATCGTGGCCGCGCTGGTCGCCGAAATGGGCGCAGCCTTCCCGGAACTGAACAGCCAGCAGGCGCACATCGAGCGCGTGCTCAAGGCCGAAGAAGAGCAGTTCGCCAAGACCCTGGAGCAGGGCCTGCGTATCCTCGAGCAGGACCTGGCGCAGTTGAAAGGCGACGTGGTACCGGGCGACGTGGTGTTCAAGCTGTACGACACCTATGGCTTCCCGATGGACCTGACTGCCGACATCGCCCGCGAGCGCGAACTGACCATCGACGAAGCCGGCTTCGAGCGTGAAATGGACGCCCAGCGTGAGCGTGCCCGCTCGGCCAGCGCCTTTGGCATGGACTACAACAGCCTGGTCAAGGTCGACAGCGCCACCGAGTTCCTCGGCTACGACGCTACCGAAGGCCAGGGCAAGGTCATTGCCCTGTACAAGGACGGCCAGGCCGTCGACCAGCTGGGTGAAGGTGAGCAGGGCGTGGTCGTGCTCGACCGCACGCCGTTCTACGCCGAATCCGGTGGCCAGGTGGGCGACACCGGCTACCTGCAGGCTGGCGCTGCACGTTTCGACGTGCGCGACACCACCAAGACTGGCGGCGCCTTCCTGCACCACGGCGTGGTCGCCAGCGGTGCGCTGCTGATCGGTTCGTCGGTCGAGGCCAAGGTCGATGCCGAGGTGCAGCACGCCACCTCGCTGAACCACTCGGCCACCCACCTGCTGCACGAAGCACTGCGCCAGGTGCTGGGCGAGCACGTACAGCAGAAGGGCTCGCTGGTCGACAGCCAGCGCCTGCGTTTCGACTTCAGCCACTTCGAGGCGGTGAAACCGGAGCAGATCAAGGCCCTGGAAGACATCGTCAACCGCGAAGTGCGCAAGAACACTGCGGTGGAAACCGAGCTGACCGACATCGAAACCGCCAAGGCCAAGGGTGCCATGGCGCTGTTCGGTGAGAAGTACGGCGACACCGTGCGTGTGCTGAGCATGGGCGGCGATTTCTCGGTGGAGCTGTGTGGCGGTATCCACGCCAAGCGCACCGGTGACATCAGCCTGTTCAAGATCATCAGCGAAGGCGGCGTAGCCTCTGGCGTGCGCCGTATCGAAGCGGTCACCGGCGCTGCGGCGCTGGCCTACCTGAACGCTGCCGAAGAGCAGGTCAAGGAAGCCGCGCAACTGGTGAAAGGCAACCGTGACAACCTGATCGACAAGCTGTCGGCTGTGCTCGAGCGCAACCGCCAGCTGGAGAAGCAGCTGGAACAGCTGCAGGCCAAGGCCGCCAGCGCCGCCGGGGATGATCTCTCCAACGCGGCCGTTGAGGTCAAGGGCGCCAAGGTGCTCGCCGCCCGCCTCGACGGGCAGGACGGCAAGGCCTTGCTGGCGCTGGTCGATCAACTGAAGAACAAGCTCGGCCACGCAGTGATCCTGCTGGGCAGCGAGCATGAGGGCAAGGTCGTGCTGGTGGCCGGTGTGACCAAGGACCTCTCCAGCCAACTCAAGGCTGGCGATCTGATGAAACAAGCCGCTGCGGCGGTGGGTGGCAAGGGCGGTGGCCGTCCGGACATGGCCCAGGGTGGCGGCGTCGACGTCGCTGCGCTGGACCAGGCCCTGGCGCTGGCCGTGCCATTCGCAGAGCAGGGACTTTGAGATGGGTCGGCCAGTGGTCTAGTCACTGGCCGACCCATGTTGGATTGTTTTTTGGGGCCCTGTATGGGCTGAGGCACCATTGAAATGGCGTTGATCGTACAGAAATTTGGCGGCACCTCTGTCGGTTCCATCGAGCGGATCGAGCAGGTAGCCGATAAGGTCAAGAAACACCGTGAGGCGGGCGATGACCTGGTGGTTGTGTTGTCGGCCATGAGCGGTGAAACCAATCGCCTGATCGACCTGGCCAAGCAGATCAGCGATCAGCCGGTTCCACGCGAGCTGGACGTGATCGTGTCGACCGGCGAGCAGGTCACCATTGCCCTGCTGGCCATGGCTCTGATCAAGCGCGGTGTGCCAGCGGTGTCCTACACCGGCAACCAGGTGCGCATCCTCACCGACAGTGCGCACAACAAGGCGCGCATCCTGCAGATCGACGACCAGAAGATCCGTGCCGACCTCAAGCAAGGCCGCGTGGTCGTGGTAGCGGGCTTCCAGGGCGTCGACGAGCACGGCAACATCACCACCCTGGGCCGTGGCGGCTCCGACACCACCGGCGTTGCCCTGGCGGCAGCGCTGAAGGCCGACGAGTGCCAGATCTACACCGACGTCGATGGCGTCTACACCACCGACCCGCGCGTCGTGCCACAGGCCCGGCGCCTGGAGAAGATCACCTTCGAAGAGATGCTGGAAATGGCCAGCCTCGGTTCCAAGGTGCTGCAGATCCGTTCGGTGGAGTTCGCCGGCAAGTACAACGTTCCGCTGCGCGTGCTGCACAGCTTCAAGGAGGGTCCGGGTACCCTCATTACCATTGATGAAGAGGAATCCATGGAACAGCCGATCATTTCCGGTATCGCCTTCAACCGTGATGAAGCCAAGCTGACCATTCGCGGCGTGCCGGACACCCCGGGCGTGGCTTTCAAGATCCTCGGCCCGATCAGCGCCTCGAACATCGAGGTCGACATGATCGTGCAGAACGTTGCCCACGATAACACCACCGACTTCACCTTCACCGTGCACCGCAACGAGTACGAGAAGGCGCAGAGCGTGCTGGAGAACACCGCGCGTGAAATCGGTGCCCGTGAAGTGATCGGCGACACCAAGATCGCCAAGGTCTCGATCGTTGGCGTCGGCATGCGTTCGCACGCCGGTGTTGCCAGCCGCATGTTCGAAGCCCTGGCCAAGGAGGGCATCAACATCCAGATGATCTCCACCTCCGAGATCAAGGTTTCGGTCGTGATCGAAGAGAAGTACCTGGAGCTGGCCGTACGCGCGCTGCACACCGCGTTCGAGCTCGACGCTCCGGCACGACAGAGCGAGTAAATCGCTGCCTGGAAGGGCGCGGCTTGCCGCGCCCTTCGCGTTTCTGCTTGCCACGCAGGTCCTGTCCAACCCTGCGTGGCGGGCAACCGAGGCCCGAGTCGTCGTCCACGGCCTGGCCGCGATACCCAAGACTGTTACCCCTGTATGTTTCGCGTAAGGAGAAAGCTATGTTGATTCTGACTCGTCGGTGCGCCGAGAGCCTGATCATTGGAGACGGCGAGATCACCGTGACGGTGCTCGGTGTCAAAGGCAACCAGGTGCGTATTGGCGTCAGCGCCCCGAAAGAAGTGGCCGTTCACCGCGAGGAAATCTACCTGCGGATCAAGAAGGAGAAGGACGAGGAGCCAAGCCTTTAATTTTTTTGAAGTTTTTTTCAAAAAAAGGGTTGCAAACGAGGAAGGCTGTGTTTAATATTCGCCTCGTGTTGCGGTGAGGTGGCCGAGTGGCCGAAGGCGCTCCCCTGCTAAGGGAGTATACCTCATAAGGGTATCGGGGGTTCGAATCCCCCCTTCACCGCCATTATTCGCTTAGGGCGCTGTAAACAGTAAGAACGCTAAGTAGTTGATTTTAAACGAAAAAGTTCTTGCAAAAATGTTTCAGCGACCTATAATGCGCGGCAAGACACGGACTCATAGCTCAGCTGGATAGAGTACTCGGCTACGAACCGAGCGGTCGGAGGTTCGAATCCTCCTGAGTCCGCCACTTTTGAAGTGGCTTTGTTTGCAAGGCTGCTTCAAACCACCAGTGGTAACCTGGTCTAAAAATACCAACCACGGACTCATAGCTCAGCTGGATAGAGTACTCGGCTACGAACCGAGCGGTCGGAGGTTCGAATCCTCCTGAGTCCGCCACTTTTGAAGTGGCTCTGCTTGCAAAGCGACTTCAACCAACCAGTGGTAACCTGGTCTAAAAATACCACCACGGACTCATAGCTCAGCTGGATAGAGTACTCGGCTACGAACCGAGCGGTCGGAGGTTCGAATCCTCCTGAGTCCGCCATACCCCATCAAGAAGCCCGCTCGATTGAGCGGGCTTTTTGTTTTCTTCGCCAATGAATTGTTGGTGATGTCGATCTAAGCTCTCCTGTAGATGTGGCGTTTGGCTTTGGGGCCGGGGCAGGGCCCGAGACCAACCCCCTCAGGCATGCACATCCAGGCACAACACATGTGCTTTAACCGCCAGACCCGCCGTCGCACTGATAGCTTCGAGCGTTGTCCCAGCTTTATCACGCAAACGATTGTTCTGGCCAAAATTTTCAGCGATCTGACAGCTTTAGCAGTGTATGATTGCGCCCGTCAGCCCCGCCGGGGCTTGTGGAAAACCACCATGGACTTACCCAGTAGTTACTCGCTAACAAGATTCGTACAGAAAGATCTGACCGATTGATTCTCCTGGCGTGCTCCGCTGCTGGGAGTGGAGTTCGCCTATGACTGAAGTAGAAGTAAAAAAAGCGCAGGAAAGCCTGCAAGACCGCCTGGCCCAGGTAGTCGAGCTGCTGCAACGCCAGCGCGTGGTCGAAGACCTGACGCACCGTCAGGAAGGTGCCCACCACGACCTGGTGGAAAACCTGGTCCACCGCCAGAACCTTGTCGAGCTGCAGCGCAAGCTCGATGACCTGCACCCTGCCGACATCGCCTACATCCTCGAAGCCTTGCCGCTGGAAGACCGCCTGACGGTCTGGCAGCTGGTGCGCTCGGATCGCGACGGCGACATCCTCCTGGAAGTTTCCGACGCCGTGCGGCAGTCGCTGATCGCCGACATGGACGATCACGAGCTGCTCGCCGCCGCCAAGGAAATGGACGCCGACGAGCTCGCCGACCTGGCGCCCGAGCTGCCGCGTGACGTTATCCACGAGTTGATGGAAACCCTCGATGCCCAGCAGCGCGAGCGCGTGCGTTCGGCGTTGAGCTACGACGAGGAACAGGTCGGTGCGTTGATGGACTTCGAGATGGTCACCATCCGCGAAGACGTCAGCCTGGAAGTGGTGCTGCGCTACCTGCGCCGCCTGAAAGAACTGCCGAACCACACCGACAAGCTGTTCGTGGTCGACTATGACGGCATTCTCAAGGGCGTGTTGCCGATCAAGCGGCTGCTGGTCAACGACCCGGAGAAGAAGGTGGCGGAGGTCATGGCGACCGACCCCGTGTCCTTCCACCCCGAGGAAGATGCCTATGATGCGGCGCAAGCCTTCGAACGTTATGACCTGGTGTCTGCGCCGGTGGTGGACAAGAACGAGCGCCTGATTGGCCGTCTGACCATCGACGAGATGGTCGACCTGATTCGTGAAGAAAGCGAAAGCGAAGTGCTGAACATGGCCGGTCTGCGCGAGGAGGAGGACATCTTTGCCTCGGTCTGGCGTTCGCTGCGCAACCGCTGGGCCTGGCTGGCCATCAACCTGATTACCGCTTTTGTCGCTTCGCGGGTGATCGGCCTGTTCGAAGGCTCGATCGAGAAGCTGGTGGCCCTGGCGGCCCTGATGCCGATCGTGGCAGGTATCGGTGGTAACTCCGGCAACCAGACCATCACCATGATCGTGCGCGCCATGGCGCTGGACCAGGTATCGCCAGGCAACACCAGCCGGCTGATGCGCAAGGAGCTGGCGGTATCGCTGCTCAACGGCCTGATCTGGGGCGGGGTGATCGGGGTGGTGGCGTTCTGGCTGTATGGCAGCTGGTCGCTGGGCCTGGTGATGACTGCGGCAATGACCTTGAACCTGCTGCTAGCGGCCTTGATGGGTGTGCTGATTCCGATGACCTTGACGCGCCTGGGCCGCGACCCGGCAATGGGCTCCAGTGTGATGATCACTGCGGTTACCGACAGTGGCGGCTTCTTCATCTTCCTCGGCCTGGCCACGCTGTTCCTGCTGTAACCCGGCTTCTTGCGCCTACGCGATCCCCGTGGGAGCGCGTTTGTTGCAGGATTATCCGCCCATAAAAAAAGCCAGCTTGCGCTGGCTTTTTCATGTTCGCTGAACGCCTCAGGAGGCGTCGGCGGCCATTTCCACATCGTGAGCGATGAGGGCGACCAGTGCGTTCTGCTGGCGGTGGGACAGCTGGCGGAAGCGTTGCAGCAGCTCGCGCTCATGCAGGGACAGTTCAGGGCTGTCCATGCGCATGCTCAGCTCGTCGCCCAACGCACCTTCCTGGATGAGGCTCTGCTCCAGGCGGGCGATGATCTCGGAGTTCATGCTGCGGTGATGGTTGCGCGCTACCTCGGCAATGCGCTCACGCATCCCGTCTGGCAGGCGGACGACGAACTTGTCAGCAGTGCGGCTCGAATAAATAGCCTGTTTCATTGGGCGCATATAAATTGACCGGATTTTGGTTCAGGGGAAGCGGTTCTCAAATTGGCCGCACGGGGTGGTAGTACGACCGTGGCGACGACAAAATGTTCAACCGCCAGTGAAAAATGGATGTTCATCTTGCCTCATGGTCGCCGTTTCCTTGGCGTCAATTCTGTGACAAATAGTGATCTGGATAAAGGCTTTGTGCCAGTACCAATTATCAGAAATGAGCACTGGTTTGAAAAGTTTTACATGCGCCGGCTGATGAAACTGTCAGTCTTTTTCCGTCAAAAACTGGTAAAACGCAACAAAAGTCCGAGAAAAGCCCTAAAATGCGCCGGTTTCCTTCCATAGAGCATAGTGGCTATGCAACATGACGCAAGCGACCGCCGATCAGGGACAGGCCGGTTGATATACCTGGTAGGACCGTCGGGCTCAGGGAAAGATTCCCTGATCGACGCTTCACGTGAGCGACTTGCAGCCGCCGGGGTGGAAATTGCCCGCCGCGTGATTACCCGCTCGGCCGAAGCCAAGGGCGAAGCTGCCCATGGCGTCACGGCCGAACAGTTCGAGGCGCTGCGTGCGCACGGTGCGTTTGCCATGCACTGGTGCGCCAATGGCCTGGATTACGGTATTCCCCGGCAGGTTGACCACTGGCTGGCGGAGGGCAGGGCAGTACTGGTGAATGGCTCGCGGGCTTATCTGGCCGAAGCGCGCAAGCGCTACCCCAATCTTCTGGCGGTGCGGGTCCAGGTCAGGCCCGAAGTACTGCGCCAACGCTTGCACGCACGTGGCCGGGAAACCGCGGACGAAATCGAGCAGCGCCTGGCCCGTAATGAGTACTTGCAGGCGATGGCCGACCCGACGGTGCACGTGCTGGACAACTCCACGACCCTGGAGACAGCGGTCGAAAGCCTGTTCGCGCTGCTGCGTGATGAAGGTGTGCTGGCGCGGGTGTAGCATTGGTAGAAAAGGATTACGCGAAAAAGCCTGGTTGAGGCATGACAAACGCCAGCATGCTGGTTAACATGCTGGCCGTCCCGCTGTGCAGCGCTCGCTGCCGGTGCCAGCGTCTCAGTAGCTCAATTGGATAGAGCATCCCCCTCCTAAGGGGAAGGTTGCAGGTTCAATTCCTGCCTGGGACGCCATTTCACCTTCCCCCTTTCCATGTCTCCAGGCCCGACTTCGGCTGAGTTGGCACGCCAGTTGTCAATATCGAAAAAATGAGCCTGGCCGCTATTCCGATGGCGGCACGCTGGGCATATGCTTGCCCGTCAGGAAATGATCTTGCCACCTGCGGCATTTACCACCTTGTCGGCAGCCCCTTGATCGGAGCGCAGTTGCTGGGCATCAGGGAGAGGGCCATGAGTCAGCAAACCGCGCCGGTACCTGCCGGCTTCAGTGACCAGCAACTGCATACCTTGTTCGATCTGATCAGCGACGGTATCTGGGACTGGAATGCCAACACCGGCTACGTCTACCGCAACCCCGGCTGGTACGCCATGCTCGGCTACCCCAGCCATTCGCTGGCCAATTCGGTGCTCACCTGGGAAAGCGTGATTCACCCGGAAGACTACCCTCGGGTAATGGCGCATTTCGAGGCATACCTCAACCAGCGCAACGAGCGTTATCTGGTTGAATACCGCTGCCGCTGTCACGACGGCAGCTACCTGTGGGTCGAAGACAGTGGCTACATCATTGCCCGTAACGAAGATGGCTCGGTGGCGCGCATGCTTGGCGCCCACCGCAACATCGATGCCGGCAAGCGCCTGGTGGCGCAGCTGGAGCAGAAGAATCTGTCGCTGGAAGGCCTGGTGGCCGAACGCACCCGCGAGCTGTCCTGGGTGAACGAGCAGTTGCAGCGCCAGTTGGAGGAAAACCGCGAGTTGGCAGAGCGCGATGCGTTGACGCGCATTGCCAACCGTTATCGGCTGGAGAAGGCCTTGAACCGGGAATGCGAGCGCGCGCAGCGTTTCCGCCAGCCATTGGCGCTGATTGCCATGGACCTGGACGACTTCAAGCCGATCAATGACCGCTACGGCCATGCTCAGGGCGATGCGGCACTGGTGCGGGTGGCCGACAGCCTGCGCACCTGCCTGCGTGAGCCGGACGTGCTGGCGCGTCTGGGCGGTGACGAGTTCATCCTGGTGCTGCCGCAGACCTCGCTGGATGAAGCGCTGGAGGTGGCGGCGCGATTGCGCCAGGTGATGGCTGCGGTGGAGCCGGTGGGCGAGTGCCGGCTGACCATGAGCTATGGCGTGGTGCAATGGCAGCCGGGGGAAGACCAGCATGCCCTGCTGACGCGTGCCGACCAGGCGTTGTACCGGGCCAAGGATGCCGGCAAGAACGCCATAGCCGGCTAGGCAGGCGCTCCCGCACCGACCGCGCCGGGCTCCGGATTGTCGCCAGGATGAAAAAGGGCCCGCGGCGCTTTGGGCGCAGCGGGCCAAGTCGGCCTTGGCCGCTTCAGTATCAGATGTGCAGGGCGTGGCCCAGGGCGCGCAGCGCCGCTTCCTGTACTGCTTCGCCCAGCGTCGGGTGGGCATGGATGGTACCGGCCACATCTTCCAGGCAGGCGCCCATCTCCAGCGACTGGGCAAACGCCGTCGACAGCTCGGATACTGCCACGCCAACGGCCTGCCAACCGAGGATCAGGTGGTTGTCACGGCGCGCTACCACACGCACGAAACCGCTTTTCGCTTCCAGGCTCATGGCCCGGCCGTTGGCGGCGAACGGGAACTGCGCGACGATGCAGTCCAGCCCTTGCTGGCTGGCCTGTTCCGGGGTCTTGCCGACCACCACCACTTCCGGGTCGGTGAAGCACACCGCAGCAATCGCGCTGGGCTCGAAGCGGCGGGCCTTGCCGGCAATGATCTCGGCGACCATCTCGCCCTGGGCCATGGCCCGGTGCGCCAGCATCGGTTCGCCCGCCACGTCGCCGATGGCCCAGACATTACGCATGCTGGTCTGGCAGCGCTCGTCGATGGCGATCGCCGCGCCGTTCATCTTCAGGTCCAGGCATTCCAGGTTGAAGCCTTGCGTGCGCGGTCGGCGGCCGACGGCCACCAGCACCTGGTCGGCCTCCAGGCGCAGTTGCCCGCCCTGGCCATCCCGGGCCAGCAGGCAGCCACCTTCGTAGCCTTCAACGCTATGGCCCAGGTGCAACGCGATGCCCAGCTTCTTCAGCGACTCGGCAACCGGTGCAGTCAATTCGCTGTCGTAGGTTGGCAGGATACGCTCACGCGCTTCCACCACGCTGACCCGTACGCCCAGCTTGCGGTAGGCAATGCCCAGTTCCAGGCCGATATAGCCACCGCCTACCACCACCAGGTGCTGCGGCAGGGTTTTCGGTGCCAGGGCCTCGGTCGAGGAAATGATCGGCCCGCCCAGCGGCAGCATCGGCAGTTCGACGCTGCTGGAGCCGGTGGCCAGCAGCAGGTGCTCGCACTGGATACGCTGGCCATCGACCTCCACCTGCTTGCCGTCGAGGATCTTCGCCCAGCCATGGATCACCTTGACGCCGTGCTTCTTCAGCAGGGCGGCCACACCCGTGGTCAGGCGGTCGACGATGCCGTCCTTCCAGGCCACGCTCTGGCCGATGTCCAGGCGTGGCGATGTGACGCTGATGCCCAGTTCCGAAGGCCCGGCGAAGCGTGAGGTCTGGTGAAACTGTTCAGCTACATGAATCAACGCCTTGGACGGGATGCAGCCGATGTTCAGGCAGGTACCGCCCAACGCCTGGCCTTCCACCAGCACGGTGGGGATGCCCAGTTGCCCGGCGCGGATGGCAGCCACGTAGCCGCCAGGGCCGCCGCCGATGATCAACAGGGTAGTCTGGATAGTCTGTTGCATGCTCACTCCACGAACAGGCAGGCGGGTTGTTCGAGCAGGCCGCGCACGGCCTGGATGAACAGCGCGGCGTCCATGCCATCGACCACGCGGTGGTCGAACGAGCTGGACAGGTTCATCATCTTGCGCACGACGATCTGGCCGTCGATCACCACCGGCCGCTCGACCATGCGGTTGACGCCGACAATCGCCACTTCCGGGGTGTTCACCACCGGCGTGCTGACGATGCCGCCGAGGGCGCCCAGGCTGGTCAGGGTGATGGTCGAACCGGACAGTTCCTCGCGGCTGGCCTTGTTGTTGCGCGCAGCGTTGGCCAGGCGCGCAATCTCGCTGGCATTGGCCCACAGGCTGCCCGCTTCGGCATGGCGCAATACCGGGACCATCAGGCCGTTGTCGCCTTGGGTGGCAATGCCCACATGCACCGCGCCATGGCGGGTGATGACCTGGGCTTCGTCGTCATAGGTGGCGTTGATCTGCGGGAAGTCGCGCAGTGCCACGACCAGCGCGCGCACCAGGAACGGCAGCAGGGTCAGCTTGCCACGGCTGTCGCCATGCTTGCTGTTGAGTTGCTGGCGCAGGGCTTCCAGCGCGGTGACGTCGATTTCTTCCACATAGCTGAAGTGCGCGACGCGGCGCTTGGCGTCCTGCATGCGCTGGGCGATCTTGCGGCGCAGGCCGATCACCGGCACCTGTTCGCTGTCGGTGCGCTTGGCATAGCCATTCGGCGCTTGCCCGGCAGCGCTCTGCGGCTTGCTCATGAAGGCATCGAGGTCTTCGTGCAGAATGCGCCCGGCCGGGCCGCTGCCATGCACATAACGCAGTTCGATACCGGCATCCAGGGCGCGCTTGCGCACTGCCGGCGAGGCCAGCGGCTTGTCGCCTGGCTGGCGCGGCACGATCGGGGCTGCCTCGTGATGGACAGGCGCCTGGTACGCTGCCGGCCTGGTTTCCTGCTGCGGTTCCGGCTTGCTGCACACCGGGGCGGCGGGGGCTTCGAGCGGTTTTGCCTGTGGCACATCCACATGGTTGCCACTACCTTCCACCTCGATGCGGATCAGCTCGCTGCCGACCGCCATCACTTCGCCCGGCTGGCCGCCCAGGGCCAGCACCTTGCCGCTGACCGGCGAGGGAATTTCCACCGTGGCCTTGTCGGTCATGACGTCGGCCACCACCTGGTCCTCGGTGATCATGTCACCGACTTTCACGAACCATTCCACCAACTCGACCTGCGCGATGCCTTCGCCAATGTCCGGCATCTTGATGACGTGCGTGCCCATTCAGACCTCCATGACCTTTTTCAATGCCGCACCTACCCGCGATGGCCCTGGGAAGTAGGCCCATTCCTGCGCGTGAGGGTAGGGGGTGTCCCAACCGGTGACGCGCTCGATCGGCGCCTCCAGGTGGTGGAAGCAGTGTTCCTGCACCAGCGACACCAGTTCGGCACCGAAGCCACAGGTGCGGGTGGCCTCGTGTACCACCACGCAGCGGCCAGTCTTCTTGACCGACTCGACGATGGTATCGAGGTCCAGCGGCCACAGGCTGCGCAGGTCGATCACTTCGGCATCGACGCCGGTTTCTTCGGCGGCCACCTGGGCCACGTATACCGTGGTGCCATAGGTCAGCACGGTCACGTCGTTGCCGGGGCGGGTAATGGCGGCCTTGTCCAGCGGCACGCTGTAGTAACCATCGGGCACGGCGCTTTGCGGGTGTTTCGACCAAGGGGTGACAGGGCGGTCGTGGTGGCCGTCGAACGGGCCGTTGTACAGGCGCTTGGGCTCGAGGAAGATGACCGGATCGTCGCATTCGATCGAGGCGATCAGCAGGCCTTTGGCGTCATAGGGGTTGGACGGCATCACGGTGCGCAGGCCGCACACCTGGGTGAACATCGCTTCAGGGCTCTGGCTGTGGGTCTGGCCGCCATAGATACCGCCACCGCAGGGCATGCGCAGGGTCAGCGGGGCGATGAACTCGCCGGCCGAACGGTAACGCAGGCGCGCCATTTCCGAGACGATCTGGTCGGAGGCCGGGTAGAAATAGTCGGCGAACTGGATTTCCACCACCGGGCGCAGGCCGTAGGCACCCATGCCCACGGCGGTGCCGACGATACCGCTCTCGGAGATCGGCGCGTCGAACACGCGGGACTTGCCGTACTTGTTCTGCAGCCCTTCGGTGCAGCGGAACACCCCGCCGAAATAACCGACATCCTGGCCGTAGATCACCACATTGTCGTCGCGCTCGAGCATGACATCCATGGCCGAGCGCAGGGCCTGGATCATGGTCATGGTAGTGGTGGCCATGGCGGTTTCCGGTTTGATGCTGTTGTTATGGTCGTTCATCTCAAACCCCCAGTTCCTGGCGCTGGCGGCGCAGGTGGTCGGGCATTTCCTTGTACACGTCCTCGAACATCGAGGCGGCACTCGGGATATGGCCGTTGGCCAGGGTGCCGTACTGCTCGGCTTCTTTCTGCGCAGCTATGACTGCGGCTTCGAGTTCGGCAGTGGTGGCCTGGTGTTCTTCCTCGGACCAGTGGCCGATCTTGATCAGGTGCTGCTTCAGGCGGGCGATCGGGTCACCCAGCGGGAAGTGGCTCCAGTCATCGGCAGGGCGGTACTTGGACGGGTCGTCCGAGGTCGAGTGCGGGCCGGCGCGGTAGGTGACCCACTCGATCAGGCTCGGGCCCAGGCCACGGCGGGCGCGCTCGGCGGCCCAGCGCGAGGCGGCGTAGACAGCGACGAAGTCGTTGCCGTCAACCCGCAGCGAGGCGATGCCGCAGCCTACGCCACGGCCGGCAAAGGTGGTCGACTCGCCACCGGCAATGGCCTGGAAGGTGGAGATCGCCCACTGGTTGTTGACCACGTTGAGGATCACCGGGGCGCGGTATACGTGGGCGAAGGTCAGGGCGGTGTGGAAGTCCGATTCGGCAGTGGCGCCGTCGCCGATCCATGCCGAGGCGATCTTGGTGTCGCCTTTGATCGCCGAGGCCATGGCCCAGCCGACCGCCTGCACGAACTGAGTCGCCAGGTTGCCGCTGATGGTGAAGAAGCCGGCATCGCGCACCGAGTACATGATCGGCAGTTGGCGGCCCTTGAGCGGGTCGCGTTCGTTGGACAGCAACTGGCAGATCATGTCGACCAGCGATACGTCGCGGGCCATCAGGATGCTTTGCTGGCGGTAGGTAGGGAAGCACATGTCGGAGCGGTGCAGCGCCAGGGCCTGGGCGCTGCCGATGGCTTCTTCACCCAGGCTCTGCATGTAGAAAGACATTTTCTTCTGGCGCTGGGCAACCACCATGCGGCTGTCGAAGATCCGTGTCTTGAGCATGGCGCGCATGCCCTGACGAAGGACTTGCGGGTCGATGTCTTCAGCCCATGGGCCTTGCGCGTTGCCTTGCTCATCGAGCACGCGGATCAGGCTGTAGGAAAGATCGGCGGTGTCGGCAGCGTCGACATCGACAGGTGGTTTACGGACTTGGCCTGCATCGTTCAGGCGCAGGTAGGAAAAATCGGTCTGGCAGCCTGGCCGGCCGGTAGGCTCGGGCACATGCAAACGCAGGGGGGCGTACTCGTTCATGCTTTTTACGCTCGCTCGGGTATTTGTTTTTGTGAGCTCTGAAGCGGCCGCCGCTGAGTACCGGCTTGTGACTGGTAAGTCAGCGTCCCCTACATCTTAGTGGTCCCGCAGGAGAATTTTTCTCTCATGTTGGTTGCCTTTGCCAGGCAGGGGAGATAAACATTCCGCATAAACACAAAAAACCGGTGATTTTGTCTCATGCGCAAACTCGATCGTACCGATATCGGCATTCTCAACAGCCTGCAGGAAAACGCCCGCATCACCAACGCCGAACTGGCACGCTCGGTGAACCTGTCGCCGACGCCCTGTTTCAACCGGGTGCGGGCCATGGAAGAACTGGGGGTGATCCGCCAGCAGGTGACGTTGCTGTCGCCCGAGGTGTTGGGGCTGGACGTCAACGTGTTCATCCATGTGAGCCTGGAAAAGCAGGTAGAGCAGGCGTTGCACCGCTTCGAGGAAGAAATTGCCGAACGGCCCGAGGTGATGGAGTGCTACCTGATGACCGGTGACCCGGACTACCTGCTGCGCGTGCTGTTGCCCAGTATCCAGGCGCTGGAGCGGTTTCTCGATTACCTGACGCGGTTGCCGGGGGTGGCGAACATCCGTTCCAGCTTTGCCTTGAAACAGGTTCGCTACAAGACAGCTCTGCCATTGCCCGCCAATGGTCTGACGCTACGCGAGTAGCAGGGGGCGCTGATATTTGCTGAGCGGCACGCAAGTGCGATGCCGTCAGCAATCATCAGGCCCAAGGCGATGCGCGTGTCAGTCCAGCTGAATGTTGCGCAGCCGGAACTTCAGCACCTCGCCCGGCAGCTCGCCGGCATTGAGGAAATGGCCGTAACTGAGGGCGAAGGTATCCACTGGCGGCCGGGTGTGCGCTACCCGATGTCCGTACTTGTCGCGCAGGTAAAAGGCAATGCTTTCGGCGCTCTGCAGCTCGCCATCCCAAGGCGACAGCGTTTGTATCTTCCAGTATTGCCTGGCACTGAACAGGTTCACCGGGTTCACGCTGTCGATAACCCTTCCGAGCACATGTGTTCCATAGAGCCCCAGCCACCCATCGCTGTTGCGTTCGAGTCGCGCGCCCGCGTAATCCCAGTGTTCAGCGCTGCTGATGTAGTAATGCGTACGCTTTTCGTCATGCTTGATGAACGAAAAATGGAATCGCACCGGTTTGAACTCGTTTCGCCCATCACGGCTACGCGCAGCCTCGGTGCTCAACCAACCGTCCTCGTCGGCACTGGTGAAAGGGTGCGTGGAAAACGATGTGTCTGCGATGACGACCTGGCCATGGCGGCAATGCAGTTCCGCAGTGAAATTGGCGTGAATCATGAAAGCTCCAGCTCGAAGGAATGAGCTGCCACCCTAAGCCGGCGATCGCTGGAAAAGCGTCTGGAAGCGCTTGCTTAAGGCCTGGTTGTTTCTGCCAGCCCCGGCTGGGCACCTGCATGTGCGGTGGTGGTCGGCCGCGGGTGCGACAAGCAATGTGCTTGATATTTTAAACACCCGCAGCCAATGTGGGTGCCAGCCTGTTACAACAAGGACAAGCGTCATGAGTACCGCCTCCCACCACTCGGCTGCCGAACGCCTTCAAGGCATCGAGCAGATCGAATGCGTCACCCCCGACCTCAATGGCGTTCCGCGCGGCAAGGTGATGACCGCTGCGGGCTTTCGCGAAGGCCGTCGCCTGCAGATGGCCCGGGGGGTACTGTTGCAATGCATCATGGGTGGCTACCCGCCGGCCAGGTACTATGGCAGTGACGATGGCGACCTGGTGCTGGTGGCCGACCCCAGCCAGGTCCACCGCCTGCCGTGGAGCGACGATGGCCACGCCCTGGCCATTTGCGATGCCAACGAACTGGACGGTCGGCCTTCGGCATTGTCCACTCGCGGCCAGCTCAAGGCAGTGCTCGCCCGCTATGCAGCGCTGGGTCTGGCGCCAGTGGTGGCGACCGAGCTTGAATTCTTCGTCTTCGCGCCCAACCCCGATCCGCAGCAGCCGTTCCAGCCACCGATCGGCAGCGATGGCCGCCGCGAACTTGGCCATTCGGCATTCAGTGTCAGTTCCAGCAACGGCCTGCGGCCGTTCTTCAAGGAGGTTGACCAGTGCATGGTCGCGCTGGGCCTGCCGCGTGACACCTTCATGCACGAAATGGGCGTCAGCCAGTTCGAGATCAACCTGCTGCACGGCGACCCGCTGCTGCTGGCCGACCAGACCATGCTGTTCAAGCACCTGCTCAAGGAGGTGGCGCTCAAGCACGGCCTGACCGTGGTGTGCATGGCCAAGCCGCTGGCGCGCACGCCGGGCAGTTCCATGCATATTCACCAGAGCCTGGTGGAAGTGGCCAGCGGGCGTAACGTGTTCAGCGATGAGCAAGGCCTGCCGAGCGAGACCTTCCAGCACTTCATCGCTGGCCTGCAGGCGTGCATGGCCGACTTCACCGCGCTGTTCGCGCCCAACGTCAATTCCTACCAGCGTCTGTGTCACCCCTACGCTTCGCCGAACAATGCCTGCTGGTCCGAAGACAACCGCGCCGCAGGCCTGCGCATTCCGGCCAGCGCACCGGCAGCGCGGCGGGTGGAAAACCGCCTGCCCGGCGCCGATGCCAACCCGTACCTGGCCATCGCCGCCAGCCTGGCCGCCGGGCTGCATGGCATCCAGCAGCGCCTGCAACCAGCGCCAGCTATCCAGGGCGAGTTCGAGGTGCCGGAGCACCTGGCCCTGCCGTGCACCTTGCATGCCGCACTGGAGCGGCTCAAGCGCAGTGCGTTGGCGCGGGAACTGTTCGGCAGCGAGTTCATCGAAGGCTACATTGCCAGCAAAGCACTGGAGCTGGCTGATTTCCTCGATGAGATCACCCCGTGGGAACGCCGCGTGCTGGCGGCACAGGCCTGAGCGCGACACAACCTGCTCCGGGTACGCCCTTCGCGCCCTGAATCGCTAACGGGGGGCCTGCATCCGAACTTGTTTGCCCTTATGCTGCTAGTACCCCGCCACCTGATCAGGGAGCTTCACGGGACGTATGCGAAATATATGGAAGCCGTTTCAGTCGTTGTATTTCGCCGCGCTGATGATGTTGATCGGCTCGGGCCTGCTCAGTACCTACCTGGCCTTGCGCCTGGCGGCTGACCATGTCGACAGTTTGTGGGTAGGTGCGTTGATGGCGGCCAACTACTTTGGCCTGGCGGTCGGCGGCAAGGTCGGCCACCGCCTGATTGGCCGGGTTGGGCACATCCGTGCCTATGCCACCTGCGCCGGTATTGTCGGCGCGGCAGTGCTCGGCCACGGCCTGACCAACTGGTTGCCGGCCTGGGTCGGGCTGCGGATGATCGTCGGCCTGGGCATGATGTGCCAGTACATGGTCATCGAAAGCTGGCTCAACGAACAGGCCGATGTGAAGCACCGCGGCGCGGTCTTCAGCGGCTACATGATCGCTTCGTACCTGGGGTTGGTGCTCGGCCAACTGATCCTGGTGGTGCACCCGCAGTTGGGCCCCGAACTGCTGATGCTGGTGGCCATGTGTTTCGCCCTGTGCCTGGTGCCGGTGGCAATGACCCGGCGTATCCACCCGGCGCCCTTGCGCCCGGCACCGATGGAGCCGAAGTTCTTCCTCAAGCGGGTGCCGCAGTCGCTCAGCACGGTGCTGGGCTCGGGCCTGATCGTCGGTTCGTTCTATGGCCTGGCGCCTTTGTATGCTTCGAGCCAGGGGCTGAGCACCGAGCAGATCGGCCTGTTCATGGGTAGCTGCATATTCGCCGGCCTGCTGGTGCAGTGGCCGCTGGGCTGGCTGTCGGACCGTTACGACCGGGCGGTACTGATCCGTAGCGTGGCAGTGGGCCTGGCGCTGGCTTCGGCGCCGCTGGCGATATTGCCCAGCGTGCCGCTGGAGTTGCTGTTTGGCGTGGGCTTCCTGATCTCGTTGCTGCAGTTCTGCCTGTATCCCCTGGCGGTGGCGTTTTCCAACGACCATGTGGAGAGCGAGCGGCGGGTGTCGCTGACCGCGATGCTGCTGGTGACCTATGGCGTGGGCGCGTGCATCGGCCCGTTGGCGGCGGGTGTACTGATGAAGGTGCTGGGGGCGCAGATGCTGTACGCCTTCTTCGTGTTCTTCGCGCTGGTACTGGTATGGCGCATCCGGCCTAAAGCGGTGACCGGGCTGCACCAGGTGCAGGACGCGCCGTTGGGCCACGTGGCGATGCCGGCGGCCGGTTCGCCGTTGTCGGCGGCACTCGACCCACGGGTGGATGAGCAGACCGTGCAGGACGTGATGCAGGCACCGGTGGCCGCGGAGGACACCGAGGCGGAAGAGAAGGGGACCGGGCAACCGGCGGCTGAGCCGCAAGAGGTCAGCAAGTCGGTGTAAGCCTGTGCCGGCCTCTTCGCGGGCATGCCCGCTCCCACAAGGACCGCATCAAGCCTGAGGGCTGCGCCTTCCCGGTGGGAGCGGGCGCGCCCGCGAAGAGGCCGGCACTGTAAGAACACAAATGAAAACGCCACCTCGAAAGGTGGCGTTGTCTTGCAGCCGACGATCAATAGTCGTCCTTGTCGAACCGCCGCGCTTCACGCTGCAACTGGTACACGAAGCTTTCGACCTTGCGCTGCGCCTGGCCGCTGAGGTTATGGAAGCGCACGCCGGCGAACGTGGTATTGATCCGCTCTTCATAATGCAGGTGGCGCAGCTCGACCATGGTATCGACCAGGCCCAGTGGGTTGCCTGCCTTGAAGCGCTCGTATACCTGACCCAGTTGCAGGCGATCCTCGACATTGCCGTCGAAGCGCAGTTTGCAGCCGGTGGCAGAAATATCCAGCAGCTTGCCGCGCAGGGCGCCATTGCCCTTGAGGTGGGCGCCATCGAGGATGATGTCGACCAGCTGCGACAGTTTCAGCGCTGCGCGGAAAGCATTGCGGCGTTGGTGATAGGTCATTTCCAGGGGCATGGCGCCGCGGTAGCAGCGGTGGCCATCGACCTCGCTGATCCGCAGCGCGTGGTTGCACTCCCAGGCAATGCGCACGCCATCGTGAAAACCTTCGACGCGGAAGTGCTCGCCGTTCTCGATGTACTTCTCACCGTCGCGGGGGATCATTTCGTCCAGCGCCAGAGTATTGCTCTCACGGTCCACATGCACCACATAGCTCTGGAAGCGCTGGCTGCGGTCATGGAAGGTGATGATCAGAGGGTCATGGCTTTCCTGCAGCTGCCGCAAGTTGGCCGCAATCTCCAAAGGGGTGTTCAGTACCTTTGGCGGCTGCGGGGCATCGGATTCATTGAACACGGCTTTATGATTCTCCAGGCAAAAGCGACACACGCAATTAACGGCATTTTGCCAGTATGTTCCGTGCCTTGATAGAAAAAATCAAACCTGGCTGAGCGCCCGTGGCTTGACCAGCGGCGACGTGCTGCCGCGGCTGTCGTAGAGCGACGGCGAGTCGCCACCCATGAGGATGCGGATCTGGTTGTTGGTGACGTTTTGCTGCACCTGGATGATCCGCCCGTTGGTCTCGTTGAGCTGCTGGCAGGCTTGCATCAACTGGCTGATGACGTCGAGTTGCTGCAGCAGCAGTTCACCGTTCGGTGATTGTGCCGCCACCGCCTCCACCCCGGCGCGATTGGCGCTCAGGCCCAGGCTGGTGAGCAGGTTGTTGCGCCGCGTGCCTTGCTGCTCCAGCAGCACGATCAAGGACTGCTTGCGGGCCAGGATGGTTTCCAGCAGCGCCATGTCACGCCCATGCAGAGCAACGGCCTCCTTCTGCAAGAGGTCGAGCAATTCCTGCATCGGTGCGATGTCGTCTTCGATCAGTTGCAGCAAGGTGGTGTCGTGCATGGCTAACTCTTGGCTGTTTGGGCGTCCGTGAAGTCAGCGCGCCGAACGGTCAGCGCTGGGCTTCGAAATCGAGCAGTTTGCTGGCGACCCGGCCTGCATCGACCTGGTAGCTGCCGTCGGCGATCGCCTGTTTCAACTGGGCCACACGGGCGCTGTTGACCACCGGCTCGTCGCGCAGCTTGTCGCTGATCTTCTGCAACTGCTGTGCCTCCTGGCTGAGGTGTACCGCTTCTCCGCTGGCGCTGGTGGTGGCTTCCTGGCTGGCTGCCGGTTTTTCGGCGCTGCCGGATGCGCTGTTGCCGCGCACGCCGCCCGTAACGGACGGAGAATTATTTACACGACTGAAGTCGATGACCATGATCAGAAACCTCTGGGTATTTGGACGCTTGCCTTGTTTTCGGCCAATCCGAAAGAAACTTTAGGCACAAATGCGTAGCCGCCTGTCGGCAAGCTTGCGAACCCGTTTTCTGACACAGTTTAAGAGCAGCGGTTCCTCACCGCCAGCGCAATGTCGGCTGGCTACATGCTCACCTCGACCTGGCCCGGGCCGGTGACCCTGGCCTTGACCACCCGTTTGGAATTGAGGTTACGCACCCGGATCTGCTCGCTCAGGCCACCCTTGCCCAGCGCTTCGCCGGGCATGCGTACGCTCAGGCTGCCGCTGCGGGCGATGATCACCACGTGGTCGCCCTTGCGCACCACCTCGGCCTGTTCCAGGTGCTGCGGGGTGAGCACCTGGTCGATCACCGTGGGGCGCAGCATCTTCATGCCGACCGCTTGCTCCAGTTCGGTCAGGAAGCCTTGCCCCAGGGTGCCGACATCGCGCTCGCGCAGGGCCACGTCGCCTTCGCCCACCACGTTGTCGCGCTTCAGCGGGCGGGTCGCCACCACTACTTCGCGGAACAGCCGCACGGTGGCCGGTACGAACACGGTCCACGGCGCTGCGCTGTCGCAACGCACCTTCACCGTAACCCGGCCCAGCGGTTGCGCCGGGCTTTCCAGCGAGGCGTCCAGCTGCTGGCTGCACAGCGGCATGCGCAGGCGTGGGTCCAGCGGGTTGACCTGGATTTCGTAGCGGCCGGCGGTCTGGGTGGTGGCCAGGTAATCTTCCACGCTGAATTCAAGAAACCCTTGGGTGACACCGATAAGCTGTTCAGGCAAGGTAAACGCGTCCGCTACCGTGCGAACGCCAGGCGTCAGCAGGCACAGCACGGTCAGCGAGCCAGTCAGCAGGCGCGTCAATCGTCGGAAAAATGTCGTTTTCGTGTACATGACGCTCAAAAAAGCAAAGCCCGTGCCGACTTGCTAGGTGAGTGGCACCGAAAGGCTCAAAGGTAGAGGAGACTGGCATGGCAGGTGTTATGGATTCGGTCAACCAGCGCACGCAGCTGGTCGGGCAGAACCGCCTGGAATTGCTGCTGTTCCGCCTCAATGGCGAACAGCTATACGGCATCAACGTGTTCAAGGTCAGGGAAGTGCTGCAATGCCCTGCACTGACCTTGCTGCCCAAGGCGCACCCGGTGGTGCGCGGCGTTGCCAACATTCGCGGGGCGACCATCCCGATCCTCGACCTGTCGATGGCCACCGGGCTGCGGCCGCTGCAGGAAGACACGCGCAACAGCTTCGTGATCATTACCGAGTACAACACCAAGACCCAGGGCTTCCTGGTGCATTCGGTGGAACGTATCGTCAACATGAACTGGGAAGAAATCCATCCGCCACCCAAGGGCACCGGCCGCGACCACTACCTGACCGCAGTCACCCGGGTGGACAACCGCATGGTCGAGATCATCGACGTGGAGAAGGTGCTGGCCGAAGTGGCGCCATCGTCCGAGTCGGTGTCGGCCGGGGTTGTCGATGCCGAGGTGCAGGACAAGGCCGTGCTGCTGCGGGTGCTCACCGTCGACGATTCGTCGGTGGCGCGCAAGCAGGTCAGCCGCTGCCTGCAGACGGTAGGGGTCGAGGTGGTGGCGCTCAATGACGGTCGCCAGGCCCTGAACTACCTGCGTCAGCTGGTGGACGAGGGCAAGAAGCCGGAAGAAGAGTTCCTGATGATGATCTCGGACATTGAAATGCCGGAAATGGATGGCTACACGCTGACCGCGGAGATCCGCAGTGATCCACGCATGCAAAAACTGCATATCTGCCTGCATACTTCGCTTTCCGGGGTGTTCAACCAGGCAATGGTGAAGAAAGTCGGGGCGGATGACTTCCTGGCCAAGTTCAAGCCGGACGACCTTGCCCAGCGGGTGGTCGACCGGATCAAGGCAGCACATTGAAAGCGCCGGGGGCAAGCCCCCGGCACCAGTGATTGAAAAGAGGCGGCAGAAGTGTCTACGGGTAATTTGGATTTCGAACAGTTCCGGGTCTTCCTGGAGAAAGCCTGTGGCATCCTGCTGGGGGATAACAAGCAGTACCTGGTTTCCAGCCGTCTCAACAAGCTGATGGAACAACAGGGCATCAAGAACCTGGGTGAGCTGGTACAGCGCATCCAGGCCCAGCCGCGAGGTGGCTTGCGCGAGCAGGTGGTCGATGCCATGACCACCAACGAGACCCTGTGGTTTCGCGACACCTACCCGTTCGAAGTGCTGAAGAACAAGGTGATTCCGGAGTTCATCCGCAACAACCCCGGGCAGCGCCTGCGCATGTGGTCGGCGGCCTGTTCATCGGGGCAGGAGCCGTACTCCATCTCGATGGCCATCGACGAGTTCGAACGCAGCAACCTGGGGCAGTTGAAGATGGGCGCGCAGATCGTCGCCACCGATTTGTCCGGCAGCATGCTGACCAACTGCAAGACTGGCGAGTACGACAGCCTGGCGATTGCCCGCGGCTTGTCCCAGGAGCGCCTGCAGCGCTACTTCGATACCAAGGGGCCGGGGCGCTGGGCGGTCAAGCCGGCGATTCGCAGCCGTGTCGAGTTCCGCTCGTTCAACCTGCTCGACAGCTATGCCAGCCTGGGCAAGTTCGACGTGGTGTTCTGCCGTAACGTGCTGATCTACTTCTCGGCGCAGGTGAAGAAGGACATCCTGATGCGCATCCATGGCACCCTGAAACCGGGTGGCTACCTGTTCCTTGGCGCTTCCGAGGCGCTGAACGGACTGCCGGACCATTACCAGATGGTGCAGTGCAGCCCGGGGATCATCTACCAGGCCAAGTAAGCACAGAAGGCCGGCAGCGAAAGTTGCCGGCCTTTTTGTTTGTCTGCTCTGGCCGCTTCGCGGGCGCGTCGGCGAGAAGCCAGCGCAGGAAAAGCTGACGTCAATTTTTTGTTTTGCCGCTTTTGCCGCCTGGCAATTGCCGCTTTCGCCGCTCCGGGCGGAAGGCCTTTGCCGCTTTTCTGGCATCACTCTGACAGCACTTCGCCGTGGAAGCCCGTATTTGCAGGCTTTCAGTTGGTTGGCACAGCCCTTGCTATAGCTTGGCCAACGATATTCCGGTCAACCTTCGAAGGTTTCCCCGACATGAGCATCAGTTTCGACAAGGCGCTTGGCATCCATGAAAAGGCCCTGGGCTTCCGCGCCCAGCGCGCCGAAGTGCTGGCCAACAACATCGCCAACGCCGACACGCCCAACTACAAGGCGCGCGACATGGACTTCGCTTCGGTGCTCGCCGCCGAAAGCGACAAGCAGCAGAGCGGCCGTTTCAGCCTCGACCGCACCAACAGCCGGCACATCGAGGCCGAAGGCCTGGCCATGGCCGACGATACCCTGAAGTACCGCACCCCGCTGCAGCCGTCGATCGACCAGAACACCGTGGACGCGCAGATCGAGCAATCGAACTACACCGAAAACGCGGTCGGCTTCCAGGCCAGCTTCACCTTGCTCAACAGTAAATTCAAAGGGCTGGTATCGGCCCTGCGGGGAGAATGACCATGTCCCTTTCCAGTGTCTTCAACATTGCCGGTAGCGGCATGAGTGCGCAGAACACGCGCCTGAACACCGTTGCTTCGAACATTGCCAACGCCGAGACCGTTTCCTCGAGCATCGACCAGACCTACCGCGCTCGCCACCCGGTGTTCGCCACGACCTTCCAGGATGCCCAGGCCGGCAGCAGCCAGTCGCTGTTCGAAGACCAGGGCGAAGCCGGGCAAGGCGTGCAGGTAAAAGGCATCGTCGAGGACCAGAGCAACCTCGAAGCCCGCTACGAGCCGAACCACCCGGCGGCGAACAAGGACGGCTATGTCTACTACCCGAACGTCAACGTGGTCGAGGAAATGGCCGACATGATTTCCGCCAGCCGGGCGTTCCAGACCAACGCCGAGCTGATGAACACGGCCAAGAGCATGATGCAGAAGGTCCTGACCCTGGGTCAGTGATAAGGAAACCAGACCATGGCAATCGATACTACCGGCGTGAATCTCAACGAAGTGCTTGCGGCGTCGGGTGTGGGTACCAACACCAAGAAGACCGTGGACACCGCATCCAAGACCGGCACCGACTCGCTCGGCAAGGATGCCTTCCTGCAGTTGCTGGTGACCCAGATGCAGCACCAGAACCCGCTGGACCCGCAGGACAACGGTGAATTCGTTGCCCAGTTGGCGCAGTTCAGCAGCCTCGAAGGTATCACCTCGCTGAACGAGTCGGTCAGTGCCATTACCAGTGCCATGGCCTCGTCCCAGGCACTGCAGGCGTCGTCGCTGGTCGGTCGCTCGGTGGTGGTGCAGAACGACAAGGCTATCGTCGATACCAGCGAAAGCTTCAACGCGCAGTTCGTGGTGCCGCAAGCCATCGGCGAAGCGAAGATCACCATCAAGGACAAGGACGGCAACACCGTCAAGACCATCGAACTGGGTGAGCAGAAGGCCGGTTACGCCGACTTCATCTGGGACGGTACCAACAATAGCGGCGCGAAAGTCGACCCGGGTACGTACACCTTCACCGCCAGCACCACGGTGGATGGCAAGGCCGTGCAGATGAACACGCTGTTGCCGGCCAAGGTGACCAGCGTCAGCTTCAGTTCCGCCGGCGAAATGGTGCTCAACCTCGCTGGCGTTGGCAAAGTGTCCCTCTCCGACGTGCAAACCATCGGTATCTAAGGCCCATTAGTGCGGCAAAAGGAGCGAATTCATGTCTTTCAATATCGGCCTTAGCGGTCTGTACGCAGCAAACAAGCAGCTGGATGTCACCGGCAACAACATTGCCAACGTCAACACCACCGGTTTCAAGTCGTCGCGCGCCGAGTTCGCGGATGTCTATGCCGGTGCCAACCGCCTGGGCGTGGGCAAGAACCAGGTCGGTAATGGTGTGCGTCTGGCGGCCGTTTCCCAGCAGTTTACCCAGGGTGATGTCAACAACACCGGCAACGTGCTGGACATGGGTATCCAGGGGCAGGGCTTCTTCGTGCTGTCCGATAACGGCTCGCGCGTCTATACCCGTGCCGGTGCCTTCCAGGCCAGCAAGGACAACTTCGTGGTGACCTCGGACGGCCTGCGCCTGCAGGGTTATGCCGCTGACTCGACCGGCAAGATCCAGAAGGGCATACTGACCGACCTGCAGATCGATACCTCGGCACTGCAGCCCAAGGCCACTTCCCTGATTGACCAGGGCATCAACCTGAACTCTTCGGCCGCTGACATCCCGCTGGAAGTCGACGATGGTACCGGTGCGATGGTGCCGAACCTGCCGTTCGACCCTGCTGACCAGAAGACCTACACCAAGTCCTTCCCGACCAAGGTGTACGACAGCCAGGGCAACGAGCACACCATGGAGCAGTTCTATCGCAAGACCGGCACCAATGAGTGGACCATGTACACCCTGGTTGACGGGCGCAACCCGTTCGACCCGTCCTCCACTGCACCGCTGACCGGCACCATCAGCTTCAACAGCGACGGCTCGGTCAAGGGCATGACGGCTGACAACACCGGCCACCCGGCGGGCTCGTCGTTCACCGTGACCAACAACACCTTCACCATGACCGGTTGGGTGCCAGCGGTGGAAGATTCGGCGGGTAACTGGATCGCCAATGGTGCGGCGGGCAATGCCGACGGCATGCGCCTGTCGATGAACAGCACCACCTCGTACAACACCGAGACCGCGCGCATGTCGCAGTCCCAGGATGGTTATGCGACCGGCATCCTGTCGAGCCTGAGCATCGACTCGACCGGCGTACTGTTCGCCAGCTTCAGCAACCAGCAGTCGCGTGCCATCGGCCAGGTCGCGCTGGCCAGCTTCGCCAACGAGCAGGGCCTGCAGCAGATCGGCGGTACCCGCTGGACCGAGACCTACACCTCCGGCATTCCGGGCATCGATGCGCCGAAGACCGGTACCCTGGGTAGCGTCGAATCCAACTCGCTGGAAGCCTCCAACGTCAACCTGACCCAGGAACTGGTCGAGCTGATCAAGGCGCAGAGCAATTACCAGGCGAACGCCAAGACCATCTCCACCGAAAGCACCATCATGCAGACCGTCATCCAGATGGCCTGATGGTTGCTGGTTGAGCGTGTCAGGACGAACCCCTTTGTCGTGAAGGGGTTCGTCGTTTTTGAGGGGGGCGTCATGAAAAAACTGCTTGTCGCACTGGTTGCTGCAGCGTGCCTGTACCAGGCTCAGGCCGGCACCGCGCCGTGGTGGCGCTGGGAAAGCCAGGTGGATGGGCGCCTGGTCTGTTCGCAATGGCCGCCGGGGGAGGGCTGGAAGAAGTTTGCCGGGCCCTTCACCAATGGCGCTTGCCGCGAGCCTTGAACGAGCCCGCGAAGAGCCCGGTACAGTTTTCCGTCACCGGCAAGCAAGCGCCGGATAACCGGCGTTCAATACACCGGCGGCACCCTTGAAAGCCCGTATTCACGGGCTTTTTCCTGATTCTGAAAAGTTGGTTCGGAACTTGCTTTAGAGCCTGTACAGCAACGGCGAGCGGCAAGCGATCGCCAGTGCAGCGGAGGATGACTGTGGACAAGATGCTTTACGTGGCCATGACCGGCGCCAGCCAGAACGCGCTGGCGCAGAAGGCCCACGCCAACAACCTGGCGAACATTTCCACCAACGGTTTTCAGCGTGACCTGGAGCAGGCGCGCTCGATGCCGGTGTTCGGCGACAGCTTTCCGGCGCGGGCCTTTGCCATGACCGAGCGCCCGGCCACCGACTTCAGCGAAGGCCCGATGATCGAAACCGGGCGCGACCTGGATGTGACGGTGACCGGCAAAGGTTTCATCGCCGTACAGGCGCCCGATGGCAGCGAAGCCTATGTGCGTACCGGCAGCCTGAACATCGACGCCCTGGGCGTGCTGCGTGCCGGCAACGGCATGCCGGTGATCGGCAATGGCGGCCCCATCGCCATTCCGCCAGAGCAGAAGGTTGAAGTCGGCGCCGACGGCACCATCAGCATCCGTTCCATGGGTGAAGACCCGCGGGTAATGGCCGAGGTCGACCGTATCAAGCTGGTCAACCCGGACAGCAAAGGCCTGACCAAAGGCCTGGATGGGCTGATCCATACCCGGGACGGCCAGCCAGCCGCCGCCGATGTCAATGTGCGGGTGGTGTCAGGCTTCCTGGAGGGCAGCAACGTCAACGCCGTGGAAGAAATGACGTCGGTGCTGGCGCTGTCCCGTCAATTCGAACTGCACGTCAAGATGATGAACGCGGCCAAGGAAGGCGACGAAGCCATGGCGCGTGTTTTGCAAATCGGCTAATCACATTTGAACGGGTGCCGTAAAACAGGCGCACGAGGAGAACTTACATGCTTCCGGCTCTTTGGGTCGCTAAAACCGGCCTGTCCGCCCAGGACACCAACCTGACGGTCATCTCCAACAACCTGGCCAACGTCTCGACCACCGGCTTCAAGCGTGATCGCGCCGAGTTCCAGGACTTGCTGTACCAGATCAAGCGCCAGCCAGGTGCGCAGTCCACCCAGGACAGCGAACTGCCTTCCGGCCTGCAGGTCGGTACCGGTGTGCGCATTGTCGGCACGCAGAAGAACTTCCAGACCGGCAGCCTGCAGACCACGGAAAACCCGCTGGACATGGCGGTCAACGGCCGTGGCTTCTTCCAGGTGTTGCAGCCCGATGGCACGGTTTCGTACACCCGTGACGGTACCTTCCACCTGAACTCCGACGGCCAGATCGTCACCGCCCAGGGTTTTGCCCTGGAGCCTGCGATCGTGGTGCCGAATGACGCCCAGACCTTCACCGTCGGCCAGGACGGCACCGTGTCGATCACCACCGCCGGCAACCCGGCAGCGCAGGTGATCGGCAATATCCAGACCGCCGATTTCATCAACCCGGCCGGCCTGCAGGCGATCGGCGACAACCTGTTCCTGGAGACCGCAGCCAGCGGCGCGCCGCAAGTTGGCACCCCGGGCCTGAACGGTTTCGGTACCACGCTGCAACAGACCTTGGAGAACTCCAACGTCAGCACCGTGGAAGAACTGGTGAACATGATCACCACCCAGCGTGCCTACGAGATGAACTCCAAGGTCATCTCCACCGCCGACCAGATGCTGTCCTTCGTTACCCAGCAGCTCTAAGCCCTAGTGCAGGTTCCACTCCCGTTACACCGTGAGGTAAGTGTCATGAAGCGTTTGTTGTCTGTGTTCGCCCTGGGGGGGGCGGTCGTGCTGGCAGGTTGCGTCGCGCCGACGCCCAAGCCGAACGACCCGTATTATGCGCCGGTCCTGCCGCGCACCCCGCTGCCGGCTGCAGCCAACAACGGTTCGATCTACCAGGCCGGTTTCGAGCAGAGCCTGTACACCGACCGCAAGGCGTTCCGCGTGGGTGACATCATCACCATCACCCTCAACGAGCGCACTTCGGCAAGCAAAAACGCAGGGTCGCAGATCCAGAAGAACAGCAACGCCAACATCGGCCTTACCTCGTTGTTCGGCAGCACGCCGAACACCAATAACCCGTTTGGCGGCGGAGACCTGTCGCTGGAAGCCGGCTATAACGGCGAGCGCACCACCAAGGGCGACAGCAAGGCCACCCAGGGCAACACCCTGACCGGCTCCATCACCGTGACCGTGGCCGAGGTGCTGCCCAACGGCATCGTCGCCGTGCGCGGCGAGAAGTGGATGACCCTGAACACCGGCGAGGAGCTGGTGCGTATCGCCGGCCTGATCCGGGCGGACGACATCGCTACCGACAACACCGTACCGTCCACCCGCGTGGCCGATGCGCGCATCACCTATTCGGGCACCGGCTCGTTCGCCGATGCCAGCCAGCCCGGTTGGCTGGATCGCTTCTTCATGAGCCCGCTTTGGCCCTTCTGAGTACGGATGAACATGTTCAACGTAAGGCAGCTGATTGCCGCGACCCTGCTCCTGTCCTGCGCGTTCGGTGCCCAAGCCGAGCGCCTGAAGGACATCGCCAGCATTTCTGGCGTGCGTTCCAACCAGTTGATCGGTTATGGCCTGGTGGTGGGGCTCAACGGTACGGGTGACCAGACCACCCAGACACCGTTCACCCTGCAGACTTTCAACAACATGCTGTCGCAGTTCGGCATCAAGGTACCGGCCGGCTCCGGCAACGTGCAGTTGAAGAATGTCGCGGCGGTGTCGGTGCATGCCGACCTGCCAGCGTTCGCCAAGCCGGGCCAGGTGGTGGACATTACCGTGTCCTCCATCGGTAACTCCAAGAGCCTGCGCGGTGGCAGCCTGCTGATGACGCCACTCAAGGGTATCGACGGTAACGTCTATGCCGTGGCCCAGGGCAACCTGGTGGTGGGTGGCTTCGATGCCGAAGGCCGTGACGGTTCCAAGATCACCGTCAACGTTCCGTCGGCCGGGCGCATCCCGGGCGGTGCCACGGTCGAACGGGCGGTGCCGAGCGGCTTCAACCAGGGCAACAGCCTGACCCTGAACCTCAACCGCCCCGACTTCACCACTGCCAAGCGCATCGTCGACAAGGTCAACGACCTGCTCGGCCCTGGCGTGGCCCAGGCCGTGGACGGTGGTTCGGTACGGGTCACCGCGCCAATGGACCCGAGCCAGCGTGTGGATTACCTGTCGATCCTGGAGAACCTCGAGATCGACCCGGGCCAGGCCGTGGCCAAGGTCATCATCAACTCGCGTACCGGTACCATCGTCATCGGCCAGAACGTCAAGGTGTCGCCGGCGGCGGTGACCCATGGCAGCCTGACCGTGACCATCACCGAAGACCCGATCGTCAGCCAGCCGGGGCCGTTCTCCAATGGCCAGACCGCCGTGGTGCCGCGCTCGCGGGTCAATGCCGAGCAGGAAGCCAAGCCGATGTTCAAGTTCGGCCCGGGCACCACGTTGGATGAAATCGTCCGTGCGGTCAACCAGGTGGGGGCCGCGCCCAGCGACCTGATGGCGATCCTCGAAGCCCTGAAACAGGCCGGCGCCTTGCAGGCCGACCTGATCGTGATCTGAGGACGGCGCGGATGAACAGTAAAAGCCTGGTTTCCGGCAGCGCCGACAGTGGTGCCTACACCGACCTCAACCGTCTGAGTTCGCTCAAGCACGGCGACCGCGACAGCGACGCCAATGTGCGCAAGGTGGCCCAGGAATTCGAGTCGCTGTTCATCAGCGAAATGCTCAAGGCCTCGCGCAAGGCCAGCGACGTGCTGGCCGACGACAACCCGATGAACACCGAGACGGTGAAGCAGTACTGTGACATGTACGACCAGCAGCTGGCCGTGAGCATGTCCCGCGAAGGCGGCGGTATCGGCCTGCAGGACGTGCTGGTACGCCAGCTGTCCAAGAACAAGAGCGCGCCGGCCAACACCAGCCCGTTCCCGCGCATCGAGGGCAGCGCCCCGGCGCTGTGGGGCAGCAAGGTGGCCGAGCCGGTGCATGCCACCCAGGCGAGCGCCAGCCGCAGTGACGTGGCCGCGCTCAATTCGCGGCGTCTGGCGCTGCCGAGCAGGCTCACCGATCGCCTGCTGGCCGGCATCGTGCCGTCGGCCGCCACCACCAACAACGCTGCCGTGCCGGCCCGCGACGGCCAACAGGTGGCCAAGACCTTTGCCGTGCCGGACAACGGCCTGCGCATCCTCGGGCGCGCTGTGGCCCAGCCACCGCTGGCACCGAAAAAGGCCTTCGCCGACAGCGACGAATTCGTTGCCACCATGCTGCCGATGGCCGAACAGGCGGCCAAGCGCATCGGCATCGACCCGCGCTACCTAGTGGCACAGGCGGCGCTGGAAACCGGCTGGGGCAAGTCGGTCATGCGCAACAGCGATGGCAGCAGCAGCCACAACCTGTTCGGCATCAAGGCCAGCGGCAACTGGGAAGGCGACTCGGCGCGGGCGATCACCAGCGAGTTCCGCGATGGCCAGTTCGTCAAGGAGACGGCGGCGTTCCGTTCCTACGACTCGTACCAGGACAGCTTCCACGACCTGGTCAGCCTGTTGCAGAACAATGCCCGCTATCAAGATGCGGTGAAATCTGCCGATAACCCAGAACAATTCGCGCGCGAACTGCAGAAGGCCGGGTACGCCACCGACCCGAACTACGCCAGCAAGATCTCGCAGATCGCAAAACAGATGAAGTCGTACGAGCACTACGCAATGCTCGGTACTGCAACGAAACTTTAAGGGCATGGAACCATGGCGAGTCTGATCAACATTGGTATGTCGGGGCTTGGCGCCGCGCAATCGGGGATGTACACCCTCGGTAACAACATTGCCAACGCCGATGTCGAAAGCTACTCACGCCAGCAGAACGTGCAGAAGACCAAGGGCGGGCAGCAAGTCGGCCAGGTCTTCATCGGAAGCGGCACCACGTTGGCCGATGTGCGCCGGGTGTACAACGCGTTTCTGGAAAACCAGCTGCGCAGCACCACTTCCTTGAGCAGCGATGCCTCCACGTACCTGAACCAGATCACGCCGCTGGATACCGCCCTGTCCAGCAGCGATACCGGCATCACCGCTGCGCTGCAAAGCTTCTTCGGTGCCCTGCAGGATGCCGCGGCCAAGCCGACCGAGGACGCCTCGCGGCAACTGCTGCTGACCAGCGCGCAGTCGCTGGCCAAGCGCTTCAACACCCTGTCGGCGCAGTTCAACCAGCAGAACAGCGACATCAACGCCAACATGGCGTCGCTCGCCGATCAGGTGAACAACCTGACCAAGAGCATCGCAGACCTCAACGACCAGATTTCTCGCGTCGCGTCCATCTCCGGCCAGCCCAACGACCTGCTCGACCAGCGCGATGGCGCGGTGCGCGAGCTGAGCAAACTGGTCGGTGCCGATGTGGTGGAGCGCGACGGCAACTACGACGTCTACCTGAAAAATGGCCAGGCCCTGGTCCTCGGCAAGACCACCCAGACCCTGGGCGTGGAACCGAGCGCGACCGACCCGACCCGGATGAGCCTGATTCTCAACCGTGGCTCGACCAAGATGGACATCACCGGCACCACCAGCGGTGGCGAGCTGGGTGGCCTGATCCGCTACCGCAAGGAAACCCTCGATCCTGCCGTCAACGAGCTGGGCCGCGTGGCCCTGGTGGTGGCGGATGCAATCAACAGCCAGCTGGCCCAGGGTATCGACAAGAACGGTAACTTCGGCGCCACCCTGTTCGGCGACATCAACAGCGCCGCGGCCGTCAGCCAGCGCAGTATTGCCAAGGCCGGCAACAGCGCCGGCTCCGGCAACCTTGACGTGACCATCAAGGACACCGGCAAACTGTCCACCAGCGATTACCAGGTGACCTTCACCAGCGCCACCGGCTACAGCGTGCGCAAGCTGCCGGAAGGCACCGACATGGGCAGTTTCGACCTCGGCGACACGCCGCCGCCGGTCATCGACGGCTTCACCCTGTCGCTCAACGGTGGCGGCCTGAGTGCCGGCGACAGCTTCAAGATCACCCCGACCCGCAACGCTGCGGCCGGCATCGACACCGTGCTCACCGACCCCAAGCGCCTGGCCCTGGCCGCGCCGCTGACCGCTACCAGCGGGGCGGGTAACAAGGGCACCGGCGTGATCACCCAGCCGACTTTGACCTCCGAGCTGGACATCTACGATGCCGCTCAGCGTTCGCAGCTGCAGGCCGGCCTGAAGTACTCCACCCCGGTCAAGCTGGTATTCGGTGACGACACCACCTCGCCCCAGGCCTACAAGATGTACGACGCCAAGGGCACCGAGATCGGCAGCGGCACCATTCTGCCGGGCCAGGAGAACAAGCTGCAGCTGTCGGTGCCGATGGTCGATGGCAACGGCAATTCGCTGGGCGCCAGCTTCAACTTCGAGATGAGTGTTTCCGGCGCCCCGAAAAACGGTGACAGCTACACCGTGGCGCTGACTGGCGCGGGCTCGGCGGACAACCGCAATGGCCAGTCGGTGCTCGACCTGCAGACCCGGTCCACGGTCGAGGTCGGCGCCAACGGCAAGGGCATCAGCTTCACCGATGCCTATGCCAAGCTGGTTTCCAACGTCGGCGGCAAGGCCGGCCAGGCGCAGATGGACAGCGATGCCACCTCGGCCCTGCATACATCTGCGCTGGACAGCCGCAACGGCCTGTCGGGGGTGTCGGTCGACGAAGAGACCGGCAACCTGATCAAGTTCCAGCAGTACTACACCGCGTCGTCGCAGATCATCAAGGCGGCCCAGGAAACCTTCGCCACCCTGATCAACAGTCTTTAAGGAGCCGTAGATCGTGAGCGTACGCATCTCCACTTCGCAGTTCTACAACACCAACCAGGCCAACTACCAGCGCAACTTCGCCAACACGGTGAAGACCCAGCAGGAAGCCTCCGATGGCATCCGCGTGCGTTCGGCCAAGGACGACCCGGTTGGCGCGGCTCGCCTGCTGCAGCTGGAGCAGCAGCAGAACCTGCTGAAGCAGTACTCGGGCAACATCACCAGCGTGCGCAACGCGCTGGGCACTGCCGAAAGCACGCTGAACTCGATCGGCACCATCCTGCAGCGGGTCAACGAGCTGGCGGTAAGCTCCGGCAACGGTTCGATGACCGACGCCGATCGCAAGGCCAATGCCGACGAACTCGCCTCGCTCGAAGACCAGCTGTTCACCCTGATGAACAGTAGGGACGAAAATGGCAAGTACATCTTCTCCGGCTCCAAGGGCGATACGCCGCCTTATGTGCGCAACGCAGATGGCACCTACAGCTACCAGGGCGACCAGGGCAAGCTGAGCCTGCAGGTTGGCGACATGCTCACCCTGGCGGCCAACGAGACCGGCTACGATGCCTTCGAGCAGGCGCTCAATACCAGCCGCAGCCAGACCGCGCTGACTGCACCCGCCACCGATGATGGCCGGGTCAGCCTGTCCAACGGCCAGGTATCGGGCAGCGCGACCTACAACGACCGGTTCCGTGGCGGCGAGCCGTACACCATCGAGTTCATCAGCAGCACTGAATACAAGATCACTGACGCCAACAACAATGACGTCACGCTCGAAGCCAGCCAGGGCGGCAAGTTCGACCCCAACGGCGACAACACCACCATCAGTTTCCGTGGCGTCGACCTGCGCCTGGACATCAGTTTCCAGGCTGGCGACAAGGGCAACGAAGACGCGGTCATCGCCGGCCACACCTTTACCCTTAGCTCCCGTGCGGATGAAGTGTCCGGGACCCGCAGCCCGGGTAACAGCTCTTCGGAGCAGGTTACCGGTGCGACCATCACCGATCAGGCTGCCTACGATGCAGCATTCCCTTCCGGTGGTGCGGTGCTCAAGTTCACCGGCAGCAACAGCTTCGAGTTGTATGCGGCACCCGTGACTGCCGATAGCCGGCCGGTGGCCTCCGGTGTCCTCGGCGGCGCAGGCGGCACCACTGCGACAGCGGCAGGTGTCAGCTTCGAGTTGTCGGGCGCCCCGAACGCCGGTGATTCGTTCGCGATCAAGGTCGACACCCATCAGACCCAGAATGTGCTGGATACCATCGGCAAGCTGCGCGCCGCGCTGAACAGCCCGGTGGATGGCGACCCGGTGGCCCGGCAGCAGTTCCGGGCATCCCTGGATGCAGCCATCGGCAACATTGCCAGTGCCACCAACCAGGTGTCGGCGTCGGTCAGCGCCATTGGTGGCCGCGGTCAGGCACTGGACGTGCAGTCCGAGACCAACGAAGCGCTGAATACCGAAAATGCCAAGACCCAGAGCTCGATTCGCGAAAGCGACCCGGCCGAGGTGATGCTGCGCCTGCAAATGCAGACCAACATGCTGCAGGCTTCGTTGCAGGCCTATGCCAAGGTCGCCGGGCTGTCCTTGGTCAACTACATCTGATACCTCTCCTGGCGTCATTTGCGGGCCAGCCCAGGCGGTGCTGGCCACGCCGTTCTTCAAGGTCATTACCGTGAGCCAACAGCCTCTCGTCAGCATCGCCATCCCGGCCTTCAACCCCGAGTTCTTTCGCGCCACCCTGCTCAGTGCGCTGGAACAGGATTACCCGATGCTCGAGGTGCTGGTCTGCGACGACAGCCGCGGCCCGGAAATTGCGGCAATCGTCGATGCGGTGATGAGCGAAACCGGCAAGCCGGTGCGCTACGTACGCAACCCGCAGACCCTGGGGTTCGCCCGTAACCTGATGGTGTGCCTGGAGCATGCCCGGGGGCCGTTGCTCAAGTTTCTCTGTGATGATGACCGCCTGTTCCCCGAATGCGTCGGCTTGCAGGCCAGGCTCATGGCGCAGCATGCCGATGTCAGCATGACCATCTGCCAGCGCATGCTGTGCGCGGCAGACGACGCCTTGTTGCCGCCGCGCATGCTCAACGCGGTGATGTGCCCGGAGGACGCGGTGGTCAAGGGCAGTGACCTGCTCGAAGCGCTGGAGACCAACGCGCCCAACCTGTTCGGCGGGCTGAGCCACGCGCTGCTGCGCCGCGACCTGGTGGCCGAGTTCCTGCCAGCGCTGGTGCAGGACGGTAGTGGCTTCGTCGCGCGCCTGGACATGGCGCTGTACATCTGCCTCATGCGTCGTGGCAACCTCGGCCACCTGTCACGCTTCCTCAGCATGGAGCGCCTGCACCCTGCGCGCCTCAGTCACCAGGCCGGCATGACCATGGCGTTCCCCATCGAGACCGACTGGCTCAAGGCGATGCTGGCGGCACGGGCGAGCGAGGCCGCGCCGGCCAGTGGCTGGGTACGCTACCTGCCGCTGGAGCGTTACCAGGGTGAGGCTGGGGCGCAATGGGAAGAATACGAGCTGAACCGGCTGTATAGCGCGCAGCAGGCGCGCCAGGGGCAGCAGGTGGGCACCGATTGCCTGTCTTTCGAAGAGGTGTATGCCCAATGGCTGGAATGCCGCAGCTTGTCCGAGGCCCAGCAGCGGGCGCTGCCCAAGCGCATCGAACAATGGGGCTGGCAGCCGCGCATCGTCCCGGTGATCTGGGCTGAAGCGGGGGAAGAACAGGCTTTGCGCGCGACCCTCGACAGCCTGGCCGCGCAGTCCTATGGCGCGGCCCGCTGCTGGCTGCTGGCGCCTGCGGCGCTGGAGCTGGCCGACGCGGTCGGGGTCGAGCGCATGCTCGTGCAGGGTAATGGCCTGGCCCAGGTGCAGGCGCGCCTGGCGCGGGCCGATGATGCCGACTGGGTCTTGCTGTTGCGCGCTGGTGACCGCCTGGTGCCACATGCCCTGGCGATCATGGGTGAGCGCATGGCGCTGCGCGAACGGGCCTGTATCTATGTCGACGAAGGCAGCCACGACAGCCTGCGCCCGACAACGCCGATCTTCAAGCCAGACTTCAACCTCGACCTGATGCGCAGCCTGCCCTATGTCGGGCGTGTCCTGGCCTTCAACTGTGAAGCGCTGCGCCAGGTCGGTGGCTTCGACCCGGATTTCGACCTGCTCGCGCCTCACGATCTGCTCTGGCGCTTGGCCGAAAGCCAGGGTTTGCAGGCAATCGAACATATCGACGAACTGCTGGTGCACTGCCAATGGGACTATGGCCAGTGGTTGCACGACCCGCGCTGCGTGCAGCAGGCGCCACGCGTGGTGCGCGCCCACCTGCAGCGGCTGGGTGTCGACGCCGAGGTGGTCGGTGCCGAAGGCGTGCCATTGTGCCGGGTGGCGTACCAGCACCCGGCGCCAGCCAGGGTTTCGATCCTGTTGGCGCTCGGTGACCACCTTGGCACGGCAATGCGTTGTGTCGAGTCGCTGTTCGAACACACCCAGTATGGCCACTTCGAGGTGCTGCTGATTGCCTCGCCGGAAACACCGGCCGACCTGCGCCAGTGGCTGGAGGCCATGCAGGGGCTTGGCAGCGATCAGTTGCGTGTCGTCGAGGTCGCCAGCGGCAGCCAGGTGCTGCAGCTGAACCAGGCCAGCGAGGCTGCCCGTGGCGAGTACTTGCTGATGCTCGACAGTGCCTGCCTCGCCTTCGACCGGCCATGGCTGGGCGAGATGATGGCCCACGCCCAGCGCCCGGAGGTCGGTGTGGTTGCGCCCAAGCTGTGTACCCACACCGGCGAGGTCTTTGGCGCCGGGCTGGTGCTGGGGCTGCATGGTGGCGTCAGCAGCCCGTTCGTCGGCATGCCGGCTGACAGCGGTGGCTACATGCTCCGGCTCAAAGCCGTGCAGAACTGGAGTGCGCTGAGCCTCGACTGCCTGCTGGTGCGCCGCGACCTGTTCGCTACGCTGGGTGGTTTCGATGTGCAGGGCCTGAAGGGGGGGCTGCAGGACGCCGACCTCTGCCTGCGCATCCGCGAACAAGGTTACCTGGCGGTGTGGACGCCCCATGCGCTACTCGGCCGCTTCGCTTCGACCCGCGATGTAGCGGTGGACAGCCAGCGCAAGCTGCTGGACAAAGACATCTTCCATGAACGCTGGCTGGCCAAGGTTGCCCGAGACCCGGCCTACAACCGTAACCTGAGCCTGAAAATGGCCAGCTTCAACCTCGACGCCGGGCAACGCCGTGGCTGGGACCCGTTCATCAGCCGTGTGCTGCCGTCGGTGCTGGCATTGCCGATCAATACATCCGCGGTCGGACACTACCGGGTGGCGCAGCCGTTTACCGAACTGGAGCGCGCCGGCTGGATCCAGGGGCGGCTTGATTTCAGTACGCCCGAGATGATCGAGATCGAGCGTGAGAAGCCCGACGTGATGATCTTGCAGTGCCGCTACACGAGCAACTCGATCGATGAAATGACGCGCTTCAAGCGCCTGTCGAGCGCCCGGCGCATCTACGAGATCGATGACTACATCATCGACGTGCCGAAAAAGAACGCCCACTCACGCAACATGCCGGCCAACATGCGTGAGCTGGTCACCCAGGGTATTGCCCTGTGTGACCGGGTGGTGGTGTCGACCCAGCCGCTGGCCGATGCCTTGTCGGGCATGCACCACGATATCCGGGTAGTGCCCAACATGCTCGCCGCAAAGCTGTGGGCCGGGCTTGCCAGCGAGCGCCAGAGCAGCGCGCGGCCGCGCGTGGGCTGGGCAGGCGGGACCAGCCATCGGGGCGATCTGGAGCTATTGCTGGACGTGGTCAGGGCACTGGCCGACGAGGTCGACTGGGTGTTCTTCGGCATGTGCCCGGATGTCCTGCAGCCCTACGTGAAGGAGTTCCACAAAGGCGTGCCCTTGGCGTTGTACCCGCAGAAGCTGGCCAGCCTCAACCTCGACCTGGCATTGGCACCGCTCGAGCAGAACCTGTTCAACGACTGCAAGAGCAACCTGCGCCTGCTTGAGTATGGCGCCTGCGGCTTCCCGGTGATCTGCACCGATACCAAGGCCTATGACGGCTACCTGCCGTGCACTCGGGTGCGCAACAACACCTCCGAACAGTGGCTGGAGGCGATCCGCATGCACCTGGCCGACCCCCAGGCCAGCTACCGCCAGGGCGACGCCCTGCGCGAAGCGGTACTGCGTGACTACGTGCTGATGCCACAGCACTTGCAACAATGGGCCAATGCCTGGCTCGCGGACTGAACAACCTGTCGCTTGCCATTGGTGGGCTTCAGACCAACAACATGAACAGGTGCCCTATGGCCGAAACCGCAATCGGGTCGCACGACCAAGTGACCGTCGTCCTGCTCGGGCATGAACAGCCGGACCATCGTGCCCGTGCCGTCTACTACTATCGCCAGGCTGGCATTCCCTGCCTGGTCCTGGAGCCGCTGCGGGCAGGTACGTCGGGTGAGCAGTGCAGCGCGCGCCTGGCCCAGGCCCTGCAGCAGGTTGCCACGCCGTTCGTGACCTTGGCCCTGGATGCCGATTTCGTGTTGGCGTCGGCCTTGCAGCAGGCCGCTGCCTGCTTGCACGCGCAACCCCAGGCTCAAGGGGCTCAGGGTTATGCGTTAGCCTATGCGCCGGGTAATGCGCAGATGGCCTACCACAAGATCGGCTCGGCTTTCGAAGCTGCAGCCGATTCCCACCCACGTGCACGCTTGCGCCAGTACGCCATGGCCGGGCAGCAGGCGTGGCGCGCGGTGCTGCGGGTCGGGGCGTTGCAGGCAGCGCTCGATACCTTGCCCGGCGGACTGGACTTCGCTGCCTGGCGCGTGGCCTTGTCCTATGCCCTGGTCGCTGCTGGCGACATCGCGCAATTGGCCCAGACCGATGTGGTCTGTGAGTTCGCACCGAGCGCGCTGACCCCGGTGGCCCGCGACGAGCAGTTGACCCGTACCGTGCGCCTGCTGCGTGAATGGAATGGCGAGCTGAGCAATGACGATGCCGGTTTTGCCGTGCTCAATCGCTTTGTGCGGGCGACTTACGACCAGGGCGAGGCCCCTTTGCTGTTCACCTCGCCATGGGGCACCGTGATCGGCGAGCCGGAGCGCGTCTTCGAGCCGCGACAGTATGTCGAGCTGCCTTACTACAATGGCGCGCTGTTCACGTGCCTGACCGCGCTGGAATTCCTTTGCCATGCCTGGCCAACCGGGCAAACCCACCGCGAGGCATTGGAGGGCACCTGGGTACGCCAGCGTGAATTGTTGCAGGTACACCCCAATGACACCGCCGAAACCTTGCAGCAGCGTTACTGGAAAGCCTTGGCACTGGGCCTGTTCAACCTGGAGGTCTGCCAGCGCCTGGTGCCGACCCTTACCGGCAAGGACGATGGCGAGCGCGCCCGCGAACTGGGCGCCTGGCTCGCGCGCCTGGAGGCGGTACCGGGTATCGATGGCGCCGGCTGGCTGCGCAGTACGGTTTCTGGCCAGGTGCTTGAGGCACTGGCCGCTGCCACACCGGACAAGGCTACCCAACAGCGCCTGTCGGCTCAGCTGAACAAGCGTGCGAAGGCGCAGATCACCTTCATGGTGACCGACCTCGCCGACGACGACCTGGCGTTGCAGGCCACCTTCGACAGCCTGCTGGCCAGTGGCCTGCGCCAATTCAAGCTGGTGGTGCTCAAGGGCGGCAAGCCGCCGGCAATCACGACCGCACGCGACACCTTGCATTTCGTGCAGGTCAACGAAAGCAACTGGGTCACGCACCTCAACCAGCAAGTGCGGCAGCTCGACAGCGATTGGCTGATGTTGCTGCAAGCGGGCGATGCCTTGGTCAGCGGTGGCTTGTTGCGTCTGCAGCAGGAGTTGGCCGAGGCGGCGGGCTGTCAGGCGGTGTGTGCCAACGAAGTGCAGCGTGACAGCGAGGGCCGCCTGCATGGCGTGGTCCGCCCAGGCAGCAACCTGGACCTGCTGCGTGCACAGCCAGGGCTGATGTCACGGCATTGGTGCCTGCGCCGCGAGACTGTGGTGGAGTTGGGTGGTTACAGCGAAACCTGCCGCCATGCGCTGGAATTCGACTTGCTGTTGCGCCTGGTCGAGCAGCATGGACAGGGCGGTCTGGCACACATGGACGAGTACCTGGTGGTGGGCAGCCAGGCGACAGCGGCACTGCAAGCCGACGCGCTGTTGACGCTCAAGCGGCACCTGACACTGCTGGGTTATCGCGGCGAAGTGCATGACCAGGGCGAGGCTGGCCTGGTGGTGGATTTCCGCCACTCGGCAACACCACTGGTGAGCATCCTGGTGGCCGCCGAAGGTGACCTGCAGCGCCTGCAGGCGTGCCTGACCAGCGTCCTGCAGCGCACCCGTTACCCGCGCTACGAGTTGCGGGTTGCCTGCAATTCCGAGCACGCCGAAACCACCGCTGCCGCGCTGCAAGGGTTTGGCCAGCGGGTCGTGTTGCTGGCAGGCGCTGTGAGCGGGCGTGACGCGTTGCTCAACCTGGCGGCGGAGCAGGCTGGCGGTGAGTACCTGCTGCTGCTCGGCGAGCATTGCGAAGTGATTTCGCCAGCCTGGATCGAAGGCTTGCTCAACGAGGGGCTCAGGCCGGAAGTAGGGGTAGTCGGTGCGCGGCTACTCGCCCGTGAGGGTACGGTCGTGCATGCGGGCTTTGACCTGTTGCGGGGGCCAGTGGCGTACCAGCCTTGGCAGGGCTTGTCGGCAGGTGAGTGCATCAAGGCGCGTTGGCCGATGGCTGTGCGCAGTTGCGCCGCAGTGTCCGCTGACTGCATGTTGCTGCGTCGTGAGCTGTTCGACCACTGCGGCGGTCTGCAGCAACTGCAAGCGTTCGATCTGGACATATGTCTGTCGGCAGCGACAGCGGGCTTGATGGTGCTCTGGACACCGGTGGCGCAGTTGTTTGTCGATCCACCTCGTGTAGTCGATCAGGCTGCCCTCGAGGTGTTGCAGGCGCGTTGGCCGACTGCATTCAGCAGTAGATGGGCCAGTGATGCGTTGAGCCCTGCCCGTGGCTAGATGCGCCAGCATGCACCGGGCATAGAGCGACAGCCATTTGAACCCTGTGCTCGGTTAAGTTCGCTACCCCCCATACGCAAGCGAAGCCTGTGCTTCGCTTTGCCACGTTCAACCGAAGATTCCTTTGGCCTCCAGCATCAACGGAAGGAAAGGAAAATGCGCAAAATATGCATAAATGCATTGAAAACATATTCATTGATGCATAGAATGGTCATGTCCACGGCTTAAACGGTATACGTGGACAGTGGCTGGTCGGTTTTTGCGGCAAGCCCAATCGGCAATTGCACAAGGTTGCCTTCATAGGTAGTGCGCAGCGTGTGTCCTCTCATCACGGAACTCGCGCGAAAAAGAAAGGACTGGAAAATGCACAAAATATCTTCGCAACATTACTCTTGGCACTTGGGGCCTTGACACTTCCTGCCGTGGCAGAAGAAACCCCATTGGGCTTGTGGAAGCTATCCACCTACAAAGTGCCCAGCGGGGCTGCGGCAACCGTCCAGGTCGTATGCTTCAAGTCTGACAGGACTTGGTATTCGACGACCGAGGCAAACTGGAACGGAGCCTGGTTCATGAATGGAAGTGAACTGCAGTGGTATGGCAGCGTGCCGATCAGTGGGGTGGGTAACGTGGCTACTATCGGCATGGGCGAAATACTGGCCGATCAAAGTATGTCTGGTAAATATGCGGAATGGGTGGCCCCGGGAAGCGCACCTTTCAGTTTCGACAGGCACTACACGTACACGCTGAAGTACCAGCAGGCCGACTGTCCTCCACCGAAACGTTGATACCTGACGCCAGATGGGTGCACCCGATGCCATATTCGGCATCGGGTGCACAGCTTCGTCTGATCTCTGGTTCCTCAGCATCGCTGAGCTGTATCAACCTTCAGGAGCGCGGCCGTCAGGGTAACCAGCTGGCGAGACAGGTATCTCGGTAATCGGCATCCATGAAGCTTGAGCTCTGTGCCTGTTCACGTAACCGATGACCTTTTACCGCCGCGCTTTGGACGCTAGCGAGGCAATCGTCCAGGGCTGTAAGCCAATGGTCAGGTGTGTCGTCCACCATCGTCATTGGCCATTCTTCGAAGCGAACCTGATGGTCGTTGCTGATGACAGCATAACCACATGCGGCATAGCGCATTGGCGCAAGGCCGTCGCTCGTATGCCCCGCCGTGCTTGCCGGATGCAGCGCAATGTCCAGGCCAAGCCCCGATAGCACATCGGGCGCTGAGCCGAGGTCACGGCAGTAGACTTCCGTGGCCAGCGCCGCGAGGTGTGCGGGTACCTCTCCCCACAACACCCAGTCAGCCTGATTGGCACGCGCGCGCAGCAGCGGATCGATGATGTGCAGGGTCTCGAGACTGAGGTGGCAGCCGATGCGCGGTTTGACATTCGCCGTTACCGGTGTCGGTAGCGCTTGCCAATCCATGCTCAGTCGGGATTCTCTGACCCGGATGTCGCCATGCAGCCCGTCTAGCGCTGCTGCCAATTCCGCGCTAGCGACGACGACCCGGTCGACGCAGGCGATGGCGTCATGCAGCAGTTCCCATGCCCTTTGGCCAACGGGCAGGTCAACTACCTCAAGCACCTTGAAGGCTTGGCTGAGGTGATAGTGCTGGGCCATGGCCTGAATGCGCAGCGGGTCGGCTACGTGCTGGAAGATGATCGCATCGGGTTGCAAGCGATTGAGTTCCACAGGCGTGAGCAAGGCGTTGCTCAAGTAGCCGTCGATCTGTGCGTGTTCCAGCAATTGCTGGAAGGCGGCCGTGCAGCGCTCGGGGTTTTCCCGATCGGGATGGACCAGCACGACCGGCAGCGGGCGCCAGTTCAACGGGCGCCAGGTCAGGCCATGCAGTGCTGGCAGCTCATGACCGCGGCCGCGCAGCGAAAGGTTCTTGTTGTAAGCGGGATCGCGGGTCAGGGCGGCGAGCCATTTGCTGTAGAGGTTCTGCTCATCCTGCTGGGCGCGTTGCTGTTGGGCGGGGGCACGCATTACATTGCCCCAGCCTTTGCCATGCTCGTTGGCCACCAGCGCATGAGCAGTCCAGACGTTCAGCAGGCCTTCGGCAGAGACGCGCAGGCACAAGTCGATGTCGGCGTGACGCAACGCGAATGCATCTTCATCCAACCCACCCA
The DNA here is from genome assembly GCF_030341915.1 of Pseudomonas sp. BCRC 81390. Lineage (NCBI taxonomy): Bacteria > Pseudomonadati > Pseudomonadota > Gammaproteobacteria > Pseudomonadales > Pseudomonadaceae > Pseudomonas > Pseudomonas sp. BCRC 81390. Next base: position 59,881 of record NZ_JATAAG010000013.1, on the reverse strand, counting down.
GCCCTAGATAAAGCTCCCTGCGGATCATCAGGCAGGAACTGCTGATGGCGCTTACGTCACGGTCCACGCGCAAGCATTGCAGGTAACCCGAATCGCTGTTTGGCAACCCTGCCGCCGGGCTCGCTGCTGTGCCAGCGAGGCCCAGCACCCAGCCAGCGTGGGCGATGTTGCCGTTGATATCCAGTTGCTTTGCGCCTACAACGCCTACCTCGGGTCGCTGGGCGTGGTTGAGCAGGCGCTGGAGCCAATCCTCCTGGAAAATCACTGTGTCGTTGTCGAGCAGCACGAGGAAGTCGCCAATAGCCTGAGCGGTAGCCAGGTTATACATGGCACTCAGGTTCAATGGGCGGTCGTCGCGCAGGACTTTGATCGTCCCTTCGCCCGCGATTACCAACTGCTCCAGCCATTCCAGCAAGGCCGGGTTGCTGCTGGCGTGATCGACCAGCAGCAACTCGAAGAACGCGTAGCTGGTTTTGGAAAGCACACTTTCGACACAGCGCTGCACCAACTCCAATTGATCGTGCACCGGAATCACGATGGAAACAGAAGGTTGCTGCTGATGGCCATAGTCGATCTGGTAATGCCGGGCCGGCTCCTCACGTACCACTGCTTGGGTATAGCCGCGCACTGACAGGTGGCGTTCGATAACGGCCAGCTCGTCGGGGTTGCTGGCCATGTCCGGGCTGTCGCAGATCACCAGGGGTTCGTCCAGATGGCCGATGCCATCGAGGCCTTCCGCTTCGATCAGGCGCAAGATCATGTCCAGTTCGAGCGCCTCGGGGAATTGACTGTCGAAACCGCCCGCGGCGAGTACCAGCTCGCGACGCAATAACCAGTGGCGCCCCATTATCACGGGGAGCGACAACAGGTAGTCGAGGTTCATATCGGGGCGGAAGATCGGGCTCGAGCCTGACGCGGCGCGATAATACTCGTCACAGTAGAGCATTCGGCATGCTTGGGCACCCGGTAGCTCCAGATCGACCATCAGGCTGCCGCTGGGCAGGATCTCATCACCGGCAGCAAGCAGCAGCAGCCAGTCGCTGTCGTCCTGCTGGATGATCTGGTTGAGTATCGCTGTGCCAGGGGTGGAGTTCAGCCAGTATACGTTGCTGGGCAGACTGGCCTGGGGCGGTTGTTGGCTGACAACGTGGGTACGTAGCCCAAGCGGGCTGTTCGCACTCCACAGCAACAGGCTTTCAAGCGTGAAGGACAATGCCTGTGCATCGCCTTCGTGGTCGGTTACCACAATGGCCAGGCGGGTTTGGTTGCGCAATGCCATGCGGCGTTCCTCGGCCAACCTTTGCTGGACCGGCGTCAACATGCGGTTCAACAGCCAGTCGCGCACACTGGGATGTCGATTGGCGTCGAGATAGTCGGCGGCGCTGCGCTGAGTGCGTTGGATGAAATGCTCCAGCTGCGGCCAGAATTCATCTTCCATGTGCAGTAGGCGTTGACGAGCCAGCCCGACCGACTGCCGAGCCCGTTCGAGGCCGCCCGGTTCTTCAAGCATGGTCGTGCCGGCATTGCCGATGTGCTCGGTGAAGGGCAGTGTCTTTACGTGCCCGCCACTCAGGTATACCACCGGGCAGCCGCACAGCAGCGCCATGGTGCAGGTTGCCGAAATCTCGTAGGAGTACAGCGCCTCTGCGGTCTGGAAGAGTTCGGCCAGTTGCGGTAGCGTGCGTGGATTGCTCAGGCTCAGTACCTGAATATCGGGCGGTAGCAGGCCGTAGTCCACCTGGTCGGCGTCGAAACGATGCAGGTAGAGATAATTGCCGCGGCGGACCACCGGCTCCGGGCGCGGAGCAAACAGGCTGGAGTCGATCATCGGCAGCGTGAGCATGTCTTTCTGGCGTTTGCCCTCACCGAAGTCGTGAGCGTAGTAGAAGAACAAGTCGCTTTCTTGCGCAGCCACGTGCAGGCCGTTGATGAAACCGTCCCGGTTGAGCATGTAACGGACCACAACCGGGCAGTTCAGCGGGTTGCCGCTGAGCACTTCCGGGTATACCGCGATCGGTGCTGCCCCGATAGTCTTGTGCAGCTGGATGACGGCATCTGTCAGCACTGGTGTGCGCAGTTTCGGATTGGTTATCTTGCAGCCGATGACATAGGCTTCTTGGCCGCTGATATTGAGGGCATGGCAGAGGTAGTGCATGACGCATACACCTGACGAGGTGTCGCGGTAATCGGGCGCATAGAGGTAGTAAGGGTTGCTTGTCTTCCCATGCAGCGATGACATCTTCATGTGTATTTCCCGGGTGCGGCCCGCCTGCATGTGATAGTCGGTGCCGTGCAAGGTGAATGTTCGGGTCTTCAGGTTGTGGCCAGGAGAGTGCTCACTCGGTCGGCGAGCCGTTCCATGTGCGTTGCGTCGTAGCGTTGATCGATCGGCAAGGGCAGCAGGCAGCTCGCCAGTTGCTTCTCTACGTTCGGGCTGTCTGGCTCACCAACCACTTCCTGCCAGTAGCAGGGGATAAAAATTCTCTCGGCCAACAGGCGTTGACGGATGGCCTGGGCCTGAGCGGGTGTATGCAGGAGCAAGGGGTAGCAGAGCGCTGCTGTCGGCATGGCTGGCAGGATATCCAGCTGGTTGCGCGAGCCCAGCGATTGTTCCAGCAAGGCCAGGTTGGCCTCGCGGCGGGCGCTGATCGCGGGATAATCCAGGCTGTCGAGCACGCGCCGTGTGCTGTTCGACATGGCGGTTGCAGGGGCTTGATCAAGCTGCGTTTCAACATTCTGGAACGCAGCGTAATACTGCTCGGGTGCGCCTTCGAGCCGCCCCAGCAGGGCACCGAAATGCGCCGTCGACTGACTCTGCGGCAACTGCCACTCGCCGGGCGGTGCGTTGGCCAGCCAACCGCCGTCGGGCACTCCGACGAACTTGCGTGGTGAGTAGAGGGTCTTGATGCCAGGGAGCGGCGCGCTGAACAGCCCTTGTGAGTTGTCGACCACCAGTCGGTCACGGTAATGCGGTGCCAGCACATCACTTATGTAGCGATCCTTCAGGCCGAAGTAGTTCACGTACAGCAACAGCTCGTCAGGTTGCAGTTCCGGAAGTTGTTCCAGCTCGAGCTGCAGGTTGATTGCATAACGAGCTACGTGCGCGCCAGCGGCGTGCGCGGCGTCAGGTACTGCACGGCAAATGTAATGAGGCAGGTGCAGGCGCCGCGCGCCGATGTTGCGCAGCAGGACCTTGAGCGCGGAGCGCGCGGAGTTGAAGCCCAGTGCCTGCTCATACAGGCTGTAGCCCTGGCGCAGCTCCAGTTCGAAGTAGCCGCCAATAGCGTCAGGCATGCATCACTCTCCCTTGTCTGGCCCACTCGCCGAGCACTTCGGGCGGGTTGAACATCAGCGCATCGAGCAGCGACAACCCTGGCACGAATTCTGGCCCTTGCTGAGGGTAGGGCGTTAACTCGGCGTGCAGCAGCTCCAGCTCGATACCGGCTTTGGCGAATTCCCCGGCCTCGTACAGAAAAGCGCCTGCGGCCGGATTCAGGTAGTGGGTCGCCCCTGTGGCCGCCATCAGTTCAAGCACTCGTGCCTGCCCGCCGACGCCTGCGCCCGCGGGAAGTGCGCTGGCTGCGATGATGGGGGTGTCGAGCCCGATCAATGCACAACTTGCCCGCAATACCCTGAGGTTGAGCTCGGCGATGCTGGCTGCTGGCTGCTCCAGCAGTTGTGCCAGCCATGGCAGCACCCGGTGTGCATACGGTGCTGTGCGGTAGGCGTGCTTGAGCTTTCCAATCACCTGCTGGTACTGAAAGCCCTGACTGATCCGTTTTTCATGAATAGGCAGCTTATGGCTGCTCTTCTCCAAGGCAACGCCGAACCACTTCGGTTCGCCATCAAGCAGGTAGCGGTTGCGCTCGATCCAGCCGTTCTTGATGAACTGGGCGGTGTCGTAGCTGATGAACAGGTCCGCTGCGCCCAATAGCTGGTAGTAACCCAGATAAGGCAGGAAGTAGGGCTGCATGAGCACCACCCGCTTGCCGTGCGGGCGGCCCGTGCGAGAGGGTGTCGTCAGCACGTGTGATAGACCCCCAGCCAGGAACTGGTAGCCCCCAGTTGGCCATCGGTAAGCCGCCAGGCGAGGTCGAAGCCTTTGTTCAGCACACGGGTGAACGGGGAGAGCGGGGTATCCTGAACATAGAAGGAACGCCACAAGCGTGTGCGCCAAGGGTCGCGGAAAAAGTAAATGTCCTTGAGCACGATGCGCTCATTGGCGCCGAATGACAGAGGCGAACTGGACTGGCCGAAGGCATGCCGAATGCTTTGCGGGTAGTAGGGGCGCACATGGGAGAAATCGTGAAAGAAGCGTTCGCCCAGGACCGGGCTGATCATGACCAGCCGGCCCTGCGGTGCGAGCAGGGCGATCAGGCGGTCGAGCAGGTGCAGCAGTTGGTTGGGGTCCAGGTGTTCGATCAGGTGACTGAGGAAAATGACGTCGAATCGTTTGCCCAGCGCTTCCAGCTCTGACTCGTGCAAGGCCTCGAAGCCGGCGGCCCGGGCTTGTTCGATGTATTGCGGGTTGATATCCACGCCGGTGGCTTGCAACCCTAGCTCACGAAATATGCGCAAGTATTTGCCATGGCCCATGCCATAGTCCAGGACCGAAACAGGTGCTGCGCTGCCAGCACTCCATTGCTCGAATAGTTGTTTCACTTTCCGCGTTTCGAGGGTCTGGTAATGGGCCGGGAAGCGTTCGGCATGCAGCAGTTCAAACATGGCTCGCCTCGGTCAGCTTGAGCATGACAGCGTGGCCATTGAGGTTTCGCAACAGGAAGTACTCTGGGTGGTCAGCCAGGTCTTCCACCAGCCTGGCCACGCCTTCGCAGCCCCAGAAACCGTAGTCATCGAAGACGATGACGCCATGTCGGTTCAGGCGCGGCGTAACCCACTCGAAGATGTCCTTGGCCGATTGGTAGGTGTCCACGTCGATATGGCAGAACGAGAAACGACGCGCCTCGGCCTCGCTGCCGGTCTGCTCTGGGAAAATCCCTTGCAGCAGTGTGGCGCGGTCCTTCAGTTGTTCACCTTCGAGCAGTGCGGCCACGCTCTCCAGGCTGGTGTCAGCGTGCTCGCCGCCTTGGTAAAGCGTGTCGTTGGCGCCGGCTTTCACCACGCCACAGAAAGTGTCACAGAGGAGCAGATGCTTGGTGCTTTCAAGTTGCGCCAGGCGCTTGGCGGCGAGCAGCCCGGTGCCACCTTTCCACACGCCGACTTCGATGACATCGCCTGCGACGTTGGCGGTTTGCCGAAGCAGATCCCACAACTCATGGCAACGGTAGATATCGACCAAAGTAAGGCCCTGAATGCGTTCGAACACCTCCATGAATGCGGCATCGGCATACCATGGCGAATAGGTCGCCCGGGAAATAAGTGCCGAATGCGGAAAATCCTTGTCCAGCGGCTCGATCCTGGTGTCCCGCAGGTGGCGCATGACCAGGCGGCGGTTATGGTCGGACTTGACGGTTTTCACGAAAGAAACTCCAGAGCATCAACATCGAAGACGGGTATGGCGCAATGGGTGGCGACATCCAGGCGCTCAGGGAAATGGTTGTCAATGAAGATCGAATTGCCACGAATGAATTCGGATTTCGCTCGACCGTCAGTGATATGAATGATCTCGTCGAACAATTCGACGGCAATGCGGGCCTTGCGCAAGGTATCGCGTGGGTCGCTCGCGTGCCGGGTAAGCAGGATCAGGCGCTTGCCTTTGCACTGCATGCGATAGAGGAAGTACAGCGTTGAGGGTATGGCGCGGCCGTCGCGGATGACGGTTTCGTCGAAGTCGATGTAGACCGTGTCGAAGGGCCAGTCCAGCTGCGCAACAGTCAGGATGCGCCGTTCGATCAGGTTGACTGCGGCTTGCGGCAAGGGCGTGACGCGGCGTTGCAGGTGGTCATGGATAGCCATCAGTGGCAGGTTCACACCCAGGGCACGCTGGGCCACCATTGACCCCGCCACCCGGCAACTTATTTCCAGCAGCTTCCAGCGTTGCTGGCGGTCGCGCTTGAGCTGGAAGAACCAGGGGCCGCGAAGGCGCAGGCGCTTGTTCAGGGTTGCAGCGATGGCATCTATGGACGGGTCCGGGGCAGGAAATGTGCTGCGCATGGAAATACCGGCACGCACCCGCTCGCGGTTGCGCGGCCCCACCCAGCGCAGTTCGTGTTGGAAATCGCTGAAGCAATCAACCGTGATTTCCTCCCCTGGTAGGTATTCGACCAACAACGGCAGGTGAGTTCGCTCAAGCGCGGCGCGTGCATGCTGTGCGTTGGCTACCCGCTCGAACCCCTGGCCGCCCTGGCCGAGATCTGGCTTTACCACTGCGGGCCACTGCTCAACGTCTTCCGGGCTTGCATAGACGGCAGGTACCCAAGGCTGGTCGGCGAACGCTGCGTAGGTCGATGACTTGCGCCTGGCAAGCGCACAGGTTTCTGGGTCGCCATTGACCAGTGCCACACCGAAGCGCTCGATGCGTTCGCTGAGGTAGGCCTGGATAGTGTCATGCGTGGCAAACACCAGTTCGATCTGCCATTCATCGAGCAAGGCGGAAAATGCCTGATCGAAGCGCTCGTCATCAATGCGCGGCAACTGGCCGTTGTAAGTGTCGAAAAGCTGGCGGCCATGGTCGTCGACGCTGGAGGCGCCGAACAGCTTGACGTGGACAGAGTGCATCAGTGCCTGGTGTATCTCTGAAGCATTTTCCGAACCGCAGGGAAATACCAATACATTGATGGCCATTGATCAGGCACCTTGTCCTTCGATGATGATGGACAAGATGCGATCTTGGGTCGCGTCGTCCAGATCTGGATAGATCGGCAGGCAAAGCACCTGACGCGAGACTTGCTGGGCAATGCGCAGCTTGTCCAGATTGGCGCTTTCCAGCCCGCGATACATGGGGAACTCGCAGATCAGCGGATAGAAATAACGACGTACCAGAATGTCGACAGCGCGGAAGCGCTCGTACAGTTCGTCGCGGCTGATGCCAAAGCGCTCGCCGTTGACCATGATCGGGCAGTAGGCGTAATTCCACTCGACATTGGCGGGCGGGCTCATCAGGCTTATGCCTGGTACCGCTGCCAGGCGATCGTAGTAGCGTTCGTAGATCGTGCGGCGGCGAGATAACGCACCCTCTATATGACGCAGCTGCAGCAGGCCGAATGCTGCCTGCAATTCATTCATCTTGCCGTTGATGCCCGGGGCTATGACCGTGACCTCGTCGGCGAAACCGAAGTTCTTCAGGTAATCGATGCGCCGCTTGGTCTTCTCGTCCTGACAGACGATCGCACCACCCTCGAAGGTGTTGAATACCTTGGTTGCGTGGAAACTCAGTACCGAAAGGTCACCATGGTTGAGGAGGCTCTGCCCGTTGAGGCGTACGCCAAACGAATGGGCGGCATCGTAGATGACCTTCAGGCCATAGGTGTCGGCCACCGACTGTATGCCCTCCACATCGCAAGGGATGCCATAGCAATGCACCGGCATGATTGCGGTGGTTGCCGGGGTGATCGCCTCTACAATGCGTTGCGGATCGAGGTTGTTGCTGTGTGGGTCGATATCGACGAACACAGGTTTGAGGCTGTTCCAAAGCAGTGAGTGGGCGGTGGCGACAAACGAATACGGCGTGGTGATCACCTCGCCGGTTATGCGCAAGGCCTGCAGCGCGGTGACCAGCGCTAGCGTGCCATTGGAAAACAGCGAGATGTATTTGACCCCAAGGTGTTCAGCCAGCGCTTCCTCCAGTTGCTGGTGGAACTGACCGCAGTTGGTCAGGAACCGGCTGTCCCAGATCTGCTCCAGATAAGGCAGAAAGGATTCCAAAGGCGGCATCAGAGGACTGGTGACGGTTATAGGCTTTGCCATATGAGACGGTGCTCGCGCTGACTATGGGGCTGCCACGCTTGACGGCGCAAATCCGGTAGCGTCGATCGAACCGCTGCCGCGTCAGTTAAACGGCAGCGAAGGCATTGATACAGGTGGATTAGCAAAAAGCTGGCCAACAGTTCGCCATCAGCATTTGGCGGATTGTCGGTATAGTCGTGACTTGGCAGTCGAAACGTGCATCTTTAATCTATTGAGTCTGTGGGTAGTCCCGTCGGCGTGGGGTGCAGGTTTTGCATTCAGGGTCACGGCACCTGCGAATTTTTGCCATTTCCATCGGGAAGCCACAATGATTGGCATCAAAAGCATCGCCAGTTACGTACCTGTAGAAGGCGTGGATAACTACGCTCAGGGTGCGAAATTCGGCAAGGATCAGGATTTCATCTTCGGCAAGATCGGTTCGACCTTCCTGCCGCGCAAGGATGCGACCCAGGAAACCTCCGACCTGTGCGTCGAGGCGGCCCGGACGTTGTTCGCTGCCAATCCCTCGCTTGACCCGGCGACCATCGAGGTGGTGATCGTGGTCACCCAGAACGGCGATGCCGAAGGCCTGCCGCACACGGCTGCGATCGTCCAGCACAAGCTGGGGCTGACCACCCAGGTCGCGGCGTTCGATATTTCCCTGGGTTGCTCCGGCTACGTCTATGGCCTGTATGCGATGAAGGGCTTCATGGAGGCGGCAGGCTTGAAGAATGGCCTGCTGATTACCGCCGACCCGTACTCGAAGATCGTCGACCCTGAGGATCGCAACACCACCATGTTGTTCGGTGATGCGGCCACCGCGACCTGGATGGGCGAGGGTGCTGCCTGGCAGCTCGGCAAGTCGCTGTTCGGCAGCGATGGTGCGGGTGCCGAGCACCTGCGCACGACGGACGGCAAATTCTTCATGAACGGCCGTCAGGTCTACAACTTCGCCTTGGTCAAAGTGCCAGCGCACCTGCAGCAGTTGCTCGAGGCCAGCCAGTTGCGCGCCGAGGACATCGACCTGTACTGCCTGCATCAGGGCAGTGCGGCGATCGTCGATGCAGTGGCCCAGCGCTTCGATGAGGGCGAGCATCGCGAGAAATTCGTCAAGGACATGGTCGAGACCGGCAACACCGTGTCCTCGAGCATCCCGCTGCTGCTGGAGAAACACGTGCTCAACTCGCAGCACAAGCGCGTGGCGCTCAGTGGCTTCGGTGTAGGCCTGTCGTGGGGCTCGGCGATCATCGAGCGCAACGGCTGACCGAGCACTGTGGTCACAAGGAAGCGCGGCCCCTCCCCGGGTCGCGCTTCTTTCGTTTTCAATGATGGATTTCTGGCGTCAAACCCTTGATTTCATTGGGGTGGCAGGATGCCAGTAAAAAAAGTGAGAAATCGCCCTAAAGCAACCCGCCCTGACGACGATAACCATTACGAAGGTTCTCTGTGCCACACCCGGCGAATTGCCAAGGCCGGAAGCCGTAGTACCCAATCCAACGAGGAATTCGTCATGGCTTTGACTGTTAACACCAACACCACCTCTCTGGGCGTTCAGAAAAACCTGAACCGTGCTTCCGATGCTCTGAGCACTTCGATGACCCGTCTGTCCTCCGGCCTGAAAATCAACAGCGCCAAAGACGACGCCGCCGGCCTGCAGATCGCTACCCGCATGACCTCGCAGATCCGTGGTCAGACCATGGCGATCAAAAACGCCAACGACGGTATCTCCATCGCCCAGACCGCTGAAGGCGCGATGCAAGAGCAGACCAACATCCTGCAGCGTATGCGTGAACTGGCCGTTCAGTCGCGAAACGACTCGAACAGCACCAACGACCGCGTCGCACTGGACAAAGAGTTCCAGTCGATGGCTTCGGAACTGACCCGTATCGCCAACAGCACCCAGCTGAACGGCAAGAACCTGCTGGACGGTTCGGCTTCGGTCATGACCTTCCAGGTAGGCTCCAACACCGGTTCGGCCAACCAGATCACCATCGACCTGAGCGCCAAGTTCACCGCTTCCGACCTGGGCGTTACCAGCGCCATCAACATCCAGGGTTCGGACACCACCACCGCCGAAGCCAACTTCAGCGCCGCTGTTTCGGCTATCGACGCCGCTCTGCAGACCATCAACAGCAACCGTGCTGACCTGGGTGCCGCTCAGAACCGTCTGACCAGCACCATCAACAACCTGCAGAACATCAACGAGAACGCCGAAGCTGCCCGTGGCCGTGTACAGGACACCGACTTCGCTGCTGAAACTGCCCAGCTGACCAAGCAGCAGACTCTGCAGCAAGCTTCCACCTCGGTTCTGGCCCAGGCCAACCAGCTGCCGTCGGCAGTTCTGAAGCTGCTGGGCTAATCTGCCTGGTTGCTGGCGGGGGAGTGCCTGGCACTTCCCCGCCTTTTCATTGCGAGGTGGTAGACCATGGACATGAGCGTCAAGCTGAACCTGTCTCATGCGGCGGCACGTCCGGCCGAGCAGGGTGCTGAAAAGCCGGTCGTCCGGCCAGCGGAGCCTGATAAGGCAGGCGACGAGAAGAAACACCTGCGCGAGGTCCAGGAAGTGCAGGATGCCGAAAAGGTCAAAAGCGCCGTTGCGGAAATCGAGAAGTTTCTCAAAGCATCGCAGCGCAACCTGGAATTTTCCACGGATGAAGAATCCGGCAAGATAGTAGTCAAGGTCATCGCGACCGACAGCGGTCAGGTCATTCGCCAGTTACCCTCTGAAGAGGCCTTGCGGATCGCCCAGAGCTTGAGCGATGCCAACAGTGTTCTGTTCGACGCCAAGGCTTGACCGGCGGCGGACACTAATGACGTAATGCATGTCTGCCCTGCAGGAGCGGGGTGACACGTTGACGAGAGGGACAACAGCATGGCAAGCCCGATTACCTCCAGTACAGGCCTGGGCTCCGGTCTCAACATCACCGAGATCGTGAGTGCGCTGGTCAAGGCCGATACCACTGCAAAACAGTCGCAGATTACCCGGCAGACCAGCAACAACAGCGCAATGATCTCGGGTATCGGCTCGCTGCGCAGTGCCCTGACAGCGTTCCAGGACGCCATGAAGGCGCTCAACAACAAGGACGCGCCCTCGTTCAACGCCTATGCGGCCACCTCTGCCAACGAAGCGGTGGTCAAGGTCAAGTCGAGCAACTCCGCCGTGGCGGGTAGCTATGACATCGTGGTCGACAAGCTGGCCACCAGTTCGAAAGTGGCCAGCCAGCAGTTCGCCGGCGGTGCGACCAGCGCGATCAGCGCCGGCCAGCTGACCATCAGCCAGGGCGGCAAGACCTACAACCTGGACGTGGCCAGTGGCGCGACCCTGCAAAGTGTGCGCGACCAGATCAACAAGGAAATGAGCGCCAACGGTATCAGCGCCAACATCGTCAACGAGGAGGGTGGCTCGCGCCTGGTGCTCAGCTCGACCACCACCGGCGCCGGCAGCGATATTTCCCTGAGCGGCATTGCCGAGCTGACCATCGACGGCACCACGCAGATGTCGGGTACCGGAGCGGGCTATATCAACGCCCTGGCCCAGGACGCCGAGCTGACCATCGATGGCCTGAAGGTCAAGAGTGCTTCCAATACCGTCGACAATGCCATCAGCGGCATGACCCTGGAGCTGACCGGTGTCAGTGCCAAACCCAGCGGCGCGACGAGCGGTACCCCTACTGCCGTGAAGGTGGCGGCGGATAACGACGGCTTGAAGAAGTCGGTGCAGAGCTTCGTCGATGCCTACAACACGCTGCAGAAGGCGATCACTTCGTTGACCTCCACCAGCCGCGACGCGGATGACAAGCTGGTGCTCGGCCCGCTCACCAACGACCCCACCACGCGTTCGTTGCTGGGCGACATTCGCAAGGTGTTGAGCGAGGTCGGGGCAGGTGACAACCTGACCACCCTCAGCCAGCTGGGTATCAATACCCAGAAGGACGGCACGCTGGAGTTCAACAGCACCAAGTTCACCTCGGCGATGAACGACAAGAAGCTGGGTGTCGAAGTGCAGACGCTGTTTACCGGAACCAACGGTATCTTCGAGCGGATGAACAAGGCCATCGACCCGTACAACAAGACCGATGGCAGCCTTGCCACGCGCAAGGCCAACCTCGACAAGGCGGCTTCGCAGCTGGCCGCCCAGCAGGCAGCCCTGGACCGCCGCACCGAGTCGCTGACCGAGTCGCTGACCAGGCAATACGTGGCGCTCGACACTGCGCTAGGCAAGATGAAGGCACAAGCCGACCAGATCACTTCGATCTTCGAGGCCATCAACGCCCAGGCCAAGAAGTCCTGATATCCTGAACCTGGCAAAAGCCCGGCGACGCCCTCCAAGGTGTCCCGGGCTTTTGGCTTTTCCGCTAAAGTTTTTTGACGTCCCGGCGATACACAGGGTACAAGCAACCTTTTCCGCAGCAACGAGGTAGATCCATGAACCCGATGTTGGCCCTTCGGCAGTATCAGAAAGTCAACGGCGTGGCGCAGACATCCGAAGCGAGCCCGCACCGTCTGGTGCAGATGCTCATGCAGGGTGGCCTTGACCGCATGGCGCAGGCCAAGGGCGCCATAGCGCGCAATGACATCGCACAACGGGGCATTCTCATTGGCAAGGCCATCGACATCATCGGTGGCTTGCGCGAAGGCCTGGACCTGGAAAACCACGCCGACAGCCTGGCCGACCTGGACAGCCTGTACACCTACATGAGCCGTCGGCTGATCGAAGCCAACGCCAAGGGTGACCCCGACATCATCGATGAGGTGGCGCGCCTGCTGATCACTGTGAAGGAAGGTTGGGACGCAATCGGCGATCAGTCGCCGACGCCCTGACAAGGATTGACATGAGCGAAGTTATCGCCCGAATCGAGCAAACCCGGGAGCTGCTGCTGGCGGCGCTGGCCAACCGTGACTGGGAGGCAGTAGGGGAGTTGGACTTGGAGTGCCGCCTGCGCATCAGCGACTTGCTGGCCGAGGCAAAGGGCAACGAGGCCGACATCAGTGCCAGCCTTGAGCAGTTATTGAGCGTTTACCGCCAACTAATTGAAGTTGCAAGTGGTGAACGTCAATCCCTGGTCGATGAAATGACGAAAATCCGTCAGGCGAAAAACGCCGCGAAGGTATACCATCTGTTCTCGTGACCACAGACTTTGCCAAAAGCCATGCGCCATTAATTTGACTGGCTGGTGATTTTTGACTTTACTAGTGGCTGTTTTCGAATTTCAGACGTCCGAACACTGACCATTCAGTCGGAATGATGTCGAACACGCCCCTGCTGGGCGCCGATATGACTAGGGAAGTTGCTATTGCATGTGGCGTGAAACCAAGATTCTGCTGATCGATGACGACAGCGCACGCCGCCGCGATCTCGCGGTGGTGCTTAACTTCCTGGGTGAAGAAAACCTCGCTTGCTCCAGCCATGACTGGCAGCAAATGGTCGAGCCGTTGTCTTCCAGTCGTGAAGTGCTGTGCGTGCTCATCGGTGCTGTAAATGCTCCGGGCAATCTCCTTGGGCTCGTTAAGACAGTGGCAGGGTGGGATGAGTTCCTTCCCGTTCTGCTTTTAGGTGAAATTTCTTCTGCGGAGCTGCCGGAAGACCTTCGCCGCCGGGTGCTTTCCAATCTGGAAATGCCGCCAAGCTACAGCCAGTTGCTGGATTCGCTGCACCGTGCCCAGGTCTACCGCGAGATGTACGACCAGGCGCGCGAGCGTGGGCGCCAGCGCGAACCGAACCTGTTCCGCAGCCTGGTCGGCACCAGCCGTGCCATCCAGCATGTACGGCAGATGATGCAGCAGGTGGCCGATACCGATGCCAGCGTGCTGATCCTCGGCGAGTCCGGCACCGGCAAGGAAGTGGTGGCGCGCAACCTTCACTACCACTCCAAGCGCCGCGAAGCGCCGTTCGTGCCGGTCAACTGCGGGGCGATCCCGGCCGAGCTGCTGGAAAGCGAACTGTTCGGCCACGAGAAGGGCGCCTTCACCGGGGCCATCACCAGCCGTGCCGGGCGTTTCGAATTGGCCAACGGCGGTACCCTGTTCCTCGACGAAATCGGCGACATGCCGTTGCCGATGCAGGTCAAGCTGTTGCGCGTACTGCAGGAACGTACATTCGAACGAGTGGGTAGCAACAAGACCCAGAGCATCGATGTGCGCATCATCGCCGCGACCCACAAGAACCTCGAAACCATGATCGAGGAGGGCACGTTCCGCGAAGACCTGTACTATCGCCTCAACGTGTTCCCCATCGAGATGGCGCCGCTGCGCGAGCGGGTGGAGGACATCCCGCTGCTGATGAACGAGCTGATCTCGCGCATGGAACACGAGAAGCGTGGTTCCATCCGTTTCAACTCTGCCTCGATCATGTCGCTGTGCCGGCATGGCTGGCCGGGTAACGTGCGGGAGCTGGCCAACCTGGTCGAGCGCATGGCGATCATGCATCCATATGGGGTGATCGGCGTATCCGAGCTGCCGAAGAAATTCCGTTACGTCGATGACGAAGACGAACAGATGGTCGACAGCCTGCGCAGCGACCTCGAAGAGCGCGTGGCAATCAATGGCCACACGCCGAGCTTCAGCAACCACGCGATGCTGCCCCCTGAAGGCCTGGACCTCAAGGATTACCTCGGCAGCCTGGAGCAGGGGCTGATCCAGCAGGCCCTGGACGATGCCAACGGTATCGTCGCGCGTGCCGCTGAGCGGTTGCGCATTCGTCGCACTACCCTGGTCGAGAAAATGCGCAAGTACGGCATGAGCCGCCAGGGTGGCGAGGAGCAGGCGGAGGATTGACGCCTGACGGTCGCCTGTACCGGCCCCCTTCGCGGGTACAGGCGGCACCAATCCACAGCTTCGGCACGGCTATTGCTACACCGCTGGCAACATACCGTTTTTATGACGGTCAGCCACGCGAGAGAGCACGATGCCCCAGGCCGCCCACGTATCCCGAGCCCCCTTTGCGCAGGGGCAATCCCTGGTCGAACAGGAAAGCCGCCAGGGCGTCGAACAGGCATTTGCCCTGTTCAATCAGGTGTCCAGCCAGCTGAGCCAGTCCTACAGCCTGCTCGAGGCGCGGGTCAGCGAGCTGAAGGGTGAGCTGGCGGTAGTCAGTGCCCAGCGCATCGCCGAGCTGAGCGAAAAGGAGCGCCTGGCCATCCGCCTGCAGAACCTGCTCGACCTGCTGCCAGGCGGGGTGATCGTGATCGATGGCCAGGGCCTGGTGCGTGAAGCCAACCCGGCGGCCTGCGAACTGCTTGGTGAGCCGCTGATCGGCCAGCTGTGGCGCCAGGTAATTGCCCGCAGCTTTGCCCCACGCAAGGACGACGGCCACGAAGTCTCGCTGCGCGATGGCCGCCGCCTGTCCATTGCCACCCGCTCGCTGGATGCCGAGCCCGGCCAGCTGGTGCTGCTCAACGACCTGACTGAAACCCGTCGCCTGCAGGACCAGCTGGCCCGTCATGAACGGCTGTCGTCGCTGGGGCGCATGGTCGCCTCGCTGGCCCACCAGATCCGCACGCCGCTGTCGGCGGCCATGCTCTATGCCAGCCACCTGGCCGATCCCGAACAAGACCTGAGTCTGGAAACCCGCCAGCGGTTTGCCGGTACCCTGAAGGAGCGCCTGCACGAGCTGGAGCACCAGGTGCGCGACATGCTGGTATTTGCCCGTGGCGAATTGCCGCTGGGTGACAGGATTACGCCGAAGGCATTGTTCCAGGCGCTGCAGCAGGCAGCCCAGGTGCATGTACAGGGGCACGCCGTGCGCTGGCAGTGCGACAGCCACCTCGGTGAGCTGCTATGCAACCGCGATACCTTGGTCGGTGCCTTGCTCAACCTGATCGAGAATGCCCTGCAGGCCAGCGACAGCCCGGCGCGGCTGAAAGTGCATCTGTTCCGCCGCCAGCGTACCTTGCACCTGTGCGTGAGCGACGCTGGCAGTGGCATCGCGGCAGACCTGCTCGGGCGCCTGGGCGAACCATTCCTCACCACCAGGCCCACCGGCACAGGCCTGGGTCTGGCCGTGGTCAAGGCCGTGGTGCGCGCGCATCAGGGCTCGCTCAGCCTGCGCTCGAAGGTTGGTCGTGGTACCTGCGTGCGGGTGGAACTGCCATTGATCGATGGGCAGTTGGCGGAGGGCGCGTAATGGCCATCAAGGTGCTGCTGGTGGAAGACGACCGGGTATTGCGCCAGGCGTTGGGTGATACCCTGGACATCGGCGGTTTCATTTACCAGGCGGTAGGCAGTGCCGAGGAAGCCCTGGAGGCGGTGCAGCAACAAGCCTTCAGCCTGGTGGTCAGCGATGTCAACATGCCCGGCATGGACGGGCACCAGCTGTTGGCCCAGTTGCGCCGCCAGCAGCCGCAGTTGCCGGTATTGCTGATGACCGCACATGCCGCCGTGGAGCGCGCTGTCGAGGCCATGCGCCAGGGGGCTGCTGATTACCTGGTCAAGCCATTCGAGCCCAAGGCCCTGCTCAGCCTGGTCGAGCGCCATGCTGCCGGGCGACTGGGGGCTGCCGACGAAGAGGGTCCGGTCGCTTGCGAGCCGGCCAGCCGGCAATTGCTGGAGCTGGCCGCGCGCGTGGCGCGCAGCGACTCGACCGTGCTGATTTCCGGTGAGTCCGGCACCGGCAAGGAAGTGCTGGCGCGCTACATCCACCAGCAGTCGCCGCGGGCCGCGCAACCGTTCGTGGCAATTAATTGCGCGGCCATCCCCGACAACATGCTCGAGGCCACCTTGTTCGGCCATGAGAAGGGTGCCTTCACCGGTGCCATCGCCGCCCAGGCCGGTAAGTTCGAGCAGGCCGACGGCGGTACCTTGCTGCTCGACGAGATTTCGGAAATGCCGCTGGCCCTGCAGGCCAAGTTGCTGCGGGTGCTGCAGGAGCGTGAAGTAGAGCGGGTAGGCGGGCGTAAACCGATCAGCCTGGATATCCGCGTGCTGGCTACCACCAACCGTGACCTGGCCGGCGAAGTGGCGGCCGGGCGCTTCCGCGAAGACCTGTTCTACCGACTGTCGGTGTTCCCTCTGGCCTGGCGCCCGCTGCGCGAACGCCCGGGCGACATCCTGCAACTGGCCGAGCGGCTGCTGGCCCGCCATGTGGCCAAGATGAAGCATGCGCCGGTGCGCCTGTCGCCTGAGGCCCGCGCCTGCCTGCAGGCGCATGCCTGGCCGGGCAACGTGCGCGAACTGGACAACGCCCTGCAGCGCGCGTTGATCCTGCAGCAGGGCGGCGTGATCGAGGCGGCGGATTTTTGTCTGGCGGGCGCCATTCCATTGTCAGCTGGCAGCGAGTCCCCCCCTGAAGTCGCCGTTGAGGCGGGCGGATTGGGCGATGACATGCGCCGCCACGAGTACCAGATGATCATCGACACCCTGCGCGCCGAGCGTGGCCGCCGCAAAGAAGCGGCTGAACGGCTCGGGATAAGCCCACGCACCCTGCGCTACAAGCTGGCGCAGATGCGCGATGCCGGGTTCGACGTCGAAGCCAGCCTGTTCGGCTGACAACCCCTTACAGAACCGCACGGGGCCACCCGTGCAGGGGCGGGTAAAAAACCGGGCTGATCACAGGCTGGCACCTTTGTTGCTTTAGGTAGGCTATCCGCCGCATCACGTCAAAAAAATGCGGCCGCAGGAGAGAGAAGGGTCATGAGCCAAGGTGTTGAATTCAATCGTCTGATGTTGGACATGCGGGCCATGCAGGCCGACGCCATGTCGCTGCCCAAGGTGGCTGCAGCCCCCGAGCTGGCACCGGGGCAAAGTACCTTTGCCGACATGCTCGGCCAGGCCATCGGCAAGGTGCATGAGACGCAGCAGGCTTCGACCCAGCTGGCCAACGCCTTCGAGATCGGCAAGAGCGGCGTCGACCTGACTGACGTCATGATCGCTTCGCAAAAGGCCAGCGTATCGATGCAGGCCCTGACCCAGGTACGCAACAAGCTGGTCCAGGCGTACCAGGACATCATGCAGATGCCGGTTTGAGGACGGACATAATCCATGGCTGAAGCAGTCGTCGACAACGCCCCCGTGAAAAGCGGCCCGCCAGCGGCCAAGCCGCCGCTGTTCGGCATGGCGTTTCTGGAAAACATCGCGCAGATGCCCATGCTGCGTCAGGTCGGCCTGTTGGTCGGCCTGGCCGCCAGCGTGGCGATCGGCTTTGCCGTGGTGCTGTGGTCGCAACAACCGGACTACCGCCCGCTGTATGGCAGCCTGGCGGGCATGGACACCAAGCAGGTCATGGATACCCTGGCTGCTGCCGACATCCCCTACAACGTCGAGCCCAATTCCGGCGCTCTGCTGGTCAAGGCCGACGACCTCTCCCGTGCGCGCCTGAAACTGGCCGCGGCCGGCGTGGCGCCGAGCGATGGCAATGTCGGCTTCGAGCTGCTCGACAAGGAGCAGGGCCTGGGCACCAGCCAGTTCATGGAAGCCACCCGTTATCGTCGCAGCCTGGAAGGCGAACTGGCGCGTACCGTGTCCAGCCTGAACAATGTCAAGGGCGCACGCGTGCACCTGGCGATTCCGAAGAGCTCGGTGTTCGTCCGTGACGAGCGCAAGCCCAGCGCCTCGGTGCTGGTCGAGCTGTACCCGGGCCGTGCCCTGGAAGCCGGGCAGGTGATGGCCATCGTCAACCTGGTCGCGACCAGCGTGCCGGAACTGGACAAGTCCCAGGTCACCGTGGTCGACCAGAAAGGCAACCTGCTGTCCGAGCAGATCCAGGACACCGCCCTGACCCAGGCCGGCAAGCAGTTCGACTACAGCCGCCGGGTGGAAAGCATGCTCACCCAGCGCGTGCACAACATCCTGCAGCCGGTGCTGGGTAATGACCGCTACAAGGCCGAAGTGTCTGCCGACCTTGACTTCAGCGCGGTCGAGTCCACCTCCGAGCAGTTCAACCCCGACCAGCCGGCATTGCGCAGCGAGCAGTCGGTCGACGAACAACGTGCCAGCAGCCAAGGCCCGCAGGGCGTGCCTGGTGCGCTGAGCAACCAACCGCCAGGCCCGGCCTCGGCACCGCAGACCACTGGTGGCGCTGCCACGCCGGCGGCGGCTATCCAGCCCGGCCAGCCGCTGGTAGACGCCAATGGCCAGCAGATCATGGACCCGGCCACCGGCCAGCCGATGCTGGCGCCGTATCCGTCGGACAAGCGTCAGCAGAGCACCAAGAACTTCGAGCTGGACCGTTCCATCAGCCACACCCGCCAGCAGCAGGGGCGCATGACCCGTCTGTCGGTGGCGGTGGTCGTGGATGACCAGGTCAAGGTCGATCCGGCCACTGGCGACACCACCCGTGCGCCGTGGGGCGCCGAGGACCTGGCGCGCTTCACCCGGCTGGTGCAGGATGCGGTCGGTTTCGATGCCAGCCGTGGCGACAGCGTGACGGTGATCAACGTGCCGTTCGCCGCCGACCGTGGCGAGGAAGTCGCCGACATCGCCTTCTACCAGCAGCCGTGGTTCTGGGACATCGTCAAGCAGGTGCTGGGCGTGGTGTTCATCCTGGTGTTGGTATTCGGTGTACTGCGGCCGGTGCTGAACAATATTACCGGGGGCGGCAAGCAGGCTGCCCAGGATAGCGACATGGAGCTGGGCGGCATGGTGGGGTTGGATGGCGAACTGGCCAGCGACCGCGTCACTCTGGGTGGCCCGACAAGCATTCTGCTGCCTAGCCCGACCGAGGGCTACGAGGCGCAGCTCAACGCAATCAAAGGCCTGGTGGCCGAAGACCCGGGCCGTGTGGCCCAGGTCGTGAAAGAGTGGATCAACGCCGATGAGTGATAACCGAGCCGTTACCGCCAAGCTGAGCCGCGTCGACAAAGCGGCGATCCTCCTGCTCTCGCTGGGCGAGACCGATGCGGCCCAGGTGCTGCGCCACATGGGGCCCAAGGAAGTGCAGCGGGTCGGTGTGGCGATGGCGCAGATGGGCAATGTGCACCGCGACCAGGTCGAGCAGGTGATGAGCGAGTTCGTCGAGGTTGTCGGCGAGCAGACCAGCCTGGGTGTCGGTTCCGATGCCTACATCCGCAAGATGCTCAACCAGGCCTTGGGCGAGGACAAGGCCAACGGCCTGGTCGACCGCATCCTGCTCGGTGGCAACACCAGCGGCCTGGACAGCCTCAAGTGGATGGAGCCGCGTGCCGTGGCCGACGTGATCCGCTACGAACACCCGCAGATCCAGGCTATCGTGGTGGCCTACCTCGACCCCGACCAGGCTGGCGAAGTGCTGAGCAACTTCGACCACAAGGTGCGCCTGGACATCGTCTTGCGCGTTTCCTCGCTGAACACCGTGCAACCGGCTGCGCTGAAGGAGCTGAACCAGATCCTCGAGAAGCAGTTCTCGGGCAACTCCAACGCTGCGCGGACGACCTTGGGTGGCATCAAGCGTGCGGCTGACATCATGAACTTCCTCGACAGTTCGGTCGAAGGTGCACTGATGGACGCGATCCGCGAAATCGACAGCGACCTGTCGGAGCAGATCGAGGACCTGATGTTCGTCTTCAACAACCTGGCCGACGTCGACGACCGTGGCATCCAGGCGCTGCTGCGCGAAGTGTCGTCGGACGTGCTGGTGGTGTCGCTCAAGGGCGCCGACGAGCGGGTCAAGGACAAGATATTCAAGAACATGTCCAAGCGTGCTTCCGAGCTGCTGCGCGACGACCTGGAAGCCAAGGGGCCAGTGCGGGTCAGCGACGTGGAAACGGCGCAGAAGGAAATCCTCACCATCGCCCGACGCATGGCCGAGGCCGGCGAGATCGTGCTCGGCGGCAAGGGCGCCGAGGAAATGATCTGATCCACCCGGCGCCGCGCTCCGCTGTCGATCAGGCGCCGCGCGCCCTGCACGGGCGCGTTGGTTGCTGATGGCTATTGAGTACTTGAAAACATGCCCACCAAAGAACGTCACCCCAGCGACCTGATCCGCGCCCACGACCTCGAGGGCGTGGACGTGTGGGCGCTGCCCAGCTTCGACCCGCAGCCGGAGCCCAAACCTGAGCCGGAGCCCGAGGTCATCGAGGAAGAGGTCGAGGAAGTGCCGCTGGAGGAAGTCCAGCCGCTGACCCTGGAAGAACTCGAGGCCATCCGCCAGGAGGCTTACAACGAAGGCTTCGCCACCGGCGAGCGCGAGGGCTTCCACAGCACCCAGCTGAAGGTGCGCCAGGAAGCCGAAGAGGCCCTGAAGGCCAAGCTGGAAAGCCTTGAGCGCCTGATGAGCAACCTGATGGAGCCGATCGCCGAACAGGATACGCAGATCGAGAAATCGGTGATCCACCTGGTGGCGCACATGACGCGCCAGGTCATCGGTCGCGAACTGCGCGGCGATTCCAGCCACATCACCCAGGTGCTGCGCGAGGCACTCAAACTGCTGCCCATGGGGGCGGACAACATCCGGATCCACCTCAACCCCCAGGACTTCGAGCTGGTCAAGGCGCTGCGCGAACGCCATGAGGAGAACTGGCGGTTGCTGGAAGACAGCGCCCTGCTGCCGGGCGGCTGTCGCATCGAGACCGCTCACAGCCGTATCGATGCAACCATGGAAACCCGCATCGAGAAAGCCGTGGCGCAACTGTTCGACCGCTTGCATGACCATTCCCTGCATCCGGCGGCACCCGATATCGCTGTCGACCTGGCCCGCTCCGATGAAGCTTGAGCGCACCAGCTTCGGCAAACGCCTGGGCAGCTATGCCGAGGCTGTCGACCTGCCGGCCCAGCCCGTCGTGGAAGGCCGCCTGCTGCGCATGGTCGGCCTTACCCTGGAGGCCGAAGGCCTGCGCGCGGCGGTCGGTACCCGCTGCCTGGTGATCAACGACGACAGCTACCACCCGGTGCAGGTCGAGGCCGAAGTCATGGGCTTTGCCGGCTCCAAGGTGTTCCTCATGCCGGTGGGCAGCATCGTCGGCATCGCCCCCGGTGCCCGGGTGGTACCGCTGGATGACAGCGGCCGTCTGCCGATGGGCATGAGCATGCTTGGCCGGGTGCTCGACGGTGCCGGCCGGCCGCTGGATGGCAAGGGCGGAATGAAGGCCGAGGACTGGGTGCCGATGGACGGGCCGGTGATCAACCCGCTCAACCGCGACCCGATCAGCAAGCCGCTGGACGTGGGTATTCGCAGTATCAATGGGTTGCTGACGGTGGGCCGTGGCCAGCGCCTGGGCCTGTTCGCGGGTACCGGCGTGGGTAAGTCGGTGCTGCTGGGCATGATGACCCGCTTCACCGAAGCCGAGATCATCGTGGTCGGCCTGATCGGCGAGCGTGGCCGCGAGGTGAAGGAGTTCATCGAGCATATCCTGGGTGAAGAAGGCCTCAAGCGTTCGGTGGTGGTCGCTTCGCCGGCTGACGATGCGCCGCTGATGCGCCTGCGCGCCGCCATGTACTGCACGCGCATTGCCGAGTACTTTCGCGACAAGGGCAAGAACGTGCTGTTGCTGATGGACTCGCTGACCCGTTTCGCCCAGGCCCAGCGGGAAATCGCCCTGGCCATTGGCGAGCCGCCGGCCACCCGGGGTTACCCGCCGTCGGTGTTCGCCAAGCTGCCCAAGCTGGTGGAGCGGGCAGGTAACGGCGAGCCGGGCGGGGGTTCGATCACTGCGTTCTACACCGTGCTGTCCGAAGGTGACGACCAGCAGGACCCGATCGCCGACTCCGCGCGCGGCGTGCTCGACGGCCACTTCGTGCTGTCGCGCCGGCTGGCCGAGGAGGGGCATTACCCGGCCATCGACATCGAGGCCTCGATCAGCCGGGTCATGCCCCAGGTGGTCGATGCCGACCATTTGCGCCAGGCGCAGAAACTCAAGCAGTTGTGGTCACGCCTCTCGCAAAGCCGCGACCTGATCAGCGTCGGGGCCTACGTCGCCGGCGGCGACCCGGAAACCGACCTGGCTATCGCCCTGCAATCGCAGATGGTCGAATTCCTGCGCCAGGGCCTGGACGAGAACGTGGGCATGGCGCAAAGCCGCGAACAGTTGGGGGCGATCTTCACGCCCCCGGCGAGCTGATAGGCCATGGCCCTGCCCGGACGTGCCGCGCGCCTGGCGCCGGTGGTGGACATGGCCGAGGAGGCCGAGCGCAAGGCGGCCCAGCGCCTCGGGCATTTTCAGCAACAGGTGGCGACGGCCCAGGCCAAGCTGGCTGAACTCGAACGGTTCCGTGAGGATTACCAGCTGCAGTGGATCAACCGTGGCGGGCAGGGGGTCAATGGCAGTTGGCTGGTCAATTACCAGCGTTTCCTCGGGCAACTGGAAACGGCCATGACCCAGCAGCGGCAAAGCCTGGCCTGGCACCAGAACAACCTGAACAACGCGCGTGGCGCCTGGCAGCAGGCCTATGCCCGGGTGGAGGGCTTGCGCAAGCTGGTGCAGCGCTATCAGGAAGAAGCCCGGCGCGCGGAAGACAAGCGCGAACAGCGCCTGCTGGATGAACTGTCCCAGCGCCTGCCACGGCAGCACCCGCTTTGACGATCCGCTGGCAGCGGTAGCCACAAGCCGCATCGCTTGCAGCCCCCGCCGTTGCCTGCTAAACCTTTAAGGAGCTGTATCCGCCATCATCGAAGGAATCGCTAGCATGGCAGTCGAGACTGATTTTTCGCAGGACGGGAAAAAGCTGACGATCAAGATCAAGGGGCGCTTCGATTTCGGCAAGCACCAGGAATTTCGAGACGCCTACGAGCGTCAGCCCAGCCGGCCCGATTCGGTGGTCGTCGACCTCAAGGAAACCACCTACCTCGACAGTTCCGCACTCGGCATGCTGCTGTTGCTGCGCGACCATGCCGGTGGTGATGATTCGGATGTGCGTGTGGTGCATGCCAGCTCCGATGTGCGCAAGATCCTCGCCATCTCCAATTTTGAAAAACTCTTCGATATCAGTTGAGCGCCGACATGCCGGCCGAACAGGCATTGACCGTGTTGGTCGCCGAGGACGGGGCCGCCGACCGCCTGCTGCTGGCGCAGATCGTCCGCCGTCAGGGCCATCAGGTATTCACTGCGGAAAACGGTGAACAGGCGGTTGCGCTGTTCATCGAGCAGCGCCCGCAGCTGGTGCTGCTGGATGCGCTGATGCCGGTCATGGATGGTTTCGAGGCGGCGCGGCAGATCAAGGCCCTGGCCGGCGAGGCACTGGTGCCGATCATTTTCCTGACCTCGCTGAACGAGGAAGAGGGCCTGGTGCGTTGCCTGGAGGCCGGTGGCGATGACTTCATGGCCAAACCCTACAGCGCAGTGATACTCGGCGCCAAGATCCGCGCCATGGACCGTTTGCGCCGCCTCCAGGCCACCGTGCTGGAGCAGCGCGACCAGATCGCCCGGCACCATGATCATCTGCTGAATGAACAGCGGGTGGCCAAGGCGGTGTTCGACAAGGTGGCCCACTCCGGCTGCCTGGCCGCGCCCAATATCCGCTACCTGCAATCGCCTTACGCGCTGTTCAATGGCGACCTGATGCTGGCTGCCTTCACCCCGTCCGGCGACATGCGTGTGCTGCTCGGTGATTTCACCGGCCACGGCCTGCCGGCGGCGGTAGGGGCGATGCCGCTGGCCGAAGTGTTCTATGGCATGACCGCCAAGGGCTACGGTATCGCGCAGATCCTGCGCGAGATGAATGCCAAGCTCAAGCGCATCCTGCCAGTGGACATGTTCTGTTGCGCGCTGTTGCTCGACCTCAATGCGCAGCGCGGTTCGGTGGAAGTGTGGAACGGCGGCATGCCTGATGGCTATCGCCTGTCGGTGGAGGGGCAGGTGCTGTCGGTCTTGCGTTCGCAACACCTGCCACTGGGCATTCTGGCGGCCGAGCGCTTCGATGACAGTACCGAGGTGCTGCCGCTGGCGCCGGGCGAGCGCTTGCTGCTGCTGTCGGACGGCGTGATCGATACCGCTGACGACCAGGAGCGTCTGTTCGGTGTTCAGCGCCTGCGCAAGGTGCTGGCCGACAACCGTGACCCGGCGCAGTTGTTCGATGAAGTGATGCAGGCCCTGGAGCGCTTCGGCGGGCGCCCGCGCGATGACATCAGCCTGTGCGACATTCGAATGTCCAGTGCCGAGGAGCGGGTGCCGGCGCCGGTGATCTACTCGGACAGTGGTCGCTCCAGCCCGCTGCACTGGTCGCTGCAGTTCGAAGTGCGCGGCGAGAGCCTCGAGCGCTTCAACCCGGTACCTTACCTGGTGCAGTTATTGCAAGAAATCCATGGCCTGCGCGCGCGGACCGGCAACCTGCACAGTGTGCTCAGCGAGCTGTATTCCAACGCGCTGGAACATGGTGTGCTGGGCCTGGACTCGCAGCTAAAGCGCGATGTGCAGGGCTTTGCCGCCTACTACCAGGAACGCGCCCGGCGCCTGATGCAGCTGACCGACGGTTACGTGCGCATCGACTTCAAGGTTGAACCGGACGGCGACGGCGGGCGTCTCATGATCAAGGTCCGCGACAGTGGTGCCGGGTTCGATGTGCAGCAGGTGCTGGCGCGGCCAGCAATGGAGCAGGGGCTGAGCGGACGTGGCCTGAACCTGGTCCGGCGGCTGGCCAGCAGCGCGCGCTGGAGCGAGGGCGGGCGTTGCGCAGAGGTGGAGTTCGTCTGGTGAGCCATGGGCTGGCTCGGGCATAATCTGGCTTGATCAAGGGAGTGAGCAAGTGACTGACATGCATATTGACCAAAAGGTACTCAGCGACCTGCGTGAAGTCATGGAAGATGGCTACCTGCAACTGGTGCAGACATTTCTCGAAGACTCCGAACGGCGCCTGGGCCAGTTGCACGCGGCCAAAAGTGCCGAGGAGCTCGGTTCGGCCGCGCACAGCTTCAAAGGCAGCAGCAGTAACATGGGGGCTGTGGCCCTGGCCAGCCTTTGCCAGCAACTGGAGGAGCGCGCACGGCGACGCCCGCTGTATGGCATCGAAGACCTGATCACCCGCATCGATCAAGAGTTCGCCGAAGTGCAGCACTTCTACCGGGGTGAGCAGCAGCGTATTTTGACCGGTTGATAGGTGACTTGGCGCGAGTCTTGCTTTGTCCAAGCGGATGTCTTTTTTGTTCCTGGCGCGGAGACCGCTCGATGCCTGTCGCACCCAACCCGTTGTTGCAAGCCAACGCCATTGCCAACCCCGCGCGGTCGGCCTCCGCACAGGTCGACAAACCGCAGCAGGCGCCGGCGGACAAAGGCGCCGGTTTCGACCAGGTAATGGCCAGGCAGGGGCAGGACAAGCCGGTTGGGCAGAACGACAAGGTCGCCCAGGCCAGGCCCAAGGACAAACCTGACCCGGCGCAGGGCGGCAAGGCCGATCCTGCCGACACGTCCGCTGTTGCCGATGACGGCAAACCATTGCCAGCCGACGCCCAGGTCGATACGCGGGCCGACACTCAAGCCGACACCGACATGCGCGATGCCAGCCTGGTCGCTGGCCAGGTCACCGACGCCCAGCCTGGCGCACAACTGATCCAGGCCCAGGCCGAGACCGTGGCACCGGTGCTGCAGGCTGCCACGGCGCAGGTCCCGGCCGCGCTGCCCGAGGCGCCGGCAGCCGAGGAAAACTTTGACCCTGACGCCGACCCGCTGGCCAACCTGCCGACCTTGCGCCTGGCGCTGGAGCACAGTGCCCAGGCCAAGGGAGCAACCTCGGCACATGCCTTGGACCCGGCGCAAACCCAGGCGGAAGAGGGCGCTGTGGCCGTCAATAGCTTGGCGAACCTGGTGGAAAATGCCGGTGATGCAGCAGGTGACAGCGGCGAGCCTGGCGACAAGGCCTTCGGCGCCTTGCTCGAAGATGGCCTGAAGGACACCAAGAGCGCCAGCAGCGACACCCGCGTCGACGATTTCGCCAACCGTCTGGCCAACCTGACCCAGGCCGCCACGGCCAAGACCACCAACGCCGTGCCGGCGAATGCCAGCCCGCTGCACCAGCCGCTGCCGATGAACCAGAACGCCTGGGCCGAGGGCCTGGTCAACCGGGTCATGTACCTGTCCAGCCAGAACCTCAAGTCGGCGGATATCCAGCTGGAGCCGGCCGAGCTTGGTCGCCTGGACATTCGCGTCAATGTTGCGACGGACCAGTCGACCCAGATCACCTTCATCAGTGGCCACGCCGGCGTGCGTGATGCCCTCGACAGCCAGGTACACCGCCTGCGCGAACTGTTTAGCCAGCAGGGGCTGGCCCAGCCGGATGTCAACGTGGCCGACCAGTCACGCGGGCAGCATCAGCATCAGCAGCAGGCGCAGGCCCAGGGCAGCCAGTTGTCCGGGGTGGCGGCGCGCCAGGCGGAGCAGGGCGGTACCGAGCTGGCCGACAGCAGCCGCGCTGTGGAACAGCAGCTGGTTGTCGGTGACAGTGCGGTTGACTACTACGCCTGATGTCGGGGTGTATGCCTGGGGTTTCGCGGCGCTTTTGAGGGCCAGCGCCGCCCGCGCTCGTTTTCTCAGGCCCAAGATCCCTCAATCGCAAATCTGGCATAACACTTGCTCAAGCCAAGCCATCCTCCCTTGAACCCCCGATGGACGACGGATTATTGGCATGGCGAAAAGCGAAGCAGTCAAAGACCCCGCCACTAAAGGCAAACTCAAGCTGATCCTGCTGGCCGTCGTCGGCCTGTTGCTGGCGATTGGCCTTTCGGTGGGCGCTACCTGGTTCATCATGCACAAGAGCGAGCCGGCCCCGGCCGCCGAGGCAACAGCCGGTAACGTCAAGCCTGCGGCAATCTACGAACCGCTGGCCCCGGCCTTCGTGGTCAACTTCAACCAGAATGGTCGCCAGCGCTACATGCAGGTGAGCATTACCATGCAGGCGCGCAGCCAGGCCGACCTCGACGCCCTCAAGGTGCACATGCCGGTGATCCGCAACAACCTGGTGATGATGTTCTCCGGGCAGGGCTTCGATACCCTGGCCGGCAGCCCGGTCGGGCAGGAGATGCTGCGCCAGAAGGCTACCGCGGTGGTCCAGGAAGTAGCGCAGAAGGAAGTCGGCAAGCCGGTCGTCGACCAGTTGCTGTTCACCAATTTCGTATTGCAGTAGGAGTCCGCAATGGCCGTACAGGACCTGCTGTCCCAGGATGAAATCGATGCCTTGTTGCATGGCGTCGACGACGGTCTGGTGCAGACCGAGAGTGCCACCGAGCCTGGCAGCATCAAAAGCTATGACCTGACCAGTCAGGACCGTATCGTGCGGGGTCGCATGCCGACCCTGGAAATGATCAACGAGCGCTTCGCCCGTTACACCCGGATCAGCATGTTCAACCTGCTGCGTCGCTCCGCCGACGTGGCGGTGGGCGGCGTGCAGGTGATGAAGTTTGGCGAATACGTGCATTCGCTGTACGTGCCGACCAGCCTCAACCTGGTCAAGATCAAGCCGCTGCGCGGCACCGCGCTGTTCATCCTCGACGCCAAGCTAGTGTTCAAGCTGGTGGACAACTTCTTTGGCGGTGACGGCCGTCACGCCAAGATCGAAGGGCGTGAGTTCACCCCTACCGAGCTGCGCGTGGTGCGCATGGTGCTGGACCAGTGCTTCGTCGACCTGCGGGAAGCCTGGCAGGCGATCATGCCGGTCACCTTCGAATACATGAACTCGGAGGTCAACCCGGCCATGGCCAACATCGTCGGCCCCAGCGAGGCGGTGGTGGTATCGACCTTCCACATCGAGCTGGACGGCGGTGGCGGCGACCTGCACGTGACCATGCCCTACTCGATGATCGAGCCGGTGCGGGAAATGCTCGATGCCGGCTTCCAGTCCGACCTGGACGACCAGGACGAGCGCTGGATCAAGGCCTTGCGCGAGGACGTGCTGGACGTGGCCGTGCCGGTGAGTGCCACGGTCGCCCGGCGCCAGCTGAAGCTGCGCGACATCCTGCACATGCAGCCAGGCGACGTGATTCCGGTGGAGCTGCCTGAACACCTGGTGTTGCGCGCCAACGGCGTGCCTTCGTTCAAGGCGCGCCTGGGTTCGCACAAGGGCAACCTGGCGCTGCAGATCATCGACCCGATCGAACGCCGCTGACGGCGAGCCGGTCGCTCATAACGTATTGAATGCCTGTCGAGGAAATCATGGCTAACGAAAACGAGATCACCTCCCCAGAGGACCAGGCGCTGGCCGATGAATGGGCTGCGGCACTGGAGGAAACCGGTGCAGCCGGCCAGGCCGACATCGATGCACTGCTGGGTGGCGACACGGGTAGCAGCGCTGGCGGGCCGGGCCGCTTGCCGATGGAAGAGTTCGCCAGCTCGCCGAAGCCGAGCGAGAACGTCAGCCTGGAAGGCCCGAACCTGGACGTGATCCTGGACATCCCGGTGAACATTTCCATGGAAGTGGGCAGCACCGAGATCAATATCCGCAACCTGCTGCAGCTCAACCAGGGTTCGGTCATCGAGCTGGATCGCCTGGCCGGTGAGCCGCTCGATGTCCTGGTCAACGGCACGCTGATCGCCCATGGCGAAGTGGTGGTGGTCAACGAGAAGTTCGGCATCCGCCTGACCGACGTGATCAGCCCCAGCGAACGTATCAAGAAGCTGCGCTGAGTGAAGGGCACGATGCGCGCCTGCCTGGCATTCGCCGCGCTGCTTGCCAGCCAGGCCTGTTTGGCCGCGGCCACGCCGACGGCAACCCCTGCGGCTGCCCCTGGCAGCCTGGGCGGGCAGCTGGCGCAGATGGTCTTCGGCCTGCTGCTGGTGGTCGGCCTGATTTTCTTCCTGGCCTGGCTGTTGCGACGCATGCAGGGGAGCGCCGTGAAGGGCGGGCAGGTGATCGAGATCGTCGGCAGCCGGGCCATCGGTCCGCGTGACCGCCTGCTGCTGGTGCAGGTGGGCAAGGCGCAGATCCTGATCGGCCATACCCCGGGCAGCATCGAGGCCCTGCATGTACTGGCCGAGCCCGTGGACGTACCGGAAAGCGCCCGTCAGGCGACGCCGGAGTTCGCCCAGCGGCTGATGGAGCTGATGGGCAAGGACCCTAAGGACAAGAAGTGATGAGCGGCGCGCTGCGTTTGTTGTTGATTCTGGCGCTGCTGCTGGCGGCGCCGCTGGCCCTGGCCGCCGACCCGCTGTCGATCCCGGCCATCACCCTGTCCAATACGGCGGACGGGCAGCAGGAGTATTCGGTCAGCCTGCAGATCCTGCTGATCATGACGGCGCTCAGCTTCATTCCCGCGTTCGTCATCCTGATGACCAGCTTCACCCGCATCATCATCGTGTTCTCGATCCTGCGCCAGGCCCTTGGCCTGCAGCAGACGCCGTCGAACCAGCTGCTCACCGGCATGGCGCTGTTCCTCACCATGTTCATCATGGCGCCGGTGTTCGACCGGGTGAACCAGGACGCGCTGCAGCCGTACCTGAAGGAGCAGATGACCGCCCAGCAGGCCATCGACAAGGCCCAGGGACCGCTGAAGGACTTCATGCTGGCGCAAACCCGGCAAAGCGACCTCGACCTGTTCATGCGCTTGTCCAAGCGCACCGACATCGCCGGCCCGGACCAGGTCCCGCTGACCATCCTGGTGCCGGCGTTCGTCACCTCCGAGCTGAAGACCGCGTTCCAGATCGGTTTCATGATCTTCATCCCGTTCCTGATCATCGACATGGTGGTGGCCAGTGTGCTGATGGCCATGGGTATGATGATGCTGTCGCCGCTGATCATTTCGTTGCCGTTCAAGATCATGCTGTTCGTCCTGGTCGATGGCTGGGCGCTGATCATGGGCACCCTGGCCAGCAGTTTCGGCGGCGTCTGACGCCGTCAAGGAGAGCCGCCGATGACCCCGGAAGTAGCTGTCGACCTGTTTCGCGATGCCTTGTGGCTGACCACCCTGATGGTGGCCGTGCTGGTGGTGCCGAGCCTGCTGGTGGGCCTGGTGGTGGCGATGTTCCAGGCCGCCACGCAGATCAACGAACAGACCCTGAGCTTTCTGCCGCGCCTGCTGGTGATGCTGGTCACGCTGATCATCGCCGGGCCGTGGCTGGTGCAGAAGTTCATGGAGTACATCACCGGCCTGTACACCAACATCCCGCACCTGATCGGTTGAGGCGACGATGCTGGAGCTGACCGACACGCAGATCGGCACCTGGGTCGCCACCTTCATCCTGCCGTTGTTCAGGGTGACTGCGGTGCTGATGACCATGCCCATTCTCGGTACCCGCATGCTGCCGGCGCGGGTGCGCCTGTATGTGGCGCTGGCGATTACCGTGGTGATTGTTCCGGCGCTGCCGCCGCTGCCCGAGTTCGACCCGTTGAGCCTGCGCGGCCTGCTGTTGTGCGCCGAGCAGATCATCGTCGGGACGCTGTTCGGCTTCGCCCTGCAGCTGCTGTTCCAGGCGTTCGTGATCGCCGGCCAGGTGGTGGCGGTGCAGATGGGCATGGCCTTCGCGTCGATGGTCGACCCGGCCAACGGCGTCAACGTCGCGGTCATCAGCCAGTTCATGACCATGCTGGTGAGCGTGCTGTTCCTGTTGATGAACGGCCACCTGGTGGTGTTCGAAGTGCTGACCGAAAGCTTCACCACCTTGCCGGTGGGCAGCGCACTGGCGGTCAACCAGTTCTGGGAAATGGCCGGGCGCCTGGGGTGGGTGTTCGGCGCCGGGCTGCTGTTGATCCTGCCGGTGATCGCGGCGTTGCTGGTGGTGAACATCGCCTTTGGCGTGATGACCCGTGCGGCGCCGCAATTGAACATCTTCTCCATCGGTTTCCCGCTGACCCTGGTGCTTGGCATGGGCATTTTCTGGATTGGCCTGGCCGATATCCTGTCCCACTACCAGGCATTGGCCAGCGAAGCGCTGCAATGGCTGCGTGAACTGGCAAGGGCGCGCTGAACATGGCGGAAAGCGAGAGCGGTCAGGACAAGACAGAAGACCCCACCGACAAGCGCAAGCGCGATGCCCGCGAGAAAGGCGAGGTAGCGCGCTCCAAGGAACTGAACACGGTGGCGGTGACCCTGGCTGGCGCCGGTGGCCTGCTGGCATTCGGTGGCTACATGGCGGAAACGCTGCTGGCGATCATGCGCATGAACTTCAGCCTGAGCCGCGACGCCATCGTCGACGAGCGGGCCATGACCGCCCTGCTGCTGGCCTCGGGCAAGATGGCGCTGTGGGCGACGCAGCCGGTGCTGATCCTGCTGTTCGTGATCTCGTTCGTGGCGCCTATCGCCCTGAGCGGCTTCCTGTTTTCCGGCAGCCTGCTGCAGCCAAAGTTCAGTCGCATGAACCCCCTGGCGGGGATCAAGCGGATGTTCTCGATGAATGCCTTGACCGAGCTGATCAAGGCGCTGGCCAAGTTCTTCGTCATCCTGGTGATTGCGGTGGTGGTGTTGATGAACGACCGCCAGGCTTTGCTGGCGATTGCCAACGAGCCGCTGGAGCAGGCCATCATCCACAGCCTGCAGGTGGTGGGCTGGAGCGCGTTGTGGATGGCGGCCGGGTTGCTGCTGATTGCCGCGGCGGACGTGCCGTACCAGCTGTGGCAGGCGCACAACAAGCTGAAGATGACCAAGCAGGAAGTCAAGGACGAGTACAAGGACAGCGAAGGCAAGCCCGAGGTCAAGCAGCGGATCCGCCAGCTGCAGCGGGAAGTTTCGCAGCGGCGGATGATGGCAGCGGTGCCGCAGGCCGACGTGATCATCACCAACCCGACGCACTATGCGGTGGCCTTGCAGTATGACCCGGAGAAGGGCGGGGCGGCGCCGTTGCTGCTGGCCAAGGGCACCGATTTCATTGCCTTGAAGATTCGCGAAATCGGCGTGGAGCACAAGGTTCAGATTCTTGAGTCGCCGGCTTTGGCGCGGGCGATCTATTACTCCACCGAGCTGGAGCAGGAAATTCCTGCCGGCTTGTACCTGGCGGTGGCGCAGGTGCTGGCCTATGTGTTCCAGATTCGCCAGTACCGGGCTGGCAAGGGTAAGCGGCCGGAGCCGTTGAAGGAAGATCTGCCGATTCCACCGGACCTGCGGCGTGACAGCTGACAGGTGCCCGCCTTGAGGCATTTGGCGCCTGTGAGACCGAGCGCCGCCCGGTCTCACTGCCTCTAAATCCCTCAAGCCGGCCAAAGTTGGAAAGCTTCTTGCAAAGCCACGCCCAGGCGCCCCCGGGGCGTCAAAGTTTTGCATCAAGAGGACTCGCGGTGGATCGCACTCAGTTAATCAGCAACGCCCGTCACAACCTGGCCGGCCTCGGTCGGGGCAACCTGGGTGTGCCGCTGTTGTTGCTGGTCATGTTGGCAATGATGATGTTGCCGATACCACCGTTCCTGCTCGACGTGTTCTTCACTTTCAACATCGCCTTGTCGATCGTGGTGCTGCTGGTGTGCGTATACGCCCTGCGCCCGCTTGATTTCGCCGCGTTCCCCACCATCCTGCTGGTGGCCACGCTGTTGCGCCTGGCCCTGAACGTGGCCTCCACCCGCGTGGTAATGCTGCATGGCCAGGAAGGCCACGGCGCTGCCGGCAAGGTGATCCAGGCCTTCGGCGAGGTGGTGATCGGTGGTAACTACGTGGTCGGTGCCGTGGTGTTCGCCATCCTCATGATCATCAACTTCGTGGTGGTGACCAAGGGCGCCGGGCGAATCTCGGAAGTGAGCGCGCGGTTCACCCTGGATGCCATGCCCGGCAAGCAGATGGCAATCGACGCCGACCTCAATGCCGGCCTGATCGACCAGGCCCAGGCCAAGCACCGCCGTGCCGAAGTGGCGCAGGAAGCCGAGTTCTACGGTTCGATGGACGGTGCCAGCAAGTTCGTCCGCGGTGATGCCATCGCCGGCCTGCTGATCCTGTTCATCAACCTGATCGGCGGCATGCTGATCGGCATGCTGCAGCACGGCATGAGCTTCGGCGATGCCGGCAAGGTGTACGCCTTGCTGACCATCGGTGACGGTTTGGTGGCGCAGTTGCCTTCGCTGCTGTTGTCCACCGCCGCCGCGATCATGGTCACCCGCGCCTCGGGTTCCGAGGACATGGGCAAGCTGATCAACCGGCAGATGTTCGATTCGCCCAAGGCCCTGGCAGTGTCCGGCGCGCTGATGATCGTCATGGGCCTGGTGCCGGGCATGCCGCATATCGCCTTCCTCAGCCTTGGCCTGCTGGCCGGCGGCGGCGCCTACCTGGTGTGGAAGAAGCAGCAGAAGGCCAAGCTCGAGGCGCAACGAGAGGCGCAGCGCCAGCAGGACCTGCTGCCTTCGCCGCAGCGCGCGCTGGAGACCAAGGAGCTGGGCTGGGACGACGTCACGCCCATCGACATGATCGGCCTGGAGGTCGGCTACCGGCTGATCCCGCTGGTCGACCGCAACCAGGGTGGCCAGTTGCTGGCGCGGATCAAGGGGGTGCGCAAGAAGCTCTCGCAAGACCTCGGCTTCCTCATGCCGACCGTGCACATCCGCGACAACCTCGACCTGCAGCCCAGCGCCTATCGCCTGACCCTGATGGGGGTGATCCTGGCCGAGGCGGAGATCTACCCGGACCGCGAACTGGCCATCAACCCGGGGCAGGTGTTCGGCACCCTCAACGGGATTGCCGCGCGTGACCCGGCGTTTGGCCTGGAAGCGGTGTGGATCGACGTCGGCCAGCGCGCCCAGGCGCAGTCGCTGGGTTACACCGTGGTCGACGCCAGCACCGTAGTGGCCACCCACCTCAACCAGATCCTGCAGAAGCACTGCCACGAACTGATCGGCCACGAAGAGGTCCAGCAGTTGCTGCAGGTGCTGGCCAAGGCATCGCCTAAACTTGCAGAAGAGCTGGTGCCGGGTGTCATTTCCTTGTCGGGCTTGCTGAAGGTGCTGCAGGCATTGTTGTCGGAGCAGGTGCCGGTGCGCGACATTCGCAGTATTGCCGAGGCGATCGCGAACAACGCCAGCAAGAGTCAAGATACCGCCGCACTGGTGGCGGCAGTGCGCGTCGGATTGTGTCGCGCCATCGTGCAAAGCATTGTCGGCATTGAGTCGGAGCTGCCAGTGATTACCCTGGAGCCAAGGTTGGAACAGATCTTGCTCAATAGTCTGCAGAGGGCCGGGCAAGGTCAGGAAGACGGTGTTCTTCTGGAGCCGAGCATGGCCGAGAAGCTGCAGCGTTCGTTGATCGAAGCGGCCCAGCGCCAGGAAATGCAGGGCCAGCCGGCCATCCTCCTGGTTGCCGGCCCGATCCGCGCCATGCTGTCGCGTTTCGGTCGCCTGGCCGTACCGAATTTGCATGTGTTGGCGTATCAGGAAATACCGGACAACAAGCAAGTCACCATCGTTGCCACCGTGGGCCCTAACGGCTGAGGTAGTGGATAATGCAAGTTAAGCGATTTTTCGCCGCCGATATGCGTCAGGCCATGAAGCTGGTCCGCGATGAACTGGGCGCTGACGCCGCCATCATTGGCAACCGCCGCATCGCCGGGGGTGTCGAGCTGACGGCTGCGCTGGACTACAAGCTGTCCGCCCTGGCCCCGCGCGTGCCGAATGCCGAGCTGGAAGAAGAACTGCGCAAGACCCATACGCGCATTGCCACTGCCCGCGCCGAACTTGACCCGCGCCCGGACAGCAGCGACAACAACCGCCAATTGTTCGCCGGGCAGTCGCTGACTGCTGCCGAACCGTTGATCGAACCGCACGTCGACGCCCCCGAGCCCGCTGCTGCAGCCCCGGCTGCGGCGCCGGTCGATGCGCGCCTGGTCGATGCCATGCGCTCCGAGTTGTCCGGCCTGCGCGAGCTGCTGGAAGTGCAGCTCGGCTCGTTGGCCTGGAACCAGCTGCAGGGCAGCAAGCCGCAGCAGGCCACCGTCTGGCGCCGCCTGCAGCGCATCGGCCTGTCCGGCCCGATCGCCCGCGAACTGCTGGACCTGACCGCTGGCATCGATGAGCCACGCCAGGCCTGGCGCATGCTGCTGGCACACCTGGCGCGCATGATCGAAATCCCCGAAATCGAGCCGATCGAAGAGGGTGGGGTGATCGCCATGGTCGGCCCGGCCGGCATGGGCAAGACCACCACCCTGGCCAAGCTGGCCGCCCGTTACGTGCTCAAGTACGGCGCGCAGAACCTGGCCTTGGTGAGCATGGACAGCTTCCGCATCGGTGCGCAGGAGCAGCTCAAGACGCTGGGCCGCATCCTCAACGTGCCGGTGACCTACGTTGACCCGGGCCAGTCGCTGGCTGCGGCGCTGGAGCCGCTGCTGCGCAAGCGCGTGGTGCTGATCGATACCGCCGGCCTGCAGGCCAGCGACCCGGCCCTGCGCATGCAACTGGAAACCCTGGCCGGGCGCGGCATCGCCGCAAAGAACTACCTGGTCCTGGCCACCACCAGCCAGAAGCAGGTGCTGACCGCCGCCTACCACAGCTACAAGCGCTGTGGCCTGGCCGGCTGCATCCTGACCAAACTCGATGAAACGGCAAGCCTTGGTGACGTCTTGAGCCTTGCCATCAGTCATGAACTGCCAGTGGCCTACCTGACCGATGGGCCGCGCATTCCTGACGACCTGCACCTGCCGCGCGGGCACCAGTTGGTCACTCGCGCGGTCAATGTGCAGCAGCAGGACGAGCCCAGCGAAGAGGCCATGGCCGAAATGTTCGCTGATCTCTATCACAACCCACGGCGAGCGGGTTGATGAAGCGTGTGCAAGGTAGCTATGCCAAGGGGTACGCAGAATTGCCCCACGTGTGGCCTGGGCCCCAGCGAGACAAGGTAAATAACAGACATGGGTAGCATGCATCCCGTACAGGTGATCGCCGTGACCGGTGGCAAAGGTGGCGTCGGCAAGACTAATGTTTCAGTGAACCTGTCCCTGGCACTGGCCGAGCTTGGCCGCAGGGTCATGCTGCTTGACGCCGACCTGGGCCTGGCCAACGTCGACGTGCTGCTTGGCCTCACCCCCAAGCGGACCCTGGCCGATGTCATCGAAGGGCGCTGCGAGCTGCGCGACGTGATGCTGCAGGGCCCTGGCGGCGTGCGCATCGTGCCGGCGGCCTCGGGCACGCAGAGCATGGTGCACCTGGCGCCGGCCCAGCATGCCGGGCTGATCCAGGCCTTCAGCGAAATTGGCGACAACCTCGACGTGCTGGTAATCGACACCGCTGCCGGTATTGGTGACTCGGTAGTCAGCTTCGTCCGCGCCGCCCAGGAAGTGCTGCTGGTGGTCTGCGACGAACCCACCTCCATCACCGATGCCTACGCCCTGATCAAGCTGCTCAACCGCGACTACGGCATGAACCGCTTCCGGGTGCTGGCAAACATGGCGCAGAGCCCGCAGGAAGGGCGCAACCTGTTCGCCAAGCTGACCAAGGTCACCGACCGCTTCCTCGATGTCGCCCTGCAGTACGTAGGCGCCGTGCCGTATGACGAATGCGTGCGCAAGGCCGTGCAGAAGCAGCGCGCCGTCTACGAAGCCTTCCCTCGCTCCAAGTGCGCCCTGGCATTCAAGGCGATTGCGCAGAAGGTTGACAGCTGGCCGCTGCCGGCCAACCCGCGCGGTCACCTGGAATTCTTTGTCGAGCGCCTGATACAGCCCACCAGCGCGGGACCCGTGTTATGAATGCGAGTGGTTTCAAGATGTACAGCCGAGCATCGAAAGACGCCCAGTACGAACTGATCGAACGCTACGCCCCGCTGGTCAAGCGCATCGCCTACCACCTGTTGGCGCGTTTGCCGGCCAATGTGCAGGTCGAGGACCTGATTCAGGCTGGCATGATCGGCCTGCTCGAAGTGGCCAACAAGTACGACGCCAGCAAGGGCGCCAGCTTCGAGACCTACGCCGGCATCCGTATTCGCGGGGCCATGCTCGACGAGGTGCGCAAGGGTGACTGGGCACCGCGTTCGGTGCACCGCAACACACGCATGGTCAGCGACGCGATGCGTGCCGTGGAGGCCAGAACCGGGCGTGACGCTAAAGATCATGAAGTTGCTGCCGAACTCCAGTTGAGTCTCGATGATTACTACGGGATCTTGAACGACACCTTGGGCAGCCGCCTGTTCAGCTTTGACGACCTGTTGCAGGACGGCGAGCACGAAGGGCTGCATGAAGATGGCGCCAGTGGCCATGTCGAGCCTGCGCGTGGCCTGGAGGACGAACGCTTCCAGGCTGCCCTGACCGAGGCCATCGCCAACCTGCCGGAGCGTGAGCGCCTGGTGCTGGCGCTGTACTACGACGAAGAGCTGAACCTCAAGGAAATCGGTGAGGTGCTTGGGGTCAGCGAGTCGCGGGTCAGCCAGTTGCACAGCCAGTGTGCCGCGCGCCTGCGCAGCCGCCTGGGGGAATGGCGGGCGCGTTGAACCCGGTGTCGTTGCAGTCGTTTTCCACGTGCGTTTTCCATGTTGCACCGATTTGATTGAATGCGCGCTCGCAGCCGGGCGCGTTTGAGACTGCTTGGAGGTCTACTTGAACAAAGACATGAAAATCCTCATCGTTGACGACTTTTCGACGATGCGGCGGATCATCAAGAACCTGTTGCGTGATCTGGGCTTCACCAACACCGAAGAAGCCGATGACGGCACCACGGCGCTGCCGATGCTGGAAAACGGCCACTACGACTTCCTGGTAACCGACTGGAACATGCCCGGCATGTCCGGTATCGACCTGCTGCGTAAAGTCCGAGCCAGCGACAAGCTCAAAGCCATGCCGGTACTGATGGTGACCGCCGAGGCCAAGCGCGACCAGATCATTGAAGCGGCCCAGGCAGGCGTCAATGGCTATGTGGTCAAGCCGTTCACCGCCCAGGTTCTCAAAGAAAAGATCGAGAAGATCTTCGAACGCGTCAACGGCTGAGTCACGTCAGGGGGGCGCCATGGATTCATCACAAACGTCTTTGGGCGAGTTCGAATCGACCCTGAAGAAGCATGCCCAGGAATTGGTCGCGAGCCTCGAGCACGGCCGTTTCGGCGAAGCGGTACAGCTGATCCACGAACTGAACCAGACCCGCGACCGTGGCCTGTACCAGGAAGTCGGCAAGCTGACCCGCGAGCTGCACAGCGCCATCGTCAGTTTCCAGATCGACCCGACCATGCCGCAGGCCGAGGAGGTGTCGCAGATAACCGACGCCACCGAGCGCCTGTCCTATGTGGTCAGGCTTACCGAGGGCGCGGCCAACCGCACCATGGACCTGGTCGAGGAGAGCACCCCTGTGCTCAACGACCTGGCCAGCGAGGCCGCGGCCCTGAGCAGCGACTGGCAACGCTTCATGCGTCGCGAGGTCGCCGCGCCGGAGTTCCGTGACCTGGTGAAACGCGTTGACAGTTTCCTGACGCACAGCGCTGAAGGTAACCGCAAGGTCGCCGGCCACCTCAACGACATTCTGCTGGCCCAGGACTATCAGGACCTGACCGGCCAGGTGATCAAGCGCGTCACCGCGCTGGTGACCGAGGTGGAAAGTAACCTGCTGAAACTGGTGTTGATGGCCAGCCAGGTCGACCGCTTTGCCGGCATCCAGCATGACCACGATCAGCTGCGCGCAGAAAAAGATCGAGAAAAACATCCGACTCGGGGTGAAGGTCCGCAGATTCATGCCGATAAGCGTGAAGACGTCGTGTCCGGTCAGGACGATGTCGATGATCTGCTGTCCAGCCTGGGTTTTTAAGGAGCACCTTTGATGAGCTTCGGCGCCGATGAAGAAATCCTCCAGGATTTCCTGGTAGAAGCCGGCGAAATTCTTGAGCAACTGTCCGAGCAACTGGTCGAGCTGGAAAGCCGACCCGACGATGCCGACCTGCTCAATGCGATCTTTCGCGGTTTCCACACTGTAAAAGGGGGCGCCGGCTTCCTCCAGCTGAACGAGCTGGTGGAGTGCTGCCATATCGCCGAGAACGTCTTCGATATCCTGCGCAAGGGTGAGCGCCGGGTCGATGCGGAGTTGATGGACGTGGTGCTCGAGGCACTGGACACGGTCAACAGCATGTTTGGCCAGGTGCGCGAGCGCAGCGAAGTGACCCCGGCCACCCCCGATCTGCTGGCGGCGTTGTCGCGTCTGGCCGAGCCGGGCGCTGCTCAGGAAGCCCAAGCGCCTGCCGCTGCCGCGCCGGAGCCGGTTGTCGAGGCTGCCGGGGAGCCGGATATCACCGACAGCGAGTTCGAGCAGTTGCTCGATTCGCTCGATGCGGTCAAGGCCCAGGCAGCGGCCGACGACCCACTGCACGGCGAGGCCGTCAGCGCTGAAGGTGACGAAATCACCGATGCCGAGTTCGAATCGCTGCTCGACCAGTTGCACGGCAAAGGCCAGTTCAGCGCCGAGCTTGCCGCGCCAGCGGTTGCCAGCGCGCCGGAAGTGGCCAGCGACGAAATTACCGACGCCGAATTCGAATCGCTGCTCGACCAGTTGCATGGCAAGGGCACGTTCCAGGCCGATGCCTTGCCAGCGGCCAAGGCCCCGGCGCCTGCCGCTGCCGAGCCCGCTGCCGGTGGCGACGAAATCAGCGAGCACGAGTTCGAGGCGCTGCTGGACCAGTTGCACGGCAAGGGCAAGTTCAGTGGCGAAGTGGCCGCTGCCGAAGCCCCTGCCGCAGCCAAGGTGCAGGCGCC
This sequence comes from Pseudomonas sp. BCRC 81390, assembly GCF_030341915.1. Classification (NCBI taxonomy): domain Bacteria; kingdom Pseudomonadati; phylum Pseudomonadota; class Gammaproteobacteria; order Pseudomonadales; family Pseudomonadaceae; genus Pseudomonas; species Pseudomonas sp. BCRC 81390. The sequence continues at coordinate 19,652 of NZ_JATAAG010000013.1, read as the reverse complement.
GGTTGCGCCCAAGGCCGACAGCCAGCCGGTGGCCAAACCTGCTGCAGCTGCTGCGCCTGCGCCGGCACCTGCCAGCAAGCCTGCGGCAGCGCCACGCGCGCCGGCCCCGGCTGCCGACAAGCACGCTGCCAGCGAAGCGGAAACCACCGTGCGGGTCGACACCGCGCGCCTGGACGAGATCATGAACATGGTCGGCGAACTGGTGCTGGTGCGTAACCGCCTGGTGCGCCTGGGCCTGAACAGCGGCGACGAGGCCATGTCCAAGGCCGTGTCCAACCTCGACGTGGTCACTGCCGACCTGCAGACCGCGGTGATGAAAACCCGCATGCAGCCGATCAAGAAAGTCTTCGGCCGCTTCCCGCGCCTGGTGCGTGACCTGGCTCGGCAGTTGAAGAAAGAGATCAACCTGGAGCTGGTCGGGGAAGACACCGACCTCGACAAGAACCTGGTCGAAGCCTTGGCCGACCCGCTGGTGCACCTGGTGCGCAACGCGGTCGACCACGGTGTGGAAATGCCCGAGGAGCGCGAGGCCGCTGGCAAGCCGCGTACCGGCCGGGTGGTGCTGTCGGCCGAACAGGAAGGCGACCACATCCTGTTGTCGATCTCTGACGACGGCAAGGGCATGGACCCCAACATCCTGCGCGCCAAGGCCGTGGAAAAGGGCCTGATGGACAAGGACGCCGCCGAGCGCCTCAGCGAGTCGGATTGCTACAACCTGATCTTCGCCCCGGGCTTCTCGACCAAGACGGAGATTTCCGACGTGTCTGGCCGTGGTGTCGGCATGGACGTGGTGAAGACCAAGATCTCCCAGCTCAACGGCTCGATCAACATCTTCTCGGCCAAGGGCCAGGGCTCGAAGATCGTCATCAAGGTGCCGCTGACCCTGGCGATCATGCCGACCCTGATGGTGATGCTGGGCAACCAGGCGTTCGCCTTCCCGCTGGTCAACGTCAACGAAATCTTCCACCTCGACCTGTCGCGCACCAACGTGGTCGACGGCCAGGAAGTGGTGATCGTGCGCGACAAGGCATTGCCGCTGTTCTACCTCAAGCGCTGGCTGGTCCAGGGCCAGGTGCACGAAGAGCAGCACGAGGGGCATGTGGTGATCCTGTCGGTCGGCACCCAGCGCATCGGCTTTGTCGTCGATCAACTGGTTGGCCAGGAAGAAGTGGTAATCAAGCCGCTGGGCAAGATGCTGCAGGGCACCCCGGGGATGTCCGGGGCCACCATCACCGGCGACGGTCGCATCGCGTTGATTCTCGACGTCCCGAGCATGCTCAAGCGTTACGCCGCACGGCGTATTTGATTTCGGTGGCGCACCCTGGCGGGTTGCGCCGCCTAATGGAGTGTTTATGGCAGTCAAGGTCCTGGTGGTGGATGATTCCGGTTTCTTCCGCCGCCGCGTCTCGGAAATCCTCTCGGCGGATCCAACGATCCAGGTGGTGGGTACCGCGACCAACGGCAGGGAAGCAATCGACCAGGCGCTGGCGCTCAAGCCCGATGTCATCACCATGGACTACGAAATGCCCATGATGGACGGCATCACGGCGGTGCGGCACATCATGCAGCGCTGCCCGACGCCGGTGTTGATGTTCTCGTCGCTGACCCATGAAGGTGCCCGTGTCACCCTTGATGCGTTGGATGCCGGCGCGGTGGACTACCTGCCGAAAAACTTCGAGGACATCTCGCGCAACCCCGACAAGGTCAAGCAGCTGTTGTGCGAGAAGGTGCATACCATTTCCCGCAGCAACCGCCGCTTTGGCAGCTACGCCAGCCCGGCGCCAGTAGCCACGCCGACGCCTGCCAGCACCTTCGCCAGCCCGGCCCCGGCGCGCACTGCCGTGCCTGCCCGGGTGACGGCCCCGGCCGCAGCGACAGCACATTCACCGGCGCCCAAGCGCAAGCCTTACAAGCTGGTGGCCATTGGCACTTCTACCGGTGGCCCGGTTGCCCTGCAGCGTGTGCTGACCCAGCTGCCCGCCAACTTCCCGGCACCGATCGTGCTGATCCAGCACATGCCTGCGGCGTTCACCAAGGCCTTTGCCGAACGCCTGGACAAACTGTGCCGCATCAGCGTCAAGGAAGCCGAGGATGGCGACCAGCTGCGCCCTGGCCTGGCGCTGCTGGCGCCGGGTGGCAAGCAGATGATGATCGACGGCCGTGGCGCGGTGAAGATCCTGCCCGGCGACGAGCGCCTGAACTACAAGCCGTGCGTGGACATCACCTTCGGCTCGGCGGCCAAATCGTATGGCGACAAGGTGCTGTCGGTGGTGCTCACCGGCATGGGCGCCGATGGTCGTGAAGGCGCACGCCTGCTCAAACAGGGCGGCAGCACGGTGTGGGCCCAGGATGAAGCCAGCTGCGTGATCTATGGCATGCCCATGGCCATCGTCAAGGCCAACCTTGCCGACGCGGTGTACAGCCTGGACGAAATCGGCAAGCACCTGGTGGAGGCGTGCGTCTGATGGACGTGCTGAGCCTGATCGGCCTGATCCTCGCTTTTGTTGCCATCGTCGGTGGCAACTTCCTCGAAGGCGGCCATGTCGGCGCGCTGATCAATGGCCCTGCGGCGCTGATCGTGCTGGGCGGCACCCTGGCGGCGGCTTTGCTGCAGTCGCCGTTGGCGTCGTTCAAGCGCGCCTTGCAGATCCTGCGCTGGATCCTGTTTCCGCCACGGGTCGACCTGGCCGGTGGCATCGACCGCGTGGTCAACTGGAGCCTGACCGCACGCAAGGAAGGCCTGCTGGGGCTGGAAGGGGTGGCCGATGCCGAACCCGACCCGTATGCCCGCAAGGGCCTGCAACTGCTGGTGGACGGTGCTGAGCCGGAGGCCATCCGCAGCATTCTCGAAGTCGATTTCCTGACCCAGGAAAGCCGCGATATCCAGGCCGCCAAGGTATTCGAGAGCATGGGCGGCTACGCACCCACCATCGGCATCATCGGTGCGGTGATGGGCCTGATCCACGTGATGGGCAACCTGGCCGACCCGTCGCAACTGGGCAACGGCATTGCCGTGGCCTTTGTCGCCACCATCTACGGCGTGGCCAGCGCCAACCTGGTGTTGCTGCCGGTCGCCAGCAAGCTGAAGGCTACCGTCATGCGCCAGTCGCGCTACCGCGAGATGCTGCTCGAAGGCTTGTTGTCGATTGCCGAAGGCGAGAACCCACGCTCTATCGAGCTGAAGCTGCAAGGCTTCATGGAGTAACCCATGCGTCGCCGTCGTCATGCCGAGGAACACGAAAACCACGAACGCTGGCTGGTGTCGTACGCCGACTTCATCACCTTGCTGTTCGCCTTCTTCGTGGTGATGTACTCGATTTCCTCGATCAACGAGGGCAAGTACAAGGTCATTTCCCAGGCCTTGCTCGGCGTCTTCAACGACCCCGAGCGCAGCATGAAGCCGATCCCCATCGGCGACGAGCGGCCGCTGAGCGTGCGCCCGGCCGAGCCGTTGGTCAAGGACAGCGAACAGACCGAAGCGGGCCTGGCGGCGACCAGCAGCGACCCGCTGAAGACCATCAGCGATGACGTGCGCGATGCCTTCGGCGACCTGATCAGCAGCGACCAGATGACCGTACGCGGCAATGAATTGTGGATCGAGATCGAGCTCAATTCCTCGTTGCTGTTCGGCAGCGGCGATGCCATGCCCAGCGACCAGGCGTTCGCCATCATCGAGAAGGTGGCCGGCATTCTCAAACCGTTCGCCAACCCTGTGCACGTCGAAGGCTTTACCGACAATCTGCCGATCCGCACCGCGCAGTACCCGACCAACTGGGAGCTGTCCTCGGCGCGGGCGGCGAGCATCGTGCGCCTGCTGGCCATGGAAGGCGTCGACCCGGCGCGCATGGCTTCGGTGGGCTACGGCGAGTACCAGCCGGTGGCCAGCAACGACACGGCTGAAGGCCGCGCGCGCAACCGTCGGGTGGTGCTGGTGATTTCCCGCAACCTCGAAGTACGCCGCAGCCTGACCGGCTCGGGTAGCGCCAATGCCAAGCCGGATGCGGCATTGCGCCGGGCTGGCACACAAAGTGCACCGGCAACCCCAGCAACGGTGGCGGGGCAGTAACTCGTCAATTCTCTGTCACTGTAAACAGGTTCGCGAAATTGCCGCCGCTCCCTCAGCGGCGTGCAAAATCAACGAGATAGAAGTTGTCCTATGAGAGTCTGGGCAGTAGCCAATCAAAAAGGTGGCGTCGGCAAGACCACCACTACCATCGCCCTGGCCGGCCTGCTGGCCGAGGCCGGCAAGCGTGTGGTCGTCGTCGACCTCGACCCGCACGGCTCGATGACCAGTTACTTCGGGCACGACCCGGATGCCCTGGAGCACAGCTGCTACGACCTGTTCCTGCACAAGGGCGCGGTACCCGAAGGCCTGCCCGGGCAATTGCTGCTGCCCACCAGTGACGAGCGCATTTCGCTGTTGCCGTCGAGCACCGCGCTGGCCGTGCTGGAGCGTCAGTCGCCGGGGCAGAACGGCCTCGGCCTGGTCATAGCCAAGAGTCTGGCGCAGCTGTGGCAGGATTTCGACTTCGCCCTGATCGACAGCCCGCCCTTGCTCGGCGTGCTGATGGTCAACGCCCTGGCCGCCAGCCAGCAGCTGGTGATCCCGGTGCAAACCGAGTTTCTTGCAGTCAAGGGCCTGGAGCGGATGGTCGGCACCCTGGCCATGGTCAATCGCTCCCGCAAGCAGGCGTTGCCATACCAGATCGTGCCGACCCTGTTCGACCGCCGTACCCAGGCCTCGCTGGGTACGCTCAAGCAACTGCGTGACAGCTACGGCCAGCATGTGTGGCCGGGCTATATCCCGGTGGACACGCGCCTGCGCGATGCCAGCCGCAAGGGCGTCACGCCCTCGCAATTCGACAGCAAGAGTCGCGGCCTGGTGGCCTACCGGGCGCTGCTCAAGCACCTGCTTACCTACAAGACTGCGGCGCAGGTGGCCTGATGACCGAGACCCGGCAAACCAGCAGCCGGCCACAGATGGCCCTGCAATCCTACCTTGACGGCCTGCTGCAGGACGCCACCGAGGCCGAAGCGTTGTTCGCTGCACCAGCCGCGGCAGACGAGTTCGCCGCAGCGGTGCGTGAAGAACAGGCGCACGATGCCCGGCAGCAGGCCAGGCCAGCGTTGGTCGCGACTGCCGCAAGCCCCGCGCAGCGGCCATTCGCCGAGCCTGCGCCAGTGGTGTTGCCCAGCGTGATACCGGTGGAGCCCCCGGTGGTGTCGGTGGTCGAGCACGAGGTCATGGCCGAGGCCAGCATCCCGGTACTGGTCGAAGCGCATCCCGTGGTGGCGATGCCACTGGTGGATGTGCACCTGCCGGCAGCCAGCCCGCCCGTGCCGCCGACCCGCGTTGATGGTCGCCCGGCCTGGGCCGCCGAGCCATTCGAATGCCTGTTGTTCGACGTCGCCGGCCTGACCCTGGCGGTACCACTGGTGTGCCTGGGCTCGATCTACTCGCTGGCCGGCCAGGAACTGACGCCCTTGTTCGGCCAGCCTGACTGGTTCCTCGGCATCCTGACCTGCCAGGCCGGCAACCTGAAGGTGCTGGACACGGCGCGCTGGGTCATGCCTGACCGCTACCGCGATGATTTTCGCCAGGGCCTGCAGTACGTGATTTCCGTTCAGGGTTATGAATGGGGGCTGGCCGTGCACCAGGTCAGCCGCTCGCTGCGCCTGGACCCTTCCGAGATCAAGTGGCGCAGCCAGCGGGGACAGCGCCCATGGCTGGCCGGCACCGTTATCGAACACATGTGTGCACTACTTGACGTTGCCGCACTGGCAGAGTTGATCGCCAGCGGGGCGGTCAAGCAACTGCACACCAAACAGCAATGACACCGAACACACCGCCAGTGGCGGATTTTGAGGGTAGGGGAATGAAAAAGTCGTCTGCACAAGGTTCCGAAGATCCGATCCTGCAGTGGGTTACCTTCCGTCTGGACAATGAGTCCTACGGCATCAACGTGATGCAGGTGCAGGAAGTGTTGCGCTACACCGAGATCGCCCCGGTGCCGGGTGCGCCAAGCTACGTGCTGGGTATCATCAACCTGCGCGGCAACGTGGTGACGGTGATCGATACCCGTCAGCGCTTTGGCCTGATGCCAACCGAAGTCACCGACAACACCCGCATCGTCATCATCGAGGCCGACAAGCAGGTGGTCGGTATCCTGGTCGACAGCGTGGCCGAGGTGGTGTACCTGCGCCAGTCCGAGATCGAGACCGCGCCGAACGTGGGCAACGAGGAGTCGGCCAAGTTCATCCAGGGCGTGTGCAACAAGAACGGTGAACTGCTGATTCTGGTGGAACTGGACAAGATGATGACCGAGGAAGAGTGGTCCGAGCTGGAGAATATCTGAGGTGATCCTGGAGGTTGCTGTCATCTTCCTGGCGCTGGCCTGGGCTGTGAGCCTGTGGTTTTTCCTCAACTACAGCAAGCGCCAGCGCGAGCTCGCCGCGCAGCAGGCCATGGGTGATGCGTTGCGTGACCAACGCATCAAGGACCTGGCCAAGCGCCTCGACGACTACCAGAACGGTACCGTGCGGATGGGCGAGGCGCTGCATGCATTGAGCGTGTCGGTTGCCCCGCTGCCGGACCGGATCCAGCAGCTGGAGCAGCGCGACCCCGGTAACGTCACCTTCACCCAGGCCGCCAAGCTGGTCGGCATGGGCGCCAGCGTGGCCGAGCTGACCGAAAGCTGCGGCCTGACCCAAGCCGAGGCGGAGCTGATGAGGAAGCTGCACCAGGCGCATTGAATCACTGCACACGTCGCGCCCTCCTGCCCCAATCAGCCGAGAGGGCGTGTGTCAGCTCACTGTACCCACGACTGGTTGCAGCCGATCTTGGCGATACGGTCCAGTGGCAACAGCGCTCGCATCGCTGCATGGTATCGGGGCAGGTCGACGAACGCGCGTAACCCACGCTGATTCATGGCGTTGGCATTGGCTATCTCCCGCAACAGGCGCAGGTACGGCAAGCGACGCGTGACTACGTCGGTCAGCAGGCGTGGCCCTGATATTTTTGAAAGCTGCCTGGCATAAGCATCGAAAGCAACCTGGTCAATGCTGGCAGCTGGCAAGGTGTCGTAGAAATCGGGCGTTTGCCTGAAACGGGCCAGCATTTCATCGGAGATCGCGTCGAGCGTCGGGTTGCCTGGATGGCTGCCGATCAGGCTGTTGTTGAAAATATTTCCGTTCGCCATCTTCTCGTTGCACACCGGTGGGAACAACAGGATGCCTTCCTGCTGCGTGGCCAGTACCACCTCGTCCAGGGCTTCACCTGGATTGCCCAGGCCTTTGCCGTCGCGCATCTCGGCATACTCGCCAGGCGCCAGCAAGGTATCGTCGATGTCCATGTACAACCCGCCTTCGGCATGCAGCAACCGGTAACGCAGCACATCAGCTGCGGATGCGTAGTGCGCGGGGCCCTGGCCGTTACCGGTCAAGGCTGCCTGGTACTGCTCGTAGTAGGGTGACTGACGGAATGTTTCGAAAGCGGGCTGTTGCTCCAGTGGCAGCACGCGTAGCCCCGGCGCTTTCTCCCCTAGCAGCCGCAAGTTTTCGGCGTAGGCCTGGGAGTTTGCGTTTGACAGGAACAGCTTGAAGGTATACCGGCTGTCGGCGAGCCGTGACGTATTGTGGGCGATGTTTTCCAGGAGTGAGCTACTCAATACCTGGTCGCCAATCCATATACTCAGGATATTCGCGGGAATGGCGGTGGCGTTTTCCAGCGGCATTGTGGGGATTTGCAGCGGCAGTGACAGGTCCACACCCAGCGCACGCAGGGTCGCTTCGCGCATCGAGTTGCTCACTGTACGGCGACCCGCCTCGATCGGCACCATATCGCGTCCGCTGCCGGGTTCCGGCGCCCGGTAATAAGTTGGGTTGACCTCGTTCTCGTCCGACCTCAGCAGGAACGCGTCCATTTCGACGTCATAGGTCAGCTCCATCAGGTAGCCGCTGATTTGCCCCTGAAGCGAGTCGGGTATGGGCCGGTAGGTGGGCTGGCGGACAACAGCTGCAGCCACCGCCGGGTCGGCACCCGGTAGCGGTGCGAGGCTGTCAGGGTCGTGAAAGAATTCAACGACTTCGTCTGCCGGCAGTCTGGGCGGCACGACGGGACTGAGTGGGTAGCCGAGCTGGCCATTGATGTCGCTTGGCATGACGAAACCGTCACGGCAGTAGCGGAACAACCGTGGGCTGGCTTTCACCAGTTCGCTGGCCAGCGGCGCGGCGTTGAGCAGACCGAAGATGGCCCCGTCCACCCCGTCGGCTTTTTCTTCCAGGGAGCGCCCTTCGAGGGCTTGATCCAGGCCCAGGGCGAACTGGGCGACTCCGCCGATGGCGAACAGCGGTGCCAGGGCCGGGACCACCAGTGCCAGCGGTGCCAAGTAGTTGATTGCGCTACTGATGTAGTTGAGCCAGCGCGCCCTGGTGACCTCGCCGTCACTGGTTATCAGTTGCTGTGCGTCGCGATAGCTGCGTCGTTGCTGGCGTCGGGTAAAGGCATCGAATAGGTCACCGCTGATAAGCGGGCTATAGGTCTCGACCCGGTAATTCACATATTCGCGCGCGGGCCAATGCCCCTCTGCGGTGAAGCCTGGTCGGTTGGCATCGAGGTGGTTACGCTCAGGATAAACCGCCAGACCCTCCATGGCGGTGGCCAGGCCACTATAGCTAAGGCCATCGGGGACATCTGCAACACTGAAATGCGCCATCAATGCAGCACGTTTATGCGTGTCTTTGCATTGTTGCGCGACCCAGTCCTGCAGTTGGCCACGGTCGGCGAATTCATGCAGGGGGGAGGAGTTGCCCGGTATGAACAGTACGGTCCGGCGCCGCTTGGCGCTTTTGAACCATATGATATCGGCGGCGACATAACCGTAAATGTTCAACGGCCTCACTTGCAGCGACTTGGCAGGCTTGCGCAGCCCAGCCACCTGCCAGGCCAGCCGGACAGCCTCGTCGCTCAAGCTGCCATCTGCCGCCTGACGGTTACAGGCCGCGATGAAATTGAGGCGGGCGCTGCTACGGTAGCTGTCGAAATGGCCCGACCAGTAGTCATCGAGCATGGCCTGGTAGCGTTGCCGGAAGTCCAGGTTCCAGATGAATGTCTGAAGCTGCTCTGCGGGCAAGTCGATCCGCGTGCTGTCGTCATACACCTGCGGGGTGGTGCGGCGGAACAGGCCATTGAAAATCTTGTAGCTGGACGCGTTGCCCAGGAAGGGGGTATTGCGGAGCTGGTCCACCAGATGCATCGGACCGGGCCACTCACCGGCCCACGGGGCTTGGAACAGCGCCCCGGCAAGATTGTTGGCCGATTCCCCTTGCCAGTTTGCCAGTAGCGCCTGGGTGAGGCTCTGCCGATGCGTGACCACCGCGTCGACAGGAAACTGCGTACCGGGCTGGTAATGCAGCGTCACAACCTCGACCTGATCGGGATCCAGTATGACACCGCGCCGGGCTGCCCAATCGCGCAGCGCATTGGCGGCGGCGCGGTCGGGTCGAGGGAAGTGCGCCAGATGATCGAGCACATGGCGAACGCCTTGCTGGTTGAGATGAGGAATGCGCATGGGGCACCTTGCTGTGGTTGGAAAGGCTGCAAGATGCCGTGGCGGCGCACAACGGGTGCGTTAGATGTATAGGGGGGTCAGTCCGAGCCGCTTTCGGCTGGCGGCAGCGCAGCAAGCACTGGCGTCACGTCTCGGGGTTGCCTGGGGGCGTTGTCGAAGCCCGCAGGTACCCGGCCGCTCAGTTGCCAGGCGAAAGCGATGATCTCGGCGATGGTCAGGTACAGCGCTTCGGGAATCTGTTCGCCCAGTTCCAGTCGGGCCAGTAGGCGTACCAGTTCAGCATTTTCATAGATTGGCACCTCATGCTCACGGCCTAACGCCAAGATGGCCTCGGCCAGCGCGTCGTCGCCCTTGGCGCTGAGGGTAGGGGCTTGCTCGCCGTCGTAGCTCAGGGCAATGGCCTGGCGGGTATATTTGTGCGTCATGCGTTCTCATCCACCCAGCGTTGTTCGACCCGGGTACGCGGCCCTTGTGGCGGCGTGCCGGGGTGGCAGGCCAGGTCGCCGACATCCAGTCCTCGCGCCAGCAGCCGTTCGCGCAGGCTGGCGAGTTCCGTCGCGATCAGCCGCGCGGTTTGCTCGCGCTCCGCCCACAGCTGACCGCTCAGGCGCCCCTGGCTCAATTGAGCCTGCACCTGCAGTGGGCCCAGAGGCGCCAGGTCGAAGGCCAGTTCGATGCGCCACAGCGCCTGCAACGGGTCTGGTGCCGAATGCTGGCGGTCGTCTTGCTGCTGCGGGGTTTCCTCGCGCTGCAAGCGGACCTGCAAGGGAATGAACTCCTGGCCATGGCGGATGGTTACCTCGGTTTGCCAGGTGGTCTGCAGATTGCCATTTTCCAGCGTGCCGGTCTGCTGCAGGCTGCTCATGGCGTGGCTCTGCAGGCGCGATACCGCCGCTGCAGCCAGGCGCAGGAGTTGCTGCAGGCCGCCCTCGTTGTCCATGGCCTCGAGCAACCTGGAGGGTAGCGGGAACGCCCCGGGTTGCGGCTTGGGGCTGACCCGCTCAAGCATGCCCAGGGCATTGCGGGCCAGCACCGGCATGGTCACGGCCAGGCTGGCCAGGTTCAGGCCAGGCGCGCCGGGCAGGCTGGCCGGGGCCTGGCTGATCAGGCGCAGCAAGTGCGCCTTGAGGTCGGTGGCGACACTGGGGGTGAAGCCGCCTAACAGTTTCGCTTCAAGAAACGCACCGCTATTGTTCAGGGCTTGGGCCAGTGCCTTGGCATCGCCCAGTTGCCGTGCCTCCGGCAGGCTGGCCAGGAGGCGCTCGGCGCTGGCCCGCAGCGCGCCATCGGCGCCCGGGTCGCTGGTCAGCTGTTGCAGGGCATTGAGCAGGCCGGGCAGCGAAGCCTGACGGTTCTGCTGGGCTTGCAGCTGCTGGGCGATGCTGAGCTGGTACTGCCGGCCACTGAGCGGTACGAAGCGCAGCGACTGGTCGCCCTGCACCTGGGCGCTGAGCAGGCTGCCGATGGCCAGTGGCCGCGGGCTGTCGACGGCCAGGGTCGCCCCGGCCTGGGCGCTGTTGACCAGGCTGACCAATGCCCGGTAGACGGGCGCTTGGCCGGCTGCCTGGGGCAACAGCTGGTTGGTCAGCACCTTGCCCTGCAGCAGCGTGCCGATCGGTACCTTGCTGGTGTCCAGGCGGGTAAGGGTGGCGATCTGGCTGGCGCTGGCCTGCTGCAGCATGATCGCCAGGCGGTTGCTTTCGGTCTGGCTGACCGTCACTTGGCTGCCTTGAGGCAAGGGTTGGCTGGCACTGGCCTGAAGCTGCGTCTGGTTGCCGTTGGCTTGCACCAGGCGCAGTACCAGCTGGAACTCGCTGCCTGTCTGGCGCAACGAAATGACTTCGGCCTGTGCCGTCTGCCCGGGGGGGATCAGGCCCGGCTGTGGTTGGGTCAGGCGCAGCAGTTCACCGGTCATGCCCGCCTTGATGGCCTGGGTGCTGATTGCGCTTTGTGCACCGAGACTATTGATTTCAGTCATGATTGTATACAACCTGTCGAACCCGACCTCTTGGCAGCGCGGCGGCGCGTGTAATAATGCCCGGCGCTCGTGGTAGCCAGTATAACGGCAGCGCGGCGGGCGACTTGAGACACAAGGGCTTCAGGCCGATGTCGCCCGCGAAGCAGGCAGCCCCGACCTGAACCCTACACAGATAAGGCGAAACCGTGACCCTTCACCTCCAAGCCGCGGGCCTGGCCTGCGAGCGCGACTGGCGCCTGCTGTTCGAACACCTTGCTTTCGAACTGCGGCCTGGCGACATGCTGCAGATCAGCGGCCCCAACGGCAGCGGCAAGACCAGCCTGCTACGCCTGCTGGCCGGGTTGATGCAACCCACGGCCGGGCAGATCCTGCTGGACGGCCAGCCGCTGTCCGAGCAGCGCCATGCCCTGGCCAGCATCCTGCTGTGGATCGGTCACGCCGCTGGTATCAAGGACCTGCTCAGCGCCGAGGAGAACCTCACCTGGCTGTGTGCGCTGCACCGGCCGGCCACCCGCGAGGCGATCTGGGCGGCGCTGCAGGCCGTGGGCCTGCGCGGTTTCGAAGATGTGCCGTGCCACACCCTGTCCGCCGGCCAGCAGCGTCGTGTGGCGTTGGCCCGGCTGTACCTGGCCAGCCCGCCGCTGTGGATCCTCGATGAACCCTTTACCGCCCTGGACAAGCAAGGTGTGGCGCAGCTTGAAGCGCACCTGGCGGCGCACTGCGAGCAGGGCGGTACGGTGGTGCTGACCACCCACCACACCCTGGCACGCAAGCCCTCCGGTTACCGTGAACTGAACCTGGGGCAATGGGCGGCATGAGCGTATTCATCCTGTTGTTGCGCCGCGAAGCGCGCTTGCTGTTCCGCCGTCCGGCCGAGCTGGCCAACCCGCTGGTGTTCTTTGCCATCGTGGTGGCGTTGTTCCCGCTGGCGGTCGGCCCGGAAAGCCAATTGTTGCAAACCTTGTCACCAGGCCTGGTCTGGGTGGCAGCACTGCTCGCGGTGTTGCTGTCGCTGGACGGCCTGTTCCGCAGTGATTTCGAGGACGGCTCGCTGGAACAATGGGTGCTGTCGCCGCATCCGTTGGCGTTGCTGGTGCTGGCCAAGGTACTGGCGCACTGGATCTTTTCCGGGCTGGCGCTGGTATTGTTGGCGCCGCTGCTGGCGCTGATGCTGGGCCTGCCGAGCCATTGCCTGCCGGTGCTGCTCGGCTCGTTGTTGCTGGGCACGCCGGTACTGAGCTTGCTGGGTGCGGTAGGCGCGGCGCTGACGGTAGGGCTGAAGCGGGGCGGTTTGCTGCTGGCGTTGCTGATTCTGCCGTTGTATATCCCTGTATTGATCCTGGGCAGTGGTGCGTTGCAAGCGGCGTTGCAGAATATGCCGGCAACCGGCCACCTGCTCTGGCTGGCCAGCCTCACGGCACTTGCCGTGACCCTGGCACCCTTTGCGATAGCGGCCGGCCTGAAGATCAGCGTCGGCGAATAACGAGTCCCGGGCTTTCAAGCCCGGCCAATACCCTGGATGTACCCTGATGAAAATAAGCTGGACGTGGTTCCACAAGCTGGGCTCCCCGAAATGGTTCTATGCCATCAGCGGCCGCATGCTGCCGTGGCTTGCCGGCGCTGCCGTGCTGCTGCTGCTGGTCGGCATCACCTGGGGCCTGGCCTTCGCCCCCCAGGACTACCAGCAGGGCAACAGCTTCCGCATCATCTACATCCACGTGCCGGCGGCAATGCTGGCGCAATCCTGCTACGTGCTGCTGGCCGTGGCCGGGGTGGTGGGGCTGGTGTGGAAGATGAAACTGGCCGACGTCGCCCTGCAGTGCGCTGCGCCCATCGGTGCCTGGATGACCGCCGTGGCGCTGGTCACCGGTGCCATCTGGGGCAAGCCGACCTGGGGCAGCTGGTGGGTCTGGGACGCCCGCCTCACGTCCATGCTCATCCTGTTGTTCCTGTACTTCGGCATTATTGCGTTGGGCCAGGCGATCAGTAATCGTGACAGTGCAGCCAAGGCCTGTGCGGTGCTGGCGATTGTCGGCGTGGTGAACATCCCGATCATCAAGTATTCGGTGGAGTGGTGGAACACCCTGCATCAGGGCGCCACTTTCACCCTCACGGAAAAACCGGCGATGCCCGCCGAAATGTGGCTGCCGCTGCTGTGCACGGCGCTGGGCTTCTACTGCTTCTTCGGTGCGGTGCTGTTGCTGCGCATGCGCCTTGAAGTGCTCAAGCGCGAGGCGCGCGCCAGTTGGGTCAAGGAGGAAGTATTGAACAGCCTGGGGCGGAGGGTCGCACCATGAGTTTTGCCACTTTCGGTGACTTTCTCGCCATGGGCCACCATGGCCTGTACGTGTGGACGGCCTATGGCATCTGCCTGGCAGTGTTGGCGCTGAATGTTGCCGCGCCCGTGCTGGCCCGCCGTCGCTACCTGCAAGATGAGGCGCGCCGTTTGCGCCGGGAGAACAACCAGTGAATCCGCAGCGCAAGAAACGCCTGTTGCTCATCGTCGGCCTGCTGGTCGGCGTCGGGGTTGCCGTCGGCTTTGCCTTGAGCGCATTGCAGCAGAACATCAACCTGTTCTACACCCCGACCCAGATCGCCAACGGCGAGGCACCGCTGGATACGCGCATTCGTGCTGGCGGCATGGTCGAGAAGGGCTCGGTGCAGCGTTCTGCCGACTCGCTCGACGTGCGCTTCGTGGTTACCGACTTCAACAAGTCCGTGCCGATCACCTACCGCGGCATCCTGCCGGACCTGTTCCGTGAAGGGCAGGGCATCGTCGCCCTCGGCAAGCTCAACGGCGACGGCGTGGTGGTCGCCGACGAAGTGCTGGCCAAGCACGACGAGAAGTACATGCCGCCCGAGGTCACCAAGGCGCTGAAGGAAAGCGGCCAGGCGGCTGGCGGCGCGGAGGCCAGGCCATGAACGCGGCGTTGGTGATACCCGAACTCGGCCAGCTGGCCATGATCCTGGCGATCTGCTTCGCCGCCGTGCAGGCCACGCTGCCGCTGCTGGGCGCCTGGCGTAACGACAGCCTGTGGATGAGCCTGGCGCGCCCGGCGGCCTGGGGCCAGTTCGCCTTCCTGGCCTTTGCCTTCGCCTGCCTGACCCACGCGTTCATGACCGACAACTTCTCGGTCGCCTACGTGGCCAGCAACTCCAACAGCGCCTTGCCGTGGTATTACAAGTTCAGCGCCGTGTGGGGCGCCCATGAAGGCTCGCTGCTGCTCTGGGCGCTGATCCTCGGCGGTTGGACCTTCGCCGTGTCGATCTTCTCGCGCCAGCTGCCACAGCTGATGCTGGCCCGCGTGCTGGCGGTGATGGGCATGATCAGCGTCGGCTTCCTGAGCTTCCTGATCATCACCTCCAACCCGTTCCAGCGCCTGTTGCCGCAGGTGCCGAGCGATGGTCGCGACCTCAACCCGCTGCTGCAGGACTTCGGCCTGATCGTCCACCCGCCGATGCTGTACATGGGCTACGTCGGTTTCTCGGTGGCCTTTGCCTTCGCCATTGCCGCGCTGCTCGGCGGGCGCCTGGACGCCGCCTGGGCGCGCTGGTCGCGGCCGTGGACCATCGTCGCCTGGGCTTTCCTCGGTGTCGGTATCACCCTGGGGTCGTGGTGGGCCTATTACGAACTGGGCTGGGGCGGCTGGTGGTTCTGGGACCCGGTCGAGAACGCCTCGTTCATGCCTTGGCTGGTGGGCACCGCGTTGATCCACTCGCTGGCGGTGACGGAAAAGCGCGGGGTGTTCAAGAGCTGGACCGTGCTGCTGGCAATTGCCGCTTTCTCGCTGAGCCTGCTGGGTACGTTCCTGGTCCGCTCCGGTGTGTTGACCTCGGTGCACGCGTTCGCCGCCGACCCGGCGCGTGGAGTGTTCATCCTGATCTTCCTGCTGTTCGTGGTCGGCGGTTCGCTGACCTTGTTTGCCGTGCGTGCGCCGGTGGTCAAGAGCCAGGTCGGGTTTGCCCTGTGGTCGCGGGAAACGTTGCTGCTGGCCAACAACCTGATCCTGGTGGTGGCTGCTTCGATGATCCTGCTCGGCACCTTGTACCCGTTGGTGCTCGACGCCCTGACCGGGGCCAAGCTGTCGGTCGGCCCGCCGTATTTCGATGCCTTGTTCCTGCCGCTGATGGCGCTGCTGATGGTGGTGCTGGGCGTGGGCGTGGTGGTGCGCTGGAAAGACACCCCCGGCAAGTGGCTGGCGAGTATGTTGACTCCGGTGCTGGTCGGCAGCGCGGTACTGGCGCCGGTCGCCGGCTTCCTCGTCGATGATTTCGACTGGCCAGCGCTGAGCGCCTTCGCCCTGGCTGCCTGGGTGGTGCTCGGCGGGTTGCGAGACATCTTCGACAAGACCCGCCACAAGGGCCTGGTCAAAGGCGTGCTGGGCCTCTCGCGCAGCTACTGGGGCATGCAGCTGGCGCACCTGGGCCTGGCAGTGTGTGCACTGGGCGTGGTGCTGTCGAGCAACAACAGCGCCGAACGTGACCTGCGCATGGCCCCGGGCGAAAGCGTCGAGCTGGGCGGTTATCACTTCCTGTTCGAAGGCGCCAGGCACTTCGAAGGGCCGAACTTCATCTCCGACAAGGGCACCATCGTGGTCAGCCGCGATGGCCGTGAAGTGACCACCCTGTACCCGGAAAAGCGCCTGTACACCGTGCAGCAGTCGATGATGACCGAAGCCGGCATCGACGCTGGCTTCACCCGCGACCTGTACGTCGCCCTCGGTGAGCCGCTGGAAAACGGCGCCTGGGCAGTGCGCGTGCATATCAAGCCTTATGTCCGCTGGATCTGGCTGGGCGGTCTGCTGACCGGCCTGGGCGGGTTGCTAGCGGCCCTCGACCGGCGCTACCGCGTCAAGGTCAAGACCCGGGTGCGTGAGGCCCTGGGCGTGTCTGGAGCAGCTGCATGAAGCGTTGGATCATGGTGGTGCCATTGGTGGTGTTCCTGCTGATGGCGGTTGTCCTCTACAAGGGGCTGTTTCTCAAGCCCGACGAGCTGCCATCGGCAATGATCGGCAAGCCGTTCCCGGCGTTTTCCCTGGCCTCGACCCAGGGCGACCGCACCCTGACCCAGGCCGACTTGCAGGGCCGCCCGGCGCTGGTCAACGTGTGGGCGACCTGGTGCCCGTCGTGCAAGGTCGAGCACCCGTACCTCAACCAGTTGGCCGAGCAGGGCGTGGTGATCCACGGCATCAACTACAAGGACGACAACGCTGCGGCGCAGAAGTGGCTGGCCGAATTCCACAACCCGTACCAGCTGGATATCCGTGACGAACAGGGCAGCCTGGGCCTGGACCTGGGTGTGTACGGCGCGCCGGAAACCTTCCTGATCGACGCCAAGGGCATCATCCGCTACAAGCACGTTGGCATTGTCGACGCCAATGTCTGGCGTGAGCAGTTGGCGCCGCTGTACCAGGGGCTGGTCGACGAGGCCAGGCCATGAAGCGGTGGTTGGCAGCAGCCGTGCTGGGCATCAGCCTGACCGGTGTGGCCAAGGCGGCCATCGATACCTACCAGTTCCGCGATGACGCCGAGCGTGAGCGTTATCAGCAACTGACCAAGGAACTGCGCTGCCCCAAGTGCCAGAACCAGGACATCGCCGACTCCAACGCACCGATCGCCGCCGACCTGCGCCGCGAAATCTTCCGCATGCTCGGTGAAGGCAAGAGCAACCAGCAGATCATCGACTTCATGGTCGACCGCTATGGCGACTTCGTGCGCTACAAGCCGGCACTCAGTGGCCGCACCTGGTTGCTCTGGTTCGGCCCGGGGATCCTGCTGGTCGGCGGTTTCGTGGTGCTGGCGGTGATCGTGCGCCGTCGCCGTGGTTCGGCCACCCAGGCTACCCAGGAGCTGTCCTTCGAAGAACGCGAGCGTCTCGCCAAACTGCTGGAAAAAGAACAGACCCATGACTGAATTCTGGCTGAGTGCGGGCCTGCTGCTGCTCGCTGCCCTTGGTTTCCTGCTGATCCCGATCCTGCGTGGCCGGCGCCAGCAGCAGGAAGAAGACCGCACTGCCCTGAACGTGGCGCTGTACCAGGAGCGTATCGACGAACTGGCGGCGCAGCAGGCTGCTGGCGTACTCGACGATGCGCAGATGGCCAAGGGCCGCGACGAAGCCGCCCGCGAGCTGCTGGCGGACACCGAAGGTGCCGAGCCTGCGCGTCAGGGCCACCTGGGCAAGGCTTTGCCCGTGCTGGCGGCGCTACTGGTGCCGCTGATGGCGCTGGGGCTGTACTTGCATTTTGGCGCGGCAGACAAGGTGGCGCTGACCCAGGAATTCGCCGAGGCGCCCAAGTCGATGGAGGAGATGACGACACGCCTGGAGCGGGTAGTGCAGGCCCAGCCGGATTCGGCCGAGGCGGTGTATTTCCTGGGCCGTGCCTACATGGCCGAACAGCGCCCGGCCGACGCCGCGCGCACCTTCGAGCGCGCGGTGGCCTTGGCCGGGCGCCAGCCTGAGTTGCTCGGGCAGTGGGCCCAGGCGT
The DNA here is from genome assembly GCF_030341915.1 of Pseudomonas sp. BCRC 81390. Classification (NCBI taxonomy): domain Bacteria; kingdom Pseudomonadati; phylum Pseudomonadota; class Gammaproteobacteria; order Pseudomonadales; family Pseudomonadaceae; genus Pseudomonas; species Pseudomonas sp. BCRC 81390. The sequence goes on along the minus strand of NZ_JATAAG010000013.1, from coordinate 1,620 downwards.
TGTACTTCGCTGCTGGCAAGCAATGGAGCGCGCAGTTGCAGGCGCTGACGGACGAAGCACTGAAAGCCGACCCCAACGAAGTGACCAGCCTGGGGCTGCGTGGTATCGCTGCGTTCGAGGGCGAGCGTTACCAGGAGGCTATCGATTACTGGAAGCGCTTGCTGGCCCAGTTGCCGGAGGGCGACGCATCGCGTGATGCACTGCAGGGCGGCATCGACCGCGCTGCCGAGCGCTTGGGTGGCTCGCCGAACCAGGCCGCGCAAGCCGCGCCGGTGGCGGCGCGTCTGAAGGTGCGGGTGGAGTTGGCTGCGGCGGTGAAAGACAAGGTTCGCGCGAACGACACGGTGTTCATCTTCGCCCGCGCCAGCAATGGGCCGCCGATGCCGTTGGCGGCCAAGCGGGTGACGGTGGCGCAGTTGCCGATCGAGGTGGAATTGTCCGATGCTGACGCGATGATGCCGCAGATGAAACTGTCGCAGTTTGCCGAAGTCCAACTGGTTGCACGTGTCTCGCGCGCTGGCCAGCCTACCCATGGCGAGTGGATTGGCCAGGGCGCGCCACTGCCCAGCACCACGCAGGCCATCCAGCACCTGACCATTGACAGCCCCGACCCGTAAGAGAGCAATGCCATGCACAGCACCGTCCGCCTGACCCTGATCACCCTGGCCCTGGGTTTGTCTGCGTGTACGGTGCATGAGCCGTACGAGCGGCCGGAGCCGCCGATCGAGCGGTTGCCGCAGCAGGGCCCGGTGGTCAAGCCGGTGCCGGGTGGGCAACCGTCCACTGCGCCGAGCAAGCCGGCGGCCATTCCCAAGCCGATGCCGCGTACTTCGGCCAGCTTCGCGCCACCGCCTGGCGGGGCGAGCCACTGGGACCCGAAACTGGGTGTATACGTACTTGAGAAGCAACCCAATACCTTCTACCGCCAGCGTACCTACTACCGGTTCGATAACGGCTGGAGCTGGTCGCTGAGCCCGAATGGGCCTTGGCAGGAAACGGACAGCAGTGGCGTACCGGGTGGCTTGGGACGTGCATTCGCCCAGTAGTTGCAGCATTAACGTTGCTTTTTGCTTTTTGCTTTTGCTTTTGCTTTTGCTTTTAAGCGCGCGATAGTTCAGGCGCCGCCGAATGCGACTTCAGGAGGCCGAGCGAAGGGCATGCGGAGGGAGGTGACGGGCATGGATGCCCGTCAAGCGCTGAGGCCCCATGGATGGGGCCTGCAGCGCGTCCTCCCGGGAGCATGCCCGTACCGAGGGGACCCCGGAGCGTAGCGTAGGGGCCGGATGATGGGAGCCAGCGTTTTTTGGTGGGCCTGCCCCGTGACAACGGACGCCAAGAAGCGATACTTACATCGCTATCTTGGAGGTTGTCATGTACCCAACCACTCGCCGCAATTACACCGATGAGTTCAAGATTCAGGCCGTTGCGCTGGCTGAAACGCTTGGCAGGACGGAAGCTGCTCGCCAGCTGGAGATGTCTGTGAAGACGTTGGACAACTGGGTCAACGCTTCCCGCAACGGCCAGCCATTGAGCTCTCCTGACCGTCGCGCAATCACCAGAGAGGACAGCGAGTTAGCACGATTGCGAGCCGAGAACGCCGAGCTGAAACTGGAGCGTGAA
>NZ_JATAAG010000091.1:72121-182603 GCF_030341915.1 Pseudomonas sp. BCRC 81390 | reverse complement strand
CGAAAGCGCCCGCGCCGCGTTCCAGGCCGATTACGACCGCGAGCTGAAGAACTGGCAGGCAATGATCGACCAGGTCGGCAAGCTGTATGCACGGCACTACGCCGCGCGCGCGTTTCAGCAGATCGGTTATTTCGACTATGACGCGGCAGACCCTGTTTCGGTCGAATATTTCATTCAGATGATGGCGGCCTGCCTGGCCGGTGGCCCTACTGAAGCCCTGCCCGAGCAAGGCCAGCCGCTCGGGCTGACCCAGCATGTCTGGCAGCAACTGCTGGAAGATGATCAGAGCCTGCTGTACCAGGCGCTGCTGGCCAAGCACCAGGGGCTGATGCAGCACGTGGTCGCTGCGCTGTCCGGGGACGACTTCGGCAAGGTGTACGACATCATCAAGGGCATCGCCGGGACTGACGACGGCCAGCTGTTGATGATCAAGCCGATACAGGATGCTGTCGGCCAATTGCTGGCCGCGACCAACAGTGCTGGGAACGCACTCAGCCAGCACCTCAGTGAACGGACCAGGACGCTGATCGGCCACGTGCACCGCTCGGCGTTGGCACTGTTCGCCGGGCAGCAGGTGACCCCATTCCGGCTCTCGCTGACCCTGGGCGAATACATGAGCCTGCTCGACGAGGCCTTGCAGGCACGGACCGATGCGTTCTTGCAGCGGATCGACCAGCAGTTTCGTGATCCGCTGGGGCGCAAGGTGCGGGCCATGGTGTTGAGCGGGGCAATCAATATCGCGGCACCGGGCAATCGCAACCAGATGATCGAGGTGATGCTGTGGACGTTCGAAAGCGCCGAGACGCTGCAGGCGCGGCTGGTGCAACTGCGGGAGGGAGCAGCCGGTGGTGTCGGGGCGCTGGTACGGAATATCGCGATAGGTGCGGGTACGCTGCGTGCACAGGCCACGGAGGGATTGAAGATCAGCTCACTGGCCGCGCAAAGCGTGGCCAGCGACGCCATGCGCAGCCTGCGCGATGCCGCCGCCAGTGGCGGCAGCGTCGGCCTGCTGTTTGCCCTGGGCAGCCTGTGGTTTCATCAGGACAGCCTGGGCAGGAACTATCGGGCATTGCAGGAAACGCATCAGCACAACCCGGAAGCGCTGGCGGCGATCTGGTCTTCGTCGCTTGGGTTGTTGGGGGTTGGGGTTGAAGTGGCTGGGGGTGTCGTCGCGGTAGTACGCCCAAAGATACCGTGGCCCGGGACGGTAACCGAGGCATCATTGGGAAAGAACCTGGCCAGGTATGGCGGTGCCATCACCGCGCTCGCCAGTGCCATTGATGCCGTGCAATACGTTAATGCGTACATGCGGACGAATCGTCAAGGAGACGAAGCTTCGGCCGATAGTTACCAGCGTGCGGCCGAACTCGCAGCATTCTCCGCAGGTTTTGGCGTCTACGCGGCGCTATTCGCAAACACGCTACTCGGCCCCTTAGGCATTGCGATAATCCTTGGTGTGGCAGCCTACACACTCGCGACAGATGCTAAAAATCGAGAATCTTCACTACTGGAACTTTGGTCCCGACACTGCAAATGGGGAACACCAGAAGGACATCGCCGCTGGATAAACTCAAAAGATATGGACACTTCTATCGGCGCACTGAACGCCGCAGCACTCGGCATTGAGGCTTACGCGTCAATCGAAACCAGATTTCAAATATCTCACACCACTCAAACAGCAAACGAAACTGGAGCCTTGATCAGCGATGGCGCTGCTGTCGCAGCAGGTTACTATCTTGACTTGCACATAGTTCTGCCAAATTTCAGGGCCGAATCCGCACAGTACGAATGGCGCCTGGCAGTGCATACCGTAGGCCATGATCAAGAACCATTTCTACTTATCGGCAAAGATTCAAACCCTAAAACAATTGAGTACAGACAGGAAGAAACAAAAAAAACCTTTGCGAATCCTGCAAGCGCAGCCGACTGCATATTTAAAAAAATCCATAATGGAAACCTATACATCACCGGGTCAATCCCCCTATTGGAGAGCCATAGCGCAAAGGCGATTGAACTGACACTCACTTATTGGCCCGACAAGCACGACCGATCAGGCTACGCGAAGGTGATTGCAAAAGAAAACAATTTAACTTCCGTAAGGAGCTTATTTTAATGTCTCGCCCGAGTCTTAACCCGCCCTGTACAGGCTGGAAGGAAGATCTTCCTCTCCCCAATATTCCCCCTTCAATCGAAACCAGTCTGGGCGATCAAAGCCCAAACCACCAGGACTTTACTTATCTTGAGGTACCCAGAACCCTCGGATGGGCGAGAGAAATAATGGCTTTTTCTTCAATACCAAGTGTCATCTTCACCATGTCTCAGCCCACGCTTCTAAAAAAAAGCCTTGAACGCCAAGATATCGAATTAATATTAATCGACATTTTAATACTCATCTGCGGAATATGGGCATCTGCCTTTTTCGTCCGAATAAGCATATCTCCACCGCGAGACGAACCACTCCGTTTTAACCGAGCACGGAAAAAGATCTACGCATATAATTTCAGGTACTGTTGGTGGAAGCCCTTCTCGACCTGGAAGGTTGAACCGGTTTGCTACGACTGGTCCCAGGTCCGTGCCGAACGCTGGTCACAAACCGGCGTCCTGCCAAGCGGCGGAGTCATTTACAAATGGGGTGTCATGCTGTCCATCGTCGCACCGGGTACGAACAATGTCATCGACCGGTTTCGCCTAAGTACGATGGGAGCTGACCAACATGCCTGGGCTTATATCTGCACGTACATGCAACAAGGCCCTTCAGCCCTGCCGCCCCCCGGCGAACCGAAGGACCATAACGATGTGCTCTGGTGTGAATTCGCCCTGCGTTTAGCGCCTAGGGTCGTGTGGCCAGCAGAAATGGATCTGGAGTCGAGAACAGCGCCCTGAACCAAGGTGTTCCAGCTTGCCGGATGGGGCCGGGACAGGCAGCACAGGGCAGCCACTATCACCCGCTTTTCCCATGGTCAAGCGGTTGGCGCTACCAACCTGTACCCGACCCCCGCCTCGGTGATGATGAAGCGTGGCGCGGTGGGATCATCGCCCAGCTTCTGCCGCAAGTGCCCCACCACGATCCGCAGGTAATGGCTGTCATCCACGTGGGTCGGCCCCCAGATATCCTTCAGCAGCTGCTGCTGGGTAATCACCCGCCCCGAGTGCCCGGCCAATTGCGCCAGCAGTGCATATTCCTTGCGCGTCAAGGCGACCTCTACCCCGTCCAGGGTCACCCGGCGAAAGGCGAAGTCCACGGTCAGCGGCCCGAAGCTGGCGGCGATTTCCGAGCCGCCGGCCTGCGGCACCTGGCGCAGCAAGGCACGCACCCGGGCGAGGAATTCCTGAATACCAAACGGCTTGGTCACATAGTCGTTGGCGCCGCCATCCAGCGCATCGACCTTCTGCACTTCGCTGGCACGCACCGACAACACCAGCACCGGCACCGCACTCCACTCCCGCAGTTCACGCAGCACCTGCTGGCCGTCCATGTCCGGCAGGCCGAGGTCGAGCACCACCAGGTCGGGTTTGCCCAGCGCCGCCTGGGCCAGCCCTTCGCTGCCGGTGGCAGCCTCGAGCACCTTGTAGCCTTGCGAGGCCAGGCTGATGCGCAGGAACTTGCGGATCTGCGGTTCATCGTCGATGACCAGCAGGGTAGCGGAGTGACTCATGGGGTTTCGCTTTCGGCTTCAGGTTGAGGGGGCAGCGGCAAGCATAGAGTGATGCACGTGCCCTGGCCATCGATGCCTTCGCCAACCTCGATCTGGCCACCGTGGGCGCCGATCATGCCCTGGCAGATGGCCAGGCCCAAGCCGGTGCCCTGCCCGCCACGGTCGCCGCGGGCCGCGGTATAGAACATGTCGAAGATCTTGTCGCGGTCGGCTACCGGAATGCCCGGGCCCTGGTCGCTGACGGCGAAGCATAACTGGGCCTCGCGCACCGCCACCTGCAATTCCAGCCGGCCATTGGCGGGCGAGAAGCGCGCGGCATTTTCCAGCACATTGACCAGCGCCTGTTCGATCAGCGCCGCATGCACGAACAGCAACGGCAGCTCGGCCAGCACATCGGTGTGCACGCGCAGCGGTGCCAGCACCACGCGCAGGCGGTTGAGTGCGCTGCCGACGATGTCGGCCGGGGCCACCCAGTCACGGGCCAGCTTGAGGCCGCCATGGCCCAGGCGGGTCATGTCCAGCAGGTTCTGGATATAGCGGTCGAGGCGCTCCGCCTCATTACGAGTGCCCTCCAGCAGTTCGCGGCGGTCTGCGAGCGGAATCGCCTCGCCCAGCGCCAGCAGGCTGTCGATGCTGCCGCGCATGGCCGTCAACGGGGTACGCAGGTCGTGCGACACCGATGCGAGCAAGGCGCTGCGCAGTTGCTCGGTTTCGCCATGCAGGCGTGCGGCCTCCAGCTGTTCGCCCAGGCGCGCGCGGGCCAGGGCCTGGGCCAACGGCTGGCCAAGGGCAGTCAACAAGCGCCGGCGCGGATCGCTGAGCGGCTGGCCGGAACGTGAGCGCACGCCGAGCAAGGCCAGGGGCTGTTCATCCACCGCCAGCGGCCACCACCACCAGCGGCCATTGGGCAGGGTATCGCTGCCATGACCGGCGGCCTGGCCATGCTGCCAGGCCCATTCGGCTGCAGCGCGTTCGTTATCGCTGAAGACATGAGTAATGCCGCTGGCCACCTGCAGCTGGCCTTCGGCATTGCGCTCCAGCAGGCATACCTGCGCATCCTGCCAGCCATCCAGGTACTGCGCGGCAGCGTTGAGCACCGCCTGACGGTCGGTGGCCACCGTCAGCCGGCGCGACAGGTCGAGCAGCTGGCTGGTCTGCGCCTGGGTCTCGCGCAGCGCCTGCAACTGGCGGCGCTGGCGCGCGGCCAGGTTGCCGGTGAGCGCGGCCATCAGCAGGAAGAACAGCAAGGTCAGCACGTCTTCTTCGCGCTGGATGGTGAACGAGAAGTTGGGCGGGATGAACAGGAAGTCGTAGGTCAGGAACGACAGCGCGGCGCAGGCCAGGGCAGGCCCGAGGCTGCTGCGCACTGCCACCAGCAACACGGCGGCGAGAAATACCAGCGAGATATTGGGCAGCGCCAGCACGCTCGACACCGCCCAGGCCAGGCCCGCGGCCAGAGCGGTCGCCAGCAATGCCAGCAGGTAATGGCGCCAGACCCACACCTGCCGCACCGCCAGACGCGGCGCCTGCGCCTGCGCCTGCACATCACGGTCGAGCACGTTGATTTCCAGGCCGTGGCTTTCCCGCAACAGGCGCGCGGCCACGCCAGCACCGAACAGGCGCCGGCGCAGGCGGTTGCGTGACTGCCCGACCAGCACCAGGCTGGCGCGCCGCTCGGCGGCATGCTGGATCAATGTGCCTGCCACTTCGCCGGCGCGCAACAGCACCACTTCCCCACCCAGGCGCTCGGCCAGTTGCTGGGCCGCCAGCAGGCGCTGCCGCGCGGCTTCGTCGCGCAGACGGCCGTTGTCCACGTGCACCAGGCTCCAAGGCAGGTGGCGGCGCTGCGCCACCCGGCTGGCATGGCGCACCAGGCGTTCGGCCTGGTCGTCGCCATCCACCCCCACCAGCAGGCGCCCGCGCAGCGCCGGAGCCTCCTGCCCGCGCTGGCGATAGCCATGCGCCAGGTCGGCATCCACCTGGGCGGCGGCAGTCTGCATGGCCAGCTCACGCAGGGCGGTGAGGTTGGTTTGCGAGAAGAACGCGTCGATGGCGGCGCGCGCCTGCTCGGGCACGTACACCTTGCCTTCGCGCAGGCGCTCGAGCAGTTCACGCGGTGGCAGGTCGATCAGCACCAGCTCGAAGGCTTCCTGCAGCACCCAGTCCGGCAGGGTTTCGCGCACCTGCACGCCGGTGATGTCGCGGACCTTGTCGTTGAGGCTTTCCAGGTGCTGGACGTTGACCGTGGTGTACACGTCGATGCCGGCGGCCAGCAGCTCCTGAACGTCCTGCCAGCGCTTGGCGTGGCGACTGCCGGGCGCGTTGGTGTGTGCCAGTTCGTCGACCAGCACCAGGGTTGGCGCGGCCTTCAGCAAGCCATCGAGGTCCATTTCCTCGAGGGTGACGCCGCGATACTGGCTGCGCAGCAACGGCTGCTGCTGCAGGCCGCCGAGCAGCGCCTCGGTTTCGGCGCGGCCATGGGTTTCGACCACCCCGGCCACTACCTGCACGCCCTGGCGTTGCTGGGCATGGGCGGCCTGGAGCATGGCAAAGGTCTTGCCGACGCCGGGGGCGGCGCCGAGAAACACCTTCAGCCGGCCCCGGCCGGTTTGCGGGAGGGTAGCCAACAGCGCGTCTGCGCGGGTGGAGTCACTCATCTTTCATCCTTTGCTATTTCCAGCAAGCAGCAAACCCAGGGACAAACACCGTACCTGTGGGCGCGGGTTCACCCGCGAATGCAGTAGTAGCGCCACCGCGCATTCGCGGGTAAACCCGCTCCCACAGGGTCCCTGCCAGCCCCTCAAGTCATCTATCAATGGCTGAGGTTTTCCAAGGCCTGGTTCAAGGCCAGCACATTGACCACCGGCGGGCCGATCAATGGGTGCAGGGTGGCCGCTTCCAGCAAGCCTTGCAAGCGCTCCACCGGCAACTGCCGCGCCGCCGCCACGCGTGGGATCTGGTAGGCCACGGCTTCCGGTGGCAGGTGCGGGTCGAGGCCACTGCCCGAAGTGGTCAGCAGGGCCTGGGGCACCGGCCCCTGCTGCGCCTGATACTGCGCTGCCGCAGCACCCTTGACCCGCTCGGCCAGCGCCGGGTTGCTCGGCGACAGGTTGCTGGCGCTGCTGGCCACGGTGGCGAATGCGCCTGCCGAAGGGCGTGAATGGAACCAGCCATCACCCTGGAAACCCTGGGCGATCAGCGCCGAACCGCGCACCTGGCCTTGGTCATCGCGCACCAGGCTGCCGTTGGCCTGGCTGGGGAATGCCAACTGGGCAATCCCGGTCACCGCCAGCGGATACAGCGCGCCAGTCAGCAGGGTCATCAACAAGGCCAGGCTCAACGCCGGGCGGACATAAGCATTCATGGCGGCCTCCTCAGACCAGGTGCAGGGCATTGAGCAGCAGATCGATCAGCTTGATCCCGGCAAACGGCACGACGATGCCGCCCAGCCCGTAGATCAGCAGGTTGCGACGTAGCAGGTGCGCCGCACTGGCGGCCTGCACGCGTACGCCGCGCAGCGCCAGCGGGATCAGCACGATGATGATCAGCGCATTGAACACGATGGCCGACAGGATCGCGCTTTGCGGGCTGGCCAGGTGCATCAGGTTGAGCACGCCCAGCTGCGGGTAGATGGCGGCGAACAGCGCCGGCAGGATGGCGAAGTACTTGGCGACGTCGTTGGCGATGGAGAAGGTGGTCAGCGCACCGCGGGTGACCAGCAGCTCCTTGCCGACCTGGACCACGTCGAGCAGCTTGGTCGGGTCGCTGTCCAGGTCGACCATGTTGGCCGCCTCGCGCGCGGCCTGGGTGCCGTCGTTCATGGCCATGCCCACGTCAGCCTGGGCCAGTGCCGGAGCATCGTTGGCGCCGTCGCCGCACATCGCCACCAGGCGGCCGTCGTTCTGCTCCTGGCGAATGCGGGCCAGCTTCTTCTCCGGCGTGGCCTCGGCCAGCACGTCGTCGACGCCGGCCTCGGCGGCAATCGCGGCAGCGGTCAGCGGGTTGTCGCCGGTCACCATCACCGTGCGAATGCCGAGCTTGCGCAGCTCGGCGAAGCGCTCGCGAATGCCGGGCTTGACCACATCCTTCAGGTGGATAACGCCGAGCAGACGCTTGTCCAGGCACACCAGCAACGGCGTGCCGCCGCTCTGGGCGATGCGCTCCACTTCACGGGCCAGTGCCGGCGGCATTTCCAGGCGTTGCATGCCGACGAAGGCCAGCACGGCATCGACGGCACCCTTGCGATAACGGTGCTGCTGGAAGTCGATGCCCGACAGGCGCGTCTCGGCGCTGAACGCCACGGCCTCGAATTGCCCGGCGGCCGGTTCAATGAAGTCATGCAGTTGGCGCAGGTACTCGACGATCGACTTGCCCTCGGCGGTGTCGTCGGCCAGCGATGCCAGCAAGGCGCCCTCCCCCAGCTCACGGGCGGTGATGCCCGGGGCGGCATGCAGCGCGCTGCAGCGGCGGTTGCCGAAGGTAATGGTGCCGGTCTTGTCGAGCATCAGCGTGTGCACGTCACCGGCGGCTTCCACTGCACGCCCCGAGCGGGCAATCACGTTCAGCCGCACCAGCCGGTCCATGCCGGCGATACCGATGGCCGACAACAGGCCGCCGATGGTGGTGGGGATCAGCGTCACCAGCAACGCGGCGAGGAAAATCAGCGGCAGGCTGCCACCGGCGAAGTGGGCGAACGGCTGCAAGGTCACCACCACGATCAGGAAGATCAGGGTCAGGCCAATCAGCAGGATGTCGAGGGCGATCTCATTCGGGGTCTTCTGCCGCTTGGCGCCTTCGACCAACGCAATCATGCGGTCGAGGGTCGATTCGCCCGGGTTGCTGGTGATACGGATCAACAGCCAGTCGGAGACCAGCCGGGTATTGCCGGTCACTGCCGAGCGGTCGCCACCGGACTCGCGGATCACGGGCGCCGACTCGCCGGTAATGGCGGCTTCGTTGACCGCAGCGATACCTTCGAGCACCTCGCCGTCACCGGGGATCATCTCGCCGGCCGTCACGCGCACCACATCGTCCTTGCGCAGCGCGCTGGCCGCGACGGTTTCGTAGCTGCCATCGCGCTTGCGCCGTTGCGCAGTCAGGCCCTGGCTGCCGGCCTTGAGGCTGTCGGCGCGGGCCTTGCCACGGCCTTCGGCCAGGGCTTCGGCGAAGTTGGCGAACAACACCGTGAACCACAGCCACAGGGCGATCTGCACGGCTACCCCGGTGCTGACGCCACTGCCAGGTACGGCGCACAGGACGGTGGTCAGCAGCGCCGTCAGGGCGACCACCAGCATCACCGGTGAGCGCTTGAGCTGACGCGGGTCGAGCTTGACGAATGCCTGCACCAGCGCCGGGCGCCACAGCGCGGCGAAGCGGGTCTGGTCCTTGGCACTGTGACGGGTTTGCATTTCAGGAATGGGCATGTTCATGGTCGATCCTCAAAAACCCAGGCTCAGGTGTTCGGCGATTGGTCCAAGGGCCAGCGCCGGCAGGAAGGTCAGGCCACCGACCAGCAGGATGGTCACCAGCAGCAGGCCGGTGAACAGCGGGCCATGGGTGGGGAAGCTGTTCAGCCCCTGGGGCGCGCTTTTTTTCGCCGCCAGGCTGCCGGCTAGGGCCAGCACCGGCAGGATGTAGCCAAAGCGGCCGATGAGCATGGCCAGGCCGATCATCAGGTTATGGAACACCGTACCGGCGCCGAAGCCGGCAAAAGCCGAGCCGTTGTTGGCGGCACCCGAGGTGTAGGCGTACAGCAACTGGCTGAAACCATGCGCACCGGGGTTACTCACCGCAGCTGCCGGGCCAGGCAGGCTGGCGGCGATGGCACCGAGCACCAGCACGCCGACCGGCATTACCAGCAGGGTCGCCACCAGCAGTTGCACCTCGCGGGCCTGCAACTTCTTGCCCAGGTATTCCGGGGTGCGGCCAATCATCAGCCCCGCCAGGAATACGGCAATCAACACGAACAGCAGCATGCCGTACAGCCCTGCACCAACGCCGCCGAAGATCACCTCGCCGACCATCATGTTGACCATCGCCACCATCCCGGTGAGAGGGTTGAGGCTGTCGTGCATGGCATTGACCGAACCGTTGGAGGCGGCGGTGGTGGTCACCGTCCACAGCACCGAACCGGTGGTGCCAAAGCGGCTTTCCTTGCCCTCCAGCGGCGCGCTCTGCTGGACCTGCGCACTGTCCAGGGCCGGGTTGGGCTGATACTCGGACCACAACGCCGTGCTGCCGCCGATCAGGAACAGCGCCAGCATGCAGGCGAGGATGGCGCGGCTCTGGCGCAGGTCCTTCACGTAGTGGCCGAAGGTGAACACCAGCGCCGCCGGAATGAGGATGATCGACGCCACCTCGAACAGGTTGCTCCAGGCCGTGGGGTTCTCGAACGGGTGCGCCGAGTTGACGCCGAAGAAGCCACCGCCGTTGGTGCCCAGTTGCTTGATGGCGATCTGGCTGGCGGCCGGGCCCAGCGGGATGGTCTGTTCGCTGCCTTGCAGGGTGATTGCATGGGCGTAATCGGCCAGGGTCTGCGGCACGCCCTGCCACACCAGCAGCAGTGCCAGCAGCAGGCACAGCGGCAGCAGGCCGTAGAGGGTGGCACGGGTCATGTCGACCCAGAAATTGCCCAGCGTCGTCGCGCTGCGCCGGGCGATGCCACGGCACAGGGCAACCAGCACGGCCAGGCCGGTGGCAGCGCTGACGAAGTTCTGCACGGTCAGGCCGAGCATCTGGCTCAGGTAGCTGACCGACGCCTCACCGCTGTAGGCCTGCCAGTTGGTGTTGGTGACGAAGCTGACGGCGGTGTTGAATGCCAGCGACCATTCCTGGCCGGGCAGCTGCTGCGGATTCAACGGCAGGTAGCCTTGCAGCAGCAACACGGCGAACAGCAGCAGGAACCCAGCCAGGTTGAACGCCAGCAGGGCCAGGCTGTACTGCCGCCAGTTCTGTTCCTGGCTGCTGCGCACACCCGCCAGCCGGTAGCAGGCCTGCTCGACCGGGCCGAGCACAGGTGACAACCAGGTCCGCTGGCCCTCCATGACCTTGTAATAGAAACGCCCGAGCCAGGGTGCCGGTAGCAGCACGATGGCGAAAAAAGCCAGGAGCAAGGCGAAATCGTAACTGTGCATGGCCGCTCCCTAGCTGCGATCGGCGCGCAGCAGCGCCACCAGCAGATAAAACGCCAATGCCACTGCCAGCAGCAGTGACAGCCCGTCGAGCACGTTCATGTATGGTTCTCCCCGTGGTGCGGCTTGGGCCGCTTTGGGGAAATTGTCCGAGGGAGGGGCGTAAAGGAGCGAGATCGGGGGGTGGGGATGGGAATAAAGAACGCGTAAAAATCAGGGGTTGAGGTTGCCTGAGCCGGCCTCTTCGCGGGTAAACCCGTTCCCACAGGAACTGCACCAGGGGCAAGGCCTGTGCTGCACCGGTGGGAGCGGGTTTACCCGCGAAGAGGCCAGTTACAGGCTACCGCTGGGGCTGCTGCTCGGCGTTGCGGCTCCACTCCAGCAGCAGGCTGTAGCCGACCGCCAGCAAGGTCGGGCCGATGAACAGGCCGATGAAGCCAAAGGCGATCAAGCCGCCAAACACCCCCAGCAGCACAATCACCAGCGGCAGGTTGCCGCCACGGCTGATCAGGTACGGCTTGAGCACGTTGTCCACGCCACTGATGACGAAGGTGCCCCAGACGCCGAGAAACACCGCCATGCCGTAATCGCCCTTCCACACCAGCCAGGCCGTGGCCGGGATCCAGGCCAATGGCGGCCCCATGGGGATCAGGCTGAGCATGAAGGTCACCAGGCCCAGCACGATGGCGCCGGGGACACCGGCAATTAGGAAGCCGATCAAGGCCAGCACGGCCTGCGCCGCAGCCGTGCCGATCACACCGTTGACCACCCGCTGCACCGTGCCGGCAACCAGCTCCAGGTAGTACTCGCCGCGCTCGCCCACCAGGCGGTGCAGCAGGCGCAGGACGAACGCCGACAAACGCGGGCCGTCGCGATAGAAGAAGAACACGAACACCAGGCTCAGGGTCAGCTCCAGCACGCCGCTGCCGATTTGCGCACTGCGCGCCAGCAACCAGTTACCCACCTGCCCCAGGTGCGGCTTGATCGAAGCCAGCAAGGCCGCGCCCTGCTGGTCCAGCGACTGCCACCAGCTGACCAGTCGTTCGCCCACCAACGGGATGCCCCCCAGCCAGGCCGGTGCATCGGGCAGGCCATCGACCTGCACGTCACGGACAAACGCCGTGGCATCGCGAATGTGGTCGGCCAGGTTGAACCCCAGCCACACCAGCGGCAGGGCCACGATCAGGATCCAGGCGCTGGTAAGCAGGCTGGCGGCCAGGGTTTCGCGCCCGCCCAGCACGCGGGTGAGAAAGCGCATCAGCGGCCAACTGGCAAAGGCCAGGATGGCCCCCCACAACAGCGCCGAAATGAACGGTGCCATCACCCAAAGGCCGGCCCCCAGCAGTGCCAGCAGCAGAATCTGGATCAACAGGCGGTCATTGTTAACCATGGCGGGCTCGTTCAACGGATCAGTTCAAGGTGCAGGCCTTCGCCAGGCGCGCTACCGACCTCGAGGCGGCCACTGCGCACCCCCGCCTTGATCAACGCCTCGCGCCAGGCTTCGGCCTGGGGCCCACTGAGGCTGGCACGCAGGGTGCTGTCGAGGTTCAGGCTGCGCGCCAGCAGGTCTGCCCAGGTGTCTTGCGGGGCCGCGAGGTCAGGGTAGTCGAGCTTGCCGGTGTCGCGCATTTCCCGCATCACCGTGGCGGCAGTCGGCAGCAGCACGCCCAGCGGGCTGCCGGCGACGAACTCTTCCACGTGCAGGTAGGCGCGGCGGTTGCCGCGGGTAACGCTGTACAGCGCGACCAGAGTGTCGGCCTGCTGCGCCGAGCGGCGCAACAGGATGAACGCCTGTTGCTCGTCACCGCCGTTGAGGCTGGCATTGCCGAATACATCATTGGCCCACAGGCTGGCTTCGCCGCAATCGCGGCCCAGGCACCAGAACAGCGGGTAGCCACCCTCGCGCTGCAGCGCTTCGCGCGCGCTGGTGAACGCTTCGCGGGCAGTGCGCTCGACTGGCAGCTCATAGGTGACCGAGCTGACCTGGCCGCGGCTTTCGACCTTGTTTTCGACCCGCAAGCGGCCACTGATCTTGCGCAGCGGGCCCAGCGGATAGACGCGTTCCTGCTCCACGGCCGGGCGTTGGTCCACCACCTTGGCGTCCACCGGTACCGGCAGGTTGCTGCCCCATGAGACAGGGCTGACGAACCCCAGGCAGGCCGCGAAGGCAAAACGAATGGCAACAGGCGCGCTCATCGGCGACCCAGGCGGCGCTCAGCGCCGAGGTGAAGCTCCAGGATGTCTGGCAATTGCATGGTTGTCTCCCTGTTCAACCCGCCAAGCCTCGACAGTTGTCCGGTGCAAGTCAAGCAAAGCCAAAGAAGCGATTGAAACAGTCTGCGACAAGCGCTGCGCCCTGCTCATCGTTCAGGTGCAGGTGATGGCCACCGGGCAGCCTCACCTGTTCAAAGGGTAGCTGCTGCTGCAACGCGGTGTGGCGTGCCAGCATGCCGTCGGCCGCCACGACCAGGCACGCCGGGCAACTCACCCGGCGCACATGGGCCATGGCCTGGGCTTCACTCAGGCGCAGCGGCGATGGCAGGGTCAGGCGGCTGTCGCTGCGCCAGCTGTAGCCACCCGGCACCGGCATCAGGCCGCGCTGGGCCAGCAGCTCGGCTGCCTCGCGACTGACCGCGACCATGCCCTTCATGCGCGCCTCTACGCCCTGCTCGAGCGTCATGTACACCGACTTGCGCTTGTCGTCCAGGCGCAGCTGGGCCTGCAGGGCCATGCCCAGGCGCTCGGCGGCGTCCTGCTCGGCACCGGTCGGGGGAATGACGCCATCGATCAAGGCCAGGTGGCTGACCCGCTCTGGCAACGCGCCAGCCAGTTGTACCGAAATGATTGCCCCCAACGAATGGCCGAGCAGGGCGAAACGTTGCCAGCCCAGTTGCCCGGCTACCCGCAGCACGTCATGGGCGTAATCGGCCAGGGCATAGCCGGCGCCGGGCGGGCGGTGCTCCGAGTAGCCATGCCCGGCCAGGTCCAGGGCGACGATGCGCAGGCCTTGCAGGCGCGGTGCCAGGCGGGCGAAGCTGTTGGCGTTGTCGAGCCAGCCATGCAGGGCGATCACCGGCAGGCCATCTTCCGGGCCGAACAGGTGCGCCGCCAGCTCGATATGGCCCAGGCTCAGGCGGATTTCCTCGACCTGCGTGCTCATGCCTGGCTCCAGCGGTCGAACAGGCCCTTGATCAGGCTGGCGGTGTCGGTTGGCCGCTCCAGGGGGAACATGTGCCCTCCCGGCACGCTGTGGTATTCGCCCTTGGGCATGCCGCGTACAGCCAGCGCATGGTGGCGGCGAATGACATTGCTGCGCTCGCCGCGGACCATGGCCAGTGGCACCTGCAGCTGCCGTGCAGGCGCAGGGCTGGTATGCGGAATGCTACGGTAGATGCTGATTTCGGTGGCGACGTCGAAGCGCAGTTGCAGCCCCTGCGGCATCGTCTGCAGACCATGCTCGACATACGCATCCAGGCAATCGGGGTCGAAATGGCGAAACAGCGACTTGCCGGCAAAATAAGCACGGGCGCTGTTACGGTCGCCGAAGAGTTCCCGGCGTCCCAAGGTGCGGCCAGCCGGGGTGATACGGTCGATGAAACCGAAGCGCTTGGCGGTACGCAGCAGCCACTGGTCGGCGCGGGTGAGCACTGGCGAGTCGAGCAGCACCACACCGCGGTAGTACTCCGGGTGGCGTAAGGCCGCATGCAGGTGCAGCACACCGCCCAGTGAATGGCCGACACCCCATACCGGCTGGTCCTGCCGGGCCAGGTGGTGCAGCAACTCGTCGACCAGACTCTGCCAGTTGTCGTCCACCGGGAAGCGCGGATCGTGCCCGTGCTGATCCAGGTGCTGCACCTGGTAGTCCGGTGCCAGTGCCGCGAACAACTTGCCGTACGTGGCAGAAGGGAAACCGTTGGCATGGGCGAAGAAGATCTGCTGCGACATGGCGCCACATCCGGATGGCAAATGATGGCCCATTGTCGGTATCGCCGGAAGGTTCGGCAACATCCGGAAAGGTCATCGACAAGGGCTATCAGGTCACTGTTGCCCAGATCTGAAGAATTGCACAATCTTCCTGGGAGCGGGCACGCCTTGGGCTCAAGCCGGGGAGTTGATCGCCCGGAGGGTCATCAGGCCAGCCAGCGGCCAGTCCCCTTCCAGTTCCGCCAGGCTGGCAGTGCTCATGCCCGCCGGCCGCTGGTGATGGCCATGCTCCAGCATGCCGACCAATGCCCCTACCAACGGCTGATGACTGACCAGCAACACATGCTCCAGGCCCAGGCGCTCGATTTCGCCGATCACCTGCTGCACGTCGCTTTCGGGCGTCAACCACGGCACAGTGCGCACCGGTTCGGCGAAGCCCAGGGTGTGATGCACCAGGGCCGCCGTCTGCTGGGCGCGTACGTATGGGCTGGCGAGGATCGCCTGCAACGGCTGGTCCAGCAGGCGAGCAGCGCTGTGCAGCACCTGCTCGCGGCCATGGGCGGTCAGCCGGCGTTCGGCATCGCTGCTGGCCCGCGGCTCCGCTTCGCCGTGGCGCAGTACCCACAGCTTCACAGCTTGGGCTCCTCATCACGCACCGGGTGCGGCGCCGGGGCCACGGTGTGCGGGGTTTCACCTTGCGGAGCGCGCGGCGCTGGCCAGTCGGCGAACGGCCAAGGCTTCTGGTCAGTGTGGAAGGTGCCGAAACGGCCAATCTGTGCCAGGTACTGGCTGAGGCTGTCACCGAAGTTCATCAGGCTGGCGCTCGGTGCGCCATAAACCAGGCGGTAGATCAGCTGCACCAGCACCAGGCCGCCGAGGAGGATCTCGGCCAGTTGCCAGACCACCAGGAACACCAGCATCCACAGCACCCGCAGGATGATCGACTCGCGCTGGGCGCGCTCGGGGGTATCGTTCATGTGCTGCTCCTTCGCTTAATTGAAACCACTGATGGAAATGAAATCGACATCGGTCTTCGGCTCGGCGCGCATCAGGTGCTCGATCACCTGGTTCAGCGTGCGGCCTTCGAACAGGATCGCATGCAGGCCAGCCACCAGCGGCATGTATACCTGCACTTCCTGGGCCTTGGCCTTGAGTACCTTGAGTGTATTGACCCCTTCGGCCACTTCGCCCAGGCGGTTGACGGCCTGCTCCAGGCTCAGGCCTTGGCCCAGCGCATAGCCAACCTGGTAGTTGCGGCTCTTGGGCGAGGAGCAGGTGACGATCAGGTCACCGACACCGGCCAGGCCCAGGAACGTCATGGGGTTGGCACCCTGGCTGACGGCGAAGCGGGTCATCTCGGCCAGGGCACGGGTGATCAGCATGCTCTTGGTGTTTTCGCCCATGCCCAGGGCAACGGCCATGCCGGCGATGATGGCGTAGACGTTCTTCAGTGCACCGCCCAGCTCGACGCCGAAGCGATCGCTGCTGGCGTATACCCGGAAAGTGCGGCCGTGCAGCACGGCTTGTACGCGCTGGCACAGTTGTTCGTCTTCGCTGGCGACCACGGTGGCGGTCAGCGCGTGTTCGGCGATCTCGCGGGCCAGGTTGGGGCCGGAGAGCACGCCGATACGGGCCTCGGGGGCGATTTCCTCGAGGATCTGGCTCATCAGCTTGAAGCTCTGCGCTTCGATGCCCTTGGTCAGGCTGACCAGGTATTTGCCGCGCAGCAGTTCAGCATGGGGCGCCAGCACGCTGCGCAGGGCGCTCGATGGCAGGGCGACGAAGATCAGGTCGCTGGCTTGCAAGGTGGCCAGCAGGTCATTGACCGGCTCGACGCCGTCCTGCAGGCGGATGCCCTTGAGATAGCGTGGGTTTTCGCGGTTGACGCGCATGGCTTCGGCTTGCTCGGGGTCGCGCATCCATTGGCGTACTGGCACGCCATTTTCGGCCAGCAGGTTCGCCACGGCGGTGCCGAAGCTGCCGCCTCCCAGAACTGCAACAGGTTGCTGTTCAGTCATAATCAATCCGTTAGAGCCATTAAGTTAAGTGGCGACCTGAACATTATACGGGTCGTCTGCTACAGAGCCAGTGGTGGGGGTTTTCCGGGTTCGCCCTGGGGTTTATGGCGCCTGTGCGATCGAGCGCCGCCCGCGATGCGCCGCGCGGGCGGCGCTCGATCGCACAGGCGCTGACCCCCTCAAGACATGCACCCCACCCCAGCCACCCTCCCAAGCCCGCCTCCCCCACGGCCCGCTGGCAAAACCCGCCCGGTCAGTTACCATGCCTGTCTCAATCCTGAAACAAGGCAGCTTTGTGTTCCCTGGCACGCCCCCGTACCCGCGCCTGCTCCTGCTGACTGCCCTGCTCGGCGGCCCGGCCGTGGCCGACGATCTGTTCGTCGACAACACCGACCTGCCACAGGTGCTGACCGCCACACGCCTGAAACAATCCCCCGCAGCAGTGCCAGGCAGCATGACCGTGCTCGACAGCGAGCTGATCCGCGCCAGCGGCGCTCGCGATATCCCCGAGCTGCTGCGCCTGGTGCCGGGCATGATGATCGGCTACGGCGCCGGCAACCAGCCGACGGTCAACTACCACGGCAGCAACGTCAATGACGCCCGACGCATGCAGGTACTGATCGACGGCCGCTCGGTGTACCGCGCAGGCCTGGCCACGGTGGACTGGAGCGATATCCCGCTGGCCATGGAAGACATCGAGCGCATCGAGGTATTCCGTGGCCCCAACACGGTCAGCTACGGCGCCAATGCGCTGATGGCGGTGGTCAACATCCTCACCCGCAACCCCGCCGACAGCCATGGCACGCGGCTGAAGACCACCCGCGGCGAGGATGGCATCAACGACTTCTACGCCAGCCACGGCTTCGGCTGGGACGGTGGCGACATGCGCCTGTCGCTGTCCGGCCAGCAGGACGACGGTTTCGATGAAAACCAGTTTGGCCAGGACTACCGTGACAGCCGCCGGCTGACCCGCTTCAACCTCAATGCCAGCCACAGCCTGGCACACGACCAGACCCTGGAATGGCAACTGGCAGTGAAGGAAGGCAGCAACCAGCGGCCATACACCTACCAGCCGGTGTTCAAGAAATACGAGGCGGGCAACGACGCTGACGTCAATGCCAAGGATTACGCTGGCTCGGTACGCTGGACCAAGGACTTCAGCTCCGAACACAGCCTGTATGTCCAGGGCTCGGCCCAGCACTTCGACCGTCAGCAGGTCTGGCGGGCCTGCGACGCCTTGCAGTCGTTCAGCCCGGAATTGACCCAGCTCTGGCAGATCAACCCTGACTTCGCCGAAAAAGTGGCACGCGGCATTGCTACCGGTGCGCCACTTTCGACCGACGACCCGGTCATGAAAGGGCTGCTGGAGAAAGTTCAGCAGCAATGGGCGAACGGTGGCAACCAGCAGGTCTGCGGCGATGTCGACCAGAGCACGCGTGAAACCCGCTACGACCTGGAAATCCAGGACACCCTGAGCCTGACCGACAGCCTGCGCCTGCTCAGCGGCATGAATTACCGCTACGATCGTGCCGACTCGCAAACCTACTTCAATGGCAGCATTGACGACCAGACCTGGCGCCTGTTCGGCCAGTTGGAGTGGCGCGCCGACGAGCACTGGATCCTGCAGGGCGGCACCATGTTCGAAGACTCGCGCCTGTCGGGCAGTTCACTGACGCCGCGGGTGGCGGTCAACTACCTGATCACCCCGCGCCATGGCTTGCGCGCGGTGTATTCCGAGGCCGTGCGTTCGCCCGACATGTTCGAGAACAACGTCAACTGGAGCTACACGGTCAAGAACCTCAGCCCCAATGCGTTCGGCCTGCAAAACGGCGAGTACTTCGTCAAGACCCGTGGCCCGGGCGACCTCGAGCAGGAGCGCATGCGCTCGCGCGAGGTAGGCTACAACGGTTACTTCAGCGACATCGGCCTGAGCATGGATGTGAAGCTGTTCTACGACGAGATCACCGGAATGATCAGCGAGCCCCTGAAGAACAACCAGTTCATCGCCAGCAACGCCAACAAGGCCCGCTTCAGCGGTAGCGAGGCACAACTGGACTGGCGCCCGACCCTGCGCGACCGCCTGCGCCTGACCTATGCCTACGTGGATGCGTGGGCCAGCAACCCCAACGACCGCCGCCTAAGCGCCCGCAACAGCGGTTCGGCCGGGTGGATGCGCGAATGGGGCGATGGCTGGTCGAGCGCGCTGTTCTACTATGGCGACGATGCGCTCAACCAGTACCGTTATGAACGCCTCGACCTGCGCCTGGCCAAACGCTTCCGGGTGCGCGGCAGTAACCTTGAACTGGCGGCGCTGTGGCAGCAGCGCCTGGACGATGAGCCGACCACGGCGATCCAGAACCGCTACGACAGCCGCCACCGCCTGAGCGTCAGCGCGGAGCTGGAGTTCTGATGGCCCTGTTGCTGCGCCTGTTGCTGCTGTGCCTGTGGCCGTTGGGGCCGCTGTCTGCCAGCGAAATCGTGCTGGTCGGCGCAGAGGACCAACCCGGCATCCGCAGCTTCGTCGCGGCACTGGAAAGCCGCCGCCCGCACGATCATGTGCACTTCCAGACCACCGCCGACCTGCCACGCCCCGGCCTGCTCAAAAACGACCTGCGCCTGATCCTGCTGGACAACGCCGCGCTGGAATGGCGCCTGGGGGAAAACACCGGCCCGCCAGCCCTGGCCATGCGGGTCAGCCGAGTACAGGCTGCACAGCGCCTGGGAAAGTCGCTGCCAGCGTTCCTCACGTTGTTGTGGAGCGACCCTCCGCTGGGCCGGCAACTACGCCTGGCGCGCTACCTGCTGCCACAGGCCCAGCGCATTGGCGTGCTGTACGGCGAGCACAGCGGTTTCCTGCTCGAAGAGCTGCGCCTTGCCGCCCGCCCGCTGGGCCTGGAGATCATTGCCCAGGACTGGCCCGACCCGCGTGACAGCCGGCCGCTGCAGCACCTGCTGGCCAACAGCGATGTGCTGCTGGGCCTGGACGACCCTGACCTGTACAACTCCAAGACCGCCAAGAACCTGCTGCTGAGCAGCTATGGCCGGCAGATGGCGCTGATCGGCCCGAACGCCGGGTTCGTCCGCGCCGGCGCCCTGGCCAGCACCTTCAGCGACCAGGACGACTGGCTGGCGGTACTCGACCAGTTGCTCGACCAGCCGCCGGCGCGCTGGCCGCGCAGCTTGTATCCGGCACGCTACGGCGTCAGCGGCAACCAGCAGGTGGCACGCGCCCTGGGCCTTGAACCGATCGATCCGAACGCCGCCGCCAAGGCCCTGGCCGAAGGAGAACCCACCCCATGAGCAAGCGCCTGAGCTGGGACATCCACACCCGCACCCAGATCATCAGCCTCGGCCCTGCCCTGTTGCTGACCCTGCTGCTGATCAGCTTCTTTACCTTCGTCCGCATCCAGGACCTGCGCCAGGAGCTGAACCACACCGGGCAACTGATCGCCAACCAGTTGGCACCGGCCTCGGAGTACGGGGTGATCTCCGGCAACAACGAGGTACTCGAGGGCCTGATGCGCGCCACCCTCAGCATTCCCCACGTGCGCTTCCTCGAAGTGCAGGACAGCCGCAACCACATTCTGGTGTACGTCGAGCAGTCCGACGAAAGCGCCAACCGCGCGCAGCGTGTCGAAGTGTTCCAGGCGCCCATCCGCCTGCAGCAGATCCGCCTGGACAGTGACTTCCTGCAACAGGGCAAGGCAACCGTCCCGGCCATCGGCGACGACTACCTCGGCCGGGTGATCGTCGGCATGTCCGATGACGCCTTCAGCCAGCGCCAGCAGGAAATCGTGATCAAGGCCGGCATCCTCGCGCTGTTCGCCTTGTTGTTCACCTTCCTCCTGGCGCGCCGCCTGGCCCTCAGCCTGGCCAAGCCGATCAGCGACATGGGCCATGCGGTCAAGGCCATCCAGCAGGGCGAGTACGACAGGTTGTTGCCGGTGGTCGACGACAGCGAGCTGGGCCACCTGGCACGCCATATCAACAACCTGGCGCACGCCCTGGAGCAGGCCAGCGACGAGCAGAAGCAGGCGATTGCCGAGCTGATCCAGGCCCGCGAAGAGGCCGAGCAGGCCAACCGCGCCAAGTCGGACTTCCTGGCAATGATGAGCCACGAGCTACGCACCCCGATGAATGGCGTGCTGGGCATGCTGCAGTTGCTGGAAACCACGCCGCTGAACACCGAACAGGCCGAGTACGCCGCGGTGGCCAGCGAGTCCACCGGGCACCTGCTCAAGGTCATCAATGACATCCTCGACTTCTCGCGTATCGAACGTACCGCGCTGCAGCTGGAGCACATCGACTTCAACCTCGGCGAGCTGATCACCAGCAGCGTCCTGTCGTTCCAGCACAGCGCCCAGCAACGCGGCCTCGGCCTGCACCTGCAACTACCGGTCGGGATCGAGCACTTGCAGGTCAACGGCGACCCCACGCGCATCCGCCAGATCCTGCTGAACCTGGTCGGCAACGCGCTGAAGTTCACCGAACGCGGGCAGGTGCAGGTCGAGGCGCACTGGCAGGTGCTCGACCGGCAACTGATCTGGCTGACCTGCAGCGTGCGTGACACCGGCATCGGCATCGACAGCGAACGCCTGGAAATGATGTTCGTGGCCTTCCAGCAGGCGGACAGCTCGATTTCCCGCCGCTATGGCGGCACCGGGCTGGGGCTGTCGATCGCCCGCACCCTGGCCGAACGCATGGGTGGCAAGCTGCGCGGCGAAAGCCGTGAAGGGCTTGGCTCGACCTTCACCCTGGAAATGCCCTTGGCCCTGGCCGGCCCTGCCGCGGCCGCGCTGGCGCAGCCTGCCGATACACAACCTGCGGTTGGCGACCACGACCAGGTGCTGCTGGTGGAGGACAACCAGGTCAACCAGAGTGTCATCGCCGCCATGCTGCGCAGCCTGGGGCTGGCGGTATGCACCGCCGAGGACGGCCTGGAGGCGGTCGAGCGGGTCAGCCGGCAGCGCTTTGCCGCCGTGCTGATGGACTGTCGCCTGCCGCACCTGGACGGCTATGAGGCCACCCGGCGTATCCGCCAGTTGCCCAACGGTGCCGCGCTACCGATCATCGCCCTGACCGCCAACGCCTTGCAGGGCGACCGCGAGCGTTGCATGGCAGCCGGGATGGACGACTACCTGAGCAAACCCTTGCGCCGCACCGAACTGCAGCAGGTACTGCAGCGCTGGCTGCCCGGTCGGACAACCGCGACTGGCGATAAATGCTAAAGTGCGGCAGTCTTAAACACTGGACAGGACCTTCAACGGACCTGAAAATAGACGTTTCAGTGCACACCTGTACTTCTTTCACCAGGCGCACTGTGACTTTCACCACAACGCAATAGTCTACCTGTAGGCTGCCGCCCCGAAGCAGTTGGTTTTCGGGCCGGCCGGGAAGATTCATCCCCTGCCACAGGGGGTTATTGAGGAGCTCGCATGACCAAACAACACGCCTTTACTCGGGAAGACCTGCTGCGCTGCAGTCGCGGTGAGCTGTTCGGCCCAGGTAATGCGCAACTGCCCGCGCCGAACATGCTGATGGTCGATCGCATCACCCATATCAGCGAAGAAGGCGGCAAGTACGGCAAAGGTGAATTGGTCGCCGAGCTGGATATCACCCCGGACCTGTGGTTCTTCGCCTGCCATTTCGAAGGCGACCCGGTAATGCCGGGCTGCCTGGGCCTCGACGCCATGTGGCAGCTGGTCGGTTTCTTCCTCGGCTGGCAGGGCCTGCCGGGCCGCGGCCGCGCCCTGGGTTCGGGCGAGGTGAAGTTCTTTGGCCAGGTACTGCCGCAGGCCAAGAAGGTCACTTACAACATCCACATCAAGCGCGTCCTGAAGGGCAAGCTGAACATGGCCATCGCCGATGGCTCGGTCAGCGTCGACGGCCGCGAGATCTACACTGCCGAAGGCCTGCGGGTCGGCGTGTTCACCTCCACTGACAATTTCTAAGGGTTATTCGCATGCGCCGCGTCGTTATCACTGGTCTGGGCATCGTATCGTGCCTGGGCAATGACAAAGCTACCGTCACCGAAAACCTGCGCAACAGCCGTCCGGGTATCCGTTACAACCCGGAATACAAGGAAATGGGGCTGCGTAGCCAGGTTTCCGGGTCCATCGACCTCAACCTCGAAGAACTGATCGACCGCAAGGTCTACCGCTTCGTCGGCCATGCCGCTGCCTACGCCTACCTGGCGATGCAGGACGCGATCAAGGACGCCGGCCTGACCGAAGAACAGGTTTCCAACCCGCGCACCGGCCTGGTGGCCGGCTCCGGCGGCGCCTCGACCCTGAACCAGATGGAAGCGCTGGACACCCTGCGCGAGAAAGGCGTCAAGCGTGTCGGCCCGTACCGCGTAACCCGCACCATGGGCAGCACCGTTTCGGCGTGCCTGGCCACCCCGTTCAAGATCAAGGGCATCAACTACTCGATCTCGTCGGCCTGCGCCACTTCGGCACACTGCATCGGCACCGCGCTGGAGCAGATCCAGTGGGGCAAGCAGGACATCGTCTTCGCCGGTGGCGGTGAAGAAGAGCACTGGAGCCAGTCGTTCCTGTTCGACGCCATGGGTGCCCTGTCGACCAAGCGCAACGAAACCCCGGAGCTGGCCTCGCGCGCCTACGACGCCGACCGTGATGGCTTCGTCATCGCCGGTGGCGGCGGCATGGTGGTGGTCGAGGAGCTGGAACACGCCCTGGCCCGTGGCGCCAAGATCTACGCCGAGATCGTTGGCTACGGCGCCACTTCCGACGGTTACGACATGGTTGCCCCGAGCGGCGAAGGCGCCATCCGCTGCATGCAGCAGGCGCTGTCCACTGTCGACACTCCGATCGACTACCTGAACACCCACGGCACCTCGACCCCGGTCGGCGACGTTGCCGAAATCAAGGGCGTTCGCGAAGTATTCGGTGCCAACGCGCCGAAGATCAGCTCGACCAAGAGCCTGTCGGGCCACTCGCTGGGCGCTGCCGGCGTGCACGAGGCGATCTACTGCCTGCTGATGATGGAAAACAACTTCATCGCCGGCTCCGCCAACATCGACGAGCTGGACCCGGAGGTCGCCGACCTGCCGATCCTGCGCAAGACCGAAGAAAACGCCAAGATCGACACGGTCATGAGCAACAGCTTCGGCTTCGGCGGCACCAACGCCACCCTGGTGCTCAAGCGCTGGACTGGCAAGTAAGACGCTGATGCAGTAAACGAAAACGCCCCGACTGGTTCGGGGCGTTTTCATTTGTGCCACCTGGCGGCAAGGCCTGTGGGCGCTGGCTCGCCAACGACAGGGCCAGCACAGACCGCCCTTAGTTCTGCCTGGGCAGCACAGCCAGGAAGTTATCCTTGGCCACTTTGTTGGCCACCTGTTCCGGCAAGGCATCCAGAAACGGCCTGAACCCGTGCATCTGCTCGCCCAGGCTGCCAAAGCGCCCCACCACATCCGAGCCCAGCATGAAGCGCTCCGGATACTTCTCGACCAACGCCAGCCACGCCTTGCGCGGCACGCCCTTGTCGTCCAGCAGGTAGGGCTCCAGCACGCTCCACGACAGGTCGACATACAGGTTCGGGTAATCTTCCAGCAACCGCGTCAGCACCGGCAGGAGAAAATCCATCTGCGTCTGGTGCCGGTGAATTTCCATGCTGCTGCCGGCGTGCGCCCAGATGAAACGCGTGTGCGGATGATTGCGCAGCGGCTCTTCGATCTCTGCCAGGTACAGCGGGTTGCGCTCGCGCTTTGAGGTGATATTGGAATGCAGCAGCACCGGCAGGTCGCGCTCGGCCGCCAGGTGATAGATACGGGTCATGGCTTCGTTGTTGGCGCGCGGTGTGTCGCCGCTGGTCAGCGCCGTCAGGTCGTCATGCCGGGTAAACACCTCGCCAATGCCCTGCCACAGCCCAGGGTACAGATCGAGCATGCGCTCGATATGGCTGACGGCATTCTTGTCTACCGGGTTGAAGCCGGTCAGGAACGGATGAAAGCGTTTGCGCTGCGCCTGCGGCAACTGCTGCAGTGCCGCCGCCACATAGGTGTCGGTGGCGCTGTACCAGTAGGCATCGGCGTCGTCGCCCGCGTAGTAGCGCGGGCGCTTGGGCTCGTCTTCATGCCATTTCTTGGCCACCGGGATGCCGGAAATCATCGATTGCTCGATGCCAGCGGCATCCATCGCCTTGATCAATGCCGGCATGCCTTCGCTTTCCTGGAAGAAATCGACGTAGTGCAGATGCGCATCACTGTAGCGGTAGTCACGCGCCTGTACCGCCTGGCACAACCAGGCGGACAACAGCGCGCAGGCCAGCGCTCGGGCTATCATGGGCAGCGTCCTCTTGCGAATACCGATCCTGTAGACCGGCTGCCCAGCGAGACGGTTCAGCCGAGGCAGACAAACCGCTATGCTTGGGGCATTTCCACCGTGCCTGGAGCCCGTCCCATGAGCAGCCCCCTGGTCATCCACCCGCGCGCCGAATCGGTCGAGGGCCAGCCGATCCTCCGGCCGCTGCCGTCGGCCCAGTGCCGCAGTGTCGGCCCGTTCGTGTTTTTCGACCACATGCTCGAAACCGACTATGCCCCGGGGCATGGCATGGACATCCGCCAGCACCCGCATATCGGCCTGTCTACCCTGACCTACCTGTTCGAAGGGGCAATACTGCACAAGGACAGCCTCGGCTCGGCACAGCGGGTGCTACCGGGTGACGTCAGCTGGATGACCGCAGGCAGCGGCGTGGCCCATGTCGAGCGTACGCCCGAAGATGCCTTGGCGCATGGCTCGCGCCTGCATGGGTTGCAGGTATGGCTGGCATCGCCGCGCGAGCAGGAACAAGGCCCGGCAAGCTACAGCCATTACCCGGCTGCCAGCCTGCCCGTCAGTGATAGCCTGGGGGTGCGCATCTGCATGATCGCCGGCAGCGGGTTTTGCCTGGAATCACCGGTGGCAGTGCTTTCCCCTACCCTTTACGCCCATGTGCAAATGCAGCCGGCGACCACCTTGCGCGTCCCGACCGAGCATGCCCAGCGGGCGCTGTACCTGCTCGATGGCGAGCTGATGATGAACGATGAGGAGGTGGAGCCGTGCAGCCTGGTGGTCCTGCCGGAGGGCGAAGAGGTGACGCTGTATGCGGCGGCTGAGTGCCAGCTGGTGCTGATTGGCGGTGCGCCACTGGATGGGCCACGGCGAATGAACTGGAATTTTGTCGCCAGTGATGGAGAACTGATCGAACAGGCCCGGGCCAGGTGGGCTGCAGGGGATTGGCCGGTGGTACCCGGGGAAACTTCGAGGATCGAGCTGCCGCGCTGATTCACAAGGCCGCCCCTACTGGGACCGCGCATGCCATGAGCCACGCTTTCCCTGTATCGTGTCGCGATGGGCCGCAGAGCGGCCCCGTGCAACGTCAGCGCTGGAACACTTCGGCCAGCAGATTATGCATCGCGCGGAACGCCCGCTCCGAGGTACGCCGGTCATACTGCATCTTGCCTGGCACATTGGCGCTCGGGTCGGTAAACGAATGCACTGCGCCGCCATAGCTGAGCAATTGCCAATCGACCTTTGCCGCGTTCATCTCGTCCTCGAACGCCGGCAGCTGCTCTTTCGGCACCAGCGGGTCCGAGGCGCCGTGCAGCACCAGCACCGAGCCCTTGATGCGCTTGGCATCCGCCGGGTCCGGCGTGTCCAGGGTGCCATGGAACGACACCGCCGCGCGCAGGTCGGCGCCAGAACGTGCCAGCTCAAGGGCACAGCAGCCACCGAAGCAGAAGCCGAACGTGGCCACCTTGCCCGGCTCCAGCAACGCCTTCGACTGCCCCAGCAGCTGGGCCAGGGCTTCCTGCATGCGCTTGCGCAATTCACCACGGTCGTTCTTCAGCGGCATCATGGCCGCACCCGCCTCGTCGGCATTGGACGGGCGCAACGATTGCCCGTACAGGTCGGCAATCAGCACCACATAGCCCTTCTCGGCCACTTCCTTGGCGATGCGCTCGGCCCCTTCGCCAATGCCCATCCAGTTCGGCGCCATCACCAGGCCAGGGCGGCCGAGCGCACCCGGCTCATACACCAGGCGGCTTTCGTAGGTCTTCCCGGAGAGGTGGTAGACCAGCGATTCGACGATTACTTTGCTCATCAAACACTCCTTTGCCACTCATGATCACAATGCCCGCCATGAAAAAAGCCCGCCGAAGCGGGCTTTCATCCATCAACTCAAGCAGACAGCTCGACCAGCAGCTTGTTCAGGCGACGAACGTAAGCCGCCGGGTCCTTCAGGCTGTCACCGGCCGCCAGGGCCGCCTGATCGAACAGGATATGCGACAGCTCGGCGAAGCGGTCTTCGCTCTGTTCGTTGTCCAGCTTCTCGATCAGCGGGTGGGTCGGGTTGAACTCGAAGATCGGCTTGGACTCCGGCACCTTCTGCCCGCTGGCCTCGAGGATCTGGCGCATCTGCAGGCCCAGGTCCTGCTCACCGATGGCAAGAATCGCCGGCGAGTCGGTCAGGCGGTGCGACACGCGAACTTCGGCCACGCTGTCACCCAGTGCGCCCTTCAGGCGCTCGACCAGGCCTTCCTTCTCCTTGGCGACTTCTTCCTGGGCTTTCTTGTCTTCTTCCGAATCCAGCTTGCCCAGGTCCAGGTCGCCGCGGGCGACGTCGACGAAGGCCTTGCCGTCGAACTCGTTGAGGTAGCTCATCAGCCACTCGTCGATACGGTCGGTCAGCAGCAGCACTTCGATGCCTTTCTTGCGGAAGACCTCCAGGTGCGGGCTGTTCTTGACCTGCGCATACGATTCGCCGGTCAGGTAGTAGATCTTGTCCTGGCCTTCCTTGGCACGGGCCAGGTAGTCGGCCAGGGCAACGCTCTGCTCGCCGCTGTCGTCCTGGGTGGAGGCGAAGCGCAGCAGGCCGGCAATCTTCTCCTTGTTGGCGAAGTCCTCGGCCGGGCCTTCCTTCAGCACCTGGCCGAAGTTTTTCCAGAAGCCCTTGTACTGCTCGGGTTCGTTCTTGGCCAGTTTCTCCAGCATGTCCAGCACGCGCTTGGTCAGCGCGGTCTTCATCGAGTCGATGATCGGGTCTTTCTGCAGGATTTCCCGCGACACGTTGAGCGACAGGTCGTTGGAGTCGACCACACCCTTGATGAAGCGCAGGTACAGCGGCAGGAACGACTCGGCCTGGTCCATGATGAACACGCGCTGCACATACAGCTTCAGGCCGCGTGGCGCTTCGCGCTGGTACAGGTCGAACGGCGCGCGGGCCGGCACGTACAGCAGCGAGTTGTATTCCAGCTTGCCTTCGACCTTGTTGTGGCTCCAGGCCAGCGGGTTCTCGAAGTCGTGGCCGATGTGCTTGTAGAACTCCTGGTACTCCTCGTCCTTGATCTCGGTACGCGGGCGGGTCCACAGGGCGCTGGCACGGTTGACGGTTTCCCATTCCTGGGCCGGCTGTTCCTCGCCTTCGGCGGCAACCTGCTCCTTCGGCAGCTGGATCGGCAGGGCAATGTGGTCGGAGTATTTCTTGACCACGTTGCGCAGGCGCCAGCCATCGGCGAACTCCTGCTCGCCCTTTTTCAGGTGCAGGACGATACGGGTACCGCGCTGCGGCTTGTCGACGGTGGCGACTTCGAACTCGCCCTCGCCCTTCGACGACCAGTGCACGCCTTCGGCGGCCGGCAGGCCGGCGCGACGGCTGTACACGTCGACCTTGTCGGCAACGATGAATGCGGAGTAGAAGCCCACACCGAACTGACCGATCAGGTGCGAGTCCTTCTTCTGGTCACCGGTAAGGTTCTTCATGAAGTCGGCGGTGCCGGACTTGGCGATGGTGCCCAGGTGGGCGATGACGTCTTCACGGCTCATGCCGATGCCGTTGTCCTCGAGGGTCACGGTACCGGCGTCCTTGTCGAAGCTCAGGCGAATCTTCAGGTCGGCGTCGTCCTCGAACAGCTCTGGCTTGGCCAGGGCCTCGAAACGCAGCTTGTCGGCGGCGTCGGAGGCGTTGGAGATCAATTCACGCAGGAAGATCTCCTTGTTCGAATACAAGGAATGGATCATGAGGTGCAGCAGCTGCTTCACCTCGGTCTGGAAGCCCAGCGTTTCTTTTTGAGTCTCCACACTCATGGTCTTCAAAACTCCGATCTGATGGCAGTTGGCGCCGGCGGCCGGTTCGGCCTGCGTTAACGGCGGATGTCATGCAGATGGGGGCTGCCCGGATGATTTCAAGGGCGTTTCCGGTTCGATCTTGAAATGCGCGCGGGCAGTGGCAATCGGCGCCTGCCGGTCGCCCTGCCAGGCCGTGATCGCCACATTGGTCACCCGCCGCCCCTGGCGCCATAGCTGGCACTGGGCATAGGTATCGCGAAAGTGCCCGGCGCGCAGGTAGTCGATGGAAAAGTCGATGATCTTCGGAATGCTCGCGCTCTCGCTGTAGATCAGCAGATAAAGGGCTGCCGACAACTCCATGAAGCCTGCAATCACCCCGCCGTGGATGGCGGGCAGCAGCGGGTTGCCGATATTGTTCTGGCTGGCCGGCAGGCGGAACAGCAGATCATCACCCTGGCGTTCGCATTCGATGCCGATCAGGCTGGCGTAGGGAATCAGCGCCAGTAATGGCCGGTAGTCGCCAACCGCGTGGGCGGCGTTGAGCTGCTGGCGAACCGCGTGCGGAATCATGCGCCGCCCTCCTTCAGGCTATTGCCGAAACGGATGCCACCTTTGACCTGCTGACCCAGGCGCATGAACGTACCCACCACCTGGCAGATCGGTTGCGCCGGGTCGTCCTGGTAGGCCGTGCCACGGGTGAAGATTACGTCGCGGGTTACCCGATAGCACTGGGCGTGACCGTAGATGGCCTTGCCGGCTTCGGCCGGGTGCATGTAGTCAATGCGCAGGTCCAAGGTCGGGCACACTTCGAAACGCGGAAGCACGCACAAGGTGGCCATGCCGCAGGTGGTGTCCATCAGCGTGGTCAGCGCGCCGCCGTGCACGGCACCGGTCTGCGGGTTGCCGACAATGGCCGGCGACCAAGGCAGGACCAGGGTCATGCCATCGGCATCGGCCTGAGCCACGCGCATCTGCAATAACTGACAATGTTGCAGCGCCGAGAGAAAACGCTCGGCCATGGCCTTCAAGGTTGCATCGCTCATAGGCTGTTACCACCCACATTGCCACTGCGGCATAAATTCGTTAAAAAGTCTATATAGAAGAGGATGTTATATATGTGTAACCTTCGCGGAACTTATTCCGCGTAGTTGGACTCGAAGGAACAAGTCACTTATTCCACCAAGGAGAAACACCCCCATGCGTAAACCTTTTGCTTTTGCTCTGATGCTGGCCGCTGCCATGGGCCTGGCTGCTTGCGATAAAGCGAGCGAAGACAAAGCCCAGGACGCACAGCAACACGCCGAGCAAGCCCAGGAAAAAGCGGGCGAAGCTCAGGATAAAATGAACGAGGCTGCCAAGGAAAACGCCGAAGCCGCCAAAGATCAGGCCGAAGCCGAGCAGAAGGCTGCCGAAGAAGCCGCTCCGGCTACTCCGGCTCCGGAAGCTGCGCCGGCCACCCCGGCCGAACCTGCCAAGCAGTAATCGGTCTACACAAAAAAACCCGACATGGTCGGGTTTTTTTGTGCCTGCAAACAGCAAGTAAAACGTTTCAGTTGTTTACGCCCACGGTCGGTTCCCTGGGCACTTCGGTTGGCAGACTTTCAGTGGGTGTGAATACCATCACATCCAGCACGTCCGAATGGAACTCGCGGCGGTACAGAATCAGCACCACGCCCACACTCATGGCCATGAATAACCACGGGCTGATGAACCAGCTCAACATGGCCATGCCGAAGTAATAAGAACGCAGCCCGAAGTTGAACTGGTTGGCTGCCAGTGACAACACCCTCGCCGCCCGCGAGGCGAATGCCTTGCGTTCCAGTTCATTGACCAGGCGCTCGCCTATCATCGGCGCCGAACCCACCAGCACTGCAGCGAAGTTGTACTGGCGCATGCACCAGCTGAAGGTGAAGAAGGCGTAGACGAACACCATGGCCAGGCACAACAGCTTGATCTCCGACATACCCTGCGAGGTTTGCTGCACCAGCGGCAGGTCCGCCAGCAATGACAGTGCCCGGTCGGAAGCGCCGAGCACAGTGAGGATACCCGCCAGGATGATCAGGGTGCTGGAGGCGAAGAACGAAGCGTTGCGCTCAAGGTTGCCGATCACGCTGGCATCGGCGATGCGGTTGTCACGCAACAGCATGCGGCGCATCCAGTCCTCACGGTACAGGTGCAGCACGCTGGCCAGGCACGCGGTGTCGCGGCCCTTCCAGATGGCATAGCGGGTATAGCCGCCCCAGCACAGGGCGAACCAGGCGATGGCCAACAGGTTGTTGAGATTGCTTTGGATGAAATTCATGCAGGGTTCCCGAGAGGGCCAGATACCTGAAGGATAGGGACCGATTTTCGACGCTGGCAAGCGGCAAAAGGCACACATCCATCCTGATATTTGCACCGCTCATCCCGGCCTCTTCGCGGGCACGCCGGCTCCCACAGGTACACCGCCAATTCTGAGGCTTGCGCTTTCCTGTGGGAGCCGGCGCGCCCGCGAAGAGGCCAGTACAGGCAAACAAAAAGCCCCGCATCCTCTCGGATACGGGGCTTTGTAGTTTCCACCCTTGGCAAGCACCCTGCGGCTTGTGGCCAGTGCTGCCCTCAGGTTTCGACTGTCAGGCCAGCGCTTCGCGCGGCTTGCCCAGCAGGCGGTCGCAGGCTACGGCGCCGACCAGGGTCACCACCGAAGGCACCAGCCAGGCCAGGCCCTGGTCGCTCAGCGGCAGGTGGGCCAGGAAGTCCGGCAGCACGTGGGCAATGCTGCTGCCCTTGATGGCGTCGACCATGCCGAACAGCAGCGACACCAGCATCACCGGTGCCAGGATGCGGGTTGGCGAGTTCCACAGGTCCTTCACGAAGCTCAGGCCGACCACCACGATGCAGGGTGGGTAGATCGCGGTGAGCACCGGGATCGAGAACATGATCAGCTTGGTCAGGCCGAGGTTGGAAATCAGCAGCGAGAAGCCCGCCAGGATCACCACCAGGGCACGGTACGACAGCGGCAGGATCTGGCTGAAATACTCGGCGCAGGCGCAGGTCAGGCCGACAGCGGTGACCAGGCACGCCAGTGCGATCAGCACGGCGAGGAAGCCGCTGCCCAGCGAGCCGAAGGTGTGCTGCACATAGGCATGCAGCACCGCCGCACCATTGGTGGCACCCGCCGCGATCTCGTGGCTGCCGGCGCCCAGGCGGAACAGGCTTACATACACCAGGGCCAGGCCGACACCGGCGATCAGGCCGGCGATGATCGCATAGCGGGTGATCAGCTTCGGCGACTCGACGCCGCGCGAGCGAATGGCATTGACGATGACGATACCGAATACCAGGGCGCCCAGGGTGTCCATGGTCAGGTAGCCATCGGAGAAGCCCTTGGAGAAGGCCGCGGCGGCATAGGCCGGCTGCGCTTCACCCATGGTCCCGGCAGGCAGTGCGAAGGCGGCGATGCCCAGCACCGCCAGGGCGATGATCTTCAACGGCGCAAGGAAGCGGCCCACGGTATCGAGCAACTTGCCCGGGTACATGGACACCGCCAGCACCACGAGGAAGTACACCAGGCTGTAGATGAACAGTGCCAGCGGGCTTTCGCCGGTCAGCGGTGCCACACCCACTTCGAACGACACGGTGGCGGTGCGCGGGGTGGCGAACAGCGGACCGACCGACAGGTAGCACACGGCCGCCAGCAGGCCACCAAAGAACTTGCCGATCGGGCTGCTAAGGGCATCCATACCGCCACCGACCTTGGCCAGGGCGACCACGGTGATGACCGGCAGGCCCACGGCGGTAACCAGGAAGCCCAGGGCGGCCATCCACACGTGCGGGCCAGACTGCAGGCCGACGATAGGCGGGAAGATGATATTGCCCGCGCCCACGAAAAGCGCAAACGTCATAAAGCCAAGCGCCAGGATGTCCTGGCCTTTTAAAACTTTCATTTAAGGTAGTACCACACTGCTGAAATCGGGATTCGAGAAGGGATTTCCCCATGGGTTGGGGGAAATGCTGCCCGGCTTGATAAGCCAGACCCGTTTAGCGTGTCGTTCCCTTTTGGGGGACGGGCACAGAGTGAGCGCGTAGGGTAACTGTTTTGTCACTTAAACGCACTGGCACAGTGCTGCTTGTCCGATGTGCGTACATGTTTGTCGTCTGTGCAACCGGGACAGGGGGATTATCCCAGTATTGAAACTGTCGTCTGCGTGAAAAATCCTATCAAACCCATCGAAAAATCTTTACTGACTGTACTGGCCTGTTCGCGGGCAAACCCGCTCCCACAGGTACTTCACCATGCTCAAGGTTAGTGATTTCCGGTGGAAGCGGGTTTAACCGCGAAGAGGCTGGCACAGGAATACCCATACCCCGGAAACGACAAAGGCCACCCGAAGGTGGCCTCTGTGCGCGTGGGGGTGCAGCGGTATTACTTCTTCACTTCCCAGCCAGTCAGCTCGGCCAGGGCCTTGCCGATGTCAGCCAGGGAACGCACGGTCTTCACACCAGCGTCCTGCAGGGCGGCGAACTTCTCGTCCGCAGTGCCCTTGCCGCCGGAGATGATGGCGCCAGCGTGGCCCATGCGCTTGCCCGCCGGAGCGGTAACACCAGCGATGTAGGAAACTACAGGCTTGGTGACGTTGGCCTTGATGTAGGCCGCAGCTTCTTCTTCAGCCGAACCGCCGATCTCGCCGATCATGACGATCGCTTCGGTCTTCGGGTCTTCCTGGAACAGCTTCAGGATGTCGATGAAGTTGGAGCCCGGGATCGGGTCGCCACCGATACCGACGCAGGTCGACTGGCCGAAGCCGGCGTCGGTGGTCTGCTTGACCGCTTCGTAGGTCAGGGTGCCGGAACGCGAAACGATACCGACCTTGCCTGGCAGGTGGATGTGGCCTGGCATGATGCCGATCTTGCACTCGCCCGGGGTGATGACACCTGGGCAGTTAGGGCCGATCAGGGTCACGCCCAGCTCGTCGCACTTGACCTTGGCATCCAGCATGTCCAGGGTAGGAATGCCTTCGGTGATGCAGACGATCAGCTTGATGCCGCCGAAGGCCGCTTCCAGGATCGAGTCCTTGCAGAAAGGCGCCGGAACGTAGATGACCGAAGCGTCGGCGCCGGTGGCCTCTACAGCTTCTTTCACGGTGTTGAACACCGGCAGGCCCAGGTGGGTGGTGCCACCCTTGCCTGGGGTTACGCCGCCGACCATTTTGGTGCCGTAGGCGATGGCCTGTTCGGAGTGGAAAGTACCCTGCGAGCCGGTGAAGCCCTGGCAGATAACCTTGGTGTCTTTATTGATCAGGACGCTCATTACTTGCCCTCCGCAGCTTTGACAACTTGTTGAGCAGCGTCGGTCAGGCTGGTTGCCGCAATGATGTTCAAACCGCTTTCTGCCAGTACTTTAGCGCCCAGTTCGGCGTTGTTGCCTTCAAGGCGAACGACCACCGGAACCTTGACGCCGACTTCTTTCACTGCACCGATGATGCCTTCGGCAATCATGTCGCAGCGAACGATGCCGCCGAAGATGTTGACCAGTACGGCCGCGACATTGCTGTCGGACAGAATGATCTTGAACGCTTCGGTAACGCGCTCTTTGGTAGCACCACCGCCAACGTCAAGGAAGTTGGCCGGCTTGCCGCCGTGCAGGTTGACGATGTCCATGGTACCCATGGCCAGGCCGGCACCGTTGACCATGCAGCCGATGTTGCCTTCGAGGGCAACGTAGTTCAGTTCGAACTTGGCAGCGTGGGCTTCACGGGCGTCGTCCTGCGACGGGTCGTGGAAGGTTTTCAGCTTCGGCTGACGGTA
Source organism: Pseudomonas sp. BCRC 81390 (assembly GCF_030341915.1). Lineage (NCBI taxonomy): Bacteria > Pseudomonadati > Pseudomonadota > Gammaproteobacteria > Pseudomonadales > Pseudomonadaceae > Pseudomonas > Pseudomonas sp. BCRC 81390. Next base: position 148,017 of record NZ_JATAAG010000091.1, on the reverse strand, counting down.
CATGGCGTTGGCGTCGATGTTGATCTTGGCATCGAGGCAGTGCAGGTCGCCGTCGGCCTTGATCACCAGCGGGTTGACTTCCAGCAGCGCCAGGTCGTGGTCCTTGAACAGCTTGGCCAGGCCTACGAAGATCTTGGCGAACTGTTGAACCTGCTTGCCTTCCAGACCCAGCTGGAACGCCAGTTCACGGCCCTGGAACGGCTGCGCGCCGACCAGCGGATCGATAGTGGCCTTGAGGATCTTTTCAGGGGTTTCGTGAGCGACTTTCTCGATGTCCACGCCACCTTCGGTGGAGGCCATGAACACGATACGGCGGCTCGAACGATCGACTACAGCGCCCAGGTACAGCTCTTTGGCGATGTCAGTGCAGGATTCGACCAGAATCTTGGAGACGGGTTGACCGTTGGCATCGGTCTGGTAGGTAACCAGATTCTTGCCCAACCACTGTGCAGCGAACGCCTTGGCGTCTTCTTTGCTGCGAACCAGCTTGACGCCGCCCGCCTTGCCGCGACCACCCGCGTGAACCTGGGCTTTTACCACCCACTCGTTCCCGCCGATCTTGTCGCAGGCTTCTGCCGCTTGCTCAGGGGTATCGACAGCGAAACCCTTGGAAACTGGCAGGCCGTATTCAGCGAACAGCTGCTTACCCTGATACTCGTGAAGATTCATGCTTTTTACCGTCTTCGTTAGGTACTGCGCTTCGGCGCTGCGCCATTACTGGCGCCGCACCACCTGTGACCGTTGACCCCGGGTTTTCCCGTGTGATCCGGTCCGGCGGACTTTCCGCGGTGAGTCATGCACGCAAGACTCACGACGGGCAGCCCGCCGTGGTTTCTTATAATTAACGCTTCTTACGGTTGGCCACGTGAATGGCGCCGCCATTCACAGCCAGCGCTGCTTCATGCAACGCTTCGGACAGGGTCGGATGGCTGAAGACCATCATGCCCAGGTCCTCGGCACTGGTGCCGAATTCCATTGCGATTGCGCCCTGCTGCACCAGTTCGGCAGCCGATGGGCCAATCACGTGTACACCCAGGACGCGGTCGGTCTTGGCATCGGCGATGACCTTGACGAAACCACCGGTGTCGTTGGCAGCCATCGCACGGCCGCTGGCCGCGAACGGGAAGGTGCCCACGTTAACCTCAACGCCCTCGGCCTTCAAGGCCTGTTCGGTCTTGCCGACCCACGCGATTTCCGGGTGGGTGTAGATGACCGACGGGATCAGGTCGTAGTTCATCTGGGCCTTGTGGCCCTTGATGCGCTCGACCACCATGATGCCTTCTTCCGAAGCCTTGTGGGCCAGCATCATGCCGCGTACCACGTCGCCGATGGCGTAGACGCCCGGCACGCTGGTGGCGCAGTAGTCGTCGACGAAGATGTAGCCACGCTCGTCGATGGTCACGCCGCTGTCGGCAGCCAGCAGGTCAGTGGTCACCGGACGACGGCCGACCGCGACGATCAGCTTGTCGAAGGTGATCTTCTGCTCGCCATTGGCGTCGGTGTAGGTCACTTCAACTTCGTTGCCGTTGACTTTCGAACCGGTGACGCGTGCGCCCAGCTTGATGTCCAGGCCTTGCTTGGTCAGGGTCTTCTGGGCTTCTTTCGACACGGCGGTGTCGGCAGCCATCAGGAAGGTGTCCAGGGCTTCCAGGACGGTGACTTCGGCACCCAGGCGCGCCCATACCGAGCCCAGCTCGAGGCCGATCACGCCAGCACCGATAACGCCCAGGCGCTTCGGCACGGCCTGGAATTCCAGGGCGCCGGTGGAGTCGACGATGACGTTCTGGTCGACCGGAGCCGGCGGAATGTCGATCGGGCGCGAACCGGAAGCCAGGATCACGTTCTCGGCTTCGATGACTTCGGTGGTGCCGTCAGCCTTGGTGACTTCGACCTTCTTGCCAGCCAGCAGCTTGCCGTGGCCCTGGATCGAGGTCACGCCGTTGGCCTTGAACAGGGTGGCGACGCCACCGGTCAGGTTCTTGACGATGCCCGCCTTGCGGCCGACCATCGCGGCGACGTCCATCTTCACTTCGCCAGTGGAGATACCGTGGACATTGAAGCTCTCTTTGGCTTCCTTGTATTTCCAGGAGCTGTCCAGCAGCGCCTTGGAAGGAATGCAACCCACGTTCAGGCAGGTGCCGCCCAGGGCCAGCTTGCCCTCGGCGTCGGTGTATTTTTCGATACAGGCAGTCTTCAGACCAAGCTGTGCGGCCTTGATGGCAGCCACATAGCCGCCAGGACCTGCACCAATCACCACTACGTCGAATTTCTGGGTCATAAAAGATTCCTTTTTTAGCTTCAAGCGACAAGCTGCAAGCCGCAAGACCGGCAGGCTTCAAACTGAAGCCTGCCGCTTGCCGCTTGCAGCTGCGCGATTAGATGTCCAGCAGCAGGCGAGACGGGTCTTCCAGCAGGTTCTTGATGGTGACCAGGAAGGTTACCGCTTCCTTGCCGTCGATCAGGCGGTGATCGTACGACAGCGCCAGGTACATCATCGGGCGGATCACGACCTGGCCGTTGATGGCCATCGGGCGCTGGATGATGTTGTGCATGCCGAGGATGGCGGCCTGCGGCGGGTTGACGATCGGGGTCGACATCATCGAACCGAAGGTACCACCGTTGGTGATGGTGAAGGTGCCACCGGTCATCTCTTCGATGGCCAGCTTGCCGTCACGGGCCTTCTTGCCGAAGGTGGCGATGCCGTTCTCGATTTCCGCCAGGCTCATCGACTCGGCGTTACGCAGTACCGGTACCACCAGGCCACGGTCGCTGGACACGGCAACGCCGACGTCGGCGTAGCCATGGTAGACGATGTCGTTGCCATCGATCGAGGCGTTCACGGCCGGGAAGCGCTTCAGGGCTTCGGTAGCGGCCTTGACGAAGAACGACATGAAGCCCAGGCGTACGCCGTTGTGGGTCTTCTCGAACAGGTCCTTGTACTTCGAACGCAGGGCCATGACTTCGGTCATGTCGACTTCGTTGAAGGTGGTCAGCATGGCCATGCTCGACTGGGCTTCGACCAGACGCTCGGCGATCTTGGCACGCAGGCGGGTCATCGGCACGCGCTTCTCGGTGCGGTCGCCAGCGGCAACCACAACCGGGGCAGCAGCAGCGGCGGCAGCCGGCTTGGCCGCCGGGGCCGGGGCCGACTTCTTGTTGGCGACGGCAGCGACGACGTCTTCCTTGGTGATGCGACCACCTTTGCCAGTGCCGGCAACGCTGGCCAGGTCGATGCCGTTTTCTTCAGCCAGCTTGCGCGCGGCCGGGGCGGCAACCGGGTCTTCTTCGCCAGCGTCGGCAGCAGCGGCAGCCGGAGCAGCAGCGGCCGGGGCGGCAGCTGGAGCAGCGGCGGCAGCACCGCCCTCAACGATCGAACCCAGCACTTCGTCGGACAGGACGGTGTCGCCCTCGCCCTTGACGATGGCGCCCAGTACGCCGTCGGCGGTAGCCAGTACTTCCAGGACGACCTTGTCGGTCTCGATGTCGACGATCAGCTCGTCACGCTTGACGGCATCGCCCGGCTGCTTGTGCCAGGTGGCAACGGTGCCATCGGCAACCGATTCCGGGAAGGTTGGGGCTTTGATCTCGATAGCCATTATCAGTGTTTCCTTAAATTCGGTTTCAGGTGCGCGAAGGCGTTAGACAGTGAAGGCGTCTTGCAGCAGTTTTTCCTGCTGTTCGGCGTGCTTCGAAGCGTAACCACAGGCTGGCGCGGCGGAAGCGTCGCGGCCGGCGTATTCCAGGACCAGTGCCTTGTTGTGGCGGCCCAGGATACGGCGCATGTGGTGCTGGCTGCTGTACCAGGCGCCCTGGTTCATCGGCTCTTCCTGACACCAGACCGCATGCTTGAGGTTGGTGTAGGGCGCAAGGATTTCGACCAGGTCGTCTTCCGGGAACGGGTACAGCTGCTCGATACGCACGATGGCGATGTCTTCGCGGCCTTCGGCACGGCGTTTTTCCAGCAGGTCGTAGTAAACCTTGCCGCCGCACAGGATCAGGCGTTCGACCTTGGCCGGATCGAGGCTGTCGATTTCCGGGATCACGGTCTGGAACGAACCTTCTGCCAGGTCCTCGAGGGTCGACACGGCCAGCTTGTGGCGCAGCAGCGACTTCGGCGTCAGGACGATCAGCGGCTTGCGCAGCGGACGGATGACCTGGCGACGCAGCAGGTGGTAGATCTGCGCCGGGGTGGTCGGTACGCAGACCTGGATGTTGTGCTCGGCGCACAGCTGCAGGTAACGCTCCAGGCGCGCGGAGGAGTGCTCCGGGCCCTGCCCTTCATAACCGTGTGGCAGCAGCATGGTCAGACCGCACAGACGGCCCCACTTGTGCTCGCCGCTGGTGATGAACTGGTCGATCACCACTTGCGCACCGTTGGCGAAGTCGCCGAACTGGGCTTCCCAGATCACCAGCGCGTTCGGCGTGGTGGTGGAGTAGCCATATTCGAAGGCCAGTACCGCCTCTTCCGACAGGAACGAGTCGTACAGTTCGAACTTCGGCTGGCCCGGGAACAGGTTCTTCAGCGGTACGTAGGTGCTGGCGTCCTTCTGGTTGTGCAGCACCGCGTGACGGTGCGAGAAGGTGCCACGGCCGATGTCCTGGCCGGTCATGCGGATCGGGTGACCTTCGAACTGCAGGGTGGCGTAAGCCATGGTCTCTGCATAACCCCAGTTGATCGGCAAGCCACCGGCCTGCATCTTCTGGCGGTCTTCGTAGATCTTGGCGACCTGGCGCTGTACCACGAAGCCTTCCGGGATCTCCAGCAGCTTGGCCGACAGTTCCTGCAGGGTCTTGAGGTCGAAGCGGGTGTCGTGACGCGCGGTCCAGGCATGGCCCAGGTACGGACGCCAGTCGACGAACAGCTCGCGGTTCGGCTCCTTGACCAGGCTCTTGACCACATGCAGGCCGTTGTCCAGCGCGTTGCGGTACTCGTCGATCTTGGCCTGGGCGCGCTCGGCATCGATGCGGCCGGCCTGGATCAGTGCATCGGCGTACAGCTCACGGGTGGTGCGCTGCTTGCTGATCTGCTGGTACATCAGCGGCTGGGTGCCGTTCGGCTCGTCGGCCTCGTTGTGGCCGCGACGGCGGTAGCAGACCAGGTCGATGACCACGTCACGCTTGAACTGCATGCGGTAGTCGATGGCCAGCTGGGTCACGAACAGCACGGCTTCCGGGTCGTCGCCGTTCACGTGCAGGATAGGCGCCTGGATCATCTTGGCCACGTCGGTGGCGTACTCGGTGGAGCGCGCATCCAGCGGGTTGCTGATGGTGAAACCGACCTGGTTGTTGATCACGATGTGCACGGTGCCGCCGGTCTTGAAACCGCGGGTCTGCGACATCTGGAAGGTTTCCATGACCACGCCCTGGCCGGCGAATGCAGCATCGCCGTGGATCGAGATCGGCAGTACCTTGTCGCCAACGGTGTCGTTGCGGCGGTCCTGACGGGCGCGCACCGAACCCTCGACCACGGGCGAGACGATTTCCAGGTGGGACGGGTTGAACGCCATGGCCAGGTGCACTTCGCCACCCGGGGTCATCACGTTCGAGGAGAAGCCCTGGTGATACTTCACGTCACCGGAGCCCAGCTCGTTCATCTTCTTGCCTTCGAACTCGTCGAACAGCTCGCGCGGGTTCTTGCCGAAGGTGTTAACCAGCACGTTCAGGCGGCCACGGTGGGCCATGCCGATCACGACTTCCTTGGTGCCGTAGGAGCCGGAACGCTGGATCATCTCGTCCAGCATCGGGATCAGGCTTTCGCCGCCCTCGAGGCCGAAACGCTTGGTGCCCGGGTACTTGGTGCCCAGGTATTTCTCGAGGCCTTCACCGGCGGTCACGCGCTCGAGCAGGTGGGCCTGCACGTCGGCGGAAAACTCCGGACGGCCGCGCACGCTTTCCAGGCGCTGCTGGAACCAGCTGCGCTGCTCGGAGTCGACGATGTGGGTGAACTCGGCGCCAATGGTGCGACAATATGTCTTCTGGAGCGCCTCGACGATCTCGCGTAGGCTCGCCTCCTCTTTGCCGATGAACAGGTCGCCGGCACGGAAAGTCGTATCAAGATCGGCATTGGTCAAGCCGTAGTGATTGATCGACAGGTCTACAGGCGCTGGACGCTGCCACAACCCCAACGGGTCGAGCTTGGCAGCCTGATGGCCGCGCATGCGATAGGCCTGGATCAGTCGCAGAACTTCAACCTGCTTCTTCTCGTGTTCACTGCTCACGCTCCCGGCAGATACCGGTTGGGCGCGGCGCTGGTTCTTCGCCAGCAGTACGAAATGGTCGCGGATTGTCGAGTGCGATACATCGGTAGCGGTGCTGCCGTCGGCGGGCAACTTCTGGAAGTAGGTGCGCCACTCTTCTGGCACAGCGTTAGGGTCGTGCAGGTAGAGCTCATAAAGCTCTTCCACATATGCAGCGTTACCACCTGAAAGGTGGGCGCTTTCCCACATGCGCTGCATCACGCTTTCTTGCATGCTTGGTCACCCTCGGTTAGGGGACTGATCGGCGAGAGCCACAGCAAACCTGGAAAAGTCCGAACACAGCGACTGAACCACGCCACTTGGATCCTGCTGATTTTCCGGGTACCAGCCCGGAAAGCCCCTGCTGGTCTCATATCTTCATAGGTAATGAACGCAGGCTTTGTGGGCCATTGTTCGGGTTTTACCTCGGTGCGGGCTCACCACCCGCACCTCGGCTTACTGCAGGTACAACGCTTTGTATCAGGTGCCGCTTTGCAGCAGCATGTTACGTACGTGACCGATTGCCTTGGTCGGGTTCAGACCCTTAGGGCAAACGTTGACGCAGTTCATGATCCCGCGGCAGCGGAATACGCTGAACGGGTCATCCAGGGACGCCAGGCGCTCCTGGGTCTTGGTATCGCGGCTGTCGGCCAGGAAGCGATAGGCCTGCAGCAGTGCGGCGGGGCCCAGGAACTTGTCCGGGTTCCACCAGAACGACGGGCAGGAGGTCGAGCAGCAAGCGCACAGGATGCACTCGTACAAGCCGTCCAGCTTGTCACGGTCTTCCGGCGACTGCAGGCGCTCGATAGCCGGCGCCGGCGTGTCGTTCTGCAGGAACGGCTTCACCTTCTCGTACTGCTTGTAGAAGATGCTCATGTCGACGACCAGGTCACGAATGACCGGCAGGCCCGGCAGCGGGCGCAGGATCAGCTTGTTGCCCTTCACCACCGCCGACAGCGGGGTGATGCAGGCCAGGCCGTTCTTGCCGTTGATGTTCATGCCATCGGAACCGCAAACGCCTTCACGGCACGAGCGACGGTAGGAGAACCCTTCGTCCTGCTCCTTGATCAGTGCCAGTACGTCCAGCACCATCAGGTCCTTGCCGCCGGTATCGACCTGGAAGGTCTGCATTTTCGGCGCGGAATCGGTGTCCGGGTTGTAACGATAAACTTCGACTTGCAACATAGCGGCCACCCTTAGTAAGTCCGGACTTTTGGTTCGAAGGCTGGAACAGTCTTCGGCGCAAAGTTGACGCCACGCTTGGCGACGCGCTTCTCACCCGGGTAGTACAGGGTGTGGCACAGCCAGTTTTCGTCGTCACGGTCTTCGTAGTCTTCACGGGCGTGAGCGCCGCGGGACTCTTTACGGGCTTCGGCCGCGATGGCGGTAGCTTCGGCGACTTCCAGCAGGTTCTGCAGTTCCAGTGCCTCGATACGCGCGGTGTTGAAGGCCTTGGACTTGTCGTTGATCTTGACGTTGGCGATACGGTCGCGCAGACCGGCCAGCTGCTCGATACCCTTCTGCATGTATTCGCCAGTACGGAATACACCGAAGTAGTTCTGCATGCAGCTCTGCAGCTCGCGCTTCAGGCTGGCAACGTCTTCACCGGTGGTGCGCTCGTTCAGCTTGTTCAGGCGGTTCAGGGCAACATCGACGTCGGTGTCGCTGGCGTCGCGGTATTCCACGCCTTCGCTCAGCGCCTTCTCCAGGTGCAGGCCGGCAGCACGGCCGAACACCACCAGGTCGAGCAGCGAGTTGCCGCCCAGGCGGTTGGCACCGTGCACCGATACGCACGCCACTTCACCTACGGCGAACAGGCCAGGAATGATCTGGTCGTTGCCTTCGGCATCCATGGTGATGGCCTGGCCGTGAATGTTGGTGGCAACGCCGCCCATCATATAGTGGCAGGTCGGGATGACCGGTACTGGCGCGACCACCGGGTCGACGTGGGCGAAGGTCTTGGACAGTTCGCAGATGCCTGGCAGGCGGCTGTGCAGCACTTCCTCGCCCAGGTGGTCCAGCTTCAGCAGTACGTGGTCCTTGTTCGGGCCCACGCCGTTGCCGGCGATGATTTCCTTGACCATGGAACGGGCGACCACGTCGCGGCCGGCCAGGTCCTTGGCGTTCGGCGCGTAACGCTCCATGAAGCGCTCGCCGTGGGCGTTGATCAGGTAGCCACCTTCACCGCGGCAACCTTCGGTGACCAGTACACCGGCGCCGGCGATGCCGGTCGGGTGGAACTGCCACATTTCGATGTCCTGCACCGGCACGCCGGCACGCAGGGCCATGCCCACGCCGTCACCGGTGTTGATCAGGGCGTTGGTGGTGGAGGCGTAGATACGGCCGGCACCGCCAGTGGCCAGTACGGTGGCCTTGGACTTGATGTACAGGGTTTCGCCGGTTTCGATGCAGATCGCGATCACACCCACGAACGCGCCGTCCTGGTTCTTCACCAGGTCTACGGCGTAGTACTCGTTGAGGAAGGTGGTGCCGGCTTTCAGGTTGCCCTGGTACAGGGTGTGCAGCAGCGCGTGACCGGTACGGTCGGACGCGGCGCAGGTACGGGCAGCCTGGCCGCCTTTACCGAAGTCCTTGGACTGGCCGCCGAACGGACGCTGGTAGATACGACCGGTTTCGGTACGCGAGAACGGCAGGCCCATGTGGTCCAGCTCGAAGACCGCAGCCGGGCCTTCCTGGCACATGTATTCGATAGCGTCCTGGTCACCGATGTAGTCGGAGCCCTTGACGGTATCGTACATGTGCCAGCGCCAGTCGTCGTTCGGGTCGGCCGACGCGATGGCGCAGGTGATGCCGCCCTGGGCGGACACAGTGTGCGAACGGGTCGGGAAGACCTTGGTGACCACGGCGGTCTTGTGGCCGCCTTGCGCCAGCTGCAGCGCAGCGCGCATGCCGGCACCGCCGCCACCGATGATGATGGCGTCGAAAGAAATGGTTGGAATGCTAGCCATGGATCAGATACCCCAGAGAATCTGCACACCCCAGACGAAGTAAGCGAACATCGCAACGCCGCATACCGCCTGGAACAGGAAACGAATCGCAGTTGCCGACTTGCCGAACGACATTGGCGTCAGGTAGTCGGTGGCGATGGTCCACATGCCGACCCAGGCGTGAGCGCCCAGGGCAACGAGGGCCAGCAGACTGAAGATCCGCATCGCGTTGTTGGAGAACAGACCATGCCACTGGGTGTAGTCGATGCCTGGGTGGGCGACCACGTAGCCGATCAGGAACAGGAAGTAAGCCGCGAGAACGACCGCAGAAACGCGCTGCGCCATCCAGTCATAGAGACCCGAACGCGACAGGTTCGTGACATTGGTTACCATACCCAAACTCCCACCAGAACGATCAGCACCACGGAGATGACGATCACGATTTTCGAGCCCAGCTTGCCGCCTTCCAGCGTCTCACCGATACCCATGTCCATGATCAGGTGACGCACACCTGCCACGAGGTGATAAAGCAGGGCGGACAGCAGGCCCCAGGTCACGAATTTGGCCAGCGGGCTGGTCAGACACGCCTTCACCTCACCGAAGCCTTCCTCGGAACCCAGCGACTTGCCCAGTGCATAAAGCATGATGGCAAGGCCGAGGAACAGAATGACGCCGGAGATACGGTGCAGGATGGACGTGTACGCAGTGACGGGGAGCTTGATGGTCCTTAGGTCTAGGTTTACAGGTCGTTGGCTTTTCACGGCTTTTTTCACACTGAAGAGCCCCTAGCGAATCAGGGCAAAGTTGTTGGTAAGTGTACTGGTCAGGTACCCACCACCCAGGGAACGGCGACCCCCAGCAGTTCGGGCTTGCAAGCCCCTGGCGGTCGGGTTGCGAGTATAGACAGTTAGGCTGCTTATGACAACGTGACGGGGTAGCCCAAATAGCGCATTGCCTTTAACGGACAAAAGGCGTAAATGGGCGAGAATTTCGCGAAAAACCAGGCATCAATGCCTGTTTCAACAAGCCTTTAGGCAAATTGACTTCTGAATTTATCCCTCTATAGTGGTGCGGGCCCTGCGTGGGGGGTCTGTCTGATGATTTCAAGCATTAATAGGAGGCCACATGGCTGACAAAAAAGCGCAGTTGGTCATCGAGGGCGCTGCCCCCGTCGAGCTGCCCATTTTAACCGGCACCGTTGGTCCTGATGTAATCGACGTCCGCGGGTTGGGGGCCACTGGTCACTTCACCTTCGACCCTGGGTTCATGGCGACCGCTTCGTGCGAGTCGAAGATCACCTACATTGACGGCGACCAGGGTATCCTGCTGCACCGCGGCTACCCGATCGAGCAGCTCGCCGAGAAGTCCGACTACCTCGAAACCTGCTACCTGCTGCTCAACGGCGAACTGCCGAATGCCGAGCAGAAGGCCCAGTTCGTCAGCACCGTGAAGAACCACACCATGGTTCACGAGCAGCTGAAGTCCTTCTTCAACGGCTTCCGCCGCGACGCCCACCCGATGGCGGTAATGTGCGGCGTGGTCGGCGCCCTGTCGGCGTTCTATCACGACTCCCTGGACATCAATAACCCGCAACACCGCGAGATTTCCGCGGTGCGCCTGGTCGCCAAGATGCCGACCCTGGCCGCGATGGTGTACAAATACTCCATGGGCCAGCCGATGATGTACCCGCGCAACGACCTGTCGTACGCGGAAAACTTCCTGCACATGATGTTCAACACCCCGTGCGAGATCAAACCGATCAGCCCGGTGCTGGCCAAGGCGATGGACCGGATCTTCATCCTCCATGCCGACCACGAGCAGAACGCCTCCACCTCCACCGTTCGCCTGGCCGGTTCGTCGGGTGCCAACCCGTTCGCCTGTATCGCTGCCGGTATCGCTGCACTGTGGGGCCCGGCCCACGGCGGCGCCAACGAAGCGGTGCTGACCATGCTCGATGAAATCGGCGATGTCTCGAACATCGACAAGTTCATCGCCAAGGCCAAGGACAAGAACGACCCGTTCAAGCTCATGGGCTTCGGCCACCGCGTGTACAAGAACCGCGACCCGCGCGCCACCGTGATGAAGCAGACCTGCGACGAAGTACTGCGCGAGCTGGGCATCAAGAACGACCCGCAGCTGGAGCTGGCCATGCGCCTGGAGGAGATCGCCCTGACCGATCCGTACTTCATCGAGCGCTCGCTGTACCCGAACGTCGACTTCTACTCGGGGATCATCCTCAAGGCGATCGGCATTCCAACCAGTATGTTCACCGTGATCTTCGCCCTGGCACGTACCGTAGGCTGGATCTCGCACTGGAAAGAAATGCTCTCCAGCCCGTACAAGATCGGCCGCCCGCGTCAGCTGTACACCGGCGAGCAGAAGCGCGACATCGTTGCGCTGCAGGACCGCAAGTAAGCTTCGATAGCCGAACGCAAGAAGGCTGCCCTCGGGCAGCCTTTTTTATTTCTGTTCGACGCGATGCGGCTTTGCAGGAGCAGCCCTCACCAGGGCCGCTTCTCAGTTTTTCTCAGCCCGCTCGCGCAACCCTTTCAGCGTATTGAACGGCGCATCCACCACGAACTTGTTGGCCACCATCGCCGGCACGCTGCCACCCGGTTCGGTGTGCACCTGATAAGTGACTTCGGTGCTGTCGCCCTTGGGCACCAGCTTCCAGAAGCCTTCGACCTTGGCCACCCGCACGAAGCCCTTCTCTTCCGGGACGTAGGTCGGCTCTTCGACCAGCTTGCGGGTCAGGCTGCCGTCGGCCTCCCTGACCGTGGTCACGTGCAGTACCGAATCACGCGGCGTTACCGGCCATGGCGTATTGAACTGGGTATAGGTCCAGACCTGGTCACCTTCCTGCTTGAGCACCTTCTGCATCTTGCATTCGTGGATCCACGCGCAGGCCCCGACCACATCCTCCTGCAGCGCCTGCACCTTCGCCAGCGGCGCCTTGATCAGGGTTACCCCGCGGTAGGCCTTGTACTTGGAACCGGCCACTTCGCTGAGCGATACCTTGATCCCCTCCTCATCCTTTGCCACCTGCCAGTTCTCGGCCCAGGCCACAGGGGACAGCAGAACACCCATGCCACACAGCAGTGCAATACGCTTGAACGGTCTCATCATGTTTATCCTTGTTGTCGAAGATCCAGCCTCACGCCGCCGTCATCTGCTCCCACCAGCCAAGAATCCTGATCGCCTCGTCACGGTCGCTGCCGCACACCTCGACATCAGCCTGGAAACCGCCGCACACCGCGGGCCGTTCGGGCTTGCCGAACAGGTCGCAGAGGTTGTCGGCGGTCAGGTGCAGGCAGCGCTCGCCAGCCGGCTTGCCGTTGGGCATACGCGGCATTGCAGAGCTGATGGACGGGGCAATGCAGCAGGCACCACAACCCTCACGGCATTTCATGGCAACTCACCAAGATCAGGACTCCCTGGAGCAAAACGGGACGAACGTCCCTGGATAGTAACCGCTCAAACAGTCGTTTGAAATTGCTGGCACGATGAAATGTGCCATGACCCGGCAGTCAGTTACTGGCTACTGGCGGTACTCGAAATCGATCGCCGCCCCTTCCACGTCACGACGGCTGTCATTGCGCAGCTGTAGCTGCATTTCGTTATTGATCAACCGGCCATTGAGCTGGAACGGGCTGTCGTCGGCCTCTGGCTTTTCCGTGAACAACGGTGGCAGCAGGGGCTTGCGGCGCTGGATCGGCGAAGGGTCACCAACCTCCGGCTCCAGCTTGTCGACCATATCGGCGGGCAGGCTGAGATCGAGCCTGGGCTTGGGCAGCGGCTTGGCCACCACCGGGCTCATCGGCTTGCGCGCCGGCTTGGCCTTGCTTTTGGCAGTCTTGCTTTTGGCTGCAGTGCTTTTCGCAGCCTTGCTTGCCACTGGCTTCTGCGCAGGCTTCGCCAGCGCCTTCTGTACCGGTTTGCCCTGCGCCTGGCCGGCCGGCTGCGCGGCCTGGCCTGCACCAAGGTAGCAGAGCGGAGCAAGGCACAGGATCAAGGCAAAACGACGCAGAGCTTTCATGGCAAAAGGACAGGCTGGCAGTAAAAGTGCGTATGCTCCCTGTTCCGCAGGCGCGTGGCAAGCCTACAAAAACGCGGCCGCCGGCTCCCGGCATAACTGCTGGGCCAGCAACCCGAGGGTAATCACCGCACGTTCGGCCTCCTTGTTCCACGGAATCCCGCAGTTGAGGCGGATACAGTGGTTGAACTGTTCGGTATTACTGAAGATCAGCCCCGGCGCAATGCTGATACCCTGCTCCAGCGCACGCACATGCAGCTCCTGGGTATTGACCCGCCCCGGCAGGCTCACCCACAGGATGAACCCGCCGGTCGGCCGGGTCATCTGGGTGCCCTCGGGGAAATGTTGCTGCACCGCCAGCTGGTAGGCACTGAGGTTCTTGCGGTACTCCTGGCGAATGTAACGCAAGTGCCGGTCGTAGCCGCCGTTCTCCAGGTAGGCTGCCACCCCCATCTGCGTCACACTGCAGGCCGAGTGGGTGGTGAAGGTTTGCAGGCGCTGGATCTCGTCCTGGTAGCGCCCGGCGATCATCCAGCCCACGCGCACGCCGGGGGACAGGGTCTTGGAAAAGCTCGAGCAGTAGATCACCCGGTCCAGCCGGTCGAACGCCTTCAGCGCCTTGGTCTTGCCCTGTTCGAACATCAACTCGCCGTAGATATCGTCCTCGACGATCTGGATATCGAAATCCGACGCCAGGCGCAGCAACTGCTTCTGCCGCTCTTCCGGCACGGTGCCGCCGAGCGGATTGCTCAGCCGTGCAGTCAGCACCAGGGCCTTGATCGACCACTGGTTGGCGGCCAGCTGCAACGCCTCGAGACTGATGCCGGTGGACGGGTCGCTGGGGATCTCGATCACCTTCAGGCCCAACAGGTCAGCCAGTTGCAGCAGGCCGTAATAGGTAGGCGACTCGGCAGCGATCAGGTCGCCGGGGCGGGTCAGCACGCGCAACGACATCTGCAGCGCATCGACGCAACCATGGGTCACGATTACTTCACGTGGGTCGACCAGCACGCCGGCATCGCGCATGCGGATGGCGATCTGCCGGCGCAGCGGTTCGAAACCGGGGCTGAACATGTAGCTGAAGGCGCGCGGGCTGTGAAAGCGCGTCACCTTGGCGATCTGCTGGTGCAGGGCACGGACCGGCAGGTAATCGACATGCGGCACGGCGGCACCGAACGGGAACACCCCGTCGCGGCGCGCCTCGGTCAGCACTTGCTGGATGATGCTGGCGCGGGTCACCAGCCCGGGGCGCTCCACGCGGGCGATGTCCGGCGTCTGCGCGGTCAGGGCCGGAGTCTGGTGCACGTAGTATCCGGACTGCGGCCGCGCACGGATCAACCCCTGGTCTTCGAGGTTGGCATAGGCCTGCAGCACTGTGGCATGGCTGACGTTGAGCTGGGCGCTCATCTTGCGCACGGACGGTACACGCTCGCCTGGCTGGTAGACACCGCGACGGATGTCATCGGCCAGTTGCTGGGCGATACGCTGGTACAGCAGCAGGTTGGTCATGGCGGGATCTCGACGCGCGGACGGACTCGTTGTTCTTGTGTCGCTCACTGAGGGTAGAGAATACCGTAACAGTTGCAAAGTGTACTGGGACAGATCGCAGGATAGTCAACAATACAGTTGCGTGACAGTGATAAAACACTGAAATCCGAAGGGTGTCGACGAAAAGCCGGGGGTAATGCCAGTCAGTTAAACAATCTGGGACCGCTTTGCGCCTTCGCGGGCAAGCCCGGCTCCCACAGATTTAGCGCCGAGCTTTAGAAATACGCGGTCCCTGTGGGAGCGGGCTTGCCCGCGAAGGGCTGCAAAGCAGCCCCAGTAAAGTCTGCTGCAACTGGCATTAAGGGGGGGCTGCGTTGCAGCCCTTGCCAGGATTCAGCGAGCCGGCGCGAGCCTGCCCTTGTCATCGGAGAACACGATCTCCACCCGGCGGTTCTGCGCCCTGCCCCGCTCCGAGGCATTGGCCTCGATCGGGTACTGGTCACCATAGCCTTCGACCTGCAGGCGCTTCTCGTCGATGCCCAGGTCGACCAGCATGTCCGCCACGGCCTGCGCCCGGTCACGCGACAGTTTCAGGTTGTCCTCGGCCGTACCGGTGCTGTCGGTATAGCCTTCGATCCGTACCACCCGGCGCGGGTTGAGCTGGAGGAACTGCACCAGCTTGAGCACGGTGCGGCTGGCCGAGTTCTTCAGGTCGGCACGGCCGGTATCGAACAGCACGTCACCCAAGGTCATTACCAGACCGCGATCGGTCTGCTCCGAAGCCAGCGCAGCGATCTGCGACTCGATCCACTTGCCCTGCTGCTGGACACTGGCCAGCTTGGCCTCGCGCAAGGCCAGCTGCAGGCGCTGGCGCTCCAGGTCGAGCTTGGCCTGGCGCTCCTGGTTCAGCGCCAGCCGGGCATGCTCGCTGGCGATCTCGCTGTAGCGCTGGCTGAGGTAGGCGTAATGGCGCACGTCCGCACCGGTGCCGATATAGCTGGACAGGCGCTCGGCGCGGGCCAGCGACTCGCCTGCGCGAATCACGTCACGCGGGGCACTGCGCAGCACATCGGAGTTGTCCTTGACCTTCTGGAAAGCGGCGCTGGCATCATCCAGTGCTGCACTGCTGCGCTGGCTGGCGCAACCCTGCAAACCTGCCGCCAGCGCCAGCACGGCGAGCGCGGCCAATGGTGCACGGCGGATCATGGCTGCACCTCCAGCTGCTTGCGCAGGCGCTTGACCCGCGACTGCAGCAGCTGCAACTGCTCTTCGCTCTTCTGGTTCAGCACCTGGGCTTCGGCCAGGCGTGCATCCAGCTCGGCCTGCTCGGCGCGCATGCGCGCATCGCGGTAATCTTCGGTGAGCATGTTGGTCTTGGCGCGGGCCAGCTTGTCTTCGGCCAGCTTGAGCGCTTCGACCTGCTCGGTGGCCCCGACGGCCCTGGCCTGCTCCAGTGCCTGCTCGGAAATGCGCATCTGCTCGACAGGGGCCGGATCGTTGGCGCAGCCAGCCAGGCCGAGTACGGCCAGGGCAAGGATTAGTGGTTGGGTTCTCACGCAATCTTCCTAGTGTTTGGGGGCGTCCGACGGCACTTGCAACTGGGCTTTCCAGCGCTCGACATTGCGCTGCAGCACGGCCTCGGACGCACCGGAGATCGGCAATTCTGTCAGTTTTTTTGCCAGTTGCCCACGCAACCAGCTGTCATTGCAGGCTGAATTGTGCGACACGGCCAGGTACAGCCCCGGCCGGTCCACCGGCAGGCCGCGGGCAATCAGCTGGTTGTCCATGCCCAGGCTCTGGACCATCGCCATACCCGCATAGCGGCCTGCAAGCACATAGTCGACCTGGCCAAGCACCAGCTTCTGAAATGCCTGGGTCAGGTTCTGCGCCGGCACCAGCTTCAGCTGGGCCTTGACGAACGCTGTGAAGGCCGGTGTAAGCCGCGCGCGCTCGGACACACTGCCCTGGTACCTGGCCAGGTCCGCCGGACCATCGAAAGCCAGCTCGGCATCGTGGCGGGTCCACACCAGGTACTCGTTGAGCTGCAGGGGTGGGTGAATGTAGTCGAGCGCGGTCAGTTGCTCCACCTGCATGGGCGTGTCGAGCAACAGGTCCATGCGCCCGCTGCGCACTTCTTCCAGCGCCTGGTCACGACGCCCGGCGCTGAGCACCTCTACCTTCAACCCCAGCTCGCCAGCCACCTGACGCAGCAGGTCGACGTTGGCACCGATCAGGTGTTTCGGGTCGTTCGGGTCTTGCCATGAGTATGGCGGCGCATCGGGGCTGCCAGTGGCCACCAGGCGTTCGCACTTGCCTGCCGCCATGGCCAGCGGCGACGCCAACACCGCCATGCATGCCAGCACCCTGCCCGTTCCGCGCAACGTCATCCCTCACTCCTCAGCCCATAAAAAAACCCGACCCTCGAAACGAGGGCCGGGTTCTTTATAAGTGAAGCAGGCGGATCAGACCAGCTTTTCCAGCTCTGGCACTGCTTCGAACAGGTCGGCGACCAGGCCGTAGTCAGCCACCTGGAAGATTGGCGCTTCTTCGTCCTTGTTGATCGCCACGATCACCTTGGAGTCCTTCATGCCGGCCAGGTGCTGGATCGCGCCGGAGATACCGACGGCGATGTACAGCTGTGGCGCAACGATCTTGCCGGTCTGGCCGACCTGCATGTCGTTGGGCACGAAGCCCGCGTCGACCGCGGCGCGCGAAGCACCGACGGCAGCGCCGAGCTTGTCGGCCAGGCTGTACAGGTGCTTGAAGTTGTCACCGTTGCCCATGCCACGGCCACCGGAGACGACGATCTTGGCAGCGGTCAGTTCCGGGCGGTCGGACTTGGCCAGCTCTTCGCCAACGAAAGCCGAGATGCCGGCATTGTGCGCAGCGCCCACGGCTTCGATGGCAGCCGAACCACCTTCGCCCGCCACGGCGTCGAAGCCGGTGGTACGCACGGTGATGACCTTGATGGCTGCGCTCGACTGCACGGTGGCAATGGCGTTACCGGCATAGATCGGGCGTTTGAAGGTATCGGCGGACTCGACCGAGATGATCTCGGAGATCTGGTCCACGTCCAGCAGCGCAGCAACGCGCGGCAGGATGTTCTTGCCGTTGGTAGTGGCCGGGGCCAGCACGTGGCTGTAGCCCTTGGCCAGTTCGACGATCAGCGGCGCGACGTTTTCCGGCAGGACGTGTGCATAGGCTGCGTTGTCGGCAACCAGCACTTTGGCCACGCCAGCGATCTTCGCGGCAGATTCGGCAACGCCGCCCACGTTCTGGCCGGCGACCAGCACGTGCACATCACCACCGATCTTGGCGGCAGCGGCAACAGTGTTCAGGGTGGCCGGGGCTACGGCACCGTTCTCGTATTCAGCGACAACCAGGATAGTCATTTAGATTACCTTCGCTTCGTTCTTCAGCTTCTCGACCAGTTCGGCCACCGATTTGACCTTGATGCCTGCGCTGCGGGCAGCCGGGGCTTCAACCTTCAGGGTCTTGTTGGTGGAGGCGAGGGAAACGCCCAGCGCGTCTGGAGTGATGGTCTCCAGCGGCTTCTTCTTGGCCTTCATGATGTTCGGCAGCGACGCGTAGCGTGGCTCGTTCAGGCGCAGGTCGGTGGTGACGATGGCTGGCAGGTTCAGAGCCACGGTCTGCAGGCCGCCGTCGATTTCACGGGTGACGTTCAGCTTGTCGCCAGTCACTTCTACCTTGGAGGCGAAGGTGCCCTGGGCAAAGCCGGTCAGCGCGGCCAGCATCTGGCCGGTCTGGTTGTTGTCGCTGTCGATGGCCTGTTTGCCAAGGATGACCAGTTGCGGCTGCTCCTTGTCGACAACGGCCTTCAGCGCCTTGGCCACGGCCAGGGAGTTCAGTTCGTCAGCGGCTTCCACCAGGATGGCGCGGTCGGCGCCCAGGGCCAGGGCGGTACGCAGTTGTTCCTGGGCAGTGGCCGGGCCGACGGAGACGACGACGATCTCGGTCGCAACGCCCTTTTCCTTCAGGCGCACGGCTTCTTCCACGGCGATTTCGCAGAAGGGGTTCATGGACATCTTGACGTTAGCAAGGTCGACGCCGGAGTTGTCCGCCTTGACGCGAACCTTGACGTTGTAGTCGACCACTCGTTTGACAGCTACAAGAACCTTCATGGATTCCTCGTTACTCTCCGGTGAATAGATAGTCGCCTGGGGCCATGCCCGGCGATGCGCGTGGGTACAAGGGCACCTCCAAAAACGTACCGGGAGGCAGTAACTTCACAGTGACCGAACAGTCTTGTCCGGACGCTTGCGTCAAATACTCACGGGTCATTTTCTGTCGTGGCGTGTAAACTCCACTACAAACCGGCCCAAGGCCGCAAAACCCTGCTCCACACCTGGTCTTTAGAGGTGTACCTGCGCCCGGCTGCAAGCCTACGGCGAACGTAAAACCGCTCGTATCTTGACCGTAACACCCAATCCGGTCAATACGGCAAATCGGTCACCCTCCAGCCGCGCTCCAGTGATTTTACTGGCCTGCGGCAAATTCAAACAAACGTTTGTATTGGACCCGCCAAGTGGTGTAGATATAATGCGCGGCCAAGACAAAACGGTGTAGTCCGTCATTTGCCCAGCTACAGCTCCGCCGCTGCATAGAACCGCGGCGAATGCCCTGCGCACCCATAAGACCAAGCAACAGCACGAGCCTTGATGAGTAGGAGAGAACCAGTGGAACGCGAATACATGGAATTCGACGTGGTCATCGTCGGCGCCGGCCCGGCAGGCCTGTCCGCCGCCTGCCGCCTGAAGCAGAAGGCCGCCGAAGCCGGTAGCGAAATCAGCGTCTGCGTGGTGGAAAAGGGCTCTGAAGTCGGCGCCCACATCCTCTCCGGTGCGGTGTTCGAACCGCGTGCCCTGAACGAGCTGTTCCCCGACTGGAAAGCCCTTGGCGCGCCACTGAACACCGAAGTGAAACGCGACGACATCTACGTGCTCAAGGATGCCGGCAGCGCGACCAAGGTGCCTGACCTGTTCGTGCCCAAGACCATGCACAACCACGGCAACTACATCATTTCGCTGGGCAACCTGTGCCGCTGGCTGGCCCAGCAGGCCGAGAACCTCGGCGTGGAAATCTACCCGGGCTTCGCCGCCCAGGAAGCGCTGTTCGATGACAACGGCGTGGTCCGCGGCATCGTTACCGGTGACCTCGGAGTGGACCGCGAAGGCAACCCGAAGGACGGCCTGTACACCCCGGGCATGGAATTGCGCGCCAAATACACCCTGTTCGCCGAAGGCTGCCGTGGCCATATCGGCAAGCAGCTGATCAAGCGTTTCAACCTTGACAGCGAAGCCGATGTCCAGCACTACGGCATCGGTCTGAAGGAAATCTGGGAAATCGACCCGGCCAGGCACGAACAGGGCCTGGTGGTGCACACCGCCGGCTGGCCGCTGGATGTGATGGCCAAGGACAACACCGGTGGTTCGTTCCTCTATCACCTGGAAAACAACCAGGTGGTCGTCGGCCTGATCGTCGACCTGTCCTACGCCAACCCGTACCTGTCGCCGTTCGACGAATTCCAGCGGCTTAAGCACCACCCGGTGATCAGCCAGTACCTCGAAGGCGGCAAGCGGATCAGCTACGGCGCCCGCGCGATTGCCAAAGGTGGTTTGAACTCGCTGCCGAAAATGGTGTTCGATGGTGGTGCGCTGATCGGTTGCGACCTGGGCACCTTGAACTTCTCCAAGATCAAGGGCAGCCACACCGCGATGAAGTCCGGCATGCTGGCGGCCGAAGCGGTCGCCGAAGCGCTGGCCGCCGGCAGCGAAGGCGGCGACAAGCTGAACGGCTACGTCAGCGCCTTCAAGGCCAGCTGGTTGTACGAAGAACTGTTCGCCAGCCGCAACTTCGGCGCGGCCATCCACAAGTTCGGGCCGATCCTCGGTGGTGCGTTCAACTATGTCGACCAGAACTGGTTCGGTGGCAAGCTGCCGTTCACCCTGCACGACACCAAGCCGGACTACGCCTGCCTGAAACTGGCCGCCGACTCGCAGAAGATCGACTACCCGAAACCGGACGGCAAGCTCAGCTTCGACAAGCTCAGCTCGGTATTCCTCTCCAGCACCAACCACGAAGAGGAACAACCTTGCCACCTGAAGCTGACCGACCCGAACATCCCGATCGCCAGCAACCTGCCGCTGTACGACGAGCCGGCGCAGCGCTATTGCCCTGCGGGGGTGTACGAAGTGGTGAGCCAGGAAGACGGCAGCAAGCGCTTCCAGATCAACGCGCAGAACTGCGTGCACTGCAAGACCTGCGACATCAAGGACCCGGCCCAGAACATCACCTGGGTCACCCCTGAAGGCGCGGGCGGGCCGAACTACCCGAACATGTAAGCCTCTGCCCTTGCGCTAATGAAAAGCCCCCGGTTCTCACGAGCCGGGGGCTTTTCTGTTTTACCTGTTGCCTGGCGGTACTGGCCGCGCCTACAGGCATCGCGTCGGCAGGAAGTCGGGCTCGCTCGTCGGCAACGGCTCGCGACGCCCGAAACAGAGCGCCGTCAACAACCCCACCGTGCCCATGATCAGGCAGAACCCGGCACACACCCACGGGCTCCATGGCATCAATGCAACCAGCGCCAGTGGTGTGGTGCTGGCCCACAGTGCGTAGGCCACGTTGTAGGTGAAGGAAATACCCGACACACGGATCTCGGCCGGGAACAACCCGACCATTACCGACGGCACCACCCCCACCACGCCACAGCACAGGCCGGCCAGTGCATAGGCCAGCCAGGTCATGCCCCACTGCCCTACCAGGCTGGCGTACAACACGCCGATGCCCAGCGGCAGCAGCAGGCTGTAGAGCATCAACGCGCGCCAGGCGCCGACGCGGTCGACCAGCAGGCCGGCCAGCACGCAGCCGATATTGAGAAACACGATACCCACGCTGCTCAGGGCAAAAGTGTGCCCGGCCGTCATGCCGAAGCGCTGCTGCATCACCGTCGGGGTAATCACCACCAGCACCACCACGGCGGAGGTCAGCACACAGGTCAGCAGCGCCGCCGGGATCAACGCCGGCCGGTGTTCGCCCAGCACCTGCCGCAGCGGGAAGCGCACCGGCTGTTGCTGGCGCGCACGCAAGGCAAGGAACACCGGGGTTTCGCTGAGCCAGCGGCGCAGCCATACGCCCACCACGCCAAACACGCCGCCCAGCAGGAACGGGTAGCGCCAGGCATGGTCGAGGATCTCCTGCGTAGTGAACAGCTGCGCCAGCAAGGTCGCAGTCAGCGCCCCCAGCAGGTAGCCGAAGGTCAGCCCCGCCTGCAGGAAGCCCAAGGCGTATCCGCGCCGTCCGGCCGGCGCATGCTCGGCGACGAAGGTCCAGGCGCTGGGCACTTCGCCGCCCACCGCCGCGCCCTGCAGAATGCGCAGGGCCAGCAGGATCAGCGGCGCCGCATAGCCGATGTCGGCGTAGGTCGGCATCACCCCGATCAACAGGCACGGCAGGGCCATCATCAGGATGCTCAGGCTGAACACCCGCTTGCGCCCCAGGTGGTCGGCGAAGTGCGCCATCAGGATGCCGCCCAGCGGTCGCGCCAGGTAGCCGGTGACGAAAATCCCGAAGCTTTGCAGCAGGCGCAGCCATTCGGGCATCTCGGGCGGGAAGAACAGCTGGCTGAGGGTGAGCGCAAAGAACACGAAGATGATGAAATCGTAGATTTCCAGCGCGCCGCCCAGCGCCGCCAGGCCCAGGGTCCGGTGGTCGCCGCGGCTGAACCGGGACGGGCGAGCGGTATCGTTGGCAGTCATGGCAGGGTCCGCAAATCGGCAAAGGCCGAAAGGATAGCAAATAGCGGCCCCCTTGCCCCGCCTGCGGCGTGCTAGCGGTTGAACACCGTGTGGGCGAAATTGGCCCGTGCCACTGGCCGTGCCGGTGCCGCGGGCAGCGTGCCCGGCAGTGGCAGCTTGCCGACCTGCAGCGGCGTATCGATGATCGCCATGAACGCCTGCAGCGCCTCATTGTCAGGCACCTGCGGCAGGCTCAGGCTGACCGCCTGGCGCTCGGCCTGGGGCACCGAAGGTACTTTCACCTGGGTGGAGTGATAAAGCAGGGCATGCTGGATCTGGGTGCTGACACGGCAGAAGCGCTCCAGGTCGACCCCGGCATGGCTGGCCAGCTCGATATTGCCCAGCAGCAGGTGGAACGGCTGCAAGGCACACAGCACCAGGCGCTGCAGCTCCTCGAAGCTGTCCACGGGTGCGATCCGGTAATAGCCCAGGCCATTGAGCAGCCGTTCCAGCTGCAGGCGCTGGCACGGGTGTGCATCGGCGATAAGGATGCGCAAGGTCTTGTTTGCCATGGGTCGGGCCTGGGCAGTGGGGTAATGGGTACGCTCCATGACCGTACTGCGCCAGTGACGGCTACTGCCTGGTCGAGGCCTGGCAGGGGTCTACCTTGATAGAAGTCGGGAAAGACGCAGAAATCAAGTGACTGGGCGAGGGAATTTGCAGTCGCCTGGCTGGCCGTTAATCAGCATTCCCACTCGCGCATGCGCACCCGGCAGTGCTTCATGGCGTTGACGATGTGTTTTTCCACCAGGCTGCGGGAAATACCCAGGTGGTCGGCGATCTGCTGGTGCGACAGGCCATCGAGCTTGCGCAGCAAAAAGCAGTCACGGCAAACCTTGCCCAGCTCATCCAGGGCACGCTGCATCAGCGCCAGGCGCTGGTCGAGCTGCATGTCGTGGGCCGGCGCCGGGGTGTGCCAGCGCTCGTCGCTGTCCAGCACCTCCAGCGGTTCGGCCTGACGTACCAGGTGGCGCCGGTGGCGGTCGACCACCAGGTTGAGCGCGGTGCGGTACAGGAAGGCACGCGGGTGCTCGATGCGTTCGCCGTCGGTGCGCTCCAGCACCCGCAGGTAAGCATCGTGCGCCACGTCTTCCGCGGCCTGGCGACTGCCCAGGCGCGCGGAAAGGAAGCCCACCAGTTCGCGATAGTAATGTTCCACGACGTTACCTGAGATCGTCCTGCCAGCCTGCCCAGAAAGCCCTTTCAGGCAGCGCGCGGGACCGAGTGATGTCAGCCTGAGATCTTACAAATTATAATGATTCTCAGCAACACGGTATGGCTGTAGAGGTTCAGCGCCTGTCAGATCGAGCGCCACATCTCTGTAGCCGCGCCAGTCCCAGGCGATAACCGCTAAATCCCCTTCTGCCGCTTTCGTCTATCTGGCACCCACTCGGCTGGAAGTGTGCATGAGACCTTTACCCAACACCCGTCGCCGGGCCCTGCTCGTCGGCCTGGGTCTGCTCGGCCTGGGCGGCCTGCTGGCCTGGACCACCCCGCCCTACGCTGCACCACCGCCCAGCACGGTCGCCGTGACCCGCGCCGACATCGAAAGCAGCGTCACCGCACTCGGCACCCTGCAGCCAAGACGCTACGTGGATGTCGGTGCCCAGGCGTCCGGGCAGATCCACACCCTGCATGTCGAAGTCGGCGACACCGTACGCAAAGGCCAGCTGCTGGTCGAGATCGACCCCTCGACCCAGCAGGCCCGGCTGGATGCCGGCCGCTACTCGATCGACAACCTCAAGGCCCAGCTGGCCGAGCAACGCGCGCAGTTCCAACTGGCCCGGCAACAGCTCAAGCGCCAACGTGACCTGGCCGCTGCCGGCGCCACCCGCGACGAGGACGTGCAAACCGCCACTGCCCAGCTCAACGTCACCCAGGCACGCATCGACATGTTCCAGGCGCAGATTCGCCAGGCCCAGGCCAGCTTGCGCAGCGACGAGGCCGAGCTGGGCTACACCCGCATCTATGCGCCGATGGACGGTACCGTGGTAGCCGTGGATGCCCGCGAGGGGCAGACCCTCAACGCCCAACAGCAAACCCCGTTGATCCTGCGCATCGCCAGGCTCTCGCCAATGACAGTATGGGCACAGGTATCGGAAGCTGACATCGGCAAGGTCAAGCCCGGCATGACCGCCTACTTCACCACGCTGGCCGGTGGCAAGCGCCGCTGGACCAGCACCGTGCGCCAGGTACTGCCGGTGCCACCCAAACCACTGGAGCAGGCCAGCCAGGGCGGCGGCAGCCCGGCCAGCGTCAGCAACGGCAGCGCTGGCAACCAGGTGGTGCAGTACAGCGTGTTGCTGGATGTCGACAACCCGGACGGTGCGCTGATGGCCGAGATGACCACCCAGGTGTTCTTCGTCGCCGGCAAGGCCAGCCAGGTGCTGACCGTGCCACGGGCTGCGCTGGACGACGCGGATGGCCTGCACCTGGCGCGTGTGCTGAGCCGCGACGGCAAGGTCGAACAACGCCAGGTTCGCACCGGCCTCAGCGACCGCCTGCGGGTGCAGGTCCTCGACGGCCTCAATGAAGGCGAACGCCTGGTCATCGGCGCCCCTGGCGTCAGCGGAGGCTGAATGAGCACACCCCTGATCGAGCTGGTCGACATCCGTAAATCCTTTGGCGGCGTCGGCTCCCCCAAGGTCGATATCCTGCATGGCATCAGCCTGCGCATCCACCCCGGCGAGTTCGTCGCCATCGTCGGCGCCTCCGGTTCAGGCAAGTCGACACTGATGAACATCCTCGGCTGCCTCGACCGCCCTACCTCCGGCAGCTACCGCTTCGCCGGCAAGGACGTGGCCGAGCTGGGCAGTGACGAGCTGGCCTGGCTGCGCCGCGAGGCGTTTGGCTTCGTGTTCCAGGGCTACCACCTGATCCCCTCCGGCTCGGCCCGGGAAAACGTCGAAATGCCGGCCATCTATGCCGGTATCGCTGCCAGTGAACGCCACGCCCGCGCCAGCGCCCTGCTCGGCCGCCTGGGCCTGGCCAGCCGTACCGACAACCGCCCGCAGCAGTTGTCCGGCGGCCAGCAGCAGCGGGTATCGATCGCCCGCGCCTTGATGAACGGCGGTCATATCATCCTCGCCGACGAACCCACCGGCGCGCTCGACAGCCACAGTGGCAGCGAGGTGATGGCGTTGCTCGACGAGCTGGCCAGCCAGGGCCACGTGATCATCCTGATCACCCATGACCGCAACGTGGCAGCGCGGGCGCAGCGGGTGATCGAGATTCGCGACGGTGTGGTCATCAGCGATTCGGCCACCAGGCAGCCCCCGGTCGACCCTGGACGAGGGCTGCAGGCCGACCAGTTGCGTCAGCACCTGGAGCGCGGCGCGGCCTTGCGCGGGGCGTGGAAAGGCGAACTGGGCGAAGCGCTGCAGGCCGCCTGGCGGGTGATGTGGGTCAACCGCTTCCGCACCGCCCTGACCCTGCTGGGCATCGTCATCGGTGTTGCCTCGGTGGTCGTGATGCTGGCCGTGGGCGAGGGCAGCAAACGCCAGGTCATGGCGCAGATGGCCGCCTTCGGCTCGAACATCCTCTACCTCAATGGCAAACCGGCGAGCCTTGGCGAACAGGCCGGCACCATTACCCTCGACGACGTCGCCGCCATCGGCCAGTTGCCGCAGGTCCGGCACGTGATGCCGGTGCTCGGGGAAAAGATGATGGTGCGTTACGGCAACCACAGCCAGCGGTTCTATGTGGGCGGCAACAACACCCGCTTCCCCGAGATTTTCAACTGGCCGGCGGTGCACGGCAGCTTCTACAGCGAAACCGATGAAGCCAGTGCCGCGGCAGTGGCGGTGATCGGCCAGAAAGTGCGGGAACAGATGCTCGACCCAGGGCGCGACCCGCTGGGGCAATACCTGCTGATCGGCAATGTACCGTTCCAGGTGGTCGGTATCCTGGCCGGCAAAGGTGCCAGCTCCGGCGACCAGGATAGCGACGGGCGCATCGTGGTGCCCTACTCCGCGGCGGCCATCCGCCTGTTCGGCCAGCGCGACCCGGACTACATCGCCGTCGCCGCTCTCGACTCCACACGGGTCGACGAGACCGAAGCGGCCATCGACCAGCTGCTGCGCCAGCGTCACAACGGGCGCCGGGACTTCGAGCTGACCAACGATGCCGCGCTGATCCAGGCCGAAGCGCGCACGCAGAACAGCCTGTCGCTGATGCTGGGGGCGATTGCTGCGATTTCGCTGCTGGTCGGTGGCATCGGGGTGATGAACATCATGCTGATGACGGTGCGCGAGCGCACCCGCGAAATCGGTATCCGCATGGCTACCGGCGCCCGCCAGCGCGACATCCTGCGGCAATTTCTCAGCGAGGCGGTGATGCTGTCGATGGTCGGCGGCCTGGCCGGCATCGTCCTGGCCCTGGCCATCGGCGCTGGCCTGATGCTGGCTGAGGTAGCGGTGGCCTTCGCCCTGCCGGCCATGCTCGGCGCCTTCGCCTGCGCCGTGGTTACCGGCATCGTGTTCGGCTTCATGCCCGCGCGCAAGGCCGCCCGCCTCGATCCGGTCAAAGCCCTTACCAGTGAATAAGCCATGACTCTGCCCAGCCGCATCTGCCTGCTGACCCTGTGCGTCAGCCTGGCCGCCTGCACCACGCCGCCCACGCCCACCAACGGCATTGCCGCGCCGCTCGCCTGGCAGGGCGCAGCCGCGTCCACCTCGGCACAACGACCGACGACACAATGGTGGCATGCCTTCGCCAGCCGCGAACTGGACCGCCTGGTGCAGCGTGCCCTGCACAATGCCCACGACCTGGCCGCCGCCACGGCGCGGGTGCGCCAGGCCCGGGCCCGCGCAGTTATCGCCGGCGCGCCATTGCTGCCCGAGCTGCAGCTGGGCCTGGACGGCAGCCGCCAACGCCTGCTGCACGGCGAGGGCAACGACCAGCTTGATGTCAACCGCAACGAGCCGACCAGCACCTCATTCGGCGTGCAGCTTAGCGCCAGCTACGAAATCGACTTCTGGGGCGGCCTGCGGGCGACGCGTGAAAATGCCCTGCGCAGCCTCGATGCCAGCCGTTTCGACCGCCAGACTGTCGAGCTGACCCTGGTCAGTGCCGTGGCCGACAGTTATCTGCAGGGGCTGGCCCTGGAAGAACAATTGCGTATCGCCCGCTTGAACCTGCGCAATGCCGAAGACGTGCTGGGCCTGGTCGAAGCGCGCCAGCGCAACGGGGCCGCCACGCGTCTGGAGCTGGCCCAGCAGCGTAGCCTGGTGGCCGCGCAGCAACGTCAGTTGCCGCTGCTGGAACAGCAGTGGCAAGACAGCCGGGTCACCCTGGCGACCCTGCTCGGTGAACCGGTGCAGTCGCTGCCGAGCAGCCAGGAAGCGATCGCCAGCCTGCAGTGGCCGGCCATCGGCAGCGGCGTGCCCAGCGAACTGCTCACTCGCCGGCCGGACATTGCCGCTGCCGAAGCGCGTCTGGCCGCTGCCAGCGCCAATGTACAAGTCGCCCGCGCGGCCATGCTGCCCAAGCTCACCCTCGGCGCCAACCTGGGGACGGGTGCCGATACGTTCGCCCACCTGTTCGACAGCGCCTACTACACCCTCAGCAGCAGCCTGGTTGCGCCGGTGTTCAACAATGGCCGGCTGCGTGCCGCACGTGAGCTGGCTGAAGCCGAGCAGGCGGAATTGCTGGAGACCTACCGCAGCAGCATCCTGGCCGCTTTTGCCGATGTCGAGAAGGCGCTCAATGCGATCGCTGGCGTGGATCGCCAGCGCCAGTGGCAGGATCAAGAGGTGCAGCAGGCCCGGCTGGCATTCGAGCTGGCGCAACGGCGCTATGGCGCAGGCGCAGAGACCTTGTTGAGCGTGCTGGAAACCCAGCGCACCTGGTACGTGGCGCAGGACCAGCAGGCGCAACTGCGCCTGGCCCGGTTGCAGGGCAGCGTGGCGTTGTACAAGGCCTTGGGCGGGGGATGGGTGGTCAACCAGTAGGGCCGGTACAGGCAGCGGCTAGTTCCGCACCTTCAGGTTGCGCGCATACCACGGTCGCTGCGGCACCCTGGGCTGCAACTTGTCGAACAGGCCGTCATCGCTGTAGATGATGCGCAACGCCAGCTTCATCGTTTCCGGGTCCATCTCCACACTGCGCCCGGGCCGCAACCCCGGCACCGTCGAACAGCCATGCGTGTCCGGCCCCAACCACGGGTCCGCCACGGTCACCCAGCGCCCTGGCGCGAACCACGGCACACCGTTGACCTGCAGGCGCCTGACCTCGCCAGGGTGCAAGCGCTCATGGGCCCCGAACCAATCCTCGATGCGGTCGTCGATCCAGCCATGGAAGCGCCAGAACACCGGGTTCACATGGGAGGAGAACGGGTCGCCGAGGAAATCGTTCTGCGCAGCGAACCAACGCTCGGCAAAATCATCCGGCGTGCGCGCCGTGGGCACAGGCATGCCATTGGCGGGGTCACGCGGCACCGATGCCCAGCGCATGTGCAACCAGTCGTGCAGGCCCAGTTCCAGTTCCGAGCCGAACTGCGCCAAGGTCAGCGTGCTGAGGTATTCCGGGTCGGTATAGCGCGCCTCCCAGACCTGGAAATTGCCGTGGAAGGTATCCGCCGCCTTGATGTCGCGCACCCACTGGCTGTACGCCGCGTCACCGCTGGCCAGCCAGGTCGGCGGCAGGGCATTGCCGTCATGGTTGTCGAAGTAACGGGCGAAGCCGACGCGGTCGCGCTCCAGTTCCGGCTGCGGCAGCGGGAAGCGCGGCCAGGAAGGCAGGTCTTGCAACGCACGGGCGCTGCCCAGCATATGCCGGTGCATGAACAGGAAGTCCTCGCCCGAGCCATTGCGGTCCTTGTGCCGCCCCCGCGCATCACGCTCGCGGTCACGCGGCCCGGGTTGCCAGCCCAGGCCACGCAAGGCCGCCTGCTTGTCCTTGGCCAGCTTGTGCCATTTGTCCCGCGCGGCGTGCCACAGCTGGTGGAACAGGCGATGCTCCGGAGCGACCAGCCAGGCCAGCAGTTGCGGGTTCAGCGGGGTCCGTTCGCGGGCTTCCGGGAAGGTGCGTTTCAAGGCCACGAACTGGTTATCCTGCAGCGGCAACGACAACGCCCGGTCGAGGCAGGCAACGCGCCCATTGAGGGTGGCCGGCCCGGCGTTGCCGAAGCGGCCCCATACCTCGTCCAGCACGACATGGCATTCATAGCGCGCCTGGGATGAAAACAGCCGCCAGCGCAAGGTGCCCGGCTTGTCCGCCAGCAAGTCGCCGACCACGCGGTAGCGCGGTTCCGCCTCCGCACGCAGGCGCTCGGGGGTATCCAGATAACCGCGCAGGGCGCGGCCATTGCCTGCAACATCAAGAAACAGCTCCAGGTCGCCCGCCGGCAAGCCCTGCAGGCCCGCCTCCTCGCCCAGCAGGGTCAAGCGCCAGACGCCGCGCAGGGTATCGCCCAACTGCTGCAGGCCGGTATCGGCCAACTCGACGACGGCCTCGCCAGGCGTCTCCGGAAATTCCTCGGCGGCGCTCTGCCGCTGCTGGTACAGCGCACCCACCGCAGCGGGCACCACCACGCCCGTCAATGCCACACCGGCGATGAAACCGCGTCGCGAAATCGTCATTGCATACCTGTGCATTCATTGCGGCCATGGAGCACGGCCCGTCCAAGGCTAGAACGTTGCATGGGCGGCGAAATTTAACCGTGCATGGCCAACGGCCGCGGTTAAATTTCTGCGCTGCAGGCTCGTCCACTGCAGGTAGCGGCGGCCTCTGTGCCCATCCCTCGACGGTGAACCAACTGAGACCAAGATGACGACTTCACGCTGGAACAAAGCCCTGTTTATCAGCCTGGCCACTGCGCTTGGCGCTGGCGCCGGGTTTGCTGCCTGGCACTATTTCGCCACGCCCGCGGGCTATTCCAGAGAGGTGACCCGCCAGGCCAACGACCTGCAGGAACGCATCCTCTCGTTCGACAGCCATGTGACCCTGCCGCTGACCTTCGGCACCGAAGGCAGCGAGGCGGACAAGGACGGCGCTGGCCGCTTCGACCTGGCCAAGGCTGCACGCGGGCGGCTGTCCGGCGCCGCCCTGAGCATATTCGCCTGGCCCGAATCGTGGACTGGTAACGCAGGCCCGCACCGCCCTACCCCGGGCTTCGTCGAGGCCGCCCGGCATACCCAGGAGGTGCGCTACAACGCCATCAGCGCCATGGTTCGCGACTTCCCGCAACAGGTTGGCATCGCCTACACCCCGCAAGATTTTCGCCGCCTGCACGGCGAGGGCAAGTTCGCGGTGCTGCTCAGCATGCTCAATGCCTACGCCCTGGGCGACGACATCGACCAGCTCGACCGCTGGGCGGCACGCGGGGTGCGCATGTTCGGCTTCAGCTATGTGGGCAACAACAGCTGGGCCGATTCGTCGCGCCCGTTGCCGTTCTTCAATGACACTGCCGATGCCCTGGGCGGCCTGTCGCCGCTCGGCAAGCGCGCCGTGCAACGGCTGAATGACCTGGGCGTGATCATCGATGTGTCGCAGATGTCCAGCAAGGCACTGGCCCAGGCCGTCGCCCTCAGCCGCGCGCCCGTGGTGGCGTCGCACTCGGCGCCACGGGCCATGGTTGACATCAGGCGCAACCTCTCCGACAAGGAACTGCAACTGATCAAGGACAGCGGCGGCGTGGTCCAGCTGGTAGCCTTTTCCACCTACCTCAAGCCGCTGAGCAGCAAGACCCAGGGCAAACTCAACGCACTGCGCGCCCGCTACGCCCTGCCGCCGCTGACCGACCTCAACTACGCACTGATGCCGGGTGACCCGGTGATCGCCGGCTGGCCCGAGCAGAAGGTCGGCCAGTATGCCAACGAGCTGTACGGCATCCTCGAAGAAGAACCCCCGGCCACCCTCAAGGACTACGGCGACGCCATCGACTACACGGTGCGCAAGGTCGGCATCGACCATGTCGGCCTCAGCTCGGACTTCAACGAAGGCGGCGGCATCGACGGCTGGCAGAACGCCAGCGAGGCACGCAACGTCACCGCCGAACTGATCAGCCGCGGTTACTCCGAAGCGGATATTGCCAAACTCTGGGGCGGCAATTTCCTGCGCGTGTGGGAGCAGGTGCAACGTGCCGCACAACCTGTCGCCTCTTTATCCCCCTGAACCTGCGAGCCACGTGATGAACGACCGTCGCACCTTCTTAAAACAGGCCGGCCTGCTGGCTGCCGCCTTGCCACTGACAGGCCCCGGCCCGCTGCTGGCAGCTGCCCACGCAGCGCCTGACCCAGCGGCCAGTGGCACCGACTGGGCTGCATTTCGCGGCCTGTTCGAGCTGGACCCTGGGTATGCCCACTTCGCCAACTTTTTGATCACCTCGCACCCACGCCCGGTACGCGATGCCATCGAGGCACTGCGCGCCCGCTTCGACCATCACCCGGCCCGCCTGGTCGACTGGGACAGCCAGTCGGAGTGGAAGCACGAAGCCGCCGTACGTGAATGGGCGGCCCGCTACCTTGAGGTCACACCCCGCCAGATTGCCTTGACCGGCAGCACCACCGAAGGCCTCGGGCTGATCTACGGCGGGCTGAAAATCGCGCCGGGCCAGGAAATCCTCACCACCGTGCATGAGCATTCGGCGGCGCGCCATACCATGGGTTTTCGCACCACGCGCGACGGCACCCCAGTGCGCCGCTTGCGCTTGTTCGACGCCCCCGCCAAGGTCAGCAGCGACCAGGTATTGTCCACCATCGCTGCCGCCATCGGGCCGCAGACACGGGTGCTGGGCATGACCTGGGTGCACTCGGGCAGTGGCGTGAAACTGCCGGTGGGCGAGATCGGCGCACTGGTCCGCGAGGCCAATCGCCGGCGTGACGAGCAGGACCGGATCATCTACGTGATCGACGGTGTACATGGATTTGGCGTCGAAGACATGCGCTTCGCCGATCTCAACTGCGATTACTTCATTGCCGGCACCCACAAGTGGATGTTCGGGCCACGCGGTACCGGGATTATTTGCGCGGCGTCCACCGGGCTTGAGCAGCTGACCCCGACCATTGCCAGCTTTTCCGAGAACGAAGACTTTGCCACGGTGATGACGCCGGGTGGTTACCATGCATTCGAGCATCGCTGGGCGTTGGGCAAGGCGTTCGAACTGCATCTGCAACTGGGCAAGGCCGCTGTGCAGACGCGAATCCACGGGCTAAACGACTACCTCAGGCAACGGCTTGAGGCACTGCCGGGTATCGAACTGGTGACTCCGCGCAGCGCACGCTATTCGGCAGGGTTCACCTTCTTCAGGGTCAACGGACAGGATGCCGACGAGATCGCCCGGCATCTCAACAGCCAGCGCATCGTGGTCGATGCCGTTTCACGGGATGTGGGGCCGGTGGTACGGACGGCGCCGGGGTTGTTGAATACCGAGGCCGAGATCGAGCGGTTGGTAAATGTGTTGGGTCGACGCGTTCACGGGTGACGCCCTGGGGGCGCAACGCGCGCCCCGGCATTCTCGAGTCAGCCCTGCGCCCCGATCCTCTGCAACCACGCCCCGACATCCCGATAAATGTCCCCCACCTGCCCCACGATCCCCGACATGCGCAAAAAGTCATGGGTCAGGCCTTCCACCCGCGCGAAGCGCACCGGCGTGCCGCCCGCCAGCAGCCAGTCCCGATAAGCGATCCCTTCATCGTGCAACGGGTCGTACTCGGCCACGAACAGATACGCCGGCGCCAGCGCTTGCCGCAACGTCGAGCGCAACGGCGACACCCGCCAGTCCAGGCGTTGCTCGGGCTGCGGCACATAGTGCTGGTAGAACCACTCCAGGGTGGGCGTCTCCAGCAGGTAGCCCTCGGCATGCTGGCGATGCGAATCACGCTGGCAGGCCATATCGGTCACCGGATAGAACAGCAGCTGCGCCAGCGGCTTGAATGCCAGTGCCTCGGGTTGCTCGACTGCCATGATGGCCATGACCGCTGCCAGGCTAGCCCCCACACTGTCCCCTGCCAGCACTATCCGGTGCTTGTCCAGTCCCAGCGCCGTTGCCTGTTCAGCCAGCCAGTTGGCGGTGTCCAGTACATCGTGCAGCGCCACCGGAAACGGCTGCTGCGGTGCCAATCGGTAGTCCGCGGCCAGTACCGCGAACTCGCCTAGGGCAGCCAGACGGCGGCACACCGAATCATGCGAGTCGAGGCTGCCGACCACGTAGCCACCTCCGTGCAGGTACAGGATCACCGGCCGCAAGGCGGCAGCGGCCTGGCCCTGGCAGTACAAGCGGGCAGCCAGGTGGGCACCGTCGCGTGCGCTGACCTGCAGCTCGCTGACCATGACGTGGCCCGGCGGGCTGGGGTCGAGCACCCGCGAGCTGCTTTCGAACTCGGCACGGGCCTGGGCCACGTCCATCGCGTGCATGGGCAGGCTCCTGCCCGTCAGCCGGCCGAACTCGACCAGTTCCAGAAATGCCGCCAGATCAGGGTGCAGTGCCATATGGGTTCCTTGGTGGACAATGTGACTCGGGCTCCCCTACGGACGTAGCCGCACACCGAAAAATTACCCGCCCATACGGCTAAATCACTGGCTCAGGCACTCGTCATCCTTGCACAACGAAAAACCGCAGAGGCATACCGTGGACCTTCAGAGCATCCTCAGCAAACTGTTCGCCAACGCCCATGCCGTCGGTATCGAGGGCGTGTTCCAGTTCGTCTTTGGCCAGGACCAGGCGTTCTGGTCGGAGGTACGCGACAGCAGCCGCACCGGTAGCGGCCGGCACAGCGCGCCGGACGTCACCATTGAAGTGGCCGAGCGCGATTTCCTCGGCATCATGGGCGGCACAGCCAACGTCGAGGAGCTGTTCGCCAGCGCGCGCCTGAAGATCAGCGGCAACATGGGCCTGGCCACCCTGCTGCCGCAAATCATCAGCAACGCCCGCCGTGGGGTGACGACGACCAAGGCGGCGATGAACCAGCGCTACCCGACGCCGGCACGCTTCAGCGAACGGGTTTCGGCCGCCCAACCGGTGCAGCGCGAAGTGGCCCGCATCGCCCGCGCCGACATGCCCCTGGCGCGCTTCCACAACGATTATCTGGTGCATGGCATTCCGCTGGTGATCAGCGATGCTCTGCAGGACTGGCCGCTGTTCACCATGGGCCGTGAGGCCTCGCTGGTGCATTTTGCCGAACTGCAGGGCATTACCCGCCACGGCGACTACGTGAAGAAGACGTTCTCCACCGACCGCGACTTCCGCTCCACCTCCATGGCCGATTTCATCGCCTCGCTGGACACCCCGGCCAGGCCCGGCGAAACCCCGGCCTACATGGGCAACAACATCGTGCCGGAAAAGCTGCTGAGGCTGATCCGCTACCCGCAGTATTTCGCCCATGACAAGTTCATCGCGCCGCGCATCTGGATCGGCCCCAAGGGCACCCTGACACCGTTGCACCGCGACGATACCGACAACCTGTTTGCCCAGGTCTGGGGGCAGAAGTCGTTCATTCTAGCCGCGCCGCACCATCGCCCGGCGCTGGGCACCTGGTCGACCAGCCCCAAGGGCGGCCTGGACGGCTGCGATTTCAACCCCGACGCGCCGGATTACCAACGCTTCCCGGCGGCGCGCGAGGTGCCGTTCCTGCGTGTGCTGCTGCAAGCCGGTGACCTGCTGTTCCTGCCCGAGGGCTGGTTCCATCAGGTGGAGTCGGTATCTACCTCGTTGTCGGTGAACTTCTGGGTAGATTCCGGGCGCGGTTGGTAGCCAGGATTGCCGGGGGCGTCCTGCGCCCCCGGCACGATTCAAACAGAAGCAACCAGCGCCTCGGCAAAGCGCTGTGCCACTTCATCGATCTGCTCACCGCTGATGATCAACGGCGGCAGGAAACGCACCACCGCGCCATGCCGCCCGCCCAGCTCCAGGATCAGCCCGCGCTTGAGGCACTCGCGCTGCACCTTGGCCGCCAGCTCACGGTTGGCCTGCGGCTGGCCCAGGGCATCGCGCTGCCCTTGGCCGCCTACCAGTTCCACCCCGATCATCAACCCGCGCCCGCGGATGTCGCCCAGTTCCGGATAATCCCGCTGCAACTGCTGCAGGTGCTGGCGCAGGCGCTGGCCCATGGCCTCGGCATGCTCGGCCAGGCGCTGTTCGACCAGGTAACCGATCACCGCCGAGCCCGCCGCCATGGCCATCTGGTTGCCACGGAAGGTGCCGGCGTGGGCACCCGGCTTCCACGTGTCCAGCCAGTCGCGGTACACCACCACCGCCAAGGGCAGGCTGCCACCGATGGCTTTGGACAGGGTGACCACATCCGGCACGATGCCGGCGTGCTCGAAGGCGAACATGCGCCCGGTGCGGGCAAAGCCGCTCTGGATCTCGTCGACGATCAGCGCCACGCCAGCCTGCTCGGTGATCCGGCGCACGCCCCGGAGCCACTCGACATCGGCCGGGATGACCCCGCCCTCGCCCTGTACCACCTCGAGGATCACCGCGGCGGGCAGGGGCACGCCGCTTTCCGGGTCGAGCAACAGGTTTTCCAGGTAATGCAGGTTGGCCTTGACCCCGGCTGCGCCGCCCAGACCGAACGGGCAGCGGTAGTCATAGGGGTACGGCATGAACTGCACGCCGTTGCCAAGCAAGGCGCCCAGTGGCTGCTTCGGCCCATGGCTGCCCATCAGGCTCAGCGCGCCCTGGCTCATGCCGTGGTAGGCGCCCTGGAAGGCCAGCACGGTGCTCCGGCCGGTGGCACTGCGCACCAGTTTCAGCGCCGCTTCCACCGCATCGGTGCCGGTCGGCCCGCAGAACTGCACCTTGGCCTCACGACGCAGTGCCTCGGGCAAGACACCGAACAGGTCCTGGACAAAGCGGTCCTTGACCGGCGTGGCCAGGTCCAGGGTATGCAGGGGCAGCTCATCGGCCAGTACTCGCTGGATCGCCTCGACCACCACCGGATGGTTATGGCCCAGCGCCAGGGTCCCGGCACCGGCCAGGCAATCGATGAACTGGCGGCCTTCGACGTCTTCTACATGAATGCCACTGGCGCGCTTGAGCGCCAGCGGGATGCGCCGCGGGTAGCTGCGGGCATTGGACTCCTGTTGCTGCTGACGCTGCAGCAAGGGTGAATCGGTGAACTCGTACAAGGCACGCGGCGCGCTGGCCGGCGGGACTTGGGCAACGCAGGAAGCAGTGGACATGGGTGATTCCTCGCAAGCAAGCGAAAGTGCGGGTGTTCGTCGCTTGGAAAACGCTTGAGTGCTGGGAGGATTTAGCAATTGCTGCGGGATTTTTGAAAGCAGGCCCGGCCTCTTCGCGGGGTAAACCCGCTCCCACAGGATTGGCACAGATCTCAGGGTTGATGCAGTACCTGTGGGAGCGGGTTTACCCGCGAAGAGGCCGGCACAGGCAATAAAAATCAATGCCCCGAACGGGCCGGCACCTGCAGCAAAACCCGCAGTCCATCACTGCGGCTGTCGAACTTCAGGCTACCGGCACAACGCTGCACGATCGCCTGCACGATCGCCAGGCCCAACCCGCAACCACCACTTTGGCCATTACGCCAGAAGCGTTCGGTCAAGTGCTCCAAGTCTGCCTCGGCAATTCCCGGCCCATGGTCGCGCACCATGAAGCCAACCTGCCCGTCGCTCATCTGCACCTCCAGCTCCACCGCCTCGTCGCCCCCGTGGCGCAAGGCGTTGTCCAGCAGGTTGCGCAGCGCCGCCACTGCCAGCGGTGCAGGCATGCCCAGATAGACCTGAGTAGCTTCTTCCGGTAGACGCAAGACGATACGCCGGTTGTCGCCGCCGCCAGCGTCCTGGACCGCCTGCCGGGCTACCTGTTCGGCGCTGCACTGCACGCCATCCTCGAACGACAGGCTGCCTTCCACCCGCGCCAGCATCAGCAACTGCTCCAGCGTGCGGTGCATGCGGTCAGTGCCTTGCTCGGCATGCGCCAACGCCTGCTCGCGCACCGCCCCGTCGGTCATGCGGGCTACCTGCAGGTGGGTCTTGATCGCCGTCAGCGGGCTGCGCAGTTCATGCGCGGCATCGTCGGTCAGGCGCCGCTCACGCTCGAGCGTCTGGGCGATGCGCAGGAACAGCTGGTTCTGGGTGTCCAGCAACGGCTGCAGTTCACTGGGCAGGCCCGCCACCTGCAGCGGCTCGACACTGTCCGCGCGCCGGCGGCGCAGCGCGTCGCGCATGCGGTTGAGCGGCTCCAGGCCCTTGCCCAGGCCGATCCACAACAGCCCCAGGCTGCCAAGCAGGGCCATCAGCACCGGTGCCGAGGCCGCCAGCAGGATCGACTGGTTCAGCGCCTCGCGCTCCAGGTGCCGGTCGGCGGTGGTGATACGCACATCGCCATGGTTGTAGGTGAAGGTGCGCCACAGCGCGTCGTCGATGGTCTGGTCACGGAAACCACTGCGCTCGTCGTCCATGGCGCCATCGTGCTTGTGGTTGCTGGCAAGGATCTCGCCACGCAACGAGCTGACCTGGCAGGCCATGCCGTCCGGCACGCTGAACTGGTCGGCAGAGAAATGCGCCTCCTCGCCCTTGGCGGTCAACGGTTGCGGCAGCTGGTCGATGAGCCCGGCGACCATACGCGCCGAGGCCACCAGGCGCTGGTCGA
Organism: Pseudomonas sp. BCRC 81390; assembly: GCF_030341915.1. Lineage (NCBI taxonomy): Bacteria > Pseudomonadati > Pseudomonadota > Gammaproteobacteria > Pseudomonadales > Pseudomonadaceae > Pseudomonas > Pseudomonas sp. BCRC 81390. Next base: position 109,948 of record NZ_JATAAG010000091.1, on the reverse strand, counting down.
GGGAGAACATCATCTGCTGGCGCAGGTCGCGCAGCATCCACGCGGCAGCCAGCACCCAGATGATCACGAAGGCGCTGCCCAGGATCAGGCTCAGGCGTACCCGCAGGCTCATGATGCGGCCTCTTCCGGCGCCTGCGCCGGGCCCAGGCGGTAGCCCAGGCCGCGCACGGTCTCGACAATGCCATTGCCCAACTTGCGCCGCAGGTGGTGGATATGCACGTTGAGGGCGTTGCTTTCCACTTCGTCGCTGAAGCCGTACACGCAATCCTTGAGCTGTTCGCTGGACAGCACCCGGCCGCGGTTCTGCAACAGCGCCTGGAGCAGCGCCTGTTCACGGCGCGACAGGTCGACCGGCTGCCCGCCAAGGGTAGCCGAGCAGGTACTCGGGTCGTAGCGCAGCGGGCCGTGCTCGATCACGTTCACCGCACGCCCGGCCATGCGTCGCAGCAGGGTGTGCAGGCGTGCAGCCAGTTCGCGCAGGTCGAAGGGCTTGAGCAGGTAATCGTCGGCCCCGGCCTGCAGGCCATCGACCCGGTCGGTGACCGCGTCCCGCGCGGTGAGCACCAGCACCGGCAGCGTCTCGCCCTGCTGGCGCAAACGGCGCAGCAGCTTGAGGCCGTCTTCGTCAGGCAGGCCGAGGTCGAGGATCATCACGTCGAACTGCGCCGCCTGCAGCATCGCCCGCGCAGCGGCGGCGTTGGCCACCCGGTCCACGGTCAGGCCCTGGGCGGTAAGGCCGGCGCAGATGCCGGCGGCGATCAGGTCGTCGTCCTCGCAGAGCAGAACGTGCATGGTTGGGCTCCCGGAGTGATGTGGCTGACAGTGCACCTTGGGCGGATTAAGGCGGGATTATGAACCCTTTCCGAAGGGGTGAGGATGCCGCGTTGTGGCAAACGCTTCGGGCCTACATCACACCCTGCGGCGTATCCACATCCAGCAACACCCCGGCATCCTCCACCTCAACCACCGTACAGCAGCCTTGATGCGCCCGCACCACCGCCCGCGCTCCTTCATCCCCGCTCAACCGCGCCAACGCCGGCCAGAAATCACGCCCGAAGATCACCGGGTGCCCGTACTGCCCTGCATGGCGCGGCAACACGATGGTCGAAGCGCTGGCCGCATCGGCCAGCCGATACAAGGTTGCCGGTTCGATCCAAGGCATATCACCGAGCAGAATGGCCACCGCCTGCGCCTGGCTGTCGCGCAACGAGCCGGCACCGGCAGCCAGGCTGTGCCCCATGCCGGCGGCAGCCTCGGGGCTGGCGACGATGCGGCAATCTCCAGGCAGGCCGAAATCCTCGCCCCGCTCGCCTGCGCGTAACACCACGCGAACGTCAGCGAAGGCTGCCCGGGCCCGCTCCACGCTATGCGCCAGCAGGCTGCGACCATCGGCCAGGGCCACCCGGCGCTTGTCGGCGCCAAAACGCCTGGCGCTGCCTGCCGCCAGCACCAGCGCGACCACACTCACAACCGCACCTGGCGTCTGGGCGACGAAGCCGCGGCGGCCATCGCAGCGCGCTCGGACGTTTCGCTGGCTATTGTCTCAGGCATGGGCAACTCGTAATGGCCGGATCATGCTGCAATGCAACCATTGCCGTGTCGGCATGGCAAGCGCGGTTGATGGTGTCGCGCCGGGGTACGCACCGCCGCTTGCAGAAACAAAGGGTTAACCCTGGGTTAATCGACCCACGCCAGCATGGCCCCATTCCTCGATCTGCCAAGGCGAAGACATGCGCATCCTCCTGCTGTTCCTGACATTGCTGCTGGCCGGCCCGTTGCAGGCCAACCCGTTCGACGTCAAACCTGACTTCCTGCCAGTCGACCAAGCCTTCGTGCTGACCCACGACCGCCAGGCCGACGGCCAGATGCGCCTGTACTTCCAGATCAAGCCGGGCTACTACCTGTACCAGAAACGCCTGAAGTTCGACGGCCTGCCCGTCGACCAACACCCGCAGCTGCCACCGGCCCTCAACCACCACGATGAGTTCTTTGGCGACAGTGCGGTGTACCGCGACCAGCTCGAACTGCTGCTGCCCGCCAGCGCCCAGGGCCAGCTGCGCCTGGGCTGGCAGGGCTGTGCCGATGCCGGCCTGTGCTACCCGCCGCAAACCACGCTGATCGACCTGGGTGGCAGCGTGACGCCGGCAGCCGGGCAAGCCAGTGACCAGGCCCTGGCCAGCGACCTGCAACAGGGCCTCCTGGCCTGGAGCCTGCTGGCGTTCTTCGGCCTTGGCCTGTTGCTGGCCTTTACCCCCTGCTCGTTGCCGATGCTGCCGATCCTCGCCGGGCTGGTGCTGGGCAATGGTGCCAATGCCCGACGCGGCTGGGTGCTGGCCGGGGTCTATGTGTTGAGCATGGCGCTGGTGTACGCCGCCCTGGGCGTGGTCGCCGCGCTGCTGGGTGCCAGCTTGCAGGCCTGGCTGCAGCAACCCTGGCTGCTGGGCAGCCTGGCGGCGCTGTTCGTGCTCCTGGCCTTGCCCATGTTCGGCGCCTTCGAACTGCAACTGCCCGCCGCCCTGCGCGACCGCCTGGACCGCGCCGGGCGCGGCACGCAGGGCGGCAACCTGTATGGCGCGGCCCTGCTCGGCGCGCTGTCCGGGTTGCTGATGGGCCCGTGCATGACCGCGCCATTGGCGGGTGCGCTGCTGTACATCGCGCAGAGCGGCGATGTGTTGCAGGGGGCGCTGGTGCTGTTCAGCCTTGGCCTGGGCATGGGCGTGCCGCTGTTGCTGCTGGTGACCTTGGGCAACCGCTACCTGCCGCGCCCGGGTGCCTGGATGAACCGGGTCAAGGGCGTGTTCGGCTTCGTCTTCCTGGGCATGGCGCTGTACACCGTGCGCGGCCTGCTGCCCGCCGCACTGCTGCTGGCCCTCAGCGGCGGCCTGCTGATCACGCTGGCCTGGGCCGCCTGGCCGGCCCTGCAGCGGCAGCCGGCGTTGCGCGCCATTCCGCTACTAGGCGCCCTCTGGGGTGGCCTGCTGCTGGTGGGCGCGGCGGCCGGCGGCGACGACCTCTGGCAGCCGCTGCGCCCGTTCACCGGCGGTGCTGCGCCGGCCGCCGGCCAGCACGCCGAAGCCACCTTGGTCACCGTCAGCCGCCCCGAAGACCTGCAACGCGAACTGGATGCAGCCAAGGCGCGTGGCCAGTGGGTGATGCTCGACTACTATGCCGACTGGTGCGTGTCGTGCAAGGTCATGGAAAAACAGGTGTTCGCCCGCAGCGACGTCCAGGCCGCCCTGGCCGGCGTGCACCTGCTGCGCCTGGACGTGACCGCCGACTCCCCTGCCAGCCAGGCCCTGCTGCAGCGCTACCAGGTACCCGGCCCACCCAGCATCATCTGGATCGGCCCGGAAGGCGACGAACGCCGCGCACGGCGCCTCACCGGTGAAGTGGATGCGGCCGCGTTCCTGCAACACTGGACCCAGACCAGGAGCCAAGGCTGATGCTGACCGTAACCCTCGGGCCACTGACCATGGCCCTCAACCACCTGCTGATGCTCAGCGCGCTGGTGATCGCCAGCGTGGTCGGCTGGTGGGTCGCCCGGCGTGGCGGCGAAAGCCCGGAATCGGCGCTGTTCAACCTGTTCCTGATCGGCCTGTTGTGTGCACGCGCCGGCTTCGTGCTGGCCTACTGGCCGATGTACCAGGACGACCTGCTGCAGATCATCGACATCCGTGATGGTGGCTTCCTGTTCTGGTCAGGCCTTGCCGGTATCGTGCTCGGTGCCTTGTGGCAGGGCTGGCGCCACCCCGGCCTGCGTCGCCCGCTGGGCTGGGCGCTGTTCAGCGGCGCGCTGTTCTGGAGCCTGGCCAGCCTCGCCGGGCACTTGTACAGCAAAGGCACCGAGCTGCCCGAACTGAGCCTGCGCAATGCCGCCGGGCAATCCGTGGCACTGCACGGCTACCGTGGCCAGCCACTGGTGATCAACCTCTGGGCCACCTGGTGCCCACCCTGTCGGCGCGAGATGCCGGTGCTGCAACAGGCGCAAGGCGACTACCCGCATGTGACCTTCCTGTTCGTCAACCAGGGCGAGACCCCGGAAAATGTCAGCACCTTCCTCGCCACCACCGGCCTGAGCCTGACCCATGTGCTGTTCGACGGTGCCGGCCTGCTGGCCCAGCGCGTCGGTTCCATGGCCCTGCCCACCACCCTGTTCTATGACGCCGACGGGCGGCTGATCGGCAGCCACCTCGGCGAGCTGTCCCGGGCCAGCCTGCGCCACGCCCTGGAGCCTTTCGACCGGGCCGCCGCGCCCGCCCCTGCCGCACAAGGAAACTGACATGCGACTGACTGCACTGCTGCCCCTGTCCCTGGCCCTTCTGGCTGCCCCGGCCTTGCAGGCCGAAGAGCTGCCCAAGGCGATTCAGCAACTGCAAGCCAAGGGCGCCGAGATCAAAGGCAGCTTCGACGCCCCCAACGGCCTGCGCGGGTATGCCGCCGAGTACCAGAACAATGGCCTGGCGCTGTACCTCACCCCCGATGGCAAGCATGTGCTGGTGGGCAGCCTGTTCGACGAACAGGGCAAGGACCTGAGCGCCGAGCCGCTGAAACAGCTGGTGTATGCACCGATGAGCAAAGCCCTCTGGGCAAAGATGGAAAAAACCGCGTGGATTGCCGATGGCAAGGATGATGCGCCACGCAAGGTCTACCTGTTCAGCGACCCCAACTGCCCGTACTGCAACATGTTCTGGGAACAGGCGCGGCCGTGGGTAGAGTCGGGCAAGGTGCAGTTGCGCCATATCATGGTCGGCATCATTCGCGAGGACAGCCCGGGCAAGTCGGCGGCGCTGCTGACGGCGAAAGACCCGGCCAAGGCGCTGCACGAGCACGAGAAGGCCGGCAAGGCGAGCACGCTGAAGCCGCTAGACGAGGTGCCTGAGGCGGTGCAGCAGAAACTGGCGGCGAACATGGCATTGATGGAAGAAATGGGGCTGCAGGCAACCCCGGCGATCTTCTATCAGGATGAGCAGGGCAACCTGCAGAACCAGCAAGGCGCGCCACGGCCGGAGTTACTTGGGAAGATTCTCGGCAAGCGCTGAAAGGTACGGTGCCCGCACCGGCCTCTTCGCGGGCAAGCCCGCGAAGCAGGCGACGCGGAGGATGGCACCGGCTGCGCCGGTGTTCGCGGCTGAAGCCGCGCCCACAGGGTAGTGTCAACGCGAAGCCAGCGCAGTCCCACAGGTGTAGTGTCAACTCGAAGCCTGCGCAGTACCTGTGGGAGCGGCCTTGTGCCGCGAAGCAGGCGACGCAGTGGATGGCACCGGCTTCGCCCATGTTCGCGGGGCAAGCCCGCTCCCACAGGAATAGGACATTTGAGCAAGACAGTTACTCCCACAAGGGGCGGTGCCGACCTCACCTGCCAGGTCACAACCCCTCCAGCTCGGCCATCAGGTCACTGAGCCGGTCGGCCTTGTGGTCATCCAGCACACTGCCCTGCAGGCCCTGCACATATTCGGCCAGCTCCGCCACCGTGCTGCACTCGAACATCGCCCGCAACGGCACGTTCAGTTGCAGCTGCTTCTGCACCCGCGAGGCGATCTGCGTGGCCAGCAGCGAATGCCCGCCCAGCTCGAAGAAGTTGTCGTGCATCCCCACCCGCTCGACCTTGAGCACATCGGCCCAGAGACCCGCAAATAGCTCGTCCAGCCCAATGTGTGGCGCCTGGTAGGCCTCGCTGTGCTGGCGGTCGATGTCGATGGCCAATAGGGCCATCTGTAGCACCTCTACAAAGTGGCGTGTCCGCTGGACCACGATCATTTTTACATTCCGAAACACTAACCTGCACGTCGAAAACGATAAACATCTTTTTGCACCACCCATCGCAAAAAGAACACTCACTACTGAAACACACACTAATCCTATGTAAAACACAAACCAGCCCTACTTCAAAACCGGACATTTCTTACACTTAGAACCACTCGAGTAATTTTCATAAGAGATGCCATTCAGACAAATCTTACAAAACCAGTCACAACTCAAACAGTCAGCTAGCAGTCCGAACAGCGAAGCACCCCCGGTATATTTGACGCATATGAAATATAAGCCTAAACCCACAGAACCCCGGCGTTCGGGGCAACTGAGGAGATTTCAATGGACACTCAATTTGGCATCAACTTGATGGATCTGACCTCCGACAATAACTGCGATATGGAGGCCGAGTTCTTTGGCGGTTCAGGAGGAGCAGGTGGATGCGGCGGTAGTGGCGGCTGTGGTGGCGGTGGCGGATGCAACGGCGGAAGCGGCGGCTGCGGCGGAAGTGGTGGCAACGCTATCACCCAGGTAGAGCGAGAGGTCTGATTCATAACTACACGCGGGCATCTGCGTTAGCCAACGCTGGTGCCCGTTTCAATCGAAGGAGCCGAAATGAAAACTCTAAGGATATACAATTACGAAATCCTTAATTTTGACGCGCAACCTACAGTGTTCTCGAGTACAGGCTTTACCCGAATCACCGACCCCAAAATTGCACAAGCTCTTGAGCACATAACTGAAAGACAGTCAAAACACATAGAACAGCATGAGCTTGAGCAAATTCTTGAAAGTGAATCACTCCAACCCGAAAGGGCCCTACGCTTTCTGAAATCCATATCAATAATTGGAGAAGCCACTCGGCTACCCCATTTCAAAAATGTTATTGCATGCATTGACTGGGAAATATCAGACACCTTAAAAAACCATATAGAAAGAAATCCCGAAAATAAAATACAAATCATAAAAACATCCGAACTCAATACAAACATACGCACGACCCCAACCCTATTTTTCCTTGCCTACTTAAAACTGAAACCCGAGGAACTCAGGAAGACTTATAGCGAACTATCGAAAAACAACCCTGATTGCGGAATCAGCGTAGGGTTCGTCAGCAACAATTTCTTCCATATAACCGAAACCTATATTCCTTCACTTGGGAACCCCTGCGCTTTTTGCACCTTGGACCGTATAGCACACTACGAAAATCTGCGAGCAAGCCAACATCACTGGAGCAAGATATGGAGTTTTTGCCAGTCAAATAACATCGATCTCCCCACGACCCCCATTAATGACCTGCAGCGCACCCTCATCTTAGGGACTATCACCACTTTCGCCAACAAATTCACCGACTTTCAAAAATCCAGGTTCACCCAGGACCAAGCATTACTTTCAAGAACACTGAATCTGACTGATGGTACATTCACCGAAGACAGCAGCATCCACTGGCCCCTTTGCCAATGTATTGGAGAAGCGCCATGAGCCTACCTCACGACCATTACCTAAGATTCGTGCCCTCAGAAACACTGGACGAAACCTTGACATTTCACGCCAAGGGAAATTACACCCTCCATAACGCAAGCCGACATGCCACCACTTTACATCACATTCCAACAAGAGAAATCGAAGCATTAACGGGAAACGAACTACCGCTCAATATATTGGAAAGCGAAGTTACCGACTCAGCCTTCAACCTACCGCCTCTCAAACCAGACCACTGGTTGAAAAGGAATGAGTCATGCGACTGGTTTACCGAAAGACATTTAACTTTTGACACTATCCAATCATTAGCCGCTCCTTTATTAACCCAAGACGGGCACCCCTATAAAAGAGGCTATCCAAGCGGTGGCGCGCTCTACCCTATCGAAGTATTTTTTGTGAACCTGGAGAACAAAATCAGCTACTGGCCATCTGAGTGCAACACCTTGCACCTGCTACCCACTTCGCGGGCATTTGAAATCCACAGTCCTCGAATAGACGCCAAAAAACTTTCACGCGCGATTAAATCCGAAGTTTTCAATATCGGAAGCCCAGCACTTGCTCTGATTTACCTAGTCTACCTGCCGAAAGCACTATTTAAATATCGCTACAGGGGCTATCGCTTAGCGCTCATGGAAGCAGGCTCCATGTACATGCTGATGGATTTACGCTGCAAAGAACTAAATTTAAAGAGCAGGCCATGGTCAGGTTTCACTGATCACGAGATAACAAAAAATCTAAATCTCAACCCTGCGCTTTTCCTCCCGCTATGCATTCAATTCGTGGGCTAATGCATGAACATATACAACGAAATACATTCACTCGCGCGTGCGGACTTCGAGCTTCACCGCCCGAGCGCAGTCACTCATTTCCCACACAGCGTAGAGTGTGGCAGCCGTTGGCACACCTATGGATCAAGTAGTGGCTGGTCAGCCTCAGTAGCAACCAGCGCTGTGGGCGAACATTTTGAACGAAAGCACTTCTATTTGGACGTGCCAATACATGACAGGAACAAGTTAGGCGCAGGGCTGACGCCTGATGAGTTCGGAGCACTTGCCAACGCATTTTCACAGACAGCAATGCCTGATCGAAAAAACTGCCTTCACTCGCATACATTCGATCGCACGCATGTCTACAGAGTCCGTGATTTAACCAAATGTGCAATTCCAACGGCATTGATTTCCATTACGCCCTGCAGAAACCCCATTGACAACGAAATCTACCCTATACGAGACACCTGTGGATGTAGCGCGCATATAACCGTTGACCGCGCAATACTTGGTGCGCTCAAAGAGGCTATGGAGCGACAATTTTTACTCAGGTTTTGGCTAACAAAAACTTGCACAGGCAAAATTAACTACAGCGACGCGTGTTCAGCGCCTTCAAATCGACCTAGTCTTGCGCTTTTTAAAGAATTAGGAAAAACAGGGGATCTCTGCATTCTGAATCTTACCGATGAGCGCTTCCCTGGCTACTGCATCCTGCTTTGCTATGGCAACCGGAGCGGGAGGAACCAACGCGTCAGATATTGTGCGGGCATGGCTTATTCCGACGACCTGAGTAGCGCGCTGGAAAAATCGATAATTGAACTATGGCAAACCTTTCGATTCATGCACTCATTCTACTTAAGAAACAAAGAACTTAGGGAAATCGAAGACCCTTACCTGAAATATTTTCTGGAGAATAATCGCTATAATACTTTTACCGACATCACCACAGCTATCGAAAACGATCCAAATCGAAGTAAACCAACCAACACCTCCCCGCTCACCAGCGCAGCGCTTATCACACGCTTACGAGAGCTACACCTTGATGGCTACCTATACCTATCATCCATGAACTCAGCCACGAAAAACCTACATTATTGCAAATATATTTCCCCCCACCTGTTCCTGCACATGAACAACGCCGCCCACTTCAATATCCAGAACCGCTACTCGAATCAATTTAAAAGGCAGATTATTCCACGACAACTCAGCAGAATGGTACCCTTCCCATGACCAGCAGCAATCCACACCTTCCCCCCAGGGCAAGAAAGCTCTATAACATTTCAATCATTTTAATAAAAGAACACCTTAGAGAACCCTCCAGTCTGTTGTGGACTGCCTTCGCGCCCTGCATGCTGTTCTTTATCATGAGCCCGAGCTATCTGAGCCCGGACAAAACAACTCAGGCCTATCTATCATACGCTGGTTGGTTTTACGCCTACATTTCAGCAAACGTAGCTTTTTTTGGCTTCAGCTTTTACCTTATTGGCAGAAGAGAAAGCGGCTTCATCCGCTCGTTTATATATCAAAAGGAATCAATTCGGCTTTTTCTTTCGTCCCACATGCTCAGCTACTCGCTGCTAAGCCTCATTTATGCTTCTTTATTCTACCTGCTCACCAAACCTATGCATGGAAATTATTCAGCGTATGAATACCTCTACATAATGGCCTGTTTTTTTACCAGCTACCTGGGTTTTTCCTGTATGGGGTTCGCCATAGCCGCCCTGCCTATCAAATTTGGCACAGCCAGTACCCTTTTCTCACTTTTATCATTCCTCATGCTGATGTCGAGTTACCTAGGTGCAACCACAGGAAAAGAGCACGAGCAACTGATCGCACTCGTCAATCCTCTGCACCTGAGCAATCGAATTTTCCGCGGCGAAATTCCACTACTACTAGCGTTCCCCGCGGCATACCTCCTCTCGCTGACTGGCTTGTACTTGACAGTAAGTCATTTCAAAGTCCAGCCTATCTGGAGCCGATACTAAATGCGCACACTTATCATCAACGAGCTATCGTTTTCATACAAAGACAAGCCCTTACTCCACAGCCTCAACCTGCACCTCTCGTCAGGTGAAGCGGTGGGCATATTAGGATGCAATGGCGCTGGCAAAACGACACTTTTCGATCTGATTTGCAAACTTAGAAAACCTGACCATGGCGAAATTCACAACTACGCTAAACACCCGGCTTATCTTACGCAGGTTCTGACGCCACCGCCGCAACTGCGAATGCTTGAAGTGTATGACCTCATTATCCATTTAAATGCCCCATCAAATCTGTGCCTTTCTGAAGCGCTGCCTCGGCTTAAAGCATGGTCGCCTGAGCTCTGTAAACGCTATTCGGATATTTCCAGAAAAAAGGCATCTACTTGCAGCTATGGTGAAATCCGCAGTTTTTTCACTCTGACACTGTTACTGATGGGCAGTGATCTGATCATACTTGACGAACCCACGGCTGGCGTAGACCCGGAGTTTCGACACTTTATCTGGCTTGGAATTAAACACGCTTGCAGCGAAGGGGCCAGTGTCTTGGTTTCATCCCATTACACGCAGGAGATCGCGGCCAATTGCAGCCGGTTCTACATGCTCGCCCATCATCAACTTGAAGCGTTCCATAGCGGAAGCCAGTTCCTGGCTCGCTATCAAGCGGCGTCTTGGGATGAAGCGTTTATCAACGCAACGATGTCGCGGGATAACGTGATGCTGCAAAGCGATAAGCAAGGCAACCTGTAAAGCCAGCAAGGGACGCCACGGCCGGAACTGCCGAGCAAGATGCTCGGCAAGCGCTGAAATAGCGCTTCGCGCGCTTTGCGGCAGGCGCGGCCTTGCGTCGCGAAAGGGGCGCAAAACGCCCCCAACAGTTCAGCTCTGCCGCAAGTATCGCCGGGGCCGCGTTGCGCCCCTTTCGCGACCCAAGGCCGCTCCTGCAGGGCCAGCGACAAGGTCCCAGGCGGCGTGATAGCGGTGGAATCTACAGCTCTTCGAACGCCGCCATCAGGTCCCTCAGCCGGTCGACCTTGGCCTCGTCCAGCGCACTGCCCTGCAGGCCCTGCACATATTCGGCCAGCTCCGCCACCGTGCTGCACTCGAACATCGCCCGCAACGGCACATTCAGTTGCAGTTGCTTCTGCACCCGCGAGGCGATCTGCGTGGCCAGCAGCGAATGCCCGCCCAGCTCGAAGAAGTTGTCGTGCATCCCCACCCGCTCGACCTTGAGTACATCGGCCCAGATTTCCGCCAGCAGCGCCTCCAGCTCATTGCGCGGGGCCTGGTACGCCTGGCTGTGCTGGCCGCCGATGTCGATGGCCGGCAAGGCGTTGCGGTCGAGCTTGCCGTTGGCATTGTGCGGCAGGCTGTCGAACCAACCCCAGTGCAGCGGTACCATGTACTCCGGCAACTCGGCCCGCAGGCGCTGCTTGAGCTGCTCCAGCAACGCAGCATCGGCGCTGAAGCCCTGGTGCGCCACCAGGTAGCCGACCAGGTGCTTGCCATTGACGCCCTCCTGCACGCCAACGGCGGCATCGCGGATCTCGACCTGCTCGTGCAGGCGCGCCTCGATCTCGCCCAGTTCGATGCGGTAGCCACGAATCTTCACCTGATGGTCGATGCGCCCGATGTACTCGAGCACACCATCCGGGCGCTGCCGCGCCAGGTCACCGGTGCGGTACAAGCGCTCGCCTGCGGCGCCATGGGGATGGGGGACGAACGCCAGCGCGGTACGCACCGGGTCGCCGACATAACCACGGCCGACCCCGATACCGGCCACGCACAGCTCACCCACCGCACCCAACGGCACCAGCGCCTGCTCCCCGTCGAACAGGTAAAGGCGGTTGTTGTCGGTCGGCCGGCCAATTGGCAGGTAGCTGCCGTGGGTCGAGGCGGCATCGACGCGGAAGAATGCCACGTCGTCGGAGCATTCCGCCGGGCCGTAGGCGTTGACCAGGCCAATCTGCGGATAACGCTGCAGCCATTGCGCGGCCAACTCCGGCGGCATGGCTTCGCCGGTCGGCAGCATCCAGCGCAGGCCGTCGAGGGCCTGGTGGTCGCTGGCCAGCATGCCCTGGATCAGCGACGGCACGCTTTCCAGCACGCTGATGCCGGTGGCCTGTACATGCGCCAGCAAGGCCTGCGGGTCATGGGCGATGGCGTTCGGCACGATCTCCACCCTGGCGCCGAACAGCGGTGCGGCAAGGAACTGCCAGACCGAAATGTCGAAGCTCTGCGAGGCGGTCTGGGCGATCACGTCGTGCTCGCTGAGCGCCAGGTAGGGTACCTTGCTCAGCTGGTTGTTGAGCATGCCGCGCTGCTCGACCATCACCCCTTTCGGCAGGCCGGTGGAGCCTGAGGTGTAGATCACGTAGGCAAGGTTGCCCGGCGCGCTGTAGATACCGGGGTTGTGGCTGGCCAGCGGGCTGGCCTGGGCGTCTTCCCACACCAGCAACTGCGGGCGTGCCGTCGCCTCCAGCGCTTCCAGCAACTGCCGAGCTTGCCCGGCACAGGCCGCGCTGCACACCAGCACGGGGGTTCGGCTGCGCTGGATGATGCTTTGCAGGCGCGCCGACGGCAGGCTCGGGTCCAGCGGCAGGTAGCCGGCACCGGCCTTGAAGCTGCCGACGATCATGCCCAGCAATGGCAGCCCGCGCTCGGCCAGCAGCGCCACTGGCTGGTCAACCCGCACACCCGCCGCAATCAAGGCATGGCCCAGGCGGTTGGCCGCCAGGTTCAACCCGGCATAGTCATAGGTCGCCTCCAGGCAGCGCGCCACGGTACGTTGCGGGTGCGCAGCGACCTGCGCCTCGAACTGGGCGATGTAGCTCTGCGCCAGCGGGTAGGCCCGCGTGGTGCGGTTGCAGTCCTCGAGCAAGAAGCGCTGTTCCTCGGCGCTCAGCAGCGGCAGCGCACTCACCTCCCCGGCAAAGCCTTGCACCAGCGCCAGCAGCAGGCGCTTGAACTCGGCCAGCAGGCGCTCGACGGTCGGGTAGTCGAAGTAGCGCTGGTCGAACGACAGGTGCAGGCCAAGCTCATCGCCCGGGTAGCACACTGCCGTCAACGGGAAGTTGGTGTGGGTGCGGCCCGAGTCGGAACTGGCGTTCAGGTGCTGGGCATGGTCGAGCACGGCGGTTTCGACCGGCGCGTTCTCGAACACGAACAGGCTGTCGAACAGCGGCTGGCCCTTGGGCAGCTCGCTGCATTCCTGAATCGCCACCAGCGGCAGGTATTCGTACTCGCGCAGTTCCATGTTGCGCTCCAGCAAGCCTTGCAGCCACTGGCGCACACTGCAGCGCTGGCCGGCCGCCGGCAACTGCACGCGCAGGGCGACGCTGTTGATGAACAGGCCGACAGTGCGCTGCATCTGCGGCAGGCTCACCGGTCGCCCGGCCACGGTCACGCCAAACACCACGTCGCGGTCGCCGCTGTAGCGCGCCAGCACCAGGGCCCAGGCCGCCTGGGCAAACGTGTTGACGGTAAGCTGGTGGGCCTGGGCCAGTTCACGCAGGCGCACGCCGTCGTCTGCCGCCAGGCGGGTGTAGCAGTCGCCGACGACCATGCCGCTGCCGGCGTGCTCATGGCGTAGCGGGCGGTCGCTGGGGATGGCGGTGGCGCGTTCGAAACCAGCCAGGCTGGCCTGCCACCAGGCGCGGGCATCGTCCAGGCCCTGGCGTTGCAGCCAGCCGATGTAGTCGCGGTAGCGTGGCGGCACGGGCAGTTGCGCCTGCCGGCCCTCGCCGAGGGCCTGGTAGATTTCGAAGAAATCGTTCATCAACAGCGAGCGGCACCAGGCATCGATCAGGATGTGGTGGTTGCTCATCATGAACCAGTAGCGCTCGTCGGCCACCCGCACCAGGCGCAGGTGGAACGGCGCTTCGCTGAGCAAGGCGAAGCCAGCCTCGCGCTCCTGCTTGTGCAGGGCCTGCAGGCGCTGCTCCTGGGCGTCATCGTCGAGGCCGCGCCAGTCCTGGTAGTCCAGTGGCGTGTTGCCGGGTTTATGGATGATTTGTAGCATCGCCTCGCCGGTGTTCCAGCTGAACGATGCGCGCAACGCCTCGTGCCGTGCCACTACCGCTTGCCAGGCCTGGGCGAAGCGCTCGGGGTCAAGGGCACTGTTGATGCGGTAGCGGTCCTGCATGTAGTACAGGCCGGTACCCGGTTCCAGCAAGGTGTGCAACAGCATGCCTTCCTGCATTGGCGTCAGCGGGTAGACGTCCTCGATCTGCGCAGCCGGCACCGGCAAGGCGTCGATCTGCGCCTGAGTCAGCTGTGCCAGCGGGAAGTCGGACGGCGTGAAGCTGCCGTTGCCATCGGCCAGGCAATGCTCGATCAGCGCCAGCAACTCCTGGCGATAGGCCTCGGCCAGGCTGGCGATGGTGCGCTCGTCATAGCGCTCGGTGCTGAACGTCCAGCGCAATTGCAGGGCGCCGCGATACACCTGGCCATCGACACTCAACCAGTTGGGCAGCGGCGCATCGGCAGCGTGGGCCTGGCCGGCGGGGGTGTCCAGCGGCTGGAACAGCGCCGCGCTGTCAAACTGCTGGTCGAACTGGCCCAGGTAATTGAAGGTGATACGCGCCTGCGGCAATGCCGCCATCTGCTCGCGCACCGTCGCATCGGCCAGGTAGCGCAGCACGCCGTAGCCCAGGCCTTGGTGCGGCACCTGGCGCAGTTGCTCCTTGATGCACTTGATCGAAGCGGACCGCGCCGCATCGTCCTCACCCGGCAGCGGGCGCAGGCTGAGTGGGTAGGCATTGGTGAACCAGCCGACGCTGCGGGTCAGGTCCATGTCTTCGAACAGCCCGTCGCGACCATGGCCCTCCAGTTGCACCAGCACCGCCTCATCACCGCTCCAGCGGCACAAGGTACGCGCCAGCGCGGTCAGCAGCAGGTCGTTGACCTGAGTGTGATACGCCGCCGGCGCCCGCTGCAGCAAATGCCGGGTCTGCTGCGCATCCAGGCTGATGGCCAGGGTACGGGCGTGGCGCTGCAGGTTGCCGCCCTGCGGGTGATCGCAGGGCAGTTCGTGGCGCACGCCCGCCAGCTGTCCTTGCCACCAGCCGAGCTCGTCGCGCAGCGAATCGCTGCCGGCATAGCTGGCCAGGCGGGCCGCCCAGTCGCCCATGGCGTGGGTCTTGGCCGGCAGCGGCTGGCCACGGTACAACGCCTGCAGGTCTTCCAGCAGCACCCGCCAGGACACGCCATCCACCACCAGGTGATGGATCGCCAGCAACAGGCGCTGGCTGCCCTGCCCGTCCCGCACCAGCAAGGCACGCAGCAGTGGCCCCTGCTGCAGGTCGAGACTGCGTTGCAGGTCGGTGTACAACGCCTGGCAATCGGCGAAGTCGGTAACCGTCGCGCGCCACAGCAATTGCCCGGCGTCAGGCTGGGCGTACGCGGCCTGCCAGCGGCCGTTGGCCTGGCTGAAGCGCAGGCGCAGGCTGTCGTGGTGCCGCACCAGGGCGGCGAGCGCCTGCTCCAGTGCCGCTTCGTCCAGCGTCTGGCGGGCTTGCAGCAACACCGCCTGGTTCCAGTGCTGCGGCTGCGCCAGGTCGGTGTCGAAGAACCAGTGCTGGATCGGGGTCAGGCCGACCTGTCCCTGGCGCAGGCCCTGGTCGATGCTGCTGGTGGCTTCGCTGTGGCGAACGACGGCCGCCAAGGCCTGGAGGGTCTGGTGCTGGAACAGGTCACGCGGGGTGAACTGCAAGCCGGCCTGGCGGGCCCGGCTGACCACCTGGATCGACAGGATCGAATCGCCGCCCAGTTCGAAGAAGTTGTCCTGCACGCCGACCTGGGCAAGGCTCAGCACATCGCACCAGATCTGCGCGAGTTGCGCTTCAACTGCATTGCCAGGGGCCTGGTAGTGCTGGCGGGCCTGCTCCAGGTCCGGCAGCGGCAGCGCGCGGCGATCGAGTTTGCCGTTGCCCATCAGCGGCAGGCGGTCGAGCAGGACCAGGTGGGCGGGCACCATGTAGTCCGGCAGATGCCGTCGGGCATCGGCCTTCACCGCTTCAC
This sequence comes from Pseudomonas sp. BCRC 81390, assembly GCF_030341915.1. Lineage (NCBI taxonomy): Bacteria > Pseudomonadati > Pseudomonadota > Gammaproteobacteria > Pseudomonadales > Pseudomonadaceae > Pseudomonas > Pseudomonas sp. BCRC 81390. The sequence continues at coordinate 93,948 of NZ_JATAAG010000091.1, read as the reverse complement.
GCAGCTGGCCCTGGGCCGCGCTGTCGGCCGCCGCCTGCCGGCACACCAGGTAACCCACCAGTTGCTTGCCACCCGGCAAGTCGAGGGCCAGCACCACGGCTTGGTCGACGTCGGCATGCGCCTGCAGGCGGCTTTCGATTTCCCCGAGTTCAATGCGGAAACCGCGAATCTTCACCTGCTGGTCGGCACGGCCAACGTACTCGACCAGGCCATCGCTGCCCAGGCGCACCAAGTCGCCGGTGCGGTACAGGCGCCCTCCTGCGCCGCTGAACGGGTCGGCGACGAAGCGCTCGGCACTGAGCCCGGGGCGGTCGTGGTAACCCTGGGCCAGGCCGGCACCACCGACATACAGTTCACCGATGCCGCCTTGCGGCAACAGGGCAAGGTTTTCGTCGAGGATATAGGCCGTGCGGCTGCCGACGACACGGCCGATCGGCACGCTGCCGAGGTCTGCCGGCAACGTTTCCGGCGCCAGGCAGGCCAGCGGCATGACCACGGTTTCGGTCGGGCCGTAGGCGTTGAACAGCTGCTGCGGCGCAAAGGCCTGGCGAATACGCTGCACATGCTCGCCGGTCAACGCTTCGCCACCGGTGATCACCAGGCGTACCGGCAACTGCTCGCCCTGCCCGGCCAGGTACTGCGCCAACTGGCTGCCATAGCTGGGCGTGAAGCCGAGGATACTGACCCGTTGTTCACGCACCAGCTGGCAGATGTCTTCTGCGCCCCACTGCCCCTGGGCGCGCAGCACCACACGAGCGCCGCACAGCAGCGGCGCCCACAGGCGCTCGCTGGCAGCATCGAAGTTGATCGAGTAGAAGTGCAGCTCGCAGTCGTGACTGCGCATGCCAAATGCCGAGATCACTGCCTGGCAGTGCATGGCGAATTCGCCGTGGCTGACGATTACCCCCTTGGGCTTGCCGGTGGAACCGGAGGTATAGATCAGGTAGGCCTGGTGCTGCGCCAGGTTGCGGTTGTCCAGCGGCGCATCGCTGTAGGCCGACAGGCTGGCCGTGTCGTCTTCCAGGCTCCAGCAGGCGACCCCTGCGGGCAGCTCGCCGAGGCTTTGCAGCAGCGCGCGCTGGCTCAACAGCAGGCCGATGCGGCTGTCTTCGATCATGTAGCGCAGGCGGTCGAGCGGGTACTCCGGGTCGAGCGGCACGTAGGCGCCGCCGGCCTTGAGAATGGCCAGCAAGCCGACCACCATGTGCAACGAGCGCTCCAGCGCCAGGCCCACGCGCACCTGCGGGCCGACCCCGCGCTCGCGCAGGGCGCGGGCCAGGCGGTTGGCTTGCTGGTCGAGCTCGGCATAGGTGAGGTGCTGGCCGGCAAAAGTCAGCGCAACGGCGTGCGGGGTGCGCGCCACCTGGGCGGCGAACAAGCCATGCAAGGTCTGGTCGAGGCCGGGGGCGTGCTCGCCGTGCAACTGGCCCGCCAGCACCTGCTGTTCGGCGCTGCCCAGCATCGGCAGCTCGCACAGGCGCTGCTGTGGGTCGTCCAGCAGGCCGCCCAGCAGCTGCTGCCAGTGCTCGGCCATGCGCGCGATGCGCGGTTCGTCGAACAGGTCGCGGCTGTACGTCAGGCAGCAGCCCAGGCGGCCGTCAAGGTCGGTCACCTCCAGGTACAGGTCGAACTTGGTGGCGCTGGCATCGTTGACCAGGTAGTCCACCTGCATGCCGGCCAGCGTACGGCTTTGCTGGAAAGCCCAGCGCTGGACGTTGCACATCACCTGGAACAGCGGGTTGTAGGCGCTGCTGCGCGGTGGCTGCAGGGCTTCCACCAATTGCTCGAATGGCAGGTCCTGGTGCGACTGGCCTTCGATGGCAGCCTGGCGCACCTGCTCCAGCAAGGCATGGGCAGTCATCTGCCCGTCCACCTCGCAGCGCAGCACCTGGGTGTTGAGGAACGCGCCGATCAGGCCTTCGCTTTCCGGGCGGATGCGGTTGGCCACCGGCGCGCCGATGCGCAGGTCGCGCTGGCCGCTGTAGCGATGCAGCAAGGCGGCCAGGGTGGCGGTCACGGTCATGAACAGGGTCAGCCCGCGTTGGCGGTTGAAGGCGTGCACGCGGGTGACCAGCGCCGGGTCCAGTTCGAAGCGGTACAGCTCGCCACGGTGGCTTTGCACCGGCGGGCGTGGGCGGTCGGCGGGCAACGCGAGCACCGGGTGCTCATCGCCCAGGCGCGCCTGCCAGTAGGCCAGCTGGCGCGCACCCTCGCCGCTTTCCAGCCATTGCCGTTGCCACACGCTGTAGTCCAGGTACTGCACCGGCAACGGCGGCAGGGGCGATTCGCGGTCATCGACGAACGCCTCGTACAGCTCGCCCAGTTCGCGGGCAAAGATGTCCATGGCCCAGCCTTCGGTGACGATGTGGTGCAGGGTCAGCACGAAGAAATGCTCGCGTTCTTCGGCCTTGACCAGGCAGGCGCGCAGCAGCGGGCCGCGCTCCAGGTCGAAGGGCTGGTGCGCCTGGTCGTCGGCCAGTTGCCGCAGGCGTTGCTGGCGGGCTTCGGCAGGCAATGCGCTGAAGTCCTGCCAGTCCAGCTGCAGGCGGCCATCTTGTGTCACGCACTGGTACGGCACGCCGCCAATGCTGGGGAAGGTGGTACGCAGGGTTTCATGACGCACCACCAGCGCCTGCAATGCACGCTCGAAGGCTTCCACATGCAGGGTTCCGCGCAGGCGTGCCATGCCGCCGACGTTGTACGCCGGGCTATCCGGCGCCATCTGCCAGAGGAACCACATGCGCTGCTGCGAGTACGACAGCGGCACTGCCTGACGGCGGTCGACGCGGGCGATTTCGCCTTGCAGGTTGCGCTCGCCGGCGGCACGGATACGCGCGATCTCGGCACAGAAGGCGCCCAGCTCGCTGGTATCGAACAGGGCCTTGAGCGGCAGCTCGACATCGCAGGCCTGGCGCGTGCGCGATACGATCTGGGTGGCCAGCAGCGAGTGGCCGCCGAGGGCGAAGAAGTCGTCCTGCAGACCAACGCGCGGCAGGTTCAGCACCTCGCACCAGATGGCCGCGACCTGCTGCTGCAATGGGCTGTGTGGCGCGACGTGCTCACGCTGCTGCCACACCGGGGCCGGCAGCGCCTTGCGCTCGACCTTGCCGCTGGGGCCCAGCGGCATCTGCGCCAGCGGCACGAGTTGTGCCGGCACCATATAGGCGGGCAACTGCCCGGCCAGCACCGCCAGCAACTCGGCTGGCTGGGCGCTGCCGCAGTAGTAGCCGACCAGTTGCGCACCGACGGCATCCTGGTGCACCAGCACCAACGCCTGTTCGACATTGGCTTGCGCCAGCAGGCAGGCCTGGACCTCCTCGGGCTCGACCCGGAAGCCTCGCACCTTGACCTGCTGGTCGAGGCGGCCCAGGTATTCCAGGGCCTCGGTCTGTACCTGCCAGCGGGCACGGTCGCCGCTGCGGTACAGGCGTTCGCCATGGCCATCGACCCGGGGCACGAAGCGCTCGGCGGTAAGGCCTGGGCGGCCCAGGTAGCCACGCGCCAGGCCGGCGCCGCCAAGGTACAGCTCGCCCGGCACGCCGGGGGCAGTGAGTTCAAGTTCGTCGTCCAGCACCCGGCACAGCACATTGGCCAACGGCCGGCCGATCGGTGAACGCTCACCATCCGTCGCCTGGCAGTGCCAGTGGGTGACGTTGATGGCGGTTTCGGTCGGGCCGTAACGGTTGTGCAACTGCACCTGCGGCAGCACCTGCAGCACACGGTCACGCAACGCCGCGGGCAGCGCCTCGCCCCCGGAAAACACCCGGCGCAGGCTGGTGCAGGCCTGCGCCAGCGGTTCCTGGATGAAAACCTGCAGCAGAGGCGGCACGAAATGCAACGTGGTCACGCCATGGGCCTGCACCAACGCGGCGATGCGCTGGGGGTCGCGGTGCTCGCCAGGGCCGGCGAGCACCAGCTTGCAGCCTGTGACCAGCGGCCAGAAGCATTCCCACACCGAAACATCGAAGCTGACCGGCGCCTTCTGCATCAGCACGTCGCTGTCGTTCAGCGCATAAGTGTTCTGCATCCACTGCAGGCGTTCGGCCAACGCTGCGTGGGTGTTGCCTACGCCCTTGGGTCGGCCGGTGGAGCCGGAGGTGTAGATCACGTACGCCAGGTTGTCGCCGTGCAAATGCAGCCCTGGCGCATGGCTGGGCCAGCTGTCCAGGTGCAGCTGGTCGAGGGCGATGGCGCTGACCCCGTCGACCTGCGGCAGCTGGCCCAGCAGGCCGCTGTGGCTCAGCAGCAGGCGGGCACCGCAGTCGGCAAGCATATAGGCCAGGCGCTCGGCCGGGTAGTCGACGTCCAGCGGCACATAGGCACCGCCGGCCTTGAGAATCGCCAGCAGGCCGACCAGCAATTGCGGCGAGCGTTCGATGGCAATGGCCACACAGGTATCGGGGCCGACCCCCTTGTCGCGCAGGTAATGGGCCAGGCGGTTGGCTTGCTGGTGCAGCTCGGCATAGTCCAGGCTGCCCCCCTCCCAGACCAGCGCGGTGCGCTGCGGGGTGTTGCGCGCCTGTTCATTGAGCTGCTCGACCAGCAGGCACTGCGGCGCTACGGCCGGTGCCTGGCCCCAGCCCAGCAGTTGCAGGCGGCCGGGCTCGTCGAGCAACTGCACCTCGCCAAGGGCCCGCTGCGGCGCAGCGCACACCTGCTCCAGCAGGGCCAGCAGGTGCTTGGCCAGGCGTTTGATGGTAGCGGCTTCAAACAGGCCGGCGGCGTAGTCGAAGGCCAGGCTCAGGCGGCCCTGGTGGTCCTCCTCGCTGTGCAGTTGCAAATCGAACTTGGCCTCGCGGCTGTGCCACGGCAACTCCTCGGCCAGCAGGCCCGGCAGGCGGCGCAGGGCCGACAGGTCGCGTTGCTGGTGGTTGAACATGACCTGGAACAGGCCTTGCTCGCGGGCCGCGGGCAAGGCTTCGACCAGTTGCTCGAACGGCAGGTCCTGGTTGGCCTGGGCTTCCAGGGTGGCTTGGCGCACCTGGGCCAGCAGCTGGCTGAACGACAGGCGGCCGTCGAGTTGCGCGCACATCACCTGGGTATTGATGAAGAAGCCGACCAGGCCCTGGGTTTCCAGGCGCGGACGGTTGGCGTTGGGCACGCCGACGCGGATATCGGCCTGGCCGCTGTAGCGGTACAGCAGCGCCTGCCAGCCGGCCAGCAAGACCATGAACAGGCTGGCTTGCTGCTCGCGCGCCAGGCCCTTGAGTGCCTCGCTGAGGGCGGCCGGCACCTTCACCTGCAACCGGGCAGCCCGGTGGTCGCGTTGGCTGGCGCGCGGCTGGTCGGTGCACAAGTCGAGCACTGGCGTTTCCTCGCCCAGGCGCACCTGCCAGTAGCGCAGCTGACGCTCGGCCTCGCCTTCGGCCAGCCATTGCCGCTGCCAACTACCGTAGTCGGCGTATCCCAGGGGCAACGGCGCCAGATTGGCCTCCAGGCCCTGGCAGCGGGCAGCATACAACCTGGCGAATTCATCCAGCAGGATATTCAGTGACCAGCCATCAGCGACGATGTGGTGCAGGGTCACCCACAGCTGATGGTCTTCATCGCCCAGGCGCGCCAGGGTCACCCGCAGCAGCGGGCCCCGGGTCAGGTCGAAGGGCTGGCAGGCTTCCGCCTCGCGCTGGGCGGCAACCTGTTCGGGTGCCTGGCCTTCGAGGTCCAGGCGGCGCAGCTGGAATGGCGCTGACGGCAGGATGCGTTGCAGGGCCTGGCCGTGTTCTTCGCTGAACACGGTGCGCAGTGACTCATGGCGCTGCACCAACGCCTGGAAGGCCGCTTCCAGGGCACGTTGGTCCAGCTCGCCACGCAGGTGCAGGCCAGCCGGAATGTTGTAGGCCGCCGCCTGCGGCTGCAATTGCCACAGTAGCCACAAGCGGTTTTGCGCCAGCGACTGGGGCAGTGCCCGGCCCCGCTCCAGTGGGGCGATGGCAGTGGCCCGGGCGCCGTCGACAGCAAGCAGCGCTGCCACTGCCTGGCTGTAGTCGGCCAGCACGGGCGCCTCGAACAACGTGGCCAGGTTGAGCGTGATGCCCAGTTCATCGGCCAGGCGAGCGGTGGCCTGGGTGGCGGCGATGGAGTTGCCGCCCAGCAGCAGGAAATGGTCGTCTGCCGCCACCGCCTCCACCTCGAGGACGTCGCGCCATACACTGGCGATACGCGCCTGCAACCCCGCAGCGCTTGCCGGCCTGGCGTCGGCCAGGTTGACGTCAGGGAACCGGGCATAGCAATCCAGGCTGCCATCTTCCATGCGCAAGCGGCAGGCCGAGCGTTGCAGCTTGCCGCTGGAGGTCTTGGGCAACGCACCGGGGTTCAGTAGCAGGACCACCGCCGGGGCCTGGCGGCAAGCATCGGCGACGACCTGGCGCAGGGTGTTGATCAGGTCGTCGGGCTTGAGCGCCTTCTGCACGTTGCGGCTGACTTCGACTGCCACGCCGATGCCCTCCTCGCCCTGGTGCTCGACGGCAAATACTGCCACCCGGCCTTTGCGCAGCACCTCGACTTCGCGTTCGAGGGTTTTTTCCAGGTCCTGCGGGTACAGGTTCTGCCCGCGTACGATCAACAGGTCTTTCAGGCGCCCGCTGACGAACACTTCGCCGTCACGCAGGAAGCCCAGGTCGCCGGTACGCAACCAGGTCTGGCCGTCCATTTCGACGAAGGTGCGGGCACTGGCTTGCGGGTTGCGCCAGTAGCCCCGGGCGACGCTCGGGCCGCTGGCCCAGATCTCGCCGACCTGGTTGTCGCCCAGTGGCTGCAGCCGTTGCGGGTCGACAATACGCAACGCATGCCCGGGTTGCGGGTAACCGCAGCTCATCAGCACGCTGCCCTGGCCCGGCTCGGCGCGGTTGGCGGCGAAGGCCTCGGTGTCCAGTTCCAGTGCGGCGATACCCTGGCCCCGGCGGCTACCGCTGACGAACAGGGTCGCTTCGGCCAGGCCGTAGCTGGCGAAAAAGCTCTGCGGGTCGAAGCCGCAGGCACGGAACTTGTCGGCGAAGGTGGCCAGGCTGTCCTGGCGGATCGGCTCGGAGCCGGAATAAGCCACGCGCCAGCGGCTCAGGTCGAGCCCGGCCAGGGCGCCCGCGCTGACCCGCTCGCTGCACAGGCGGTAGGCAAAGTCAGGGCCACCGCTGATGGTGCCGCCGTATTCGCTGATGGCCTGCAACCAGCGCAACGGCCGGGCCAGGAAATAGCCCGGCGACATCAGCACACAGGGCACACCGCTGAAGATCGGCTGCAGCAGGCCGCCGATCAGGCCCATGTCGTGGTACAGCGGCAGCCAGCTGACGATCACGTCGTCGGGGTTGAGATCGATGCCGAAACCGCGACGGATCAACTGCTCGTTGGCGACCAGGTTGCCATGACTGACCTGCACGCCCTTGGGCAGCGCGGTGGAGCCGGAGGTGTACTGCAGGAAGGCAATGTCATCCCCCCTCAGGGCCGGCTCGCGCCAGTCCGCAGCCAGCGCCGGGTCGAGGCCGTCGACCGCCAGCAGCGCAGGGGCATTGGTCCTGCTCAGCGCCTCCAGCCCCTGCAGGCTGCCTTGCAGCGCAGCCACGGTCAGCAGCAGGCGCGGTTCGGCGTCGTCGATGATCGACAGCAGGCGTTGCTGGTGGTGCTGGCGCGCCGACTCCGGCGGGTAGGCGGGCACCGCGATGACGCCCGCATACAGGCAGCCGAAGAACGCCGCCACGTAGTCCGGCCCACTGGGGAACAACAGCACCGCACGCTCACCGAAACCGACCCGCGCCTGCAACGCCGCGGCGATGGTGCGCGCACGTTGGTCCAGTTCGCGGTAGCTGAGCACCGCCTGCTCACCGGGAGCGTCGGCCAGAAAGCGCAAGGCGATCCGGTCCGGGGTCTGTGCGGCGCGTTGGGCCAGGGCCTGGGCCAGCGAGAGCGGGAGTTCGAAGGCGTCCGTCATGGGGTGTTCCTGCCAGTGTCTGGTGGAGGCGGGCCGGCTGCTGCGTGAACGTCGGCGAGCAGCGTACGGCGGCCGGATGTACACAGGGGAACGTATGGGCAGGGGGAGAAATTAGCGGGGCCTGACTTGCCAGGCGCCCCCTCCCAAGGCATGCCTTCCCGAAACCAGAACTCGTTCGTAACAATTACATTTCTCATTTGACAATCATTATCACTATGAATAGGTTGTCGCACGTCGTAGGAAGCTTCCCATAGCTGGAAGCGTCCTTTCCCCTCTGTGACAAGGTGATTTCCATGGCGGAACAACTATCCACAAGTAAGTGCGATTCACCATTACTGCAGGCCTTCGTCGACAACCGCAGCATCCTGGTCAAGATTGCCGCGCGCATTACCGGCTGCCGCTCGCGCGCCGAAGATGTGGTGCAGGATGCCTTCTTCAGGCTCAGCGCCGCCCCGCAGATCACCTCATCGTTCAAGGCGCAGTTGAGCTACCTGTTCCAGATCGTGCGCAACCTGGCCATCGACCACTACCGCAAGCAGGCGATGGAGTTGAAGTACTCCGGCAGCGAGGAGGAAGGCCTGAATGTGGTGGTGCAGAATGCCTCGCCCGAGGCCACCCACATCAACCTGGCCGCGCTGGATGATATTGCCGAGGCGTTGAACCAGCTGCCACAGCGCACCCGTTATGCGTTCGAGATGTACCGCCTGCATGGAGTGCCGCAGAAGGACATTGCCAAGGAATTGGGGGTGTCGCCGACGCTGGTCAACTTCATGATCCGCGATGCACTGGTGCACTGCCGCAAGATGGCCGGTCGCCAGGCCTGAACCCCCAAGACTGCCGAGGGCATGTGGGAGGGCGTTCACCCACGAACACTGGCGTAGCCAGGGTCAGGCACCGCGTCGCGCGCTCCGCGGGAAAACCGCAGCTACCGCGCCGCACCGCCCTCCCCGGCCCTCACACCAGTTCACAGCGATCGAAAAACCGCTCCCGGCCAAGAATCATCAATGCCGCCCGTTTGTGCGGGAAGTCGAACTCCTTGTCGCAGTGGAAGCACTGATCGTGCAGGTAGCCGATCATCTTGCCGTTGTCGGCGCGCGGCTCGGCCACCACCCGCTGGGTACGCGGGTCATCGAGGAACAGGTAATGCACCAGCGCCGATAGCCAGCTGGCCACCTTGTGCGGCCCGCGATGGCGCTGCTCGCCTACCAGCATGTGGATCCCCCGGTCGTAGTCATCTGCCGGGTAGAACGGTGCGATGCGGTCCTCCTTGGCCCAGTAGGCCTCGAAGTAGGCAAACGGCTCATCATCGAAGCAGCCGATGAGCGGCAGGGTATGCGGGTCGGCCTGGAGTTTGCCGAGGTACTCGCGGTGCTGTGCCAGGGTGCCGGCCTCCTGCCAGAACGCTTCCACCCGCGGGTTGTTCTGCCAGCGGTTGAAGCGCTCCAGGTCTGTCTCGATCTCCAGCGTGCGCAGCGACACCCAGCTGCCCAGGCGCGCATCGAAACGCCGGTACACTTCGCCGCGCGGCTTGGGTGCGCGGCGCGGGTGGCGCTTGCCGTTGCTGAGCTGCATCTGCTGTGGATACGCCTCATGGCCCGACTCGCCCAGCCAGGGCTGCGGCAACTGCCAGAACAGCGCGCGCTCGCACAGGTACTGGCCTGGTTGCTCGGTGGCCAGCAGCAGGCCGCTGAGCAATGCCTGAGTGGGCACCTCCGGCAGGTGCCAGGCCAGGCGCTGGCAAGCGCTGTCGCGGGACAACAACCAATAGCAGGCAGCCCATAACGCCTGCTCGGGGCGCTGCGGGCACATGCGTTCGGGGTAAAGCTGCAAGGGTGCGCCTGCCTCCAGGCGCACGCGGATCAACGGGCGGCCTTCTAGGGACAGGCTCAGCCAGCTGCTCCCCTCCTCGGCACTGAGGCTGCGCCAGCACGGCGCGAAATGGGGCTGCGAAGCGGCATCGAACGGCATGGGCTTGGCTCACGGCAATGAAGAAAAAGGCTCACTGCTGAAAACGTTGCCAACTGGCGGGAATTTAGTCGCGCGTGGGGACCAGCGTGATGCGGTAGGGCTCGAAGATCCGCGCCAGTTCGCCGCTGTCGCGAAGGCCGCGCAGCAGCGTCGCGAACGACTGCCCGCCGATCGGTGCGCCAGGGCGCAGCAAGGCATAGTGGTGGTAGACCTGGTCAATCCGCTGTGAAGACACCAGCTGCTCACGGCTGGCCGGGTTGCGCGCGAGGAAATCGCTGAGGTAGGAACGCGTGACCAGGGCAATGTCGGCACGCCCGGCCTGCACCATCAACAGGTTGCTGTCATGCGAATAGGTCAGGGTCGCGTTGTAGACCTTGCGCAGGTAGTCCGGGTCCGAATTGAAACCGGCGAACGCATAGTGGTAACCGTTGAACAGCGCCAGGCGCTTGCCGCGCAGGTCGTCGAAGTAATGCTGATCACGGCCATTGGCCTGCCGGGCGACGAATACCTCGGCATCTTCCAGGCCCATGTCCACGGTCTGATGGGCAATTTGCTGCCAGCCCCATTCGGGGTTCTCGAAAATGGCCATGTCGGTGCGGCCTTGCTGGAAATCACCAAAACGCCGCTGGATGGAAGTGGGCACCAGGATGAAACGGTACTGTTGCTGCGCACGGTTCAGCGCATCGACCAGCTGCGGCAGCAGGCCCGTGTCGGCACCCTTCTCGGGGCGCACCGTATAGGGCGGGAAGTGGGCCGCGCCGACCTTGACCTCGATGGCGTCAACCGCCCAGGCAGGCGCCACCAGCCAGGACAGGGCCAGCAACAACAGGGTAGACAAGGCCTTGCGGCCTGACGTTGGAATCAAGACGGACACTCATACGGTTCATGCCTGGGTGCGCTTAAGCTAGGCGTTTTCCCGGTCGGACACAACTGCCGGTTGCGCTGCCCTTGTGCCAAACCTGGGGGCAGATTGCCAGTGGTGCCGGATGCCCACAGATTGGCTACGCTCTAGCAGGATCTGCAAGGGAGCCTGGTATGGGCCAGTGGTTGGTGATCGACCTGGAAGCCACCACCGACAAGGGTGGGTGGCCGGTCACAGAGATGGAAGTCATTGAAATTGGCGCAAGCCTGGTTACCCGCGAAGGCCGCGAAGTGGACCACTTCCAGTGCTTCGTCAAGCCCCGGCGTCGGCCGCAGCTGACCCCGTTCTGCCGCGAACTGACCCACATCAGCCAGGCCGAGGTAGACAGTGCTGCCCCCTTCCACGAGGTGTGGGCAAGCTTCGAGCGTTGGCTCGGGCACCACCGTGGGCAGCTCCAGGCCTGGGTCAGCTGGGGTGACTACGACCGCCAGCAGTTGCATCAGGAATGGCAGCTGCACGGGCTGGACAGCCTGCTGCGGACCCTGCCGCACATCAACCTCAAGCAACGCTTCGCCAAGGCCCGCCACCTGCAGCGCCCAACCGGCCTGAACGGTGCCCTGCAACTGGCCGGCATGCACTTTTGCGGGCAGCAACACCGGGCTCTGGAGGATGCACGCAATACTGCACGGCTGCTGCCCTTGACCCTGCCCGCCAACGGCACCTGAAAGCAGATGACGGGGCCTGAGGGCTTGGGCATACTGGCCAGCCCTTTTCCATCCCCTTTTCAGGAGTCGCCCATGTTCAAGGTCAACGAGTACTTCAACGGCACCGTCAAGTCGATCGCTTTTGCCGGCGAAGAAGGCCCGGCCACTGTCGGTGTGATGGCCCCGGGCGAATACGAGTTCGGTACTGCCAAGCGCGAGATCATGCACGTGGTGTCGGGTGCACTGATCGTGAAGCTGCCAGGCAGCGACAACTGGGAAACCTTCAAAGCCGGCGACAAATTCAACGTGCCGGCCGACAGCAAGTTCCAGTTGCAGGTGAAGGTGGATACCGCCTACCTGTGCGAGTACCGCGACTAAGCGTCGGCCCGTACCGGCCGCTTCGCGGGTAAACCCGCTCCCACAGGTTCACGGCAAGCTTGCGGGCCTGTGCAGTACCTGTGGGAGCGGGTTTACCCGCGAAACATCCAGCACTATTGCGACAGGAATGCCGCAACCTTCTCAGCCGCCGCCTGCAAGTGCTGCTCATGGCTGAACCCCGAAGCCTTCAGCGGTTTCAGGTCATGGTCCGCCGCCACTAGCCAGCTCACCTCGATGGCCGGCGACAGCACATAGCCTGCCACCGTCTCGCGGTTGCCCAGTGCATCCCGCTCGCCCTGCACGATCAACGTCGGCGTGTGCAATTCGGCCAGGTGCTCGACCCGTGGCTTTTCCGGCTTGCCCACGGCATGGAACGGGTAGCCCAGGCATACCAGCGCATCCACCGCCAACGCGTCGGCCACCAGGCTGGCCATGCGCCCGCCCATGGACTTGCCGCCCACGGCCAGCTTGCCCGTGACCAAAGGTCGCACCTGCTGGTACACCTCGCGCCAACATTCGAGCAGCACCTTCTGCGGGTTCGGCGGCCGCTTGCCACCCCCTACCCTGCGCTCGGCCATGTACGGGAACTCGAAGCGCACCACCGCGACCCCAAGCGCCGCCAGCCTTTGCGCCATTTCATTCATGAACCCGCTGTCCATTGGCGCCCCCGCGCCATGGGCCAGGATCAGGCAGCCCTTGTAACCGCCACTGCCCTGTAGCCGCGGGGGATCGCAGCGCAAGCCTGGGACATTTCCGACCTTCGCCCATTGATCCCCGTCAATACCGGCACTTTGCCCATTAATCATGCTTGCCTCGCTGTAAAGCCTGCCAAATAACCGTGGATGGGAACCCATACATGAACACAACCAGCAGTACCGCCTATAACTACAAGGTGGTCCGCCAATTCGCCATCATGACGGTGGTGTGGGGAATCGTCGGGATGGGGCTCGGCGTCTTCATCGCCGCCCAGCTCGCCTGGCCTTTCCTCAACTTCGACCTCCCCTGGACCAGCTTCGGCCGCCTGCGTCCCCTGCATACCAATGCGGTGATCTTCGCCTTCGGCGGCTGTGCGCTGTTCGCCACCTCCTATTATTCGGTGCAACGCACCTGCCAGACCACCCTGTTCGCACCGGGCCTGGCCGCGTTCACCTTCTGGGGCTGGCAACTGGTGATCCTGCTGGCGGCCATCAGCCTGCCGCTGGGCTACACCAGCTCCAAGGAATACGCCGAACTGGAATGGCCGATCGACATCCTGATCACCATCGTCTGGGTGAGCTACGCCATCGTGTTCTTCGGCACGCTGATGAAGCGCAACACCAAGCACATCTACGTCGGTAACTGGTTCTTCGGCGGCTTCATCCTGACCGTGGCGATGCTGCACGTGGTCAACAACCTGGAACTGCCGGTCAGCCTGACCAAGTCGTACTCGGTCTATGCCGGCGCCACCGACGCCATGGTGCAGTGGTGGTACGGCCACAACGCGGTGGGCTTCTTCCTCACTGCAGGCTTCCTGGGGATGATGTACTACTACGTGCCCAAGCAGGCCGAACGCCCGGTGTACTCCTATCGCCTGTCGATCGTGCACTTCTGGGCGCTGATCACCCTGTACATCTGGGCCGGCCCGCACCACCTGCACTACACCGCCCTGCCCGACTGGGCACAGTCGCTGGGCATGGTGATGTCGCTGATCCTGCTGGCACCGAGCTGGGGCGGCATGATCAACGGCATGATGACCCTCTCCGGCGCCTGGCACAAACTGCGCAGCGATCCGATCCTGCGCTTCCTGGTGGTGTCGTTGGCGTTCTACGGCATGTCCACCTTCGAAGGCCCGATGATGGCCATCAAGACGGTCAACGCCCTGTCCCACTACACCGACTGGACCATCGGCCACGTACACGCCGGCGCCCTCGGCTGGGTGGCAATGATCTCGATCGGTGCCCTGTACCACACCATCCCGAAAGTGTTCGGCAAGGAGCGCATGTACAGCATCGGCCTGATCAATGCGCACTTCTGGCTGGCCACCATCGGCACCGTGCTGTACATCGCCTCGATGTGGGTCAACGGTATCGCCCAGGGCCTGATGTGGCGCGCAGTCAACAGCGACGGCACGCTCACCTACTCGTTCGTGGAAACCCTGGTGGCCAGCCACCCAGGCTTCATCGTGCGCTTCGTCGGCGGTGCGATCTTCCTCAGCGGCATGTTCCTGATGGCCTGGAACACCTGGCGCACCGTGCGTTCGCCGGCGCTCGATGTCGCCCCTGCAAACGCCCAGCTGGCTTGAGGAGACCTGCCTGATGAAACATGAAGTCATCGAGAAAAACGTCGGCCTGCTGGCCCTGCTGATGGTGTTCGCCGTCAGTATCGGCGGCCTGACCCAGATCGTCCCGCTGTTCTTCCAGGACGTCACCAACAAGCCGGTGGAAGGCATGAAGCCCTACACCGCGCTGCAACTCGAAGGCCGCGACATCTACATCCGCGAAGGCTGCGTGGGCTGTCACTCGCAGATGATCCGCCCATTCCGCGCCGAAACCGAGCGCTACGGCCACTACTCGGTAGCCGGTGAAAGCGTCTGGGACCACCCGTTCCTGTGGGGCTCCAAGCGTACCGGGCCGGACCTGGCCCGGGTCGGTGGCCGCTACTCGGACGACTGGCACCGCGCCCACCTGTACAACCCGCGCAACGTGGTGCCGGAGTCGAAGATGCCGGCGTATCCGTGGCTGGTAGCGCAGCCGGTCGACAACAGCCACACCGACACCAAGATGCGCACCCTGCGCACCCTCGGCGTGCCGTACAGCGACGACGACATCGCCGGGGCCCGCGACGCAGTCAAGGGCAAGACCGAGATGGACGCCCTGGTCGCCTACCTGCAGGTGCTCGGCACCGCGATCAAGAACAAGAGGTGAGCGCGATGGAACTGGACATCGGCATGATCCGCGGCCTCGGCACCCTGGTGGTGATGATCGCCTTCATCGGCCTCACCCTGTGGGTATTCAACCGCCGCCGCGACCGTGATTTCGCCGAAGCGCGACTGCTGCCCTTCGTCGACGACCGCCTGCCCGCTGCCGGGCAGGAACCTGCTGTAAGGAGCAATGGGCAATGACCACCTTCTGGAGTACCTACATCAGCGTACTGACCATCGGCAGCCTGATCGGCCTGACCTGGCTGCTGCTCGGCACCCGCAAGGGGCAGAGCAACAGCACCACCGACCAGACCATGGGCCACAGCTTCGACGGCATCGAGGAGTACGACAACCCGCTGCCCAAGTGGTGGTTCTGGCTGTTCGTCGGCACCCTGGTGTTCTCGGTCGGCTACCTGATCCTCTACCCGGGCCTGGGCAACTGGAAGGGCATCCTGCCGGGCTATGAAAATGGCTGGACCGGGGCCAATGAATGGCAGAAGGAAATGGCCAAGGCCGACGCCAAGTTCGGCCCGATCTTCGCCAAGTACGCGGCCATGCCGGTGGAAGAAGTCGCCAAGGACCCCCAGGCATTGAAAATGGGCAGCCGCCTGTTCGCCTCCAACTGCTCGGTATGCCACGGCTCCGACGCCAAGGGCGCCTACGGCTTCCCCAACCTCACCGACCAGGACTGGCGCTGGGGTGGCGACGCGGAAACCATCAAGGCCACGATCATGAACGGCCGCCACGGCGTGATGCCGGCCTGGGCCGAAGTGATCGGCGAGCAGGGCGTGGCGGATGTGGCGGCGTTCGTGCTGGGCGACCTCGGTCAGCGCAGCCTGCCGGAAGGGGCCAAGGCCGACGCGGCCAAGGGCAAGGCTATCTTCGCCGCTAACTGCGTGGCTTGCCACGGCCCTGAAGGCAAGGGCACACCGGCCATGGGTGCGCCAGACCTGACTCACCCGCAGGCATTCATCTACGGGTCGAGCTTTGCCCAGTTGCAGCAGACCATTCGTTATGGTCGCCAGGGTCAGATGCCGGCGCAGGCTGAGATCCAGGGCAACGACAAGGTGCACCTGCTGGCGGCTTATGTGTATAGCCTGTCGCAAGACCAAGCGGCCGAAGCCGTGACCACCAAGTAAGACGCTTCGCGGGTGCACCCGCTCCCACAGGTACCACGCCACATTTGAACGTAGCGCTTGGCCTGTGGGAGCGGGTTCACCCGCGAATGGGCTGCAACGCAGCCCCTCTCCCCGCCTCTCCTCGTCTCACCTCCTCCCTTGCACCCCCTCCGAACACAACTAAGCTTGTTGCCTCAGTGGGCTTCGCTGCGAAAGCACCGAAGCAGACGCGGCGCACGGCCTGTCGCCGCCCCGACAAAAGCCTGACCGATCGATCAGAAAAATATGAAAAACGGTACACATTACAAATATTTATTTGTGTACAATCGGCCGGGCCCGATTACTGCGGGACATCAGTTGACGGGCTCGGGCACGGGTCGGCGTACCAAAGTTGCGTTGCGGTAACCACGGTGGTTATCAATACTGGCGCCGATTTTCGACCAACAAGAACATCAAAACCGTGGAACCTTAGCAATGAGCACAGCAATCAGTCCGACTGCTTATAACTACAAGGTCGTCCGCCAGTTCGCCATCATGACGGTGGTCTGGGGGATCCTTGGCATGGGCCTCGGCGTCTTCATCGCCTCGCAGCTGGTGTGGCCGCAACTGAACCTGGACCTGCCCTGGACCAGCTTCGGCCGCCTGCGCCCGCTGCACACCAACCTGGTGATCTTCGCCTTCGGGGGCTGTGCGCTGTTCGGCACCAGCTACTACGTGGTGCAGCGCACCTGCCAGACCCGGCTGATCTCCGACAGCATGGCCGCCTTCACCTTCTGGGGTTGGCAGGCAGTGATCGTCGGCGCGCTGATCACCCTGCCGATGGGCTACACCACCACCAAGGAATACGCCGAGCTCGAGTGGCCACTGGCGATCCTCCTGGCCATCGTCTGGGTCACCTACGGGCTGGTGTTCTTCGGCACCATCGTCAAGCGCAAGACCAAGCACATCTATGTCGGCAACTGGTTCTACGGCGCCTTCATCGTGGTCACCGCGATGCTGCACATCGTCAACCACATCTCGCTGCCGGTGAGCCTGTTCAAGTCGTACTCGGCCTACTCCGGCGCCACTGATGCGATGATCCAGTGGTGGTATGGCCACAACGCGGTGGGCTTCTTCCTTACCACCGGCTTCCTCGGCATGATGTACTACTTCGTGCCCAAGCAGGCCGAGCGGCCGATCTACTCGTATCGCCTGTCGATCGTGCACTTCTGGGCGCTGATCACCCTGTATATCTGGGCCGGCCCGCACCACCTGCACTACACCGCCCTGCCCGACTGGGCACAGTCGCTGGGCATGGTGATGTCGATCATCCTGCTGGCACCGAGCTGGGGCGGCATGATCAACGGCATGATGACCCTGTCCGGCGCCTGGCACAAACTGCGCACCGACCCGATCCTGCGCTTCCTGGTGGTGTCGCTGGCGTTCTACGGCATGTCCACCTTCGAAGGCCCGATGATGGCCATCAAGACCGTGAACTCGCTGTCGCACTACACCGACTGGACCATCGGCCACGTGCACGCCGGCGCCCTCGGCTGGGTGGCGATGATCTCGATCGGTGCCGTGTACCACATGATTCCGCGCCTGTATGGCCGCGAGCAGATGCACAGCGTCGGCCTGATCAATGCGCACTTCTGGCTGGCCACCATCGGTACCGTGCTGTACATCGCCTCGATGTGGGTCAACGGCATTACCCAGGGCCTGATGTGGCGCGCCATCAACGATGACGGCACCCTCACCTACTCCTTCGTCGAAGCCCTGCAGGCCAGCCACCCTGGCTATATCGTCCGCGCCCTGGGCGGTGCGTTCTTCGCCAGCGGCATGCTGCTGATGGCCTACAACGTGCTGCGTACCGTCCGTGCCGCCAACCCGGCACAGGCAGAGGAAGCCGCCAAGATCGTCGTCGTGGGAGCGCACTGATGAAGCATGAAGCCGTCGAGAAGAACATAGGCCTGCTGGCCTTCTTCATGGTCATCGCCGTGAGCGTCGGTGGCCTGACCCAGATCGTCCCGCTGTTTTTCCAGGACGTCACCAACAAACCCGTCGAAGGCATGAAGCCGCGCACCGCGCTGGAGCTTGAAGGCCGCGACATCTACATCCGCGAAGGCTGCGTGGGCTGCCACTCGCAGATGATCCGCCCGTTCCGCGCCGAAACCGAGCGCTACGGCCACTACTCGGTAGCCGGTGAAAGCGTCTGGGACCACCCGTTCCTGTGGGGCTCCAAGCGTACCGGGCCGGACCTGGCCCGGGTCGGTGGCCGCTACTCGGATGACTGGCACCGCGCGCACCTGTACAACCCGCGCAACGTGGTACCGGAATCGAAGATGCCGTCCTACCCGTGGCTGGTCGAGCACAAGCTCGACGGCAAGGACACCGCGAAGAAGATGGAAGTGCTGCGCACCCTCGGCGTGCCGTACAGCGACGCCGACATCGCCGGGGCCCGCGACGCGGTCAAGGGCAAGACCGAAATGGACGCCCTCGTCGCGTACCTGCAAGGTCTTGGCACCATCATCAAGAGCAAACGGTGACGCTGATGGATATCGGGATGATTCGCGGCCTGGGCACCGTCGTGGTGATGGTGGCGTTCGTGGGCCTGGCGCTGTGGGTGTTCAGCCCGCGGCGGAAAAAGGACTTCGACGAAGCGACCCAACTGCCCTTCGCGGATGACCCCTCAGCCTGCCGCCACGTCGAGCAAGAGCACGCAAAAGCTTCTGGGAGCAAACAACAATGACAACCTTCTGGAGTCTGTACGTTACCGTCCTGACCCTGGGCACCATCTTCTCGTTGACCTGGCTGCTGCTGTCGACCCGCAAGGGCCAGCGCGAAGAGGTGACCGACGAAACCGTCGGGCATGCCTTCGATGGCATCGAGGAATACGACAACCCGCTGCCGAAATGGTGGTTCTGGCTGTTCGTCGGCACCATCGTCTTCGCCCTCGGCTACCTGGTGCTGTACCCCGGCCTGGGCAACTGGAAAGGCATGCTGCCGGGCTACTCGTACCTGGACAACGACAAGCAGACCGAGTTTTCCAACGGCCAGCCGGGCTGGACGGGCGTGCACGAATGGGAAAAGGAAATGGCCAAGGCCGACGCCCGCTTCGGGCCGATCTTCGCCAAGTTCGCCGCCATGCCCATCGAGGAAGTGGCCAAGGACCCGCAAGCGCTGAAAATGGGCGCGCGGCTGTTCGCCTCCAACTGCTCGGTATGCCACGGCTCCGACGCCAAGGGTGCCTTCGGTTTCCCCAACCTGACCGACAACGACTGGCGCTGGGGCGGCGAGCCGGACACCATCAAGACCACCATCATGGGCGGCCGCCACGGCGTGATGCCGGCCTGGGCCGAGGTGATCGGCGACCAGGGCGTGGCTGACGTGGCGGCGTTCGTGGTCAGCAAGCTGGATGGCCGCAGCCTGCCGGAAGGCGCGAAGGCCGATGTCGAGAACGGGCAGAAGATCTTCGCCGCCAACTGCGTGGCCTGCCACGGGCCGGAAGGCAAAGGTACCCCAGCCATGGGCGCGCCGAACCTGACCCACCCACAGGCATTCATCTACGGCTCGAGCTTTGCCCAACTGCAACAGACCATCCGTTACGGTCGCCAAGGGCAGATGCCGGCCCAGGCGCAGCTGCAAGGCAATGACAAGGTGCACTTGCTGGCCGCTTATGTGTACAGCCTGTCGCACCAGGACCAGGCGCCGGCCAAGGCCGAATAAGCAGGCCCGGCCTCTTCGCGGGTAAACCCGCTCCCACAGGTACTGCACTGCCTCAGGACCTGTGCGATCCCTGTGGGAGCGGGGTTCACCCGCGAAGAGGCCGGCGAAGATACGGCATTTCTTGCAGGCAGATGACCTGGATCAATTGACACCCGCCATAACACGATTCATGCCACGAACCCAACGCGACTAAAGGTCGCAGTGCGACCCCATACTGCCATCAGCGGCGTATCATGGGCCGCAGAGCGCTAGCAGATTGCGCCAGACTGCGGCCGGCACGCATTGGCCGCGGCGTTTTTCCACTGCCGTGGGACTTGATGATGAGCAAGCAAATTCCGGTACATGACGTCACCCCGCCTGCCAGCAAAGGGAAGGACAAGGACTCCGTCGACCTGTACGCCTCCCGCGAGAAGATCTACACCCGTGCCTTCACCGGCCTGTTCCGGCGCCTGCGCATGGTCGGCGGTGCCGTGCTGTTCCTGCTGTACTTCGGTACCGTCTGGCTGAACTGGGGCGGCCACCAGGCCGTGTGGTGGAACCTGCCCGAGCGCAAGTTCTACATCTTCGGTGCCACCATCTGGCCGCAGGACTTCATCCTGCTCTCGGGCATCCTCATCGTCGCCGCCTTCGGCCTGTTCTTCATCACCGTGTTCGCCGGCCGCGTGTGGTGCGGCTACACCTGCCCGCAAAGCGTGTGGACATGGATTTTCATGTGGTGCGAAAAGGTCACCGAGGGCGACCGCAACCAGCGCATGAAGCTGGACAAGGCCCCCATGAGCGGCAACAAGTTCCTGCGCAAGCTGGCCAAGCACAGCCTGTGGCTGCTGATCGGTTTCGTCACCGGCATGACCTTCGTCGGTTATTTTTCGCCGATCCGCGAACTGGTCATCGAATTCTTCACTGGCCAGGCCGACGGCTGGGCCTACTTCTGGGTCGGTTTCTTCACCCTCGCCACCTATGGCAACGCCGGCTGGCTGCGTGAGCAGGTGTGCGTGTACATGTGCCCCTATGCGCGCTTCCAGAGCGTGATGTTCGACAAGGACACGCTGATCGTGTCCTACGACCCGCGCCGTGGCGAAACCCGCGGCCCGCGCAAGAAGGACCTCGACTACAAGGCCCATGGCCTGGGCGACTGCATCGACTGCACCATGTGCGTACAGGTCTGCCCCACCGGCATCGACATCCGTGACGGCCTGCAGATCGAGTGCATCGGCTGCGCCGCCTGCATCGATGCCTGCGACAACATCATGGACAAGATGAACTACCCGCGCGGGCTGATCAGCTACACCACCGAACACAACCTGTCCGGGCAGAAGACCCACCTGCTGCGCCCACGCCTGATCGGCTACGCGTTGGTACTGGTGGTGATGATCGTCGGCCTGGCCACCGCCTTTGCTACCCGTTCGCTGGTCGGTTTCGATGTCAGCAAGGACCGCGTGCTGTACCGCGAGAACGCCCAGGGCCGGATCGAGAACGTGTACAGCCTGAAGGTGATGAACAAGGACCAGCGCGACCATGTATACGTGCTGGACGCCGCCGGCCTGCCGGACCTCAGGCTCGAGGGCCAGCGCGAGATCCGCGTGGCGGCCGGTGATATCGTCAGCCTGCCGGTGCAACTGTCGATTGCCCCCGAGAAATTGCCCTCGACCACCAACGAAGTCACCTTCATCCTCAAGAGCGCCGATGACAGCGACGCCCAGGTTGAAGCCAAGAGCCGCTTCATCGGCCCACAGATCCGCTAAGAGAGACAACCGACAATGCCTGCCACCGCCACCAGCCCCTGGTACAAGCATCTCTGGCCCTGGATCATCATCGGCATCCTGGCCACCTCGGTGTGCCTGAGCCTGAGCATGGTCAGCATCGCCGTGCGCAACCCGGACAACCTGGTCAACGACAACTACTACGAGGCCGGCAAGGGCATCAACCGCTCGCTGGATCGTGAACTGCTGGCGCAAAAGCTGGGCTTGAAGGCCAGTGTGCACCTCGACGAGCTGACCGGCGAAGTGGAGGTGCGCCTGAGCGGCAGCAGCGACCCGCAGGGCCTGGAGCTGAACCTGATTTCGCCGACCCAGCCGGAGAAGGACCGCAAGGTGCTGCTCAATCGGGTCGAAGCCGGGCGTTATGTCGGGCAGCTGGACGACAAGGTCGACGGGCGGCGCTTCGTGGAGTTGCTCGGCAGTCAGGACGCGCAGGTGTGGCGGCTGTTCGAGGAAGAGAAGGTCGAGCATGGCGTGACCTTGCAGCTGGGCGATGAAGCGCTTCAAGGTGCCGA
>NZ_JATAAG010000091.1:23439-71971 GCF_030341915.1 Pseudomonas sp. BCRC 81390 | reverse complement strand
GGAGCGGGCTTGCCCCGCGAAAGGGCCTGACCTGTGAACATCATTTTCCAGGCCTGGCCCTTTTGCGGGGCAAGCCCGCTCCCACAGGGGCCTACGTTCCCGTCAGAATTATTGTGTTCGCCTTATGACCCAACCCACCCCCTGCTACCACTGCGCCCTGCCCGTCCCCGCCGGCAGCCGCTTCACCGCCGTGGTCCTGGGCGAGCCAAGGCAGTTCTGCTGCCCCGGCTGCCAGGCGGTGGCCGAGTCGATCGTCGCCGGCGGCCTGGAGCATTATTACCAGCACCGCAGCGACAGCAGTGCCAACCCCGAGGCACTGCCCAAACAACTCCAGGACGAACTGGCCCTGTACGACCGCAGCGACGTTCAGCAGAGCTTCGTCCGCCATGCTGGAAACCTGGCCGAAACGACCTTGCTGGTCGAAGGCATCAGCTGCGCCGCCTGTGGCTGGCTCATCGAAAAACACCTGCGCAACCTGCCCGGCGTCGCCGAAGCCCGCCTGAACCTGTCCAACCACCGCCTCCTGCTGACCTGGGACGACCAGCAACTGCCGCTGTCCCGGCTGCTCGCCGAGCTGCGCCAGATCGGCTACGCCGCTCACCCTTACCAACCCGACCAGGCCGCCGAGCAGCTGGCGCGCGAAAACCGCAGTGCCCTGCGCCGCCTGGGCGTGGCCGGGCTGCTGTGGTTCCAGGCGATGATGGCAACCATGGCCACCTGGCCGGAATTCAACATCGACCTGTCGCCTGAGCTGCACACCATCCTCAGGTGGGTGGCGCTGTTTCTCACCATCCCCATCGTCTTCTACAGCTGCGCGCCGTTGTTCAAGGGCGCCGCGCGCGACTTGCGCACCCGTCACCTGACCATGGACGTCTCGGTGTCGCTGGCCATTGGCCTGGCTTTCGCCGCCGGCATCTGGACCGCCATCACCGGCAGCGGCGAGCTGTACTTCGACACCGTGGGCATGTTCGCCCTGTTCCTGCTCACCGGCCGCTACCTGGAGCGCCGTGCCCGCGAACGCACGGCCGCGGCCACTGCGCAGCTGGTCAACCTGCTGCCCGCCTCATGCCTGCGCCTGGATGCCCACGGCCACACCGAGCGCATCCTGCTCAGCGAGCTGCAACGCGGCGACCGGGTACAAGTGCTGCCAGGCGCGGTGATTCCTGCCGACGGCTGCATTGTCGATGGCCGCTCCAGCATCGATGAATCGCTGCTCACCGGCGAATACCTGCCGCAACCCCGCCGGGCCGGTGAACGCGTCACCGGCGGCACGCTGAATGTCGAAAGCACCTTGAATGTGCAAGTCGAAGCGCTGGGCGCCGATTCGCGGCTATCCGCCATCGTTCGCCTGCTGGAGCGTGCCCAGACCGAGAAACCGCGCCTGGCCGAAATCGCCGACCGCGCCTCGCAGTGGTTCCTGCTGTGCTCGTTGCTGGCCGCCCTGGCCATCGGCCTGTGGTGGTGGCACCTGGACCCGACGCGGGCGTTCTGGATCGTGCTGGCCATGCTGGTAGCGACCTGCCCTTGCGCACTGTCCCTGGCCACGCCGACGGCCCTGACCGCCGCCACCGGCACCTTGCACAAGCTTGGCCTGCTGGTGACCCGTGGCCATGTGCTGGAAGGCCTGAACCAGGTCGACACAGTGGTGTTCGACAAGACCGGCACACTGACCGAAGGCCGCCTGACCTTGCGCAGCATCCGCCCGCTCGGCAACCTGCCGGCCGACCGCTGCCTGGCCTTGGCCGCGGCCCTGGAAAACCGCTCCGAACACCCCATCGCGCGTGCCTTCGGCCGCAGCGCCAGCCCTGCCGATGACGTGCAGAGCGTGCCGGGCCTGGGCCTGGAAGGCCAGGTGGCAGGCCAGCTGCTGCGCATTGGCCAGGCCACCTTCGTCTGCGCCCTGAGCGGCGCTGCGCCCCCCGCGGTGCCGGAACCGCGCGGCCAGTGGCTGCTGCTGGGCGACCGCCAGGGGCCGCTGGCCTGGTTCGGCCTGGACGATCGCCTGCGCGACGACGCCCCTGCCCTGCTGGCCGCTTGCAAGGCCCGCGGCTGGCGCACGCTGCTGCTGTCCGGTGACAGCTCGCCGATGGTTGCCGAAGTGGCCGCCCAGCTGGGCATCGACCAGGCCATCGGCGGCCTGCGCCCGGACGACAAACTGGACCGGCTGAAGGCGCTGCAGGCAGCCGGGCGCAAGGTGCTGATGCTGGGCGATGGGGTCAACGATGTGCCGGTGCTGGCCGCCGCCGACATCAGCATCGCCATGGGCAGTGCCACCGACCTGGCCAAGACCAGCGCCGATGCCGTGTTGCTGACCAACCGCCTGTCGGCGCTGGTGCAAACCTTCGAGCTGGCCCGCCGCACCCGCCGTAATATCCTCCAGAATCTGTTGTGGGCGACCCTGTATAATGGCCTGGTGCTGCCGTTCGCCGCGCTCGGCTGGATCACCCCGGTGTGGGCGGCCATCGGCATGTCGCTCAGCTCGCTGGTGGTGGTGCTCAATGCCCTGCGCCTGACCCGCCTGCCGCCAGCATCGGGTGTGCCCACCCATCAAGCGTCCTTGCCCGGGAGTAAGTCACCATGCCCGCCCTCTATGTCATGATCCCCGCGGCACTGCTGCTGGTTGGCGTGGCCGTGTACATCTTCTTCTGGGCAGTGGACAGCGGCCAGTACGACGACCTCGAAAGCCCTGCCCATAGCATCCTGTTCGACGACCAGGACCCGCGTCACCAGGCAGCCGTGACGCCTGACGACAGCCAAGCCGCCAGCGCCAAGGAACCGCCACCCCGTGCCTGAACTGCTACCCCTGCTGGGCTCGGCACTGATCCTGGGCCTGCTGGGCGGTGGTCACTGCCTGGGCATGTGTGGCGGCCTGATGGGCGCGCTGACCCTGGCCATTCCCCCGGAACAACGCGGCCGGCGCCTGCGCCTGCTGCTGGCGTACAACCTTGGCCGGGTGCTCAGTTATGGCTGTGCCGGCCTGCTGCTGGGCCTGGCCGGCTGGGCCGTGGCCAGCAGCCCTGCGGCCCTGGCGTTGCGGGTGCTGGCGGCGCTGCTGTTGATCGTCATGGGGCTGTACCTGGCTGGCTGGTGGAGCGGGCTGACCCGCATCGAGGCGCTGGGCCGTGGGTTGTGGCGGCATGTCCAGCCCGTGGCAGCGCGCTTGCTACCGGTCTCCAGCCTGCCGCGCGCGCTGCTGCTCGGGGCACTATGGGGGTGGCTGCCGTGCGGGCTGGTGTACAGCACCTTGCTGTGGGCGGCCAGCCAGGGCAATGCCGGGTACAGCGCAGCATTGATGCTGGCCTTCGGGGTAGGGACCTGGCCGGTGCTGCTGGCGACCGGGTTTGCGGCAGAACGGGTAAACACTTTGTTGAAACGGCGCAGTGTGCGCGTGGCTGGCGGGGTGCTGGTAATGCTGTTTGGCATCTGGACCCTGCCTGGGCCACACCAGCATTGGCTGATGGGGCATTGAAGGGGGCCGCTTTGCGGCCTCGGCATCCACTGCCAATTCCCCTTGATACAAATCAACACAGATTCCTACAGACAACCCTAGACTCCGGTGCATTGCTGCTCTTTCCGGGGACCGCCCTCATGCTCGACGACCTACGTTGGGATACCGACCTGATCCGCCGCTACGACCTGGCCGGACCACGCTACACCTCTTACCCGACCGCCGTGCAACTGCACAGCGAAGTGGGCTCGTTCGACCTGCTCCACGCCCTGCGCGAGAGCCGTCGGGCCGTGCGCCCGCTGTCGCTGTACGTACATGTGCCGTTCTGTGCAAACATTTGTTACTACTGCGCCTGTAACAAAGTCATCACCAAGGACCGTGCCCGTGCCGCGCCGTACCTGCAGCGCCTGGAACAGGAAATTCAGCTGATCGCCTGCCACCTCGACCCCAGGCAACGGGTCGAGCAGCTGCATTTTGGCGGTGGCACCCCGACGTTCCTCAGCCATGTGGAACTGCGTCAGCTGATGGCCACCCTGCGCCAGCATTTCCACCTGCTGGACGACGACTCCGGCGACTACGGCATCGAGATCGACCCCCGCGAGGCTGACTGGTCGACCATGGGCCTGCTGCGCGAACTGGGCTTCAACCGCGTCAGCCTCGGCGTGCAGGACCTCGACCCGGCCGTGCAACGCGCCGTCAACCGCCTGCAGAGCCTGGAACAGACCCGCACCCTGATCGAGGCTGCACGTACCCTGCAGTTCCGCTCGGTCAACCTCGACCTGATCTACGGCCTGCCCAAGCAGACCCCGGAAGGCTTCGCCCGCACCGTCGAAGAAGTGATCCGCCTGCAACCCGACCGCCTGTCGGTATTCAACTACGCCCACCTGCCCGAGCGCTTCATGCCGCAACGGCGCATCGACAACAATGACCTGCCCAGCGCGGCCGCCAAGCTGGAGATGCTGCACAGCACCATCGACCAGCTGACCGCAGCCGGCTATCGCTATATCGGCATGGACCATTTCGCCCTGCCCGATGACGAACTGGCCATTGCCCAGGAAGAAGGCACCCTGCAGCGCAACTTCCAGGGCTACACCACCCACGGGCACTGCGACCTGATCGGCCTGGGCGTGTCGGCCATCAGCCAGATCGGTGACCTGTACTGCCAGAACAGCAGCGACCTCAACACTTACCAGGACAGCCTCTCCAACGCCCAGCTGGCAACCCAGCGCGGCCTGATCTGCAACCACGACGACCGCTTGCGCCGCGCAGTGATCCAGCAGCTGATCTGCCATTTCGAGCTGGACTTCGAGCCGATCGAACAAGCCTTCACCCTCGATTTTCGCGGCTATTTCAACGACCTCTGGCCTGAACTGCTGACCTTGCAGCGCGACGGCCTGATCCGCCTGGACGACAAGGGCATACGCATCCTGCCGGCCGGCCGCCTGCTGGCGCGCTCGGTGTGCATGGTGTTCGACGCCTACCTGGGCCTGCACAACCGCCAGCGCTTTTCCCGGGTCATCTGAACCGAGTCGTTCAACCGCATGGACAAGTTTCCTTGCCAGGCACACCATGGGCACAGCGAAGGCCCCGGCATAGCCGCCGGGGCCTGGCCTGCGCGCAGTACGACAGCGTACGCTGGCCTACACCCTACGCCGTGAGTTACCCTTACGTCTTATGTGTGCTTTCCCACAAGGATCGAAGAAAATGTCCGAGCCAGTCAAACTGCGCCCACACAACCAGGCCCATTGCAAGGACTGCAGCCTGGCCCCCCTGTGCCTGCCCCTGTCGCTGAACCTGGAAGACATGGATGCACTTGACGAAATCGTCAAGCGCGGGCGGCCGCTGAAAAAAGGCGAGTTCCTGTTCCGCCAGGGCGACAACTTCGGCTCGGTCTACGCGGTACGCTCCGGCGCCCTGAAAACCTTCAGCCTCAGCGACAGCGGCGAAGAGCAGATCACCGGCTTCCACCTGCCCAGCGAGCTGGTCGGCCTGTCGGGCATGGACACCGAGGCCTATCCGGTGTCGGCCCAGGCGCAGGAAACCACCTCGGTGTGTGAAATCCCCTTCGAGCGCCTCGACGAACTGTCGGTGCAGCTGCCACAGCTGCGTCGCCAGCTGATGCGGGTGATGAGCCGGGAAATCCGCGATGACCAGCAAATGATGCTGCTGCTGTCGAAAAAGACCGCCGACGAGCGCATCGCCACCTTCCTGGTCAACCTGTCGGCGCGCTTCCGTGCCCGCGGTTATTCGGCCAACCAGTTCCGCCTGAGCATGTCGCGCAACGAAATCGGCAATTACCTTGGTCTGGCCGTGGAAACCGTGTCGCGGGTGTTCACCCGCTTCCAGCAGAACGGCCTGATCCGCGCCGAAGGCAAGGAAGTGCACATCCTCGACCCGATCCAGCTGTGCGCGCTGGCCGGCGGTGCGATGGAGGCCTGAGGCGGCGTTTAGCAGGTATACTTGGGCATCGTTTTCCCAGGATACCCGCAACAATGCACAGCGACGCCTTTGACCTCAAAGCCCTGATCCGCCCGGTAGTGGATTTCCCCAAGCCGGGCGTGATCTTCCGCGACATCACCCCGCTGTTCCAGTCGCCGCGCGGGCTGCGCTATGTGGCCGACCAATTCATCGAGCGCTATGTCGAGGCCGAGTTCAGCCACATCGGTGCCATGGATGCGCGAGGCTTCCTGATCGGCTCGATCATCGCCCACCAACTGAACAAGCCGCTGATCCTGTTCCGCAAGCAAGGCAAGCTGCCCGCCGATGTGCTGAGCGAGGCCTACCAGACCGAGTACGGCGAAGCGTTCCTGGAAGTGCACGCCGACAGCCTGTGCGAAGGGGATTCGGTGCTGATCTTCGATGACCTGATCGCGACTGGCGGTACGCTGCTGGCAGCGGCCAACCTGGTGCGTCGGACCGGTGCGCAGGTGTTCGAGGCGGCCGCAATCATCGACCTGCCGGAGCTGGACGGGTCGCGCCGGCTGCAGGCGGCGGGTGTGCCGACGTTCTGCCTGACCGAGTTTTCGCTCAGCGAATATTGAGACCACGGGGCTGCTTTTTGCAGCCCCGGCAATTCTGAATCAGAGCGAAATCGGCCGCCGCCCGGCGAAGGCATGGGCCAGGGTTCCGCCGTCGACCAGCTCCAGCTCCCCACCCAGCGGCACGCCATGGGCAATGCGCGACGCCACCAGGCCCTTCTCGCTCAGCAGTTGGGCAATGTAATGCGCAGTCGCCTCCCCTTCCACCGTCGGGTTGGTTGCCAGGATCACCTCGGTGAAGGTGCCCTGCTCCTCGATCCGCGCCATCAGTTGCGGAATGCCTATCGCCTCCGGCCCCAGGCCGTCCAGCGGCGACAGGTGGCCCTTGAGCACGAAATAGCGGCCACGGTAGCCCGTCTGCTCCACCGCATACACATCGGTCGGGCCCTCGACCACGCACAACTGGGTATCGTCACGGCGCGTGTCGGCGCATTGCGGGCACAGCTCCTGCTCGGTCAGGATACGGCACTGGCGGCAATGCCCTACCCCTTCCATGGCCTGGGTCAGGGCCTGAGCCAGGCGCAGGCCGCCGCTGCGGTCACGCTCGAGCAGCTGCAGGGCCATGCGCTGGGCGGTTTTCTGGCCGACACCCGGGAGAATACGCAGGGCGTCGATCAGTTGGCGGATGAGAGGGCTGAAGCTCATGGGAAAGGCCTGACAATTCAATGAGAGGCGGTTTATACCCAGCGCTGACAATGCCGTCAAATCAGCAGACCGTGTCCGGGGGAAATCTCACCCGAAAAAAAAACCGCCGCTGTTGTCAGCGGCGGTTCCCGGTATGCAATGCCTTCAGAAAGGCATCTTGAAGCCCGGCGGCAATTGCATGCCGGCAGTCATGCTACCCATCTTTTCCTGGCTGTTCTGCTCGACCTTGCGCACGGCGTCGTTCAGTGCAGCGGCGATCAGGTCTTCCAGCACTTCCTTGTCGTCTGCCTCAGTCGACATCAGGCTCTGGTCGATGCTGACGCGCTTCACGTCGTGACGACCGGTCATCACCACGCTCACCAGGCCGCCACCGGACTGGCCGGTAACTTCGGCGTTGGCCAGCTCTTCCTGCATCTTCTGCATCTTTTCCTGCATCTGCTGGGCCTGCTTCATCAGGCCGGCCATGCCACCTTTCATCATGGGGTATACCTCGATTGGGTCATGTGATGCGGCCCGGCACCTGGCCAGCCGCATGGTTATCCGTTACTGGCCCTGACTGGCCAGGGCCTCTACAGGTTCAATAGTATCCTGACGCACCTTGGCACCGAACAGCTTGATCATCTGCTGGATCAACGGATCCTGCTCGATCGATACCACGGCCTCGTGCTGACGCTCCCTGCGCTTGCGCGCTGCCGCCTGGGCCGGGGTTTCCTGCTCGGGCTGAATCAGCTCGATACGCAGGTTCAGCGTACGTCCCAGGTGCTGGTTGAGCGCTTCGTTCAGGCGTCGCTGCTGGGTGGCATTGAACAGCGCCCCTTGGCCAGGGTCCAGGTGCAGCAGCCAGTCGTCACCCTCGACGGCGATCAAGGTACAGTTCGCTGCGATGTTGCCTGTCATCCCGGACACAGGCAACTGGGGGAACATTTCCAGCCATTGCAGGGCCAGGCCGGTAGCCGGCTTGGCCGCTGGCAGCGGCTCGGCGACTGGTTTGGGCGCCTCTTCCTGAACGTGTTCGGCCAGCTCGTCCAGGTAGCTGAAGCCGACCGGGTCGTTTTCGCCGCCATAATAGTCTTCGTCCAGTGGCGGCTCATCGTCGCGGTCCATGCCCACGGCAGCGTAGGCCGACGGGTCGAAGGGCGGCTCGTCGTCGTGGGCCGGGGCCGCCTGCATCGGCGCGGGCGCAGGCGGCGGTGCAGGCGCGGGCTCAGGCGCTGCCGGTTCCGACTCTTCCCATGGCAGGTCAACCTCTTCTGCGACGGCAACTGGCTCCGGCTCGGGCTCGGCTTGCGGCTCGGGTTCGATAACGAGGGCTGGCTCAGCCGGCGGCACAGGCGCATCAACCAGCGGTGGTACTGGCGCCACCGGCGCGGGTGCCTGCGGCGCTGCAGCCGCAGCGGCAGGTTGCACGGCAGCGGCTGGCGCTAGCGCGGCAACCGCCGGCGCTGCCACCGGGGTTGCTGGATCAGCTGTGGCCTGGCTGATCCCCACTGGCTTTAGCAGCGGCTTCGGCGCGTCGTCGGTGTCGGCCGGGCGGAAGGCCAGCATGCGCAGCAGGACCATTTCAAAACCACCGCGCGGGTCCGGCGCCAGGGGCAGGTCACGGCGACCGATCAGGCCCATCTGGTAATAGAACTGCACGTCCTCGGCCGGCAATGCCGCGGCCAGCGCGAGTACCCGCTCGCGATCGCCCTGGCCGTTGTCCACGGCCTCCGGCAATGCCTGGGCAATGGCCACGCGATGCAGCACATTGAGCATCTCGGCCAGCACGCCAGCCCAGTCCGGGCCCTGCTCGGCCAGGTTGCGCACGGCCTCGAGCAAGGCCCGTGCATCGCCCTCGAGCAGCGCTTGCAGCACACCATAGACCTGGCCATGGTCAAGGCTGCCGAGCATGGCCCGCACATCGGCGGCCAGCACCTTGCCTTCGCCAAAGGCGATGGCCTGGTCGGTCAGGCTCATCGCATCGCGCATCGAGCCATCGGCAGCGCGGCCCAGCAACCACAGGGCATCCGTCTCGAACGGCACGTTTTCCGCAGTCAGTACATGACTGAGATGTTCGACCACCCGCTCCGGGCTCATGTTCTTTAGCGAGAACTGCAGGCAGCGCGACAGGATGGTGGCCGGCAGCTTCTGCGGGTCGGTGGTGGCGAGGATGAACTTGACGTAGGGCGGCGGCTCTTCGAGCGTCTTGAGCAAGGCGTTGAACGAGTGCGTCGACAGCATGTGCACTTCGTCGATCAGGTAGACCTTGAAGCGCCCACGGCTCGGGGCGTACTGCACGTTATCGAGCAGTTCGCGGGTGTCCTCGACCTTGGTGCGGCTGGCGGCATCGATCTCGATCAGGTCGACGAAACGGCCTTCGTCGATCTCCCGGCACACCGAACAGGTGCCACAGGGCGTCGAGGTGATGCCGGTTTCACAGTTCAGGCACTTGGCTATGATCCGGGCGATGGTCGTCTTGCCCACGCCCCGGGTACCGGTGAACAGGTAGGCATGGTGCAGGCGCTGGTTGTCCAGGGCGTTGATCAAAGCCTTGAGCACATGGGCCTGGCCGACCATTTCGCGGAACGAGCGCGGACGCCATTTACGTGCAAGGACCTGATAACTCATCGAAAAACCATCGTAGCCTGATCGAGCGGAAGATCGCTAATGCTAGCGGAGCGGGGGCAAAAATGCACCCCGCGCAGCTCGTCTAAGCTAGAAACTGAGTGTGCTGTCCAGGGAGGATACGCCTTTGCGCAGACTGCTGACCTTGTTGTTGATCTGGAGCTCGCAGAGTCTCGCCGAACAGGCGGTGCTGCGCTTTTCCGTGGCGGAAAGCTGGAGCATGCCGCTGGCGCGCATCGAAGCCGAGCAGCCAGTCGAAGGCCTGCTGTACGACCTCACCCAGGCGCTGGCCAGAGAAGTTGGCGCGAACCCGGTGTACCACGTCATGGCCCGCCTGCGCCTGCAGGAGGCAATGGAGCAGGGTGATATCGATGTGCGTTGCTATGTCAGCACCCGCTGGTTCGCTAACCCGCCGAAGAATTTTGTCTGGAGCATCCCGTTGATGCACCAGCGCGACCTGCTGGTGGGCCGCCCGGGCGTCAGCCCGCCAACATCCCTCGGGCAACTGCCGTCCCAGACGATCGGCACGGTGCTGGGCTACACCTACCCAAGCCTGCAGCCTCTGCTTGAGCAGGGCCGATTGCAGCGTGAAGACAGCCGCAACCAGTTGCTGGTACTGCAGAAGTTGCAGGCCGGCCGCTATCGCTACGCGGTCAGCAACCAGCTGTCCTTGCAGTGGTACAACCGGAGCCAACCAAACGGGCAACGCCTGCAGGCACTGACGGTGCTGGACGAGCAGGAGCTGGGCTGCATGGTACGCAATGATCCGGCGATACCGACCCAGGGGCTGCTGCGGGCGCTGGCGCGGATGAAGCAGTCAGGGGAAATCGAGCGGATTGTGCAGCGCTATGAAGGGCTGGGTCATCAGCACGCCATGCCGGTAGCCCAACCATGAGCAGGCCCGCCGCAAAAGCCCCTCACACCAGCGCCACCAGGGCTGCACTGAGGAACAGCCCTACCCCGAACACTGCGTGCGTCACCAGGCTCCTCAGGCAGTTGCGCGCCGGTGCCGGTGTCTTCGAAGCGAAGAACCCCGCCCCCATCGCCGGCTGCATGAGACACAGCGGCGCCACCACAGTCCCCACACCCACCATCAGCGCCGGCCACAGGGTCGGCGCCAACAACCAGCCTTCGCCGACGATCAGCACCAGCAGCAGGGCGAACAGCACGCCGATGACGTAATGGATCAGCCACCCCCACACCCGTTCGTGGCGCACCGGCTCCGCACGGGCAATTGCCTGATGCCGCACCCGTCCCTGCAACAAATGCCCCACCCAGCGCCCGACCATGGCGAAGTTCGGCGTGGCGCCCCCCAGGCGCCGCAACAACAAGCCCCACCCATCCATGACCAGCGTGGCACCCACGCCGATCGGCAAGGCAGCAGAAAGCATCGCAGTAAAGGTCATTGAAAAAGCCCTCGAAGGTTGACGGTCATCACTACGCCACGCAGCATAGAAGTTGAAGTCAACTTCAAGTCAAGGGCCCGGAATGGACATTGCCGATGTCGCCAGACGTACAGGCGTACCCGCCTCGACGCTGCGTTACTACGAAAAGAAAGGCTTGCTCAAGTCACTTGCCGGGCGCGGTCAACGACGGCAGTTTGCCGCGGATGTGGCAGACCGCTTGGCACTGATAGCCCTTGGGCAAGCGGCGGGGTTTTCCCTGGATGAAGTGGGAGCGATGCTGGTGGACCTGCAGGTCGACCGGCAGCTGCTGATCGCCAAGGCCGACGAACTGGATGCACGGATCAGGCGCTTGCAGGCAATGAGCAAGGGCCTGCGGCATGCGGCGCAGTGCCCTGAAGCGGATCACCTGGCCTGCCCGACATTCCAGCGGCTGATGAAGTTGTCGGCGGCGGGGCTTGGAAAAAGGCAGAACGGGTCAACGCCTGTCATGAAACACTCAGGTTAGAGCTACTGTGCAAACCCGAACTGAATGATGGCCCATTAATATCAATAAGCCATCACTCAGTGTAGAGTGACGCGCCTCCGCACCCAGCTGTGCGCGAGAACCGTACTCACACTCAGGAAACGTTGCATGCCCACAGTAAGAAACCTCACCGCTGCCGCACTCATAGCGCTGACCCCTGGTTGTGCTACAGGCCCCAATTCGGTTCAGGAGTCGGAACTTGCCGGCTATCGCGCCAGAAACCTCGCGGTTGAAGAAAAGAACCCTGGGCTTGCTGCCGGCCTTGGCCTGCTTCCGGGTGGCGGCTCCTTCTACGGTCGCGCATACGGCTTTGGCGTGGTCAACCTGCTGTTCTGGCCGCTTTCCATATTTTGGGACCCAGTAAGCGGGCATGACGCCGCAGAACTCATCAACTATCAGGCTACCAAGGCTCATGTTGCGAGCTTGAAAAAACACGATATGGACGCGCTTGACGCCCAGCTTGAGTCCGATGCGATCGACGTCAAGCGCTACACGCTCGACAAACGCAGAATCGATGAAAAGTACAACCTCTGAGGGCTTCGGCCGAACAGCGCAACGTCTGGCCTGAGGCTGGCGTATCCGAGGATACGGCCTGGGTCGGCCTGCCTGGCTTGTGGCGCGGATGGGATGAAGACCTGTCCGCTGCCAATCATTGTACGGATGCTGGGAGTGTTGGGGTGTCAGCTTGCAAGATGCCGCTTCATCCGGGAGATCCCGAATACGGTCGTAACCGGAAATGTTTCTAGCGAGGCGTCTTGAGGATTCAAGAGCCTGAAATGGAGGCAGCCCCACCAGCCACACCCCGGCACTCGATGTTCCCGCTATGGCTGCTCCCTTCCGGGCCTGACCAGGTTAACGGGTAATCAATGCGGGGGGACCGATGGGGCCACCACTGCAGAGCTCGCTGAGCAGCGAGTGGCGCCATTGTACCGGTCTTGAAAGCAGATACAACCTCTGGGGCGAGAAAAAGTCATCATTTCTCAATGACTTGTCCGGGTTGCTGCGGCCTGGCGGGCCTCTTCGCGACAACGCCCGCTCCCCTAACGGGCGAGCAGGACTTCAGACCGCTATGCCCTGCTCGGCCAGGAAGGCAACGAAGGCGTCTTCGTCCAGCACCTTTACCCCCAGTTCGCTGGCCTTGGCCAGCTTGGAGCCCGCCCCTGGCCCCGCCACCACGCAGTGGGTCTTGCCAGACACCGAACCGGCCACCTTCGCCCCCAGGCTTTCCAGCTTGTCCTTGGCAATGTCGCGGCTCATGCGCTCCAGGGTGCCGGTCAGCACCCAGGTCTGGCCAGCCAGCGGCAAGCCTTCAGCGACTTTCTTCTCACTGCTCCAGTGCATGCCGAACGCCAACAACTGCGCTTCGATGGCGCGAGCCAGTTGCTGGTTGGCTTCGACCTTGAAGAATTCACGCACGGCCTCGGCCTGCTTGGCCGCCAGGGCCTGGCGCAGGTCGATGCCGTCAGCGGCGATGATCTTGTCCAGGCTGTCGAGCCTGGCTACCAGCTTTTCGGCACCGGTCGGGCCAACCGAGGCAATGTCGAGCTTGGCGATCATCCCGGCCAGGGTGGTGCTGGCCGCGAATTCCGCAGCCAGGTCGCCTTCGCCCTGCAATTGCATGCCGCTATCGAGCAACTGTTTGATAACCTTCTGGTTGTGCTCGTCTTCGAAGAAGTTGTGAATTTCGTAGGCCACCTCCAGGCCGATATCCGGCAGGTAGGTGAGCACTTGCGGCAGCGCCTGCTGCACGCGCGCCAGGCTGCCCAGCGAGCGAGCCAGCACCTTCGCGGTCTCCTCGCCAACGTCGGGAATGCCCAGGGCATAGATAAAGCGCGCCAGGCTCGGGCGCTTGCTGGCTTCGATGGCATCCAGCAGCTTGCGGCTGGAGACCTCGGCGAAGCCTTCCAGGCCGACGATCTGTTCGAACTCCAGCTTGTACAGGTCTGCCGGCGAGCCGATCAGGCCTTCGTCCACCAGTTGCTCGACGCTCTTCTCGCCCAGGCCTTCGATGTCCATGGCCCGGCGCGATACGTAGTGGATGATCGCCTGCTTGAGCTGGGCAGCACAGGCCAGGCGGCCGACGCAGCGGTACACCGCGCCTTCGCTGGTGGTTTCCTTGCCTTTGCTGCGCTTGACCAGCTGGGTACGCTCGACCTGCGAGCCGCATACAGGACATTGACTTGGCACTGGCACCGGGCGGGCATCTTCCGGGCGACGCTCCAGCACCACCTGCATCACTTGCGGGATCACGTCCCCGGCGCGACGGATGATCACCGTATCGCCAATGCGCAGGCCCAGACGCGCAATTTCGTCCATGTTGTGCAGGGTGGCATTGGACACGGTCACCCCAGCCACCTTGACCGGCTTCAGGCGGGCCACCGGGGTTACCGCACCGGTGCGGCCGACCTGGAACTCGACGTCCAGCACCTCGGTCAGCTCTTCCATGGCGGGGAACTTGTGGGCGATCGCCCAGCGCGGCTCACGGGCACGGAAGCCCAGTTCGCGCTGCGCAGCCAGGCTGTTGACCTTGAACACGACACCATCGATTTCGTAGGGCAGGCTGTTGCGCCGCTCGCCGATGTCGCGGTAGTAGGCCAGGCATTCTTCGATGCCGGCAGCGTGCCTGAGCTCGCGACTGATCGGCAGTCCCCAGGCCTTGAGCTGCTCGAGGATGCCGATGTGGCTGTCGCCGATGCTCTGCGACACCTGGCCGACGCCATAGCAGCAGAACTCCAGCGGGCGGCTGGCAGTGATCTTCGAATCCAGCTGGCGCAGGCTGCCGGCAGCGGCGTTGCGCGGGTTGGCGAAAGTCTTGCCACCGGCCTCGGCCTGGGCGGCGTTGAGCCGCTCGAAACCGGCCTTGCTCATGTACACCTCGCCGCGCACCTCGAGCACCGCCGGCCAGCCTTCGCCCTGCAGCTTGAGCGGGATGTTGCGCACGGTGCGCACATTGGCGCTGATGTCTTCGCCGGTAGTGCCGTCGCCACGGGTAGCGCCCTGCACCAACAGGCCGTCACGGTACAGCAGGCTCACCGCCAGGCCGTCGAGCTTG
The DNA here is from genome assembly GCF_030341915.1 of Pseudomonas sp. BCRC 81390. Classification (NCBI taxonomy): domain Bacteria; kingdom Pseudomonadati; phylum Pseudomonadota; class Gammaproteobacteria; order Pseudomonadales; family Pseudomonadaceae; genus Pseudomonas; species Pseudomonas sp. BCRC 81390. The sequence continues at coordinate 57,255 of NZ_JATAAG010000091.1, read as the reverse complement.
GGCTCGCAGCTGTAGTCCACTGCACCGGGCTGGTCGAGGCCATCGACCACACGGCGGCCGAACTCACGCAGGTCGGCTTCTTCGAAGGCGTTGCCCAGGCTCAGCATCGGCACTTCGTGGCGCACCTGGCTGAACGCGGCCAAGGCCGCGCCGCCAACCCGCTGGGTTGGCGAGTCAGGGGTCACCAGGTGCGGGTGTTCGGCTTCAAGCGCCTTGAGCTCGTTGAACAGGCGGTCGTATTCGGCATCGGGCACGCTGGGCTCGTCGAGCACATAGTAGCGGTAGTTGTGCTGGTCGAGCTGGTGACGGAGTTCGTGGATACGGGATTCGACGGTCATGGGGTTGTCTTCTCTTGCAAAGCAAAAGAGCAGCCTGGGGGAGGTGCCTGGCGTTCAAGGTCTTTGTCGCCTGTTCCGGCCTCTTCGCGGGTAAACCCGCGAAGAGGCCGGAACAGGGGAAAACAACACCTGCACCGCCCAGCACGCCCTCAGGCTGCTCTTTCGTCTGGATCTGTCAGCGCTTCTGCGTCAGCGCACGGCGCTCGAATTCGACGATACGCTGGCGATAGTGCTCGATGGTCTGGGCGGTCAGCACGCTGCGCTGGTCGTCCTTGAGCTCGCCGTTCAGTTCGTGGGCCAGCTTGCGCGCCGCAGCCACCATCACGTCGAAAGCCTGCTTCGGGTGACGCGGGCCGGGCAGGCCGAGGAAGAAGCTCACCGCACGGGTGCTGAAGTGGTCGATATCGTCCAGGTCGAATACGCCAGGCTTGACCGCGTTGGCCATGGAGAACAGCACTTCACCGTGGCCGGCCATGCTCTCGTGACGGTGGAAGATGTCCATTTCGCCGAAGCGCAGGCCACTTTCCAGAATGTTCTGCAGCAGCGCCGGGCCCTTGAAGCCACCCTCGTCGCGGGAAATCACGCTGATCACCAGCACTTCCTCGGCCGGTGGCAGCTCCTTGACGCTGCTGCTGGCAGGTGCCGGATTGCTGCTGCGGGTGGTTTCCGCAGCAAAATCGTCATCGCTGTCGGCAAACAGGTCGGCCTCACGCGGCTCGGCACTCAAATTCAGGTCGCCCTGCTGCGCCTCGGCAGCCGCGGTGGCACGCTTGTTGCGCTTGCTGGCCTTGGCCGGCTTGGGTTCGCGTTCGCGGTCACGTGCGGAAGCGCTGAGCGACGGCAGGTCGCTTTCGTCCAGCTCAGGCTCCTTGTGGGTTTCCAGCACCCGCGACGGGCCAAGCACTTCGGCATTGCCCTCTTCGTCCGGCAGGTTGGCATAGCTGCGATCCAGACGGAATTTCAACTTGCCTTTGCCGCCGCGCATGCGGCGCCAGCCGTCGAAAAGAATCCCGGCAATGACAATGATGCCGATGACGATCAGCCACTCGCGCAGACCGATTTCCATGTAATCCCGTGCCTCTATAAAAATATGCTTGAAAACAAAGGGTTCAAAGCCCTTTAACACGTGGCGCCAACTCTATGTTCTGACAGGCGTTTTCCCCACGCAAAAAACGAGTGACATTAAGCTAGCACGACCAAAGACAACTTTACACCGTCTGTCGCACATGGCGGGGGCATTTCGCAACAGAATATGCCCCATCGTCGCGTATCAGGCGTCGACCATGGCCATGGCCTCCTCCACATCCACGGCCACCAGCCGTGAACAGCCCGGCTCATGCATGGTCACCCCCATCAACTGGTCGGCCATTTCCATCGCGATCTTGTTGTGGGTGATATAGATGAACTGCACGCTTTCACTCATTTCCTTGACCAGGCGGGCATAGCGCCCGACGTTGGCATCGTCCAGCGGCGCATCGACCTCGTCGAGCATGCAGAACGGTGCGGGGTTCAACTTGAAGATGGCAAACACCAGCGCCAATGCGGTCAGTGCCTTTTCGCCGCCGGACAGCAGATGGATGGTGCTGTTCTTCTTGCCCGGTGGTCGCGCCATGATCGTTACCCCTGTATCGAGTAGATCTTCGCCCGTCAGTTCCAGATAAGCGCTGCCACCACCGAAAACTTTTGGGAAAAGTGCCTGTAATCCGGCATTTATCTGATCAAAGGTATCCTTGAAACGGTTACGGGTTTCCTTGTCGATCTTGCGGATGACGTTTTCCAGGGTCTCCAGCGCTTCGACCAGGTCTGCGTCCTGAGCGTCCAGGTAACGCTTGCGCTCGGACTGCTGCTCATACTCCTCGATGGCCGCCAGGTTGATCGCCCCCAGGCGCTGGACCCGCGCGTCGAGCTGCTCCAGCTCCTGCTCGGTGCCTTGCTCGGTGGCGTCGGCCTCGAGGCTGGCGAGCACGCCCTGCAGGTCGTAACCATCGGCCAGCAATTGTTCCTGCAGGGTCTTGCGCCGCACGTCCAGGCCCTGGCACTCCAGGCGCAACTGCTCCAGCTGGCCGCGCAGCAGTTGGGCTTGCTGCTCGGCCTGGGTGCGGCGCTTCTCGGCATCGCGCAACTCACGGTCCGCCTCGTCCATGTGCAGGCGGGCCAGGCGCATTTCTTCGTCGACGCTCATGCGCTGCTCCAGCAGCGCTTCGAGCTTCAGGCGCAATTCCTCGAGTGGCGCCGCGCCCTCCTCCAGGTTCAGGCTCAGTTGTTCCTGGCGCTCGGTCAGGCGTGCGGCCTGCTGCTCCAGGCGCTCCAGGGCCTGCCGGGTGGAATCGTGCTGGGCGCGCAGCGAGCCCAGGCGCACGGCCAACTGGTGGGCATGGTCCTTGTGCTGGCGGGCCTCCTGGCGCACGCGGTCGAGGCTTTCGCGCAGGGTGTCGCGACGGGCCATCAACTGCTCGCGCTGCTCGGTGTCCTGGGCCATCAGCTCAAGGGCTTCCTGCAACAGCAGGCGCGCTTCGCCCAATTGCTCGTGCTCCAGGGCGCGCTGCTCCTCCAGCTCAGCCAGTTCTTCCTGCAGGCGTTGGCGGCGCAACTCCACCTGCTCGGCGCGCGCGCGAACGGCTGACAGGCTGGCCTTGAGCTCGCCGTGCAGGCGGTTTTCTTCCTGGGTACGGCGGCGCAGCTGCTCGCGCTGCTCCTCCAGGCCCAGCTGTTGCTCGCGCAGGGCCTGCAATCGCTGCTCCAGCTGCTCCAGGGCCGCTTCCTGTTGCAGTTGCTCGTGGCCCAGGCGTTCGATTTCCTGACTGCGCGCCAGCACCCCGCCTTCGGCCTCGCCGCCACGACGTATGCGCAGGAAATGCCGACCAACCCAATAGCCATCGCGGCTGACCAAGCTCTGCCCGTCACCGAGCGAAGCACGCTGCGCCAGCGCCTGCGCCAGGTCTTCCACCGGTTTGACCTGGCCCAGCCAGGGCGCCAGGTCGATCGGGCCTGTGACCTTTTCCAGCAAGCTGCCGGGCAGCGACGCAGTGGCGCCGTCGGCCAACAGCAAGTGCAATTCGCCCTGCTCCAGGCTGGCAAAGTCGAGGCGGTTGAAATCGTCGACCAATACAGCCTGCAAGTCGGCACCCAGGACCGTTTCCACGGCCAGTTCCCAGCCCGGCTCCACGCGCAGCCCTTCAGCCAGGCGTGGCCGCTGCCCCAGGCCTTGGCCGTGCAGCCAGTCGGCAGCCCCTGCGCCCGGCTCCAGCGCAGCTTGCTGCAAAGCCTCAAGCGAAGCCAGGCGGCCGCCCAGACGTTGCAGCTCCCCCTGCGCCTGCTGTTGGGCCTGGGTGGCCTGCTGCAATTGTTGGCGCACGCCTTCCAGGCGCTCGACCCCTTGCTCTTCGGACAATTGCAGTTCTTCGAGCAGCATTTCGCTGCTGGCCAATTGCTCGGACAATTCGAGCATGGCGGCATCCTGCGGGTCGCTGCCCAACTGCTCGCGTTCCTCGCCCAACTTGCGCTGGCGTTCGGCCAGCCGTTCGAGGCTGGCCTCCAGCTGCACCAGGCGCGCCTGCTGCACTTCGGCCTGGCGGCGCGGCTCGGCGGAGCGGCTGTTGAAGCTGTCCCACTGCTCCTGCCAGCCGTGCATGCCCAGTTCGGCCTCTTCAAGCGCGGCGGCGGCTTCTTCGGCAGCGGCCAGGGTCATTTCCTGCTCGGGTTCGAGCATGGCCAGCTCTTCGCCCAGGGTCGCCAGCAGGGTGCGATCGTGGCCCAGGTGCGATTCGGTCTCCAGGCGCGTGCGCTCGGCTTCCTTGAAGTCGTCCTGCAACTGGCGCAGGCGCTGCTGGCCGTGCTGGATGCTTTGCTCGACCCGGGCGATATCCCCGGCCACCGAGTAGAAGCGGCCCTGCACCTGGTTGAAGCGCTCGGACAATTCGTGATGGCTGTCGCGCAGGCGCTCGATACTGGCATCGGCGTTGCGCTGCTCGGCAACCAACGCCTCATGGGCCACGTCCTGGTCGCCGATCACCGCCTCGCGCTGGCGTACCCGCGTGTCCAGGTCGCGCCAGCGCAAGGCCGACAGGCGAGCCTTCAGCTGGCGTTCCAGGGCCTTGTATTCGCGGTACTTTTCCGCCGCCTGGGCCTGCCGGTGCAGGCGTTCCAGCTGGCGCTCCAGTTCTTCGCGCAGGTCGGTCAGGCGCGCCAGGTTCTCCTGGGTGCGGCGGATGCGGTTCTCGGTTTCGCGGCGGCGTTCCTTGTATTTGGAAATGCCGGCGGCTTCCTCGATGAAGTTGCGCAGCTCCTCCGGCTTGGCCTCGATCAGCTTGGAGATCATGCCCTGTTCGATGATCGAGTAGCTGCGCGGCCCGAGGCCGGTACCGAGAAAAATGTCGGTAATGTCGCGGCGACGGCACTTGGTGCCATTGAGGTAGTAGCTGTTCTGCCCGTCACGGGTGACCTTGCGACGGATCGAGATTTCGGCGTAGGCGGCATATTCGCCGACCAGCGTGGTTTCGCTGTTGTCGAACACCAGTTCGATGCTGGCCTGGCTGACCGGCTTGCGGCCACTGGAGCCGTTGAAGATGACGTCGGTCATCGACTCGCCGCGCAGGTTCTTCGCCGAGCTCTCGCCCATCACCCAACGCACGGCATCGATGATGTTGGACTTGCCACAGCCGTTGGGGCCGACCACGGCCGCCATGTTGCTGGGGAAATTGACCGTGGTCGGGTCGACGAACGACTTGAACCCGGCCAGGCGAATGCACTTCAGGCGCATCGGTCAGCCTCGGGCCAGCGCCGCCAGTACCAGTTCGCAGCTGCGCTGGCAGTAGGCGGTGAGCACCTCGCGAATGCGCGGCAGGTCGCGGGCGACCACGGCGTCGAGCAGGCGGGCGAACAGGTCGAGGTAATCGCTCATGCTGGCCTGGCGCTGGTCCAGCGCCAGGTAATAGGCGCGGCTCATGGCCGGCTGCAGGTTTTCCACGGTTTCCTGCAGGAACGGGTTATCGGCGAACGAATAGGCCGCGCGCATGACCGCGAAACTGTCGGCGACGAAGGCCTTGATGTCGAGTTGCTGATGGGCACGCTGCAGGCGCTGCTGGATGTCCAGGAACGGGCGCAGGTCGGCATCGGTGCGCCATTTTTGCGCGACCGCATTGCCCAGCAGGATGTAGAACTCGCTCATCAGCGCGCACAGGCTGCGTACGCCGCGCTCGTCCAGCTCGGTCACGTGGGCACCGCGGCGCGGCAGGATCGCCACCAGGTGCCGGCGTTCGAGAATCAACAGCGCTTCACGCACCGAGCCGCGGCTGACGTTGAGCGCCTGGGTGACCTTCAGCTCCTGGATACGCTCGCCTGGCGCCAGTTCGCCGCGGATGATGCGTTCGGCCAGGTAATCGGCAATCTGCTCGGAGAGGCTGTCCGGGGCCTTGAACGTCATGGTTGTCCTTCAAAATCAGTGAACTGGGCACAAGAAGCGGATTGTAGCGCACTTGCCCGGTAATCGCGCAGAGGGGCCAGGCGGTTTATTTGACCCGCCAGGCAGCCCCGCGGCCGGCGCGATCTATGCTTGGCATATGGGCATGTGAACCGTTGGGCAGCGACACGATCAATTTCCTGACCTTTGAGTCAGAAAATTATTGACCATCAGGACAGGTCTTGCTTAGAGTCCGCCCAACAACAATAAAACCATTGCGAGGCCATCCCCGTGATCCAGTTTCTCGTCAACCAGGAGCTGCGTAGTGAGCATGCCCTGGACCCGAACATGACGGTGCTGCAATACCTGCGCGAGCACTTGGGCAAACCTGGCACCAAGGAGGGCTGCGCCAGTGGTGACTGCGGTGCCTGCACCGTGGTGGTCGGCGAACTGACCCTGGACGACCAGGGCAACGACAGCCTGCGCTACCGCAGCCTCAATTCGTGCCTGACCTTCGTTTCCTCGCTGCACGGCAAGCAACTGATCAGTGTCGAGGGGCTCAAGCACCAGGGACAACTGCACAGCGTGCAGCAGGCCATGGCCGATTGCCATGGTTCGCAGTGCGGCTTCTGCACCCCTGGCTTCGTCATGTCGCTGTTCGCCCTGCAGAAGAACAGCGACGGCCCCGACCTGCACCAGGCCCAGGAGGCCCTGGCCGGCAACCTGTGCCGCTGCACCGGCTACCGGCCGATCCTCGAAGCCGCCGAGCAGAGCTGCCGGCAGCCGTGCCGCGACCAGTTTGATGCCCAGCAAGCCCAGACCATCAGCCGCCTCAAGGCGATTGCGCCGACCCACACCGGCGAGCTGAACAGCGGCGACAAGCGCTGCCTGGTGCCGCTGACCGTGGCCGACCTGGCCGACCTGTACAGCTCGCACCCCGAGGCGCGGCTGCTGGCCGGCGGTACCGACCTGGCCCTGGAAGTCACCCAGTTCCACAAGACCTTGCCGGTGATGATCTACGTCGGTCACGTGGCCGAGCTCAAGCGCATCGAGAAAACCGCCAGCCACCTGGAAATCGGCGCTGCCACCCCGCTCACCGATTGCTACGGCGCACTGAACGAGGAGTACCCCGACTTCGGCGCCCTGCTGCACCGCTTCGCCTCGCTGCAGATCCGCAACCAGGGCACCCTGGGCGGCAACATCGGCAACGCTTCGCCGATTGGCGACTCGCCACCCCTGCTGATTGCCCTGGATGCGCAGATCGTCCTGCGCCAGGGCGAGCGCCAGCGGGTGATGGCACTGGAAGACTATTTCATCGACTACCGCATCACGGCCCGCCAGGACAGCGAGTTCATCGAGAAGATCATCGTGCCACGCGCCACCTCCGACTGGGCGTTCCGCGCCTACAAGGTTTCCAAGCGCCTGGACGATGACATCTCCGCGGTGTGCGGGGCCTTCAACCTGAGCATCGAAGACGGTGTGGTCAGCGGCGTGCGCATCGCTTTCGGCGGCATGGCGGCCATCCCCAAGCGCGCCCGCGCCTGCGAGGCGGCGCTGCGTGGCAAGCCGTGGAACCAGGCCGCCATCGAGCGTGCCTGCCAGGCCCTGGCCGAAGACTTCACCCCGCTCAGCGACTTCCGTGCCAGCAAGGAATACCGCCTGCTGACGGCGCAGAACCTGCTGCGCAAGTACTTCATCGAACAGCAAACGCCGTACATCGAAACCCGGGTGACCGCTTATGTCTAACCATCACGTAGCCAAGAGCCAGGCCGAGATGGCCGCACTGTTCAGCCAGGACCTGACCACCGGGGTTGGCCGCAGCGTCAAGCATGACAGCGCCGACAAGCATGTGTCCGGCGAGGCCGTGTACATCGACGACCGCCTGGAATTCCCCAACCAGTTGCACGTCTACGCCCGCACCTCCGATCGCGCCCATGCGCGCATCCTGCGCATCGACACCACGCCCTGCTATGCCTTCGAAGGTGTGCGCATCGCCATCACCCACGAAGACATCCCCGGCCTCAAGGACATCGGCCCGGTGGTGGCCGGCGACCCGTTGCTGGCCATCGACAAGGTCGAGTACTTCGGCCAGCCGGTGCTCGCCGTGGCCGCTCGCGACCTCGACACTGCACGCCGTGCGGCGATGGCCGCCATCGTCGAGTACGAAGACCTGGAGCCGGTGCTGGATGTGGTCGAAGCACTGCGCAAGAAGCATTTCGTGCTCGACAGCCACACCCACCAGCGTGGCGACGCCGCTGCCGCCCTGGCCACGGCCCCGCATCGCCTCCAGGGCACCCTGCACATTGGTGGCCAGGAGCACTTCTACCTGGAAACGCAGATCTCCTCGGTAATGCCCACCGAAGATGGCGGCATGATCGTCTACTGCTCCACGCAGAACCCCACCGAAGTGCAGAAGCTGGTCGCCGAAGTGCTCGACGTACCTATGAACAAGGTGGTGCTGGACATGCGCCGCATGGGCGGCGGTTTTGGCGGCAAGGAAACCCAGGCTGCCAGCCCGGCGTGCCTGTGTGCCGTCATCGCGCGCCTGACCGGGCAGCCGACCAAGATGCGCCTGCCAAGGGTCGAAGACATGACCATGACCGGCAAGCGCCACCCCTTCTATGTCGAGTACGACGTGGGCTTCGATGACGACGGCCGCCTGCATGGCATCAACCTCGACCTGGCCGGCAACTGCGGGTACTCACCCGACCTGTCCGGCTCGATCGTCGACCGCGCCATGTTCCACTCCGACAACGCCTACTACCTGGGCGATGCCACCGTGCACGGCCACCGCTGCAAGACCAACACCGCGTCCAACACCGCCTACCGCGGCTTTGGCGGCCCGCAGGGGATGGTCGCCATCGAGCAGGTGATGGACCACATCGCCCGCCATCTGGGCCGCGACCCGCTGGCCGTGCGCAAGGCCAATTACTACGGCAAGAGCGAGCGCAACGTCACCCACTACTACCAGACCGTCGAGCACAACATGCTCGAGGAGATGACCGCCGAACTGGAAGCCAGCAGCGACTATGCCGAGCGCCGCGAGTCGATTCGCCGCTTCAATGCCAACAGCCCGGTGCTGAAAAAGGGCCTGGCGCTGACCCCGGTCAAGTTCGGCATCTCGTTCACTGCCACTTTCCTCAACCAGGCCGGTGCGCTGATCCACATCTATACCGACGGCAGCATCCACCTCAACCACGGCGGCACCGAGATGGGCCAGGGCCTGAACACCAAGGTAGCCCAGGTGGTGGCCCAGGTGTTCCAGGTCGATTTCAGCCGCATCCAGATCACTGCCACCAACACCGACAAGGTGCCCAACACCTCGCCGACCGCCGCCTCCAGTGGCGCCGACCTGAACGGCAAGGCTGCGCAGAATGCCGCTGAAATCCTCAAGCAGCGCCTGACCGAGTTCGCCGCGCGGCATTACCAGGTCACCGAGGAAGACGTCGAGTTCCGCAACGGCCATGTGCGCGTGCGCGACCAGATCATCAGCTTCGAGCAACTGGTGCAGCAGGCCTACTTCGCCCAGGTGTCGCTGTCCAGCACGGGCTTCTACCGCACACCGAAGATCTACTACGACCGCAACCAGGCGCGCGGCCGGCCGTTCTACTACTTCGCCTTCGGCGCCGCCTGCGTGGAGGTGATCGTCGACACCCTGACCGGCGAGTACAAGATGCTGCGCGCCGACATCCTGCACGACGTGGGCGCTTCGCTGAACCCGGCCATCGACATTGGCCAGGTGGAAGGCGGCTTCATCCAGGGCATGGGCTGGCTGACCAGCGAAGAACTGGTGTGGAACGCCAAGGGCAAGCTGGTGACCAATGGACCGGCCAGCTACAAGATCCCCGCCGTGGCCGACATGCCGCTGGACCTGCGGGTGAAGCTGGTGGAAAACCGCAAGAACCCGGAGGACACCGTGTTCCACTCCAAGGCCGTGGGCGAACCACCGTTCATGCTCGGCATCGCGGCCTGGTGCGCGCTCAAGGACGCCGTGGCCAGCATCGCCGACTACCGCGTGCAGCCCAACATTGATGCGCCGGCGACGCCGGAGCGGGTGTTGTGGGGTTGCGAGCAGATGCGCAAGGCGGTGGCTGCCGCGCAACCTGCCGAGCCGGAACTGGAAACCGTCACCCAGTAACGCCGCCGGCCCGCTTCGTGCAGGAACGTCCTTGTGCCGCGCCTACACAAAGCGGACCGCGTTGTCCTGAAGAGGATCTGCATCATGCACCAATGGATCAACGCCCTCGCCGACCACCAGTCCCGTGGCGAAGCCTGCGTGCTGGTCACCATCATCGAGGAGCGCGGCTCGACCCCGCGCAACGCTGGCTCGAAAATGGTCGTCAGCGCCACCGGCCTGTTCGACACCATCGGCGGCGGCCACCTGGAATACAAGGCGCTGCACATCGCCCGGCAGATGCTTGCGGAGCAACGCAGCACCCCGCACCTGGAGCGCTTCAGCCTCGGCGCCAGCCTGGGCCAGTGCTGCGGCGGCGTCACCGTGCTGCTGTTCGAACCCATGGCTGCGGTACAGGCGCAGATCGCCGTGTTCGGCGCGGGCCATGTCGGCCGCGCTCTGGTACCCTTGCTCGCCGCGCTGCCCTGCCGGGTGCGCTGGATCGATTCGCGCGAGCAGGAATTCCCGGCGCTGGTGCCCGACGGGGTAACCAAGGTGGTCAGCGAGGAACCGGTCGACGAAGTCGCAGGCCTGCCACCGGGCTGCTACTGCATCGTCATGACCCACAACCACCAGCTCGACCTGGAGTTGACCGCGGCCATCCTCAAGCGCAACGACTTCACCTGGTTCGGCCTGATCGGCTCGAAGACCAAGCGGGTCAAGTTCGAGCACCGCCTGCGCGAACGCGGCTACGACGATGCCGTGCTGGCGCGCATGCGCTGCCCGATGGGCCTGGCCGAGGTCAAGGGCAAGCTGCCCATCGAGATCGCCGTGTCCATCGCCGCCGAGATCATCGCCACCTACAACGCCTGCTTCGGCCAGCACGACGCTGCGGCCAATGCCGGCCCCATTGCCCAGTTGCTGCCGCCCTCCCGGCGCAGCCAAGCCCATTGACGAGTGTGTTATGACCGTTACCCGCAAAGCCTACCGTGCCGCCATCCTGCACAGCATCGCCGACCCGGCCGAGGTGGGCCTGGAAGCTTCCCATGAGTATTTCGAGGACGGCCTGCTGGTGGTCGACGATGGCCGTATTCGCGCCCTCGGCCATGCCAGCGAACTGCTGCCGAGCCTGGATGCCGACATCCCGGTCGAGCACTATCAGGACGCGTTGATTACCCCTGGCTTCATCGACACCCATATCCACTTCCCGCAGACCGGCATGATCGGTTCCTATGGCGAACAGCTGCTGGACTGGCTGAATACCTACACCTTCCCTTGCGAAAAACAGTTTGCCGACAAGGATCACGCCGACCAGGTCGCGAAGATCTTCCTCAAGGAACTGCTGCGCAACGGCACCACCACTGCGCTGGTGTTCGGCAGCGTGCACCCGGAATCGGTCAATGCCCTGTTCGAAGAGGCCGAGCGCCTGGACCTGCGCCTGATCGCCGGCAAGGTGATGATGGACCGCAACGCCCCGGACTACCTGACCGACACCGCCGAGTCCGGCTACACCGAAAGCAAGGCCCTGATCGAACGCTGGCATGGCAAGGGCCGCCTGCACTATGCCGTCACCCCGCGCTTCGCCCCGACCAGTACCCCTGAACAGCTGGCGCTGGCGGGCCAACTGCTCAAGGAGCACCCGGGCGTGTACATGCACACGCACCTGTCGGAGAACCTCAAGGAAATCGATTGGGTCAAGTCGCTGTTCCCCGAGCAGAAGGGCTACCTCGACGTGTACGACCACTTCGAGCTGCTGGGCGAACGCTCGGTGTTCGCCCACGGCGTGCACCTGTGCGACGAGGAATGCCAGCGCCTGGCGGAAACCGGCTCGGCCGTGGCCTTCTGCCCCACCTCCAACCTGTTCCTCGGCAGTGGCTTGTTCAACCTGCCGCAGGCCGAGCGCTTCAAGGTCAACGTGGGCCTGGGCACCGACGTCGGCGCCGGGACCAGTTTCTCGCTGCTCAACACCCTCAACGAAGCGTACAAGGTAATGCAGCTGCAGGGCGCACGCCTGCACCCGTACAAGTCGCTGTACCTGGCCACCCTCGGCGGCGCCCGGGCGCTGCGCCTGGACGACCGCATCGGCAGCCTGCGCCCGGGTAACGATGCCGACTTCGTGGTGCTGGACTACAAGGCCACGCCGCTGCTGGACTACCGTATCCAGCAGTCCAACAGCATTGAAGAGACGCTGTTCGTGCTCACCACCCTGGGCGACGATCGCACCGTGCGCGAAACCTACGCCGCCGGGCGTTGCGTGCACCAGCGCTGATAATAGAAAGGGGCCGCAAGCGGCCCCTTCGTTCATTCCGGCAAACGATCAACCCTTGGCGGCTACCTTGGGCTTTTTCAGCAGGTGCGAAAACACCGCATGCAGGTCGTCCGAGGCGCTTTCCTCGTCCAGGTTCAGCTTGCTGTCGATGTGGTCCATGTGGTGCATCATCAGGCTCACGGCCTGCTCGGCATCACGCGCCTCGATGGCATCGATCAGTTGCATGTGCTCGTCATACGAGCAGTGCGAGCGGTTGCCGCTTTCGTACTGGGCAATGATCAGCGAGGTCTGCGACACCAGGCTGCGCTGGAAGCTGACCAGTGGCGCGTTACCCGCAGCCTCTGCCAGCTTGAGGTGGAACTCGCCGGACAGGCGGATGCCGGCGCCCCGGTCACCGCGGGAAAAACTGTCGCGCTCGTCGCGCACCATCTGCCGCAGTTCGTTGAGTTGCTCTGGCGTGGCGTGCTGCACCGCCAGCTCGGTGATGGCGCGCTCGACCATGCGCCGCGAGAAGAACACCTGACGGGCTTCTTCCACCGTCGGGCTGGCCACCACCGCGCCACGGTTCGGCCGCAGCAGCACCACGCTTTCGTGGGCCAGGCGCGACAAGGCACGGCGGATGATGGTGCGGCTGACGCCGAAGATCTCGCCCAGCGCTTCCTCGCTCAACTTGGTGCCCGGAGCCAGACGCTGCTCGAGGATCGCCTCGAAAATATGCGCGTAGACGATGTCGTCCTGGGTACCACTGCGGCCGGCCTTGCCGTTGCGCGCAGGTTTCTTCAGAGGTTGCAGCTGTTCGTTCATGGGCTCTCGAGGCACGAAGGAAAGTATGGCGCCATTGTACACAGGCTGAGCCGATTCTGCAGGTGGCCTTTTACCTATATAGCCGTTGTACGCCACATCACGCACACAAAAGATAAAACATTATTTGCATTCTTTGTACACAAAAGCATAATCCACCCAGCAACTTCTTGACCTGCAAGTCAACAAAAGCGGTCAGATGTCTGCCTTCCCTCGCGGGGCCGCCAAGTGCATTGCGCAGGAACCGGGCCCAAGAACAACAAGAAAGACTTGAGGAGTACCTGCTGTGGAAAGCCGCAAATCCGAAGCCCCTACGCTGGATCTCGCCCCACCGCTCGAAACGAGCTGGCTGGAGCGGATTTTCAAACTCAAGCAACACGGCAGTACCGTCAGGACCGAACTGATCGCCGGGGTGACCACCTTCATCACCATGGCCTACATCATCTTCGTCAACCCCAACATCATGGCCGACGCCGGCATCGACCACGGCGCCGCCTTCGTCGCCACCTGCATCGCCGCCGCGCTGGGCTGCCTGCTGATGGGCCTGTATGCCAACTGGCCGGTGGGCCTGGCGCCCGGCATGGGCCTGAACGCCTTCTTTACCTACACCGTGGTCGGCACCATGGGCTACAACTGGGAAACAGCACTCGGGGCGGTGTTCGTCTCGGGCGTGCTGTTCATGTTCCTGACCTTGTCGAAAGTGCGCGAATGGTTGCTCAACAGCATCCCGGTCAGCCTGCGCCATGCCATGGGGGCCGGCGTCGGATTGTTTCTCGGGCTGATCGGCCTGAAGACCGCAGGCATCATCGTCGACAGCCCCGCCACCCTGATCAAGCTGGGCTCGCTGCACGAGCCGGGGCCGCTGCTGGCGGCGCTGTGCTTCCTGCTGATCGCCATCCTCAGCTACAAGCGGGTGTTCGGCGCGATCCTGATCAGCATCATCGGTGTCACCCTGGCGGGCTGGGGCCTGGGCCTGGTCAAGTTTGGCGGGGTGATGTCGATGCCGCCGAGCCTGGCCCCGACCTGGATGGCCATGGATGTGGCCGGGGTGTTCAACGTCAGCATGATCAGCGTGGTGCTGGCGTTCCTCTTCGTGCATATGTTCGACACCGCTGGCACCCTGATGGGCGTGGCGCAGCGGGCCAACCTGGTGGCGCCGGACGGGCGCATCGAAAACCTGTCGCGGGCGCTGAAGGCCGACAGTGCGTCGAGCGTGTTCGGTGCCGTGGTCGGTGTACCGCCGGTGACCAGCTATGTGGAGAGTGCTGCGGGGGTTGCCGCAGGTGGCCGTACCGGGCTGACGGCGGTGGTGGTCGGCGTGCTGTTCATTGCCGCGATGTTCTTTGCGCCACTGGCCGGGATGATTCCCGCCTACGCGACTGCCGGCGCGCTGATCTACGTGGCGATGCTGATGATGGGCAGCATGGCCCACATCCATTGGGACGAGGCTACCGACAGCATCCCGGCGATCGTCACGGTGATCATGATGCCGCTGACCTTCTCCGTCGCCGATGGTATCGCCTTGGGCTTCATCAGCTACGTGGCGCTGAAGGCGGGTACCGGCAAGTACAAGGAAATCTCCGCAAGCCTGTGGGTACTGTGCGCGATCTTCATTGCCAAGTTCGTGTTCCTCTGACCCCTGCTGCACCAACCAAGGGCGCTTCGGCGCCCTTTCTTTATTTCGCCGGTGATAAACAGCAGACGAAAAAAAGCCCGCCAGTGTGAGAGCGGGCCAAGGACCTACGAAGATTCTTCTAGCGACCAACTAGCTTCCACGATAGGTCGAATAGCTGTACGGCGAGATCAGCAGTGGCACGTGGTAGTGCTCTTGCTGCTGGTCAATGCCAAAGCGCAGCACGACAACATCCAGGAACGCCTGGGCCGGCAGCTGCACGCCGCGGGCGCGGTAGTAGTCGCCGGCGCTGAACTGCAACTGGTAGACGCCGGTGCGGTAGTCGTCACCCTGCAGCAGCGGCGCGTCGACGCGGCCATCGCTGTTGGTCAGGGCAGTGGTCACCAGTTCGAGCTGCTGGCCTTCGACACGGTACAGCTCGACCTTGATCGAGCTGCCCGGGCAGCCATGCGCGGCATCCAGTACGTGTGTGGTCAAACGTCCCATTGCTTGTCGCCTCTTGTTCAATCTGTGGGCAAAAAATACACGGCCAGCATCACGGCAACGCCGTCGATACGCGGGAAGGACACCATTAAGACATTTGATCGCAGGATTGTACACAATTTTTTGAACCAATCCGCTTCACTTGGCGTTTCACGCGTAGCCGCTCCCCTTTGGTCGCAAATACACGGGCAACTCAGACTCCGAGCCGACGACAACGTTACAAGCTGACCAAACAGGCAGGTTTCTTGCAACGAAATTACGGGCCGCTGCCAAGCGACAAAAGGGAAGAAATGCGGAAAAACAGGCTTACAAAAGATTTCAGAAGTTGTATACAATCAGCCCATCCGGTGGTGCGACATCCCGACGCGGCCCGCCCACCCCCGCACAACGCACAAGAAGGAAGACTGCAGTGAGCGCTGACTATCCTCGCGACCTGATCGGTTACGGCAACAACCCTCCACACCCGCAATGGCCGGGCAACGCTCGCATCGCGCTGTCGTTCGTTCTCAACTACGAAGAAGGCGGCGAACGCAACATTCTGCACGGTGACAAGGAATCCGAAGCGTTCCTGTCAGAAATGGTCGCTGCCCAGCCGCTGCAGGGCGTGCGCAACATGAGCATGGAATCGCTCTACGAGTACGGCAGCCGCGCCGGCGTGTGGCGCCTGCTGAAGCTGTTCAAGGACAGCGGCGTACCGCTGACCATCTTCGCCGTGGCCATGGCCGCCCAGCGCCACCCCGACGTGATCCGCGCCATGGTCGAAGCCGGCCATGAGATCTGCAGCCACGGCTACCGCTGGATCGACTACCAGTACATGGACGAGGCCCAGGAGCGCGAGCACATGCTCGAAGCCATCCGCATCCTCACCGAAATCACCGGCGAACGCCCGCTGGGCTGGTACACCGGCCGCACCGGCCCGAATACCCGCCGCCTGGTGATGGAGGAAGGTGGCTTCCTCTACGACAGCGACACCTATGACGACGACCTGCCCTACTGGGAGCCGAACAACCCCACCGGCAAGCCGCACCTGGTGATCCCCTACACCCTCGATACCAATGACATGCGCTTCACCCAGGTACAAGGCTTCAACTGCGGCGAGCAGTTCTTCCAGTACCTCAAGGACGCGTTCGATGTGCTGTACGCCGAAGGTGCCGAAGCACCGAAGATGCTGTCGATCGGCCTGCATTGCCGCCTCGTCGGGCGCCCCGCGCGTCTGGCCGCGCTGAAGCGTTTCGTCGACTACGCCAAAAGCCATGACCAGGTCTGGTTCGCCCGTCGCGTGGACATCGCCCGCCACTGGCACACCACCCACCCGTACCAGAAAGAGAACGCCTGATGACCGCCTTCAAGACCCTCAAGCCATCCGCCCTGGACCGTGAAGCCTTCGTCAAGGCCTTCGCCGACATCTACGAGCACTCGCCCTGGGTTGCGGAAAAGGCCTACGACCTGGGCCAGCTGGCTGAACTGGACGAGATCGAGGCGCTGCACCAGCGCATGAGCGACATCCTGCTCAGCGCCAGCCACGCCGAGCAGCTGGCACTGATCAACGCACACCCGGACCTGGCCGGCAAGGCGGCCATCCAGGGCGAACTGACCGAGTCGAGCACCAACGAGCAGGCCGGTGCCGGTATCCACCAGTGCACCGCGCAAGAGTTCGCCCGTTTCACCGAGCTGAACGATGCCTACAAGGCCAAATTCCAGTTCCCGTTCATCATGGCGGTGAAAGGCAGCAACCGGCACCAGATCCTCGCCGCTTTCGAAAAACGCATCCACAACGACGCCGATGCCGAATTCAAGGAAGCCCTGGCGCAGATCAACCTGATCGCCCTGTTCCGCCTGCTGCAGCTGTAACCGGCGCGGCAACGCTTGAACCTGAACCAGAACAACGAACATAGAAGAGATATCCGCATGCGCACCCTGATGATCGAGCCCCTGAGCAAAGAAGCCTTCGCCCCCTTCGGAGACGTGATCGAAACCGATGGCAGCGACCACTTCATGATCAACAACGGCTCGACCATGCGCTTTCACAAGCTCGCCACGGTGGAAACCGCCGAGCCTGAAGACAAGGCGATCATCAGCATCTTCCGCGCCGACGCGCTGGACATGCCGCTGACCGTGCGCATGCTGGAACGCCATCCGCTGGGCAGCCAGGCTTTCATCCCGCTGCTCGGCAACCCCTTTCTGATCGTGGTCGCGCCGGTTGGCGATGCACCTGTATCAGGCTTGGTCCGCGCCTTCCGCAGTAATGGCAGGCAGGGCGTTAATTACCATCGCGGCGTCTGGCACCACCCGGTGCTGACGATCGAAAAGCGGGATGACTTCCTGGTGGTTGATCGCAGCGGTTCTGGCAACAACTGCGACGAGCATTACTTCACCGAGGAACAGATGCTGATCCTCAATCCCCACCAATAAGAAAAGGTCGGTCATGCAAAGGCCCAGCCTGAGCGGGTGACCGGCAAGAGGTACATACTGTGGAAGCACACCTTCACGAATGGCTGAACCTGAGCATTCGCTGGGTTCACATGATCACCGGTATCGCCTGGATCGGTGCATCGTTCTATTTCGTCTGGCTGGAAAACAACCTGAACCGGAGCAATCCGCGCGAGGGGCTGTCGGGTGACCTCTGGGCCATCCACGGCGGTGGTATCTACCACCTTGAAAAGTACAAGCTGGCGCCGCCGAAAATGCCCGAGAACCTGCACTGGTTCAAATGGGAAGCCTACTTTACCTGGATGTCCGGTATCGCCCTGCTGTGCGTGGTGTTCTACTGGAACCCGGCACTGTACCTGCTGGCCCCTGGCAGCACCCTGAGCGGTGCCGAGGGCGTGGCCATCGGTATCGGTTCGCTGATCGCCAGCTGGTTCATCTACGACTTCCTGTGCGACTCGCCCCTGGGCAAGAAGCCAGCGCTGCTCGGCGGTGTGCTGTTCGTGCTGATCATCGCCGCGTGCTGGGGCTTCAGCCTGGTGTTCAGTGGCCGTGGTGCCTACCTGCACACCGGCGCGATCATCGGCACCATCATGGTCGGCAACGTGTTCCGCATCATCATGCCGGCCCAGCGCCAGCTGGTGGCCGCGATCGAGAACAACACCACCCCCGATCCGGTACTGCCGGCCAAGGGTTTGCTGCGCTCGCGCCACAACAACTACTTCACCCTGCCGGTGCTGTTCATCATGATCAGCAACCATTTCCCGAGCACCTACGGTAGCCAGTACAACTGGCTGATCCTGGCCGGTATCGCAGTAGCCGCGGTGTTGATCCGCCACTACTTCAACACCCGCCACGACAGCAACAAGTACGCCTGGACCCTGCCGGTCGGCGCGCTGGCGATGATCTGCCTGGCCTACGTCACTGGCCCCAAGCCGATGGCCGTAAGCCCTGAGCAGGCCGCAGCGAAGGTCGAGTACCAGCCGCTGCCGGCGACCGCTGTCGGTGGCAAGACCGCTGCCGAGCAACGCGCCGAGGACGCCGCCAAGGCTGCCGCAGCGCCTGCCGCGCCCGCCGAAGCCCCAGCCCAGGCCACGGCCCAGGCAGGCGGCGAGAGCTTCGACAAGATCCACAATGTCATCCAGGAACGCTGCACCGTGTGCCACTCGTCCAAGCCGACCAGCCCACTGTTCAGCAGCGCGCCTGCCGGCGTGATGTTCGACACCCCGCAGCAGATCCAGGCCCAGGCCGCGCGCATCCAGGCGCAAGCGGTCGCCAGCCAGATCATGCCGCTGGGCAACATCACCCAGATGACCACCGAAGAGCGCAAGCTCGTCGGTGACTGGATCGCCAAGGGCGCGCCGGTCAACTGAAACACCTGTCGGGGCAACACCGCTTCCTGTGGGAGCGGGTTTACCCGCGAAGAGGCCGGCACGCCCGGCCTCGAACCTGAAGATACACGCAACAAGCAAGCATCGAGCGTCAGCCCCAGGCGGTAACCCCAGGCTCTCCACAGCGTGAGCCTGCCGCTTGGTGCCGGCGCTTGGATCCGAGAATAAAAACAAAACTCGAGGTGCTGCATGTCCGAGTCACGCAAGGCGTATATCCCTGTTGCGCCGCCGCGAGAGCCCTTGCCCCTGCTCCAGCTGATCCTGGTTGGCCTGCAACATGTCCTGCTGATGTACGGCGGCGCGATCGCCGTGCCCCTGATCATCGGCCAGGCCGCCGGCCTGTCCCGTGAAGAAGTCGCTTTCCTGATCAACGCCGACCTGCTGGTAGCGGGTGTCGCCACCATCATCCAGTCATTCGGTATCGGCCCGGTGGGCATCCGCATGCCGGTGATGATGGGGGCCAGTTTCGCTGCCGTCGGCAGCATGGTGGCCATGGCCGGCATGCCCGGCGTGGGCCTGCAGGGGATCTTCGGCGCGACCATCGCGGCCGGGTTCTTCGGCATGCTGATCGCGCCGTTCATGTCCAAGGTCGTACGGTTCTTCCCACCCCTGGTCACCGGCACGGTGATCACCTCGATCGGCCTGTCGCTGTTCCCGGTGGCAGTCAACTGGGCCGGTGGCGGCCAGCAGGCAGGTACCTTCGGTGCGCCGATCTTCCTCTTGGTGGCCGGCTTGGTGCTGGCAGTGATCCTGCTGATCAACCGCTTCATGCGTGGGTTCTGGGTCAACGTGTCGGTGCTGGTAGGCATGGGCCTGGGCTACATCCTCGCCGGCGCCATCGGCATGGTCGACCTGTCGGGCCTGAGCCAGGCACCGTGGCTGCAAGTGGTTACCCCACTGCACTTCGGCATGCCGACCTTCAGCCTGGCACCGATCCTGTCCATGTGCCTGGTGGTGGTGATCATCTTCGTCGAGTCCACCGGCATGTTCCTGGCGCTGGGCAAGGTGACCGGCCGTGAAGTGACCCCAGGCATGCTGCGTCGCGGCCTGTTGTGCGATGCCGGGGCATCGTTCGTTGCCGGCTTCTTCAACACCTTCACCCACTCCTCGTTCGCTCAGAACATCGGCCTGGTGCAGATGACCGGGGTCCGCTGCCGCTACGTCACCGTGGTGGCCGGCGCGCTGCTGATTCTGCTCAGCCTGCTGCCCAAGGCGGCCTTGCTGATTGCCTCGATCCCGCCTGCGGTACTGGGCGGCGCCTCCATCGCCATGTTCGGCATGGTTACCGCCACCGGGATCAAGATTCTGCAGGAGGCGGACATCGGCGACCGCCGCAACCAGTTGCTGGTTGCGGTGAGCGTCGGCTTCGGGCTGATCCCCGTGGTGCGCCCGGAGTTCTTCGCCCAGATGCCGCAGTGGATGGAACCCATCACCCACAGTGGCATTGCCATGGCCACGGTCAGTGCGCTGGTGCTGAACGTGCTGTTCAACATCCTCGGCGGTGCCGATCGCGCGGCGCACAACGCCTGCCACCAGCACTGAAGCAACCCGCCTGGAGCAACAGGGGGCGGCGCATTGCCGCCCCTGCCTCGACCTCGTTGTAAACGCTGCACCGTCGGCCCGCCGGAATGGGCCGCCCGGGGCGCCTGCGCGCCAAAAAAACCCAACAAAAACAATAAGTCCGGGAACCACAACATGAAACGCATCACCTCGTCCCTCTTGCTGGGCAGCAGCCTGCTGGCCACCCTCCCCACCCACGCCGGGGAATGGCTGCAGTGGCACGGCGAAAGCCTGACCTACCTGTACGGCAAGGACTTCAAGGTCAACCCCCGCATCCAGCAGACGATCACCTTCGAGCACGCCAACAAATGGAAGTACGGCGACACCTTCATGTTCGTCGACAAGGTCTTCTATAACGGCAAGGCCGACCCCGGCAAAGGCGTCACCAGCTATTACGGGGAGTTCAGCCCGCGCCTGTCGCTGGGCAAGATCACCGGCCATAAATTCGAACTGGGTCCGATCAAGGACGTGCTGGTTGCCATGACCTACGAGCGCGGCGAGGGCGACAACGAGGCCTACCTGATCGGCCCCGGCTTCGACCTGGCAATGCCCGGCTTCAACTATTTCACCCTGAATTTCTACCTGCGTAATACCGAAGGCAGCCGCCCCGGTGACAATGTCTGGCAGATTACCCCGGCCTGGTCCTACACCGTGCCGGTGGGCAAATCCGACATTCTGATCGACGGTTACATGGACTGGGTGGTGGACAACGACCAGACCCGTCGCGGCACCTACCACGCCAACCTGCAGTTCAACCCGCAGGTCAAGTACGACCTCGGCAAAGCCCTTGGCCTGGGCGCCAAGCAGCTGTACGTGGGCATCGAGTACAGCTACTGGAAGGACAAGTACGGCATCGACAGCCAAGGCAACGTCGACAGCAACCAGAGCGTCACCAGTGCCCTGGTCAAGGTGCACTTCTAAAAAACTGACCAAACGCACAAGTTTGGTCCGTCGCGCTCCAGGACGGAGCACTTGAGGCACGGCGCGCAAGCCAGTAATCTGCGCGCCCCCTCGATCAGGGCAGAACGGATTCTGCCTGCGTTTACTGACCGCTCAGTCAATGAATACGGGCGGTTGGCGAACGTGTTGCCAGCCTGAAAGACCCTTTTCATCCGTTCAGAACGAAGTCGAGCAGGAAGGTTTTGCCAGCCCGGGAAAGTTGGCTCAACCCTTGCCAAACAGCTGTGGCCTATCGAAAAAAACTGACTCGAAAGACAAAAAAAGCGCGATAACGCGCTGACAACAGATCAATCAAGGGAGCGAAACTCGCAATGCGTACCATCAACAGCCTGATCCTCGCCGGCGGCCTGCTGGCCTGCGGCACCACCTTCGGCGGCGACCTGCTGCAATGGCAGAACAACAGCCTGACCTACCTGTGGGGCAAGAACTTCAAGGTCAACCCGGCGATCCAGCAAACGGTTACCTTCGAGCATGCCGACGCCTGGAAGTACGGCGACAACTTCATCTTCGTCGACAAGATCTTCTACCAGGGCCAGAAAGACGCGGGCAATGGCCCGAATACCTACTACGGCGAGATCAGCCCGCGCCTGTCCTTCGGCAAGATCTTCGACCAGAAGCTCGAGTTCGGCCCGGTCAAGGACGTGTTGCTGGCGATGACCTACGAGTTCGGCGAGGGTGACACCGAGGCGTACCTGATCGGCCCCGGCTTCGACCTGGCCATCCCCGGCTTCGACTACTTCCAGCTGAACTTCTACAACCGCACCACCGATGGCAGCCGTGCCGGCGACAACGTGTGGCAGATTACCCCGGTGTGGTCGTACACCATCCCGGTCGGTTCTTCCGACGTGCTGATCGACGGCTTCATGGACTGGGTGGTGGACAACGACGAGAACCGCCGCGGCACCTACCAGGCCAACCTGCACTTCAACCCGCAGATCAAGTACGACCTGGGCAAGGCCTTGCACCTGGGTGAGAAGCAGTTGTACGTGGGTGTGGAATACGACTACTGGAAAAACAAGTACGGCATCAAGGACTCCGATGCCTTTACCACCGACCAGAACACCATGAGTTTCCTGGTGAAGGTGCACTTCTGATCGACTGATCCCCGACGGCGCCGTTATCCAACGGCGCCTTCAACTCGCACTTGTACGCATAAGCTTACAGGCCTTTCGGCACTTTCTAACTTGCGATAAAGTTGCCTATAAAGTAAGCGCTTGAATAGCGATAGCGCCAGCGCCAACATCACTGGCAACGATTTCACCTGGCACTGCAGCCTATGCCAAAGGCCCATACCAGCTGGACAAACAAGCCTTCGCCTCCTGACGTCGGTCAATGCACTGCGGGAAATCCCTGTCATGCCGGCGCACAACTTCTTGCACAAAAAACCGGCACGCTCAACGCATCGGCAATTTTGACATTTTTTTTGCAAGCCATGAACTAACCTGCTTTTCTTCGCACAACAAAAGAAAGAAAACAGGCCAACTTCATGCGTAACACACTCGCTGCGCCATGGCGCTATCTGCTGTTAAACTGCGTACTCTGGTTCGGTATCTTCCTGCTCACACGCTTCCTGTTGCTGATTACTCATCTGGATGAGGTCGGTGGCAACTATGTGTCCATATTCTTCGACGGGGCAATCTACGACCTGAGCTTCCTGGTATATGCCGCATTGCCGCTAGGCCTGTACCTGTCGCTGTGTCCGAATGCCCTCTGGCGCACCCGCGCCCATCGCTGGCTGCTCGGTGCATCGCTGATAGCCAGCCTGTTCGTCATGCTGTTCGTCGCGGTGGCAGAATGGCTGTTCTGGGACGAATTCGGCGTGCGCTTCAATTTCATCGCCGTCGACTACCTGATCTATTCCAAGGAGGTTCTGGACAACATCCGCGAGTCCTACCCGCTGCCGACACTGCTCAGCGCCATCGCCGTGGTTGCGTTGGTACTCGCCCTGATGCTGCGCAAGCCACTGTCCCAGGTGCTTGACGGCCCGCTCGCGAGCGGACGCCAGCGCCTGTTGGGTATCACCCTGCTGGCGGTACTGGGCGGTATGAACGGGTTGCTGGTCGACCAGCAATTTCCACGCGGCGAAGGTGGCAACGCCTACCAGCGTGAACTCGCCAGTAACGGCCCCTACCAGTTCTTCGCTGCGTTCCGTAACAACGAGCTGGACTACTCGCAGTTCTACGCCAGCATCGGTGCCAGTGACATCGGCGCGCAGATGCACCAGGAACTGGCCGAACCCAATGCCAGCTTCCAGGGGACGCAGCCCGAGGACATCCGCCGCCACATCAGCGCCAACGGCCAACCACGCAGGTTGAATGTCATTCTGGTGACTATCGAGAGTTTCAGTGCCAAGTACCTGGGCAGCAACGGCGATCCGCGCAACCTGACACCGAATCTCGACGCCCTGCGTCGCGAGAGCCTGTACTTCAACAATTTCTACGCCACCGGCACCCGCACCGACCGGGGCCTGGAAGCCATCACCCTGGCGATCCCGCCCACGCCAGGCCGCTCGATCGTCAAGCGCATCGGCCGTGAAAGCGGCTACGCCAGCCTTGGTCAGCAGTTGGCAGCCAAAGGCTACGACGCCGTGTTCGTCTACGGCGGACGCGGTTACTTCGACAACATGAATGCCTTCTTCAGCGGCAACGGCTACCGCATCGTCGACCAGAGCAGCGTCGATGAAAGCGACATCAGCTTCAAGAACGCCTGGGGCATGGCCGACGAAGACCTCTACCGGCAAACACTCAAGCTCGCCGATGCCGACTACGCCAGGCAGAAGCCATTTTTCCTGCAATTGATGACCACTTCGAATCACCGCCCCTACACCTACCCGGACGGCCGCATCGATATTCCTTCCGGTGAAGGACGCGAAGGTGCGGTGAAATACACCGACCATGCCATTGCGCAGTTCCTCGCGCAGGCCAAGGGCAAGCCGTGGTTCGACAACACCCTGTTCGTCTTCGTCGCCGACCATACGGCAGGCAGCGCAGGCGTCGAGGACCTGCCGGTGAACAACTACCAGATCCCGCTGTGGATCTACGCACCGAAACTGATCGCACCCCGCGAAGAGGCCAAGCTGGCCAGCCAGATCGACCTTGCGCCTACCTTGCTGGGCCTGCTCAACTTCGACTACACCTCGACGTTCTTCGGCCGCGATCTGCTCAAGGACGACACCCTGCCACCACGCGTGTTGATCGGCAACTACCAGCATCTGGGACTGTTCGACGGCAACGACCTAGCCATCCTCAGCCCGCGCGGCGGCATGCGTGTGCATGAGGATGCGCTGGGCAACAGCCGTGAAAGCCGGGCAACCCAGGACAACCCGCTGATCCGCCGCGCCATTGCCTATTATCAGAGTGCTGCCTACGGTTTCAGCGAGGGCCTGCTGGCCTGGAAGCCGAACCAGAGCGGCATGGCAGTCAACCCCTGACCGCCCGCCACAGCTTACCGACCATGCTGACCGCGGCCAGTACCACGGCCCCGGCCAGCACGCCGGCCACGCCATTGAGCAAATTACTGGTCAGCACACCACCGCGCCCTTCGCTGAACGCCTCGATGGCGTGATGCAGCGGCACGATGCCATGCACCAGGATCCCGCCGCCGACCAGGAACATCGCCGCAGTACCGATCACCGACAGGCTCTTCATCATGTACGGCGCGGCCCACAAGATGCCATTACCCACGGCCTGGGCCAGGCGGGATGCCTTGCGGGTCATCCACAGCCCGAGGTCATCGAGCTTGACGATGCCGCCCACCAGCCCGTACACACCGATGGTCATGACCACCGCAATGCCCGCCAGCACGATGACCTGTTGGCTCAATGGCGAATCGGCAACGATGCCCAGGGTAATGGCGATGATTTCCGCGGAAAGGATGAAGTCGGTGCGCACCGCGCCCTTGATCTTGCTCTTCTCGTACGCCACCAGGTCGACCTTGGCATCCGCCACCGCCTCCTTGCGCGCCTCGTGCTGCGCCTCGTCCTCTGCCTTGCTATGCAGGAACTTGTGCGCCAGCTTTTCGAAGCCCTCGAAGCACAGGTAGGCCCCGCCCAGCATCAGCAGCGGCGTCACCGCCCAGGGTATGAACGCACTGATCAACAGCGCCGCCGGTACCAGGATGGCCTTGTTCAGCAGTGACCCTTTGGCCACCGCCCATACCACTGGCAGCTCGCGGTCGGCGCGCACGCCGGTGACCTGCTGGGCGTTCAGCGCCAGGTCATCGCCCAGCACACCTGCGGTCTTTTTTGCCGCTACCTTGGTCATCAGCGAGACGTCATCGAGCACCGTGGCGATGTCGTCGATCAGTACCAGTAGACTGCTTCCTGCCATGTTTGTCTGCTTCCGGATGAATGAATGCTGCCGATTCTAGCGCAAAGCCGCTGCCTTGAGCCCCCGTCGAGCCCGGTGCTACCATGCCCGATCCCTCTTAGAGGTGGCCAGACACGAGGAAGATCCCTGACCATGAGCACCATTCGCGAGCGCAACAAGGAACTGATCCTGCGCGCGGCCAGCGAGGAATTCGCCGACAAGGGCTTCGCCGCCACCAAGACCAGCGATATCGCGGCCAAGGCCGGCCTGCCCAAGCCGAACGTGTATTACTACTTCAAGTCCAAGGACAACCTCTACCGCGAGGTGCTGGAAAGCATCATCGCGCCGATCATGCAGGCGTCGACCCCGTTCAATGCCGACGGTGACCCGAAAGAAGTGCTGAGCGCCTACATTCGCTCGAAGATCCGCATTTCGCGCGACCTGCCGCATGCATCCAAGGTGTTCGCCAGCGAGATCATGCACGGCGCCCCGCACCTGTCGCCGAACCAGGTGGCGCAGCTGAACGAGCAGGCCCGGCACAACATCGAATGCATCCAGCGCTGGATCGACCGCGGGCAGATCGCCCATGTCGACGCGCATCACCTGATGTTCAGCATCTGGGCAGCGACCCAGACCTATGCCGATTTCGACTGGCAGATTTCGGCGGTGACCGGCAAGGCCAAGCTGGCCGACAGCGATTATGATGCGGCAGCCGAGACCATCATCCGCATGGTGCTCAAGGGTTGTGAGCCCGAAGTAGCCTGAGCCCCCAAAGGCCATTCGCGGGCACGCCCGTTCCCACAGGATCACCACAGTTCGGAAGCCTGTGGGGGCCCTGTGGGAGCGGGCGCGCCCGCGAAAGGTCGGAACAGGTAATAGGGCGCTAGGCTGCTACCCCAGCATCCGCGCGCAACCCCACCTCCTCGATCGCACTGATCGCACACTGCTCGTCGATATCCGAGGTATCCCCGCTGATCCCTACCGCCCCCAGCACCTTGCCGTCCTGATCACGCACCAGCACGCCACCCGGCGCCGGCACCACCGGCCGTTCACCCAAGCCGTTCAGCGCGGCAAAGAACGCTGGCCGTTGCTGCGCATCCAGCGCCAGCAAGCGCGAGCCCTTGCCCAGCGCAATCGCGCCCCAGGCCTTGCCAGTAGCCACCTGCGGGCGAATCAGGCTGGCACCGTCCTCACGTTGCAGCGCCAGCAGGTGGCCGCCGGCGTCCAGTACCGCCACGGTCAGCGGTGCAGCATTGATCTTGCGGCCCGCCGCCAGCGCGGCATCCACCAGGCTGACCGCGACTTTCAGGTTCAAAGCGTTCATGGAAAGGTCCTCTTCTTGTTGTGAGAAGCCCTGAGGGCAGTTGAAAACAATAGGACCAATAGAACACAACGAGTTGATTTTTTGTATACAATATTTTGAAACGATCGTATGCGATAGCGCAAACGCCCGTTTTCTGGGGCGCTCGAACGAAAGCATCCGCTGCCGACGAAAACCCGTTGACCTGAGCGGCCAGCCATGAATACACTCTGGCGCAAAGCAAGTTGTATACAATTACAAAATCGATGAGGCACAAACCATGAGCAAAATGAGAGCAATCGATGCAGCCGTTCTGGTCATGCGCCGTGAAGGTGTAGATACCGCGTTCGGCATCCCGGGGGCTGCCATCAACCCGTTGTACTCGGCCCTTAAGAAAGTCGGTGGCATCGATCACGTCCTCGCTCGCCACGTCGAAGGCGCCTCGCACATGGCCGAGGGTTATACCCGCGCCAACCCGGGCAACATCGGCGTGTGCATCGGTACCTCCGGCCCGGCCGGCACCGACATGGTCACCGGGCTGTACAGTGCCTCGGCCGACTCCATCCCGATCCTCTGCATCACCGGCCAGGCGCCGCGCGCGCGCCTGCACAAGGAAGACTTCCAGGCAGTCGACATCACCAACATCGTCAAGCCGGTGACCAAGTGGGCCACTACCGTTCTGGAGCCAGGCCAGGTGCCTTATGCGTTCCAGAAAGCCTTCTATGAAATGCGCACCGGCCGCCCAGGCCCGGTACTGATCGACCTGCCGTTCGACGTGCAGATGGCCGAGATCGAATTCGACATCGACGCCTACGAACCGCTGCCCGTGCACAAGCCGTCCGCCACCCGCGTACAGGCCGAAAAAGCCCTGGCCCTGCTCAATGACGCCGAGCGCCCGTTGCTGGTTGCCGGTGGCGGCATCATCAACGCCGACGCCAGCGACAAGCTGGTCGAGTTCGCCGAACTGACCGGCGTGCCGGTCATCCCGACCCTGATGGGCTGGGGCACCATCCCCGACGACCACGCGCAGATGGTCGGCATGGTCGGCCTGCAGACCTCGCACCGCTATGGCAACGCCACCCTGCTGAAATCCGACCTGGTGTTCGGCATCGGTAACCGTTGGGCCAACCGCCACACCGGCTCGGTCGACGTCTACACCGAAGGCCGCAAGTTCATCCACGTCGACATCGAACCGACCCAGATCGGCCGCGTGTTCACCCCGGACCTGGGTATCGTTTCCGACGCCGGCAAGGCGCTGGACGTGTTCCTCGAAGTGGCCCGCGAGTGGAAGGCCGCAGGCAAGCTGAAGTGCCGCAAGGCCTGGCTGGAAGACTGCCAGCAACGCAAGGCCAGCCTGCAGCGCAAGACCCACTTCGACAACGTGCCGGTCAAGCCGCAGCGCGTCTACGAAGAAATGAACCAGGTGTTCGGCAAGGACACCTGCTACGTCAGCACCATCGGCCTGTCGCAGATTGCCGGTGCGCAGTTCCTGCACGTGTACAAGCCACGCCACTGGATCAACTGCGGCCAGGCCGGCCCGCTGGGCTGGACCATCCCTGCTGCCCTGGGCGTGGTCAAGGCCGACCCGAAACGCAAGGTGGTCGCGCTGTCGGGTGACTACGACTTCCAGTTCATGATTGAAGAGCTGGCAGTAGGCGCGCAGTTCAACCTGCCGTACGTACACGTGCTGGTGAACAACGCCTACCTGGGCCTGATCCGTCAGGCGCAACGTGGCTTCGACATGGATTACTGTGTACAACTGGCGTTCGAGAACATCAACGCCACCGACGCCGCCACCTACGGTGTCGACCACGTTGCCGTGGTCGAGGGCCTGGGCTGCAAGGCCATCCGCGTGTTCGAGCCGGCAGACATCGCCCCTGCCCTGCTCAAGGCACAGAAGATGGCCGAAGAGTTCCGTGTGCCGGTGGTGGTCGAAGTGATTCTCGAGCGCGTGACCAACATTTCCATGGGCACCGAGATCAACGCGGTCAACGAGTTCGAAGACCTGGCCCTGGTCGGCAACGACGCGCCTACCGCCATCTCGCTGCTCGACTGATCGCCTGACGCCCCCGTGCCGGCCCCTGTTGCAGGGGCGCCGGGGGCCTTCACCGCAAGGAGACACACCATGCCTCGCTTCGCTGCCAACCTGTCCATGCTGTTCACCGAACAGGACTTCCTGGCCCGCTTCAAGGCTGCCGCCAATGCTGGTTTCAGCGGCGTCGAATACCTCTTCCCGTATGACTTCAGCGCCGCCGAGATCAAGCAGCAGCTGCAGGCCAACGGCCTGACCCAGGTGCTGTTCAACCTGCCGGCCGGCGATTGGGCCAAAGGCGAGCGTGGCATCGCCTGCCACCCGGACCGCGTCGCAGAGTTCCGCGCCGGGGTCGACAAGGCCATCGAATACGCCAAGGTGCTGGGCAATACCCAGGTCAACTGCCTGGCCGGCATCCGCCCGCAAGGCCGGCAGTGCGCCGATGTGCGCAAGACCTTCGTCGACAACCTGAAGTTTGCCGCTGACAAACTGCAAGCCGCCGGCATTCGCCTGGTCATGGAAATGATCAACACCCGCGACATTCCGGGCTTCTACCTGAACACCACCCAGCAGGCCCTGGAGATCCAGGCCGAGGTGGGCAGCGACAACCTGTTCCTGCAATACGACATCTATCACATGCAGATCATGGAAGGTGACCTGGCGCGGACCATGGAAACCAACCTGAAACTGATCAACCACATCCAGCTGGCCGACAACCCGGGCCGCAACGAACCCGGCACCGGCGAGATCAACTACCGCTTCCTGTTCGAGCACCTGGACCGCATTGGCTACCAGGGTTGGGTGGGCGCGGAGTACAAGCCGCTGACCACCACCGAAGCGGGTCTGGGCTGGCTGGAAACGCATGTGGGAGCGGGCTTGCCCCGCGAAAGCGCCCGCAAAGACACCTCCATTGCCTGATCTATCGCATTCGCGGGCCAAGCCCGTTCCCACAGGGCAGGCCCGCGGTCAGGTTAAACAAATACAAAGAGGCACATCGTCATGGCTAAAATCGGTTTCATCGGCACCGGCATCATGGGCAAGCCCATGGCGCAGAACCTGCAGAAAGCAGGTCACAGCATCTTCGTTTCCACCCACCACGACGCAGCCCCAGCCGACCTGATCGCCGCTGGCGCAGTGGCCCTGGCCAATCCGAAGGAAGTGGCCCAGGAAGCCGAGTTCATCATCATCATGGTACCGGACACCCCTCAGGTCGAAAGCGTCCTGTTCGGTGACAACGGCGTGGCCGAAGGCGTGGGCCCGAACAAGGTAGTGATCGACATGAGCTCGATCTCGCCGACCGCGACCAAAGCCTTCGCCGAGAAGATCAAGGCCACTGGCGCCGCCTACCTGGATGCCCCGGTATCCGGTGGTGAAGTGGGTGCCAAGGCCGCGACCCTGAGCATCATGGTCGGTGGCTGCCCGAAAGCCTTCGAGCGCGCCCTGCCGCTGTTCGAAGCCATGGGCAAGAACATCACCCGCGTAGGCGGCAATGGCGACGGCCAGACCGCCAAGGTAGCCAACCAGATCATCGTTGCCCTGAACATCCAGGCCGTGGCCGAAGCCTTGCTGTTCGCCGCCAAAAACGGCGCCGATCCCGCCAAGGTGCGTGAAGCGCTGATGGGTGGCTTCGCCTCGTCGAAAATCCTCGAAGTGCATGCCGAGCGCATGATCAAGGGCACCTTCGACCCAGGCTTCCGCATCAACCTGCACCAGAAAGACCTCAACCTGGCCCTGCAGGGCGCCAAGGAGCTGGGCATCAACCTGCCCAACACCTCCAATGCCCAGCAAGTGTTCAACACCTGCCAGGCCCTGGGCGGCGGCAACTGGGACCACTCGGCGCTGATCAAAGGCCTGGAGCACATGGCCAACTTCTCGATCCGCGACGACCAGTAAGACCTTACCGGCCTCTTCGCGGGTAAACCCGCTCCCACAGGGACGCACCCATCTTGCAGCCTGTGCAGTACCTGTGGGAGCGGGTTCACCCGCGAAGAAGCCAGCATCGATGAACCTGCCATCACAGGTTCATGGGTGAACCCGAGCAACACCCGCCCCTGGTTCGGCCTGCACGGAGGCAGTTCCAGGGGCGTTCTTGATTGTGCAGAACAACAATAAACTGGGAGCCTGCCATGTCGGTCGATCCGCAAAAACTTCTCCGCGAGCTGTTCGACACAGCCATCGCCGCCGCCCACCCGCGCCAAGTCCTCGAACCCTACCTGCCCGCCGACCGTAGCGGCCGGGTCATCGTCATCGGCGCCGGCAAGGCCGCCGCCGCCATGGCCGAAGTGGTCGAGAAAAGCTGGCAGGGCGAAGTCTCCGGCCTGGTCGTCACCCGTTACGGCCATGGCGCCAACTGCCAGAAGATCGAAGTGGTCGAAGCCGCCCACCCGGTCCCCGATGCCGCCGGCCTGGCCGTGGCCAAGCGCGTGCTGGACCTGGTCAGCAACCTCGGCGAAGACGACCGCGTCATCTTCCTGCTGTCTGGCGGTGGTTCGGCGTTGCTGGCCCTGCCAGCCGAAGGCCTGACCCTGGCCGACAAGCAGCAGATCAACAAGGCGCTGCTCAAGTCCGGCGCCACCATCGGCGAGATGAACTGCGTGCGCAAGCACCTCTCGGCGATCAAGGGCGGCCGCCTGGCCAAGGCCTGCTGGCCGGCCACGGTCTATACCTATGCCATTTCCGATGTACCGGGCGACCTCGCCACGGTGATCGCCTCCGGCCCCACCGTGGCCGACCCGAGCACCTCGGCCGATGCCCTGGCCATCCTCAAGCGCTACAACATCCAGGCCCCCAAAGCGGTCATCGACTGGCTCAACAACCCAGCCTCGGAAACCGTCAAGGCCGATGACCCGGCCCTGGCCCGCAGCCACTTCCAGCTGATCGCCAAACCCCAGCAGTCGCTCGAGGCCGCTGCGGTCAAGGCCCGCCAGGCCGGGTTCAGCCCACTGATCCTCGGCGACCTGGAAGGCGAGTCGCGCGAAGTGGCCAAGGTGCACGCAGGCATCACCCGACAGATCGTCCAGCATGGCCAGCCATTGAAGGCCCCATGCGTGATCCTGTCCGGCGGCGAAACCACCGTCACCGTACGTGGCAATGGCCGTGGCGGGCGCAATGCCGAATTCCTGCTCAGCCTCACCGAGAGCCTCAAGGGCCTGCCAGGGGTATATGCCCTGGCCGGCGACACCGATGGCATCGATGGCTCGGAAGAGAACGCCGGCGCCTTCATGACCCCGGGCAGCTACGCCCGCGCCGAAGCGCTGGGCCTGTCGGCCAGCGACGAGCTGGACAACAACAACGGCTACGGCTACTTCGCCGCGCTGGATGCGCTGATCGTCACCGAGCCAACCCGCACCAACGTCAACGACTTCCGCGCCATCCTGATTCTCGAGACTGCCCAATCATGACGCCTGATAAAAAAGTGAAGATCCTCGCCACCCTCGGCCCAGCGATCAAAGGCATCGACGACATCCGCCAGCTGGTCGAAGCCGGGGTGAATATCTTCCGCCTCAACTTCAGCCACGGCGAACACGCCGACCACGCGCTGCGCTACCAGTGGATTCGCGAGGTCGAGCAGCAGCTGAACTACCCGCTGGGCATTCTCATGGACCTGCAGGGGCCGAAGCTGCGCGTTGGCCGCTTTGCCGAAGGCAAGGTCCAGCTGCAACGCGGCCAGGCCCTGCGCCTGGACCTGGACAAGGCCCCGGGCGACAACCGCCGGGTGAACCTGCCGCACCCCGAAATCATTGCCGCCCTTGAGCCAGGCATGGACCTGCTGCTCGACGACGGCAAGCTGCGCCTGCGCGTCACCGCCAAGCACAGCGACGCCATCGACACCGAAGTGCTGGCCGGCGGCGAGCTTTCCGACCGCAAAGGGGTCAACGTGCCGCAAGCGGTACTCGACCTCTCGCCGCTCACTGAAAAAGACCGCCGCGACCTGGCCTTCGGCCTGGAACTGGGCGTGGACTGGGTGGCCCTGTCGTTTGTCCAGCGCCCGCAAGACATCACGGAAGCACGCCAGCTGATCGGTGACCGCGCCTACCTGATGGCGAAGATCGAGAAACCCTCGGCAGTCGAGCAACTGCAAGCCATTGCCGAGCTGTCGGACGCGATCATGGTGGCCCGTGGCGACCTCGGCGTGGAAGTGCCGGCGGAAAGCGTGCCGCAGATCCAGAAGCGCATCATCGGCACCTGCCGCCAGTTGGGCAAACCGGTGGTGGTGGCCACGCAGATGCTCGAATCCATGCGTTTCTCGCCGGCCCCGACCCGTGCCGAAGTCACCGACGTGGCCAACGCCGTGGCCGAGGGTGCCGATGCGGTGATGCTGTCGGCCGAGACCGCTTCCGGTGATTACCCGCTGGAAGCCGTGCAGATGATGAGCAAGATCATCCGCCAGGTGGAGAATGGGCCGGATTACCAGGCCCAGCTCGACGTGGGCCGGCCGAAGGCCGAAGCCACCGTGTCGGACGCCATCAGCTGCGCGATCCGCCGTATCAGCGGCATCCTGCCGGTGGCGGTGCTGGTCAACTACAGCGAGTCGGGCGCCTCGACCTTGCGTGCTGCGCGCGAGCGCCCACGGGCACCGATCCTCAACCTGACGCCGAACCTGAACACCGCGCGCCGCCTGAGCGTGGCGTGGGGCGTGCACTCGGTGGTCAACGACCGCCTGCGCCAGGTGGACGAGGTGGTTTCCACCGCGTTGGAAATTGCCCAGGCGCAAGGCATGGCCAGCCGTGGCGACACGCTGCTGATCACCGCCGGTGTGCCGTTCGGCAAGCCGGGGTCGACTAATACGCTGCGGATCGAAAC
>NZ_JATAAG010000091.1:0-23253 GCF_030341915.1 Pseudomonas sp. BCRC 81390 | reverse complement strand
GGCGCAAGGCCGCTCCCACAGGGATCACGCAAGCCTGAAGGTGTCGCGGTCCCTGTAGGAGCGGCCTTGCGCCGCGATTGGAGGGCGCAGCCCTCCCCAACACCGAAATACCTGACCGGCGGAAAACCCGAGGCCCAAAGAGGCCCACCGCTCCCCCATCAACCTCACTGACTGCCCCGATGTACACCAAGAATTTCGTCAACCCGTGCCCGGACTGGGCCACGGCGCTGCTCAACGGTTTCAGCCAGGTGCTGCTGCTGCGCAACCCCCTGTGCGGCCTGTGCTGCCTGCTGGCCATCCTGCTGACCGCCCCCGACCTGGTCGGCGGCGCCTTGCTCGGCGCCCTCGCTGGCCTGCTCACCGCCCAGGCACGCGGCTACGACCGTGCCGACCGCCAGGCCGGCCTGTACAGCTACAACGGCGTGCTGATCGGCATCCTGATCAGCGCCGTGCTGCCCTGGTCGGCCATCCTGCCACCGCTGATCATCGCCGCCGGTGGCCTGTCCAGCATCATCACCCACCAATGGCGCAAGCGT
The DNA here is from genome assembly GCF_030341915.1 of Pseudomonas sp. BCRC 81390. NCBI lineage: Bacteria > Pseudomonadati > Pseudomonadota > Gammaproteobacteria > Pseudomonadales > Pseudomonadaceae > Pseudomonas > Pseudomonas sp. BCRC 81390. Next base: position 22,717 of record NZ_JATAAG010000091.1, on the reverse strand, counting down.
GGCGGCAAGCTGCTGCTTGCCTACACCGCACCCTTCGTAGTCCTCGGCTGGGTCACCCTGCTGATCGCCACGCCCGCGCCCGCTGGCTTCGTCGAAGCCGACCCGCTGTATGCCCTGGCGCGCGGGGTCGGGCAAATCTTCCTGCTCGACCAGCCGCTGGCCGGCCTGCTGATCATCGTCGGCATGTTCATTGCCAACCCCTATGCCGCCCTGTGGGCAGTGCTCGGTTCGGCGATCGGCGGTGGCCTGGCGTTGCTCACCGATCAGGCACAAGCTGCGTGGCTGGGCCTGTACGGCTTCAACGCGGCTTTGGCGGCACTGGCCTTCAGCAGGCAAGGCGAAAAGCCCTGGGTGACGTTGTTGGCCATCGTCCTCGCCCTGCTGATGCAACCGCTGTTCAAATGGCTGCCGCTGCCCGGCCTGACCGCGCCCTTCGTCGCCGCCTGCTGGCTGATGCACCTGGGCAGCCACCTGGCCCAGCCCAGGCAGCGCAGCACCAGCCGCTTGCACAGCTGAAAGGCAACCCCTAGGCTCAGCCCATCGCCATTGTGGAACGAGCCCATGAACAACCCCGCGAGCCTGCGCGAGCGGCTCTTCGTCATCGTCTTCCAGACCGACACCGTGGCTGGAAGACGCTTCGACAAGATCCTCCTGCTGATCATCCTGGCCAGCCTGGTCACCGTCATCCTCGACAGCATCGACGAAGTACACCAGGGCTACGCCGGCCTGCTGGCCGCTATCGAATGGGGCTTCACCGCGATCTTCCTGGCCGAGTACCTCACCCGCCTGTACTGCTCGCCCAAGCCGCTGCGCTATGCCTTCAGCTTCTACGGCCTGGTCGACCTGCTGGCGATCGTGCCGGGGATCATCGCCCTGTACTACAGCGACGCCCAGTACCTGCTGATCATCCGCGTGATCCGGATGCTGCGCATCTTCCGCGTGCTCAAGCTCAGCCCATACCTCAAGCAGGCGCATTACCTGATCGACGCCCTGCGCGGCAGCAAGCAGAAGATCATCGTGTTCCTGGTCACCGTCTCCACCCTGGTGACCGTGTTCGGCACCCTGATGTACGTGATCGAAGGGCCGCAGCACGGTTTCACCAGCATTCCCAAAGGTATCTACTGGGCCATCGTCACCCTGACCACCGTGGGCTTTGGCGATATCGTGCCGAAGACCCCGCTGGGGCAGGTGATTTCCTCGCTGGTGATGATCATCGGTTATTCGATCATTGCCGTGCCGACCGGAATATTTACCGCCGAACTGGCCAATGCCATGCGCGGCGAGCAGTTGCAACACGATTGCCCGGCCTGCCGCAAGAAAAGCCATGAACCTGCGGCAGCGTTCTGTTCCCGCTGTGGCAATGCGCTGTTTCCCAAGCAATGATGTTGCCTGTTCCGGCCCTTTCGCGGGTTTACCCGCTCCCACAGTGACCGCATACAGTTAAGCCCTGTGGTGATCCTGTGGGAGCGGGTTTACCCGCGAAAGGGCCAGAGCAGGCAACGGCATAACCAAAGTCATTTTTGTTCTTTAACCCCCACAAACCCACCCGCTATAGTCGCTGGCAATCTGCCTCGACAACTTTCAAGAACAAGGAAGCAACGTGAAAAAACTCTTCACCGCCTCGCTGCTCGCCGCAGGCCTTGCCCTGGGTAACCTGGCCCAGGCCGCCCCCACCCTGCTGAATGTCTCCTACGACGTGATGCGCGACTTCTACAAGGACTACAACCCGGCCTTCCAGAAGCACTGGGAAGCCGAGCACAACGAGAAGGTCAACGTGCAAATGTCCTTCGGCGGCTCGAGCAAACAGGCGCGTGCAGTGATCGATGGCCTGCCGGCCGACGTCATCACCATGAACATGGCTACCGACATCAACGCCCTGGCCGACAACGGCAAGCTGGTACCGGACAACTGGGTCAGCCGCCTGCCGAACAACAGCGCGCCGTTCACCTCGGCCACCGTGTTCATCGTGCGCAAGGGCAACCCGAAAGCCCTGAAGGACTGGCCCGACCTGCTCAAGGACGGCGTGCAGGTGATCGTGCCCAACCCGAAGACTTCGGGTAACGGTCGCTACACCTACCTGTCGGCCTGGGGCTATGTACTCAAGCAAGGCGGTGACGAGAACAAGGCCAAGGCCTTCGTCGGCAAGCTGTTCAAGCAGGCACCTGTGCTCGACACCGGTGGCCGCGCCGCGACCACCACGTTCATGACCAACCAGATCGGCGACGTGCTGGTGACCTTCGAGAACGAAGCCGAGATGATCGCCCGCGAATTCGGCCGCGACCAGTTCGAAGTGGTCTACCCGAGCGTATCGGCCGAAGCCGAGCCGCCGGTGAGCGTGGTCGACAAGGTAGTGGCGCGCAAAGGCACCCAGGCGGTGGCCGAGGAATACCTGAAGTACCTGTGGTCGCCAGCGGCCCAGGAAATTGCCGCGCAGAACTACCTGCGCCCGCGTGATGCAACGGTGCTGGCCAAGTACACCGACCGCTTCCCGAAAGTGGACTTCCTGTCGGTGGAGAAGACCTTTGGCGACTGGCGCACCGTACAGAAGACCCACTTCAATGATGGTGGGGTGTTTGACCAGATCTACACCAACAATCAGTAAATGATGTAAGCCTTACGGGCCTCTTCGCGGGCAAGCCCGCTGCCACAGGATTACCACAGGCCTGAATGCTGTGGGGGCCCTGTGGCAGCGGGCTTGCCCGCGAAAGGGCCGGTACAGGCGACATTAGACCTGACGGAATACCAGGGCCTTCAAGCCCCCCGCCGGGTCCACGTCAGGAAACTCCGGCGGGTTATCCAGCCGCTCGACAAATGCCAGCGACGGCGCCTGCTGCGCCATGCCCTCGATCAGAAACTCCGGCCCGACCCCTGGGTCGTTCACGCACGCCAGCACCGTGCCGCCCTGGTTCAACAGCTCCGGCAAACGCCGCAGGATCTTCGCGTAGTCCTGGGTCAGCACGAAGCTGCCGCGCTGGAAGGTCGGCGGGTCGATGATGATCAGGTCATAAGGCCCGTACTTGCGCACCTTGCCCCACGACTTGAACAGCTCGTGCCCCAGGTACGCCACGCGCGCCGGGTCATGGCCATTCAGCCGATGATTGTCGCGCCCGCGCGACAAAGCCGACTTGGCCATGTCCAGGTTCACCACCTGCTCGGCGCCACCAGCAATTGCCGCTACCGAGAAGCCGCAGGTATAGGCGAACAGATTCAGCACGCGCTTGCCCGCCGCCTGCTCGCGCACCCAACGTCGGCCGTAGCGCATGTCGAGGAACAGGCCGTTGTTCTGCCGCACGCCCAGGTCCAGCAGGTAGGTCAGGCCGTCTTCGATCACTTCGCGTTGCTGGCAGGGTTCGCCCAGCAGCCACTGACCCGGGCTGTCGGGCAGGTAACGGTGCTGGATGAGGATGGCCTGGCCGGTCCACTGTGGGCGCTCGGCGAGGCTGCGCAACATGGCTTCCAGTTCGGCCAACTGGCCTTCGCCCGGCTCGCGGAACAGGGCCACCGACAGTACACCTTGCAGCCAGTCGACGGTGACCTGCTCCAGGCCCGCCCAGCAGCGGCCACGGCCATGGAACAGGCGGCGGGTTTCCTGCGGGGCAGGGTCGAGGGCTGCGAGCAAGTGTTGCTCAAGGGTGTGGATTGGCGAAGTCATGGCGGGTCGCAAGCTGGCAAAAGCGGCATTCTACCTTGCTGGCCTCTTCGCGGGTTAAACCCGCTCCCATAGGGATCGCACAGGTCCTAAGGCATGTGCAGTACCTGTGGGAGCGGGTTTAACCCGCGAAGAGGCCAGCAAGGTCAGCTCAAGGCTCGACTGCAACCCGTGTCGGCCGGAACCACCACCCCTGCTGCATCCCCGCCGCTGCCAGCAGGATCAAACCAACCCCAACCCATTGCAGCGGTGCCAACCGGTGGCCGAACGCCACCCAATCCACCAGAATTGCCGCAATCGGGTAGATGAACGACAGCGCCCCGGTCAACGCCGTGGGCAAGCGCTGGATGGCGCTGTACAGCAGCACATACATCAAACCCGTATGCACCATGCCCAAGGTCAGCAGGCTGGCCAGCGCCGGCACTTCGCCCGGCAGCCCGCCCAGCTTTACCCAGGGCGCCAGCAACAGCACGCCGGTAGCCACCTGGATCAACGCGATCAGGTGCGGTGGGGTGCCGCTCAGGCGCTTGATGGTCAGTGCCGCGATGGCATACAGGAAGGCCGCCCCCAGCGCCAGGGCAATGCCCAGCAGATAATCGTCACCACCACCCTGCCCGCTGCCATGGGCACTGACGATCGCCAGCATGCCGAGGAACGCCACGCTCAGCCAGGTGACCTTGGCCAGGGTGATCCTTTCGCCCAAAAATACGGCCGCCAGCCCCACCAGCATGAACGGCTGCACGTTGTACACCGCCGTGCCGATGGCAATCGATGCCCGCGAGTAGGACGCGAACAACAACACCCAGTTGCCGACGATGGCCACACCGCTGGCAATCGCCAGCAGAAATGCCGTGCGGCTGATAACGCCCGGCCGCAAGAAGCCAAAGCCTGCGCAGATGGCCAGCAAGGTCACGGCACCGAACACGCAGCGCCAGAACACCACCTCGAGCACCGGCTGGCCAGACACCAGCACGAACCAGCCGATGGTCCCGGAAATCAGCATGGCGGCGACCATTTCCAGCGAACCACGGCGCAACGAACTGTCCATTTCACACCTCCTGTCGATGATGGCAACAGTATGCAAATGTTTCTGGGAGGCCTTCCAGCGGATATCGAAGGTAGGTTTGCCGAGCTACCTTTACTATCAAGGCAAATCATCCAAAAGACCTTACGAGGTGACCATGACCGATGCCATCGACCAATTGCTGATCAATGCATTGATGGAAGACTCACGCCGTTCGCTCAAGGCCTTGGCGCAGATCAGCGGGTTGTCAGCGCCCAGCGTCAGTGAACGCTTGCGCCGCCTGGAGGAGCGCGGCGTGTTGCGTGGTTACACCGTAGACGTCGACCCACGCGCGTTCGGCTACCAACTGCAGGCGATCGTGCGCATCCGCCCGCTGCCCGGGCAGTTGCAGGAAGTGGAGCGGCAGATCATCGCCATTCCCGAGTTCACCGAGTGCGACAAGGTTACTGGCGAGGACTGCTTCATTGCCCGGCTGCATGTGCGCTCGATGGAGCAACTGGACACCCTACTCGACCGCATCAATGTACTGGCCGAGACCAACACCGCCATCATCAAGAAAAGCCCGGTGAAACGGCGGTTGCCGCCGATGGATTGAGTTTGCCTGTGCGGGCCTCTTCGCGGGTAAACCCGCTCCCACACGATTTCGACGGGCCTGAATGCCGTGGGTACTTGTGGGAGCGGGTTCACCCGCGAAAAGGCCAGCATAGAAAAAGCTGGCTAAATTTTGTACACAAAAATGTCACCTTAAGTGCCGTTTTTGTGTGCACTTTCCAAGATCGCGCCCCAATAGGTTACACACTTCCTACAACTTATTCTGACCAAATGATCAACTAAATCATCATTGAAAAATTTAAACCTGTTCATCTGGTCAACTTATATCACTATCATTTCATGAACTTATATTTCAAAAGGATAGATTCAAAATGATGGCCAGCTGAAAGTTGCTTTTTCCTTGGCATAGAACTCGCTTTTGTGTGTTCGTGTTTTGTATACAAACCGAGCAAAACATAAATACACAAGAACCCGCGACGCCGCCCCAACAGCGGCCGCCGCGCCCAGAACCCAGTGATGCCAACGCTGCACCGACGAGATGGCGAGCCCGTGCGCATGCCCGCTCATCGCAGTCCACGTGCATCAGGAGCCCGCCGGAATGAGTACCAGCCTCGACCTTGCCCCTGAACTATCCGTCGCCAGCACCCACCCCGCCTCGCCACTCGCCGACAGCCAGCCGGCACTTGCCCTGAGCCCACGCCTGCATAATCGCGACCTCGCCCCGACGCGCCTCCACGGCCGCCGCTGGGGCCGCTACAGCATCTTTGCGCTGTGGACCAACGATGTGCACAACATTGCCAACTACTCGTTCGCCATGGGCTTGTTCGCCCTTGGCCTGGGTGGCTGGCAGATACTGCTGTCGCTGGCCATCGGCGCAGCGCTGGTGTACTTCTTCATGAACCTGTCCGGCTACATGGGGCAGAAAACCGGCGTGCCGTTCCCGGTCATCAGCCGCATCGCCTTCGGCATCCACGGCGCGCAGATCCCGGCCCTGATCCGCGCGGTCATCGCCATCGCCTGGTTCGGCATCCAGACCTACCTGGCATCGGTGGTGCTGAGGGTGCTGCTGACTGCCGTGTGGCCGCACCTGGCCGCCTACGACCACGACAGCATCCTCGGCCTGTCGAGCCTGGGCTGGGTGTGCTTCGTGTCGATCTGGCTGGTGCAACTGGTGATCCTCGCCTACGGCATGGAGATGGTGCGCCGCTACGAGGCCTTTGCCGGCCCGGTGATCCTGCTGACGGTTGCCGCCCTGGCGGTGTTCATGTACGCCCAGGCCGACGCGCGCATCGCCTGGTCGGTGGACGCGCCGCTGAGCGGCTACGAGATGTGGCGCAACATCTTTGCCGGCGGTGCCTTGTGGCTGGCCATCTACGGCACCCTGGTGCTGAACTTCTGCGACTTCGCCCGCTCCTCGCCCTGCCGCAAGACCATTCGCGTGGGCAACTTCTGGGGCTTGCCGGTGAACATCCTGGTGTTCGCCATGATCACCGTGGTGCTGTGCGGTGCGCAGTTCCAGATCAACGGCCAGGTCATCGACAGCCCGACGCAGATCGTCGCCAGCATCCCCAGCACGCCGTTCCTGGTGCTCGGTTGCCTGGCCTTCCTGATCGTCACCGTGGCGGTGAACATCATGGCCAACTTCGTCGCGCCGGCCTTCGTGCTCAGCAACCTGGCGCCACGCCACCTGAACTTTCGCCGTGCCGGGCTGATCAGCGCCACCCTGGCGGTGCTGATCCTGCCATGGAACCTGTACAACAGCCCGCTGGTGATCGTGTACTTCCTGTCCGGCCTGGGCGCGCTGCTCGGCCCGCTGTACGGGGTGATCATGGCCGACTACTGGTTGCTACGCAAAGGCCGCATCAACGTGCCGGAGCTGTACACCGAGCACCCGGCCGGGGCCTACCACTACAGCAAGGGCATCAACCTGCGCGCCGTGGCTGCCTTCGTGCCGGCCGCACTGCTGGCCATCGTCCTGGCCCTGGTGCCCCACTTCCATGGCATCGCGCCGTTCTCCTGGCTGATCGGCGCCGGCATCGCCGCTGCGGTGTACCTGCTGATCGCGCCGCGCAACCGCCAATACCACGACGTCAGCGGCGAATGCATCGCCGTCGACCACAGCAGCCACTGACCAGGGAGGGCTACACATGCGTATCCTGATTGCCAACGTCAACACCACCGCAGCCATCACCGAAGCCATCGCCGAACAGGCCCGCAGCGTGGCCGCGCCCGGCACCGAAATCATCGGCCTGACCCCGTGGTTCGGCGCCGAATCGGTGGAAGGCAATTTCGAAAGCTACCTGGCCGCCATCGCCGTGATGGATCGAGTGCTGGCCTACGAAGGCCCCTACGATGCAGTGATCCAGGCCGGCTACGGCGAGCATGGCCGCGAGGGCCTGCAGGAGTTGCTGGACGTGCCGGTGGTGGACATCACCGACGCCGCCGCCAGCACCGCGATGTACCTGGGCCACGCCTATTCGGTGGTGACCACCCTGGACCGCACCGTGCCGCTGATCGAAGACCGCCTGAAGTTGTCCGGGCTGTATGACCGCTGTGCCTCGGTGCGCGCCAGTGGCCTGGCGGTGCTGGAGCTGGAAGCCGACCCGCAGCGCGCCGTGGCGGCGATCGTCGAGCAGGCCGAACGCGCCGTGCGTGACGACAAGGCCGAAGTGATCTGCCTGGGTTGCGGTGGCATGGCCGGGCTGGACGAGCAGATCCGCCTGCGCACGGGCGTGCCGGTGGTGGATGGCGTCAGCGCGGCGGTTACCGTTGCCGAAGCACTGGTGCGCATGGGCCTGAGTACTTCCAAGGTACGTACCTATGCCACGCCGCGGGTGAAGAAGGTGCTGGGTTGGCCGATGCGCCTCGGTCGTTGACCTTGGGTTGAGCGTACCGGCCCCTGCGCGCGGGCGTGCCGGCGCAGAGGTCGGCACAGCCAGGTCCGCAGCCTGGATCAGCCGAGCTGTTCGAAGGCCTCCTGCCCGGTCAGTTCCTTGGTCTGGTTGGCGAAGCAATACCAGGCGGGTTTCTGTTCGATAAAAATCTGCAGGTCGAACGCCCATTCCTGGTCACCGTCAAGCAGGCCGACTGGCACGGCATGGAAGTCGTTGGCCTTTAACCGGTAGTACAGGTGTGTGCCGCACTGGCCGCAGAAACCGCGCTGCGCCCAATCGGACGAATCGTAGACGCTGGGCGCACGCCCTTCGATTACCGGTGGCTGGCTGCAATGCACCACCAGCAGCGGGCCGCCGGTCCACTTGCGGCACATGCTGCAATGGCAGGCGCTGATGTGGGTGTTGTCGACCACAGCCGTAAGGCGGGTGGCGCCGCACAGGCAGGTGCCGTGTTTTTCCAGGGGCATGGCTGGTTCCTTCAGCTGAGGGTGGGCCAGCAATTATAGACACCTGCCGCGGCCTTAGCGCCGGCAAGGCGCCTTTTACCTCGAGCGCCTCGGCCTCGAACCAGACGCCATTCGGCCGGCCGAGCGCTATCAGTCATCCCGTGTCAGCACTTCCAGCAACTCGATCTCGAAGGTCAAGTCCGAATTCGGCGGAATCGCCCCCACGCTGCGCTCGCCATAACCCAACTGTGCCGGCACCTGCAGCCTGCGCTTGCCGCCCACGCGCATGCCCATCAAGCCCTGGTCCCAGCCCTTGATCACCCGGCCGGTGCCGATCACGCACTGGAACGGCTTGCCGCGTGACCACGACGAGTCGAACTCGCTGCCATCGGCCAGCCAGCCGGTGTACTGGGTGGTGATCAGGGCGCCTTTGACGGCGGCTTTGCCGTCGCCTTCGACGAGGTCGGTGATCTGCAGTTCGCTGCTCATGGGCAGGCTCCAAGCTGTGATTCGGGGGCGTCGTTTTCTCAGGAATGTACGGGTTTGGCAAGTTCGCGTGGCGTGGTGTGCCGGCGCATCGAGCACTGCCGTGGTACTGATCGCTACGCTGCGGCGCCGGCGAAAAAACCTTGCCCCTGCAGCCGCAGTCACAACTGGCGACCTGACATTTTTGCCAGGTTACACAGCGCGCATGGCTATGCACCATGGCGAGGCAATCCACCCAACAGGAGACCGCCATGTCCGACCAACAACGCAAGGCCTGGGAGGCACCCAGCCTGCCGCAAGCTGAAGAAGACCAGAACAATCCTGGGCACCAATACCTGACCATCGCCAGGCTCCATGAAATCTCCGGGGAAACCCTGATCTGCAACGTGCCGATCTCGGCCGGCATGTCGCCACGCGATAGCGTCCGCGTGCGTGGGCGTTTTGGCGAGGTCATCTACGACGCGCCCGAAGTCCCTGTTGCCGATCCACCCCGCCCGCTGACAGTGGCCATGCCGAAATTCATGCTCTATGGCGCTGCCGGTAATGTCATGGACCTGAACTTTGCACTGCGCAAGCCTGGGGGAGGTGATTGGCAAATTTCCCAGAGCCGTGACATCAGGGTGCAATCGCAGCTACTGACGCTGCAACGCCCGAGCCTGCCACTGGGTAGCCACACCCTGCAGATCGACTACCTCGGCATGAACATCGGAGACACCGTACGCGCTCGGCTGTACAGCTCGCCAACCAGCTTTGTCGATACCAGGGAATTCACTGTCACACGGGTTGACCCCGTTCCGATCGAAATCTACCACTCATGGTTCGAAGCCAATCGCGGCAAGCCCGTATGGCTGAACTATGCCGTACAACGAGCCAATCAGCCGCGAAGGCTGGTGTCCCAGGTGCTGTACATCGAAAAGCTGGAAGTACCGTCTTTATGACCCCAGCTGGCCGGGCCAGGGACCTGAGCTGTGCCAGGCGCCCGGGCCCAACCCTGTAGTGCCTTCCGCGCATCCGCAGCCATACAAGGATATAACGATGACAACCCCTACCGTCGGCTGGGCAGTAGCCCTGGCCTTGCTGTTGTCTGCCTGCTCCAGCCAGCTTCAGCCACCCGCCCCCATTCCGGCCCCACCCGGGTCGCCGCTTACGGTCGTCGACGGCCCGGCAACCGCCGAAGCACTGAACAAACGCTACAGCGATACTGCCCAGGACTGTGGCGGTCCGAGCCTGCCCGCGTTTCTCTGCAACGGCGTGATCCTGCGCACCACCACCTACTCGCCCCGCTATGATTCCTGGAACCCAAGCCCGACGGCAGAGAGACTCGGCGCGGTATCATTCTCCTACCTGCGCCAGGACAGCAAGTTCGCGCGCATGCCCTGGGGCGGCGAGAACGGCATGCTGCTCTACCCCATCTTCGCCTCGCCTCCGGACAAGATCGACATCGATGTGCTGTGCTCCTACCCCATCGACGGCTGGACCGACAACCGCATCGGCAACCGCTGCGGGCAGTATGGCAGCAACCCGACCAGTGTTTCCTGCGAGTTGCAGAACATCACCAGTGCAGCCCAATGGACGACGCTGTACACCCAGCAAGGGGGCGACAACACGAAAATCTGTGCCTTCAACGTACGCGACAGCCAGAACCAGCTGGCGGGCCCGGCGTTCTACCAGAGCCTGCTGGCCAAGAGCAGCGGCAACCCGACCGACAAACGCTTCACCGAACATAACGAGCTGGTGCATGGGCTGTGGCAACAGGACATCCCCGCCCAGTTACCCATCCAGGCATTCTTCTATACCACCGCAGCGGGGCTGAAGGATGCCTGGCAGGACCGGCTGAACTTCCGCTACAAAGCCAACATCGACCTGCCCCTGATCAAGATCACCCTGCCCAGCAGCACGGCCGAACAAGCTCGTTTCGAGTACATTGCGGCCGATAACATCGATCCCCCTCTCAGCCTCGGCACCACTGCGGTAGCCCTGGCCGGCAGGACCTACCTCATTCCTGCCCACCCGGGCGTCGCGCCCGCCTACACCCTTGGCAGCAATGCGATCGAGCGCCAGGCCAGCGGCGGGCAGATGCCCTACACCTACGCCAGCAGCAACCCTGCGGTGGCAGCCGTAGACCCGTACGGCTTGGTCACCGCCAAAGGCAATGGCACTGCACAAATCAGCGTGACCGACGCCACTGGCCAGAGCCTCGCCTACACGGTCAATGTGAGTAACGTGCTGAAGGTGTACAACTTCCCAAGATCGAACTGGAACAATGCATCGAACGCCGTCGCTGCGCAAGGCGCCCGCTTGCCCAGCGAACAGGAGGCGCATGAGTTGAAGGCGGCCTTCGGCGGGCGCTGGCCATTCGCTCACGCTTATTACTGGACGACCAAAGAGTGCGGTCTCGGCAAGCATATGGCGCTGGAACTGCACAACGCCTCGAATGTTGGCATGTGTGCATCATTCATCACGTCCTACGAGGTCGTCGGCCTCAAACAATAGCCGGCACCAGGTGGCACAGGCATCAAGCCCTGTCACCTGGTAGTTATGTCAGTTGTGGGTGAACCGACCCGATCATACGCTGGCAACTCACCCGCAGCGACCTGGAGCAAGCCCTATGAACATGGCCGACAACGCACCTGAACATCTCAACCGCGCCGATGATTTACCTGCGCCGTTCATTCCCGCTGCAGAAGACGGTGGCCTTGGCTATAACGATATTGCGGACGACCCGGAGGGCTTCATCATTGTCACGGTTGGCCCCTATACCAAAATCAATGAAGGTGACCTCGTAGAGGTATTTTTCGACGACCACCGGGTGGGCTACTACATAGCGAACAATGGCGACCCCAGCGTACTGAACATCAAGGTTCGCAATAGCGAGATCGGTCAGCTCGAGAACCGTGTCTACCAGGTTAAATATATGTTTACCCTGTTCATCGGTGGCGGGGAGCTCCCTTCATTACCGACGCCGGTCGAGATCAAGCTCACCGTCCCCGGTGGACGAGATCCCTACCCCGACACCGACGACCTCAACGAGAACCTGGCCCCTGCCTTCGTGGTACCCGACCCGGTGCCGGCTGGCGCCGAGTTTGCCACAGTCTATATTCCAGTTTGGGAGGAAATGGACTATGGCGATGTGCTGACTGTCTCTTGGGCCGGCGTCAAGCTCCATTGCCCCCCCTTACCCACTACGGAAATAGGTAAACAGCAAGAGGTGAAGATTGACCAGGCAATACTCAACGAGGTAGGTGGAGGCCGGGTGCCGGTTACCTATAGCATCCGCGACAGGGTGAACAACTACTCCAAGTGGGCTCCCTACAAGCACACGGATGTGGAGATCGAAGACCCCAACGCACCAGAAGAACCTGCTGTGGTGGTGAAAGGCAACCCGGTGCAGGAAATCGACCTGGCGATCCTGGGCGGGGACGACGTCATGGTCTGGGTGCCTCGTTACGATGGTATCCTGCCCGGCCAAAACGTGAAGGTGGAATGGCGCGGCCTGACGGCTGGCAACGATCGTATCGATCATGAAAGCGAAACGAAGGTCCCCAGCCCGGTGCCGTTCTTCCTGGAGTTCAATATTCCCAACGCCAAGGTCATCCTGTTAGGCCAAGGGTCCGCGAGTGTCCGTTATGTGGTTGATGAGCGCCGGCTCTCGAAAAGGACCCCCTCACTTCCCGTGCTCGGCCAACCTCTGAGGCTGGCAGAGCCAGAAGTGCCCGACGCCCAGGCAGGGGAACTCGACCCGGCCGCCGTGCCCAACGGCGCAAGGTTCATCGTGCCAGCCTCGCCCGCTATCGAAAACAACGCCACCGTTAAAATTGTCTGGAATGGCCTGACCTCAAATGGGGAATCAGTGCCTCACACTGATTCGCAGGAGGTCGTCGAAAATACGAAACCTCTGTTGTTCCTGATCCCTGCAGAACGCATTGGGTTGATCGCAGGAGGCAGCGTCAAGGCCCATTACATCGTCAGCGACGCTGATAGCACGCTGCCACCTTCGCTGGAATTGTCACTTCTGATCAAGGCAGCCAGCACACAGCCGCTGCCGATCGCCAGCGTCGACGGTGTGCAGGGCGGCAAGCTTGATGCCGATCGCCCCTCAACCATCCTGCGCATCAACTACCCCGGCATGGAGCTGCTGGATTCTATCAACTGGGAATGGAACGCCCCGCTGCCCACCCGCGGTACCATCCCGGTCAGTACGATTGGCGAGCAGACAGCGGAGATAGCAGGCACCTTTATCGCCGGTAATCGAGACAAGGACGTTGTGGTCACCTACTCGGTTCCTGGAAAAGGGTCGTCCACACCGCTGCCATTCAGCGTGGAAGGTTCTGCCACTTCGCCCAGCGAACCGGTGATTCCAAAAGCGCCCGCTAAACGCCTGAACTTCCACGAGGCCATGTATTACGACAACTACCTGGAAGTTCACGTGTTGCCTTTCCCAGGTATGGCGATTGGGCAGAGTATCAAACTGACATGGGACGGTCCTTACTTTGACTGGAGCGATACACTGCCGGTCGATGCGATACAGACGCTTATCTTCCGTGTACCCCGTCTCGAAGTGATCGATGCCATTGGCCGCTCGGTACAGATCAGCTACACGGTAAACGGGGCCAGCCCTTCGCCAGTCTATATCCTGAACATCGATAGCCAAGGAATGGAAATGCCCCCGCCGCGCTATTTCCCTCAAGAGGGCTCGCCTACTGCGGCAGTGTCCATTCTCTCGCCGGACCAACAGAGCGGCCACAAAGGACGGGTGCGCTTGTACGGGGTAAATCCGACTCCTTGGGATTCGACGGAAGAGTACCTGCAGGCAGGTACCGAAAAATACTTCCAGGTCCCCAGAAGCGTCATCGAGGAGAACAAAGGTAGAGTGGTCTTTATCAACTACAGCATCTACCGCGGTGACAACGAACCGTTCAGGTTCTCCAGGGTCCTCCGCCAGCAACTCTGAAGGCTTGATTGCTGCGCCCGGTGCAATGCCGGGCGCAGCTGCACAATACAATATTCTGCACCTGAGTTTCCCGGTAAAAACTAGCATTTTTAACAGGTTACATTCCGCCAGCAGTCACTCAAGCTTGACCGCAAGCCTGAGCGCGACGTCCGTGAGCCAAGGCCAACTTCTGACTTTTCCTGGATCTGGTAGGACTTTTCCTACAGGAAAATTCCCATCATCCGTTCATCCTCCGCGCATCCAGCCTTCTGGCTTCTGTAAAACCCATTCCGGAGTCAACGATGAAACGACTTTCCCGCCTGACTACCCATAGCCCCTCACGCTATGCCTGCCTGCTGCTGCTCAGTTGTAGCCCATTGGCCAGCCACGCCGCCGTTCTTGTCGGCCCTGGGCAAAGCGCCACTGTCGAAGCCGGCACCCCCGCCGAGTTCTGGGAAGTGCGCGACGGCGCCAGCCTGATCCTCAAACCGGGCAGCGAGGCCGATGGCACGGGGTCTGGCCTGAACTCGGCCATCGCCCTGGTGAATGGCAGCAGCCTGACTGCGCAAGGTGCCACGATCCGCGCAGACGGGCGCGCCATCCTCAACAACCAGAGTACCCTGAGCCTGACCGGTAGCCGCGTCACGGCAAAGGAAACCGGTGACACCTCGCCAGGTGCGGAGTTTTCCTCCGGGGTGGCACTGCTGATGCTCGGCGGCAACGCCACCATCAGCGGTTCGGTGCTCGACGGCGAACGCCATGCCATCGCCATCAATTCCGATATCAGTGGCTCCAGCGCAGACCTCACTGCAGTGCTCGACATCGCCGGCAGCCAACTGGTGTCCAGCAACGGCAGTGCGATCTACATGGGCAACCTGTACCCCGGCGAGGATGCCCCTCCTATCGCCCACATCACCCTGCGCGACGGCACGGTGGTCAGCGCTGGCAATGGCAACCTGCTGGAGGTACACGATGACGCCCAGGCCTTTCTGACCATCAAAGCCAGCGATATCACCGGCAATATCACCTCCGAGGACACCGCCTACACCGAGGTAAACTTGCTCGACCGCGCCATCCTGCGGGGCTCGATGCAAGGCGTCGACAAGGTTGCCGTAGCCGACAGCGCCGCCTGGATCATCAACGGCGACTCCAGCATCGGGCAATTGAACAATGCGGGTACCGTGGCCTTTTCCGACGGCGCCGCCGGCCGTACCCTGACCGTGGAAGGCAACTATGCCGGCAATGGCGGCACCCTGGTGTTCAACTCGGTACTCGGCGGCGACGATTCGCTCACCGACAAACTGATTGTCAAAGGCGACACCAGTGGCACCACCTCGGTACGCGTCAACAACCTGGGCGGCAGCGGCGCCAAGACCCTCAACGGCATCGAGCTGATCACCGTGGGGGGTAACTCGGCCGGGGAATTCCAGCAATCGGGCCGTATCGCCGCCGGCGCCTACGACTACCACCTGGTGCGTGGCGAAGGCGCCAACAGCGGCAACTGGTACCTGAGCAACGAACTGAGCGACCCGGACAATCCTGACCCGGGCCCAGGCCCTGCGCCGACCCTGGTGGTACGCCCCGAAGGTGGCGCCTACGCTGCCAACCTATACGCCATGAATACCCTGTTCGACGCCAGTGTCAGCGAACGCAGCGGCGAGACCGAGCGCGCCGACACCGTCGCGGCCAATGGCAGCTCGACCAACCTGTGGATGAAAAACAGCGGCGGCCACCAGCGTGCCACCGACAACTCCGGGCAGCTCAACACCCATACCAACCGCTATGCCCTGCTGCTGGGCGCCGACCTGGCCGGCGGTCTGACCCGTGACGGCGGCGCCTGGCGCGCCGGGGCCTTCGCCGGCTATGGCTACAGCCACGGTACCACTACCTCGCAGCTTACCAACCACCATGCCGGCAGCGAGGTCAAAGGCTACACCACCGGTGTCTATGGTACCTGGTACGCCGACGGCAACAGCGAGCAGGGGCTGTATACCGATGCGGTACTGCAATACAGCTGGTTCGATGCCCAGGTAACCGGCGAAGATGTCGCCAAGGAAACCTATAGCGCCAGTGGCGTGTCCACCTCGCTCGAAGCCGGCTATGTGTTTCGCAACGCCCTCGACAACGGTAGCGCCTGGTACCTGCAACCCAAGGCCAAGGTGTTCTGGTCTGGCGTGACACCCGACGATCACCGCGAAGACAACGGCACCATCGTCTCCAGCGACGGCAGCGATACCTTGAGCGTGAGCGTCGGTGCCCGTGCTTTCCTCAAACTGAACTACAGCGGTGACGATACCCTGGTCGACAGCTTCAAGCCCTTTGTCGAAGCCAACTGGATCCACAACAGCCGCCAGGCCGGGGTCACCCTCGACGGTGCCAGCGTCAGCCAGGTTGGCACTCGCAACATCGCCGAATTCAAGGCTGGCGCCGAAGGCCGGGTCAATCGCGACCTGACCGTCACGGCTGCGCTGGCCCAGCAGGCAGGCACTGACAACTTCTCCGACACGGCAGCCTCGCTGGCCCTGCGCTGGTCGTTCTGAAGCCCTGCCGCGCGGTGCCCGAGGCACCGTGCGGCATCCACCGCCCTGCGTCCCTTCCCGCTCTTCCCCGCCTATACCCCCGCCGCTACCTAGTAAAACTGTCAGGTTACAACCGGGCGGTTTTTTTCGACCATGTACCTGCGACCGCATCGGCTGCAATGGCTAGCTGAACAGCCGGCTACACCCGTAGCACCGCTGGCGATACCAGGCCTGACGAGGCCTGGCGTCGCCAGCAGACAACCCTTATTTCCTTCAGCCTATGGAACAAGCCATGAGCAATTTCATCGACGTGGACAACGACAGCCGTGTCTCTGCCAATTTCATTGATGTGGTCAGCGACAGCCAGGTCCCTGCCAACTCCATCGCGCGACATACACTGATCAAGGGTCCATTGACTTACAAGGCGAGCCTGGTGACTGCGCCGGGTACGTGGGCCTTCACCGATCCACTGGTATTCCCAGCCGATGCCCTGGCTCCCCTACCGCCGGACGGAGAAGAAGACAACCTGCTGCTGGAGAGCGTCAAAAGCGACACCCTGACGCTGACGTTCCCGGTACCCAGCAAGATACGCCAACCAGATCAAGACACTGTGCAACTGCTGGTCAATGGGAACGGAATTGGTAGCCCGGTTACCTTCAGCGGGTTCAAACCCGGTGATATATTTTCGATCGAATTACCAGCTACTGCCCGACCGGAAGGTCGTCACAGCATCGTGTACCAGGTGACGTACTACGAGGGTGGCGGCAAAGAACGCGGCCCGTTGCAGGAGTTCGAGGTCGACCTGACCGCCCCGGGGCGCCCGCTCCTGGGCCAGCTGATCGTCGCCCAGGACATCATCGACAATGGGCTCACCGCAGACAAGCTCAAGAATGACAATGGTACCTTCTATCTTGAAAGCTTCGTGCCCAGCTATGAGGGTGTAAAGCCTGGCGACATCATCCAGGGTTTGATCAACGGTAACAAAGCACCAAATAGTGTAACCAACAACATCGAAGGCGCTGATAAAGACGTTGAGCTGCGCTTCGTCCGTGAGGATATCGAAGCCGCAGACGATGGTCCGCTGGTATTCTCCTATGAGATTACCGACCGTGCCGGCAACACTTCATTGCTGACCACTGAGCTCACCCTGCGGGTACTGCTCAAAGGCGAACTGACGGGCCTGGAGGCCCCGCTAGTACCCTCCTTCGATGACGACGGCATCATCAACGAAACCGATGCCCGCGGCCCGGCAAAAGTGACTATCCCTGCCTACACCGGCACACCGGGTATCCAGAAGGGTGACCAGATCCAGCTGGTATGGGGGGGGCAGGCACATACCCTGGTGCCAATTCCGGACGGTACCGAGGAGGACGAACACACGGTTCTAGCCGACTATGCCGCACTCTACGACACCTGGAAAGCCGCAACCGGCGGTGCCAACGCGGTCGCCCAAATCGATGTGCTGTACCGCATCGTACGCAATACACTGGTGGCCGGCACCTCTCCTGCGACGACTGTAGATATCAACCTGTTCCAGGTAGGTGGCGACCCCGACCCGGAAACCCCGGAACACCCCAACATGCACCCTGCCTTGCTGAGGTCGGCCAGTGGCAAGGAAAACGAGATCCCGGTAGATGACTTCGACAAGGATGCAACCATCATCGTTCGCTGGCACCAACGGCTGATGCCGGCTGAAGATCTGTTCATTCTCAATGACGTGTTGAAAGTCACTTACGGTACAACAGAGCTCGCCGAACGCATCATCAACCCAACTGATGTGAACAACAAGGTCGACTTGGTACTACCCCTCACCAAAGAGCAGATCGGCAACGAAGGCTCGGGCGAGAAGATTCTGAAATACACCGTGACCCGCACCGTGGCCGGCGGCACTGAGAACACCTCGTATTCACCGCAGCAACCCGTCCAGGTCTCTGGTTCGGACGAGCTGCCAGGCGAAGGTAATCTGCCGGACGGCAGTTTCCGTCCACTGAATGACAGAAACTCTATCGGGCCTGAGCAGATCAAGGCGGGCGTCTTCTTCGTGACACCGCATTACACCAACAAAGAAGTCGGCGACACAATCACAATCGAACTCGTGCAATATCTGGGTGACAAGCACGACGACGATAGCGAAACACCGATCGAAGAAACCAGGATCAAGATGGAAAAAACGGTAGGGCCTGACGACAAGGACAGGTCCACGGACTTCCCGCTCGACGCCACCAAGTTGGCATACCCCCTGGACCTTTGCCATATACACGTCGTATGGTCTGCGACAAACCCGTTCGGTACTGTCACAAACATTACCACGCAAATCACCATTGACAGCCGCGGCTACGACGGCTGAACCTGACTGAACCACCCCGCGACAACGAGGGGAGCCCGCCCGGCTCCCCTCATTTTTGGCAGACCGTACCTGTCATTTCTGCCAGTTGTCCACCTTCTGCAGCCCTCATATGCTGACACCAGCCCGGGCCACACACCACTCTTAATCCCCTTACCGATGCCTTCGCCGAACACGCCGAAGCTGGTGAGCACACGCCCGAGGTCTGCCGGATGAACCGATTACTGCTGCTGTTCGCACCTTTGCTGCTGGTTGCCTGCGTCAACCAGGAAACCACAACTCCACCCTCCAAACCCCATACTCCCACCATCACCGTGGTCGATGGCCCAGCCACGGCAGAGGCCTTGACCAAGCGTTACAACGACACCCGGGTAAACTGTGGCAGTGACAGCATGCCGGCATTCCTCTGCTCGGGGGTTATCATACGCGCCACGACCTACGATCCTGGCTACGACACCTGGGACCCTAGTCCTAAAGCCCAAACGAAGGGCAGTGTTTCGTTTTCCTACCTGCGCAAGGACAACAACTTCCAGAGCTTCGCCTGGAGACCGAGCAATCCCAACGGTTTTATCTTCTATCCGATCATCGGCAATCCACCAGACAAACTCGATCTCCCCATTCTGTGCCAGTTCCCCATGGACGGCTGGACCGACAACCGAACTGAACGGTACGGGTGTGGCGCCTACCCCGGGGTGGCTGGCAGCCAGCCTTGCCACCAGCAGAACATCACCACGGGTGCCCAGTGGGCGGCCAAATACCCTCCAGGCACATCAGGCAACAGGACCTGTGGCTTCGATGTGCGTGACGAGCTCAACCATTATGCCGGCCCCAACTTCTATGCCGCCTTGCAAGCGAAATGGTCGAATGCGGGCTACTTCATTGAACAGAATGAAATGTTGATTCGGGTGTGGGCAAAAGGTCAGGGCCGTGTACTGCCGATCCAGGCCTTCTTCTATGCCTCACCAGCGGGGCTGGACCCAGCACGCAAGAGCAAGCAGAACTTCCTCACCAAAACCGGCATCGACCTGCCGATCATCAAGGTCACGCTGCCCACCACGGCGACTGGCAGTGCAACCTTCCAGTACATCGCCGCGGACCAGTAATGCCCGGTTGGAGGTGATCGGGCGGTGTACCTCGCCTGCCATGAAGTACACCGCCCTGATCAGCAGTACACCCGGCCACGCAGATACAGGGCAGCGCGACCACTGATGATCACCCGACCATTGCCTGGCACTTCACAATGCAGCTGCCCTTTGCGCGTCCCGCCTTGTTCGCAGGTCAATGCGCGCTTGCCGAGCATGGCGGACCACAGCGGTGCCAGCGAGGTATGCGCAGAGCCGGTGACCGGGTCTTCGTTGACCCCAACCCGAGGGCCGAACCAGCGCGTGACGAAATCATGATCACGGCCTGCAGCCGTTACCGCGATGCCGCGTACGTCGAATGCCGACAGGGCAACGAAATCAGGCTTCAGCGAGGCAAGCACCGCCAAGTCGTCGATCACCACCACGTAATCATCCGAGCGATAGACCGCTCTGGCACCGCTCAGCCCCAGGGCCTCCAACAGCCCGGCCGGCAGGTCGACCGCCACCGGCTGCTTGGCCGGGAAGTCCATAGCCAGCAGGCCGTCGACCCCGCGGCTGACACGCAGTTCACCGCTACGGGTATTGAAGCGCAGCACCTCGGCCTGCTCGCCGAGTTGCTCGAACAGCACGTAGGCCGACGCCAGGGTGGCATGGCCGCACAGGTCTACCTCGACACTGGGGGTGAACCAGCGCAGGTCGAACGTGTCACCGTTGCGCACGAAATAGGCAGTTTCCGACAGGTTGTTTTCTTCGGCGATGCGCTGCAGTAGGTCATCCGCTAGCCAGGTGTCCAGCGGAATCACCGCTGCCGGGTTGCCACCGAAGGGTTCGGCGGAAAAAGCATCGACCTGGAAGATCTCGAGTTGCATGCAAACGCTCCTTATGGGCCGGGCAGTGCCGGGGATATCGAATGGGTCAAGGTAGAACGGGGGTGAGCACCAGCTCACCGGCAAAGAACGCCTGCAAGTTGCGCAGCACCAAGGTTACCGTGTCGCGTGCCGCCTCTGGCGACTGGCCGGCAACATGGGGCGTGAGCACGGTGTTGGCGAGGGCCTTGAGCGCATCGGGCACCTGCGGCTCGTCATCGAACACATCGAGCGCCGCGCCGGCCAGCCGGCCCTGCTGCAGGGCGGCAACCAGCGCCTGGGTGTCGACCACGCTGGCGCGGGCGATGTTTACCAGGTAGCCCTTGGCGCCCAGCGCATCGAGCACCGCGGCATCGACCAGATGGCGGGTCTCGGCACCGCCGGGGGTAGCCACCAGCAGGATGTCGACGGCCTCGGCCAGGTGCAGCGGGCTGTCGTACCAGGTGTAGGGCAGTTCCTGGCGTGGCGTGCGGCTGTGGTAGCTGATGGGCATGTCGAAGCCCTGATGGGCGCGCCTGGCGATAGCCTGCCCGACCGCACCGAGGCCGAGAACGCCCAGGCGCTTGCCAGTCACCGAGGGGCTGATCACCCGGTTCCATTCGCCGTGGCGGATACTGGCATCGGCGCGGGGAATGTCGCGCAGCAGCGCCAACATCAATGCCATCGCGTGGTCAGCGACCGCGTTGGCATTGGCCCCGGCACCGTTGGTGACGGTGATGCCGCGGGCGGCTGCGGCGGCCAGATCGACCTGCTCGTAGCCGGCGCCGATCACGCAGATGATCTGTAATCGGCGCAGGGTTTGGATTTCGGCGGCTGTCAGGCCCAGCGGGCCGCGGGTGAGTACCGCATCGATTTCATCGGCGTGGTGCTGAATGGCCTCGGCGCGCAGTTGCGGTGAGGGGGCACGAATCAATTGGTAGCCAGCCTGCTCCAGCAGGGGCAGGTAATCGTCGACGGTTTCTACCAGGACCAGGACTGTCTTGCGCATGCCACCTCCGTATCAGTTCGAGGTGGCATTATGCGGAATCACCAACCAGTACAGTCAACCGAAATAACGAGGCAAAACTGCACTGTTCTGCTTCGTTTGGCTTCCTGCTCTTTGCTCTTGCTCTTGCTCTTGCTCTTGCTGTTGCTCTTGCTCTTGATCTTGATCTTGATCTTGATCTTGATCTTGATCTTCGCGACTTCAGGAGGCCGAGCGCAGGCCTTGCGGAGGGAGGTGACGGGCATGGATGCCCGTCAAGCGCTGAGGCCCCATGGATGGGGCCTGCAGCGCGTCCTCCCGGGAGCAAGGCCGGAGTGAGGGAACCCCGGAGCGCAGCGTAGGGGCCGGATGATAGGAGCGCAGCGTTTTTTGGTTACTTTTTGCCGCGTTTGGCAAAAAGTGACTCGCCGTAAGGGCGAAAAGGTGAGTCAGCGTCGCCATCGCCAATGGACTTTGCGCGCGATAAAAACCAGCGTTATCCCGCTTCAAGCTTTTCGCTTTTCGCTTTTCGCTTTTCGCTTTTCGCTTTTCGCTTTTCGCTTTCAAGCGTGGGCTTCAACAATGAGGTCAACATTCATTTTCGAAGGCGGCGCATAGTCACCTTTCCGCCCTTACGGCGGGTCACTTTTTGTCAAACGCGACAAAAAGTAACCATGGGCCTGCCCCGTCACAGCGGACGCCAAGAAGCTGACTACAGAGCCAACTGCCTTAAGCCTTTTGCGTATTCGTTCGGTGAACGGTAACCCAGTGCTGAATGCAGTCGACAGCTGTTGTAAAACCCATGGATGTAGCTGGCAATTGCCAGGTGAGCCTGTTTCTTTGTGGAGTAGACCGCGCAGGCTTCCTCTCTCTTCAATGTAGCGAAGAAACTTTCAGCTACGGCGTTATCCCAGCAGTTTCCTCTCCGACTCATGCTTTGCGCGAAGCCCTTCTTGGCCAA
>NZ_JATAAG010000090.1:0-230 GCF_030341915.1 Pseudomonas sp. BCRC 81390 | reverse complement strand
GAGGGACGGAGAAGGTTAGGCCAGCCTGGCGTTGGTTGTCCAGGTTTAAGGTGGTAGGCTGAAATCTTAGGCAAATCCGGGATTTCAAGGCCGAGAGCTGATGACGAGTTGCCTTCAGGCGACGAAGTGGTTGATACCATGCTTCCAAGAAAAGCTCCTAAGCTTCAGATAACTGGGAACCGTACCCCAAACCGACACAGGTGGTTAGGTAGAGAATACCAAGGCGCTTG
>NZ_JATAAG010000089.1:2660-2747 GCF_030341915.1 Pseudomonas sp. BCRC 81390 | reverse complement strand
CGTGGTTTGAGCCGGGGTCGGATTCGGGGTCAGCTGTTCGAAGTTGCCACCGGTCGCACCGGTAATCGTGGTGCTGACGGTCGAGCC
>NZ_JATAAG010000089.1:2440-2576 GCF_030341915.1 Pseudomonas sp. BCRC 81390 | reverse complement strand
GGCCGGGGTCGGATTTGGGGTCAGCTGCTCGAAGTTACCCCCGGTGGCGTTTTCGATGGTCACACTGACGGTCGAGCCATTGTTGTAGACGTCGTTCGCCGGGGTCTCGAAGTCAACGCTGCCCTGGGTCTTGCCA
>NZ_JATAAG010000089.1:1985-2430 GCF_030341915.1 Pseudomonas sp. BCRC 81390 | reverse complement strand
ACCGGCTTCAACGGTAATGGTCTGGCCGTTGGACAAAGTCACGGTCACCGGGGTCTGGGCAGGGTTGCTCAGCGTCACGGTGTAAGTGATCACGCCACCTTCGGTCACAGACGGCGTCGCCGTCAGGGTCGCTGTGGTGACATCGACCGAGTCGTTGATGGTGGTCTGGGCCGGGGTCGGATTTGGGGTCAGCTGCTCGAAGTTACCCCCGGTGGCGTTTTCGATGGTCACACTGACGGTCGAGCCATTGTTGTAGACGTCGTTCGCCGGGGTTTCGAAATCGACGCTGCCCTGGGTCTTGCCAGCTTCAACGGTAATGGTCTGCCCGTTGGACAGGGTCACGGTCACCGGGGTCTGGGCCGGGTTGCTCAGGGTCACGGTGTAGGTGATCACGCCACCTTCGGTCACAGACGGCGTCGCCGTCAGGGTCGCTGTGGTGACATCG
>NZ_JATAAG010000089.1:1357-1842 GCF_030341915.1 Pseudomonas sp. BCRC 81390 | reverse complement strand
TAATCGTGGTGCTGACGGTCGAGCCATTGTTGTAGACGTCGTTCGCCGGGGTTTCGAAATCGACACTGCCCTGGGTCTTGCCGGCTTCAACGGTAATGGTCTGGCCGTTGGACAAGGTCACGGTCACCGGGGTCTGAGCCGGGTTGCTCAGCGTCACGGTGTAAGTGATCACGCCACCTTCGGTCACCGACGGCGTCGCCGTCAGGGTCGCGGTAGTAGTGTCGAGCGAGTCGTTGATCGTGGTTTGAGCCGGGGTCGGATTCGGCGTCAGCTGTTCGAAGTTGCCACCGGTCGCACCGGTAATCGTGGTGCTGACGGTCGAGCCATTGTTGTAGACATCGTTCGCCGGGGTTTCGAAATCGACGCTGCCCTGGGTCTTACCAGCTTCAACGGTAATGGTCTGGCCGTTGGACAAAGTCACGGTCACCGGGGTCTGGGCCGGGTTGCTCAGGGTCACGGTGTAGGTGATCACGCCACCTTCGGTG
>NZ_JATAAG010000089.1:860-1347 GCF_030341915.1 Pseudomonas sp. BCRC 81390 | reverse complement strand
TTCGAAATCGACGCTGCCCTGGGTCTTACCAGCTTCAACGGTAATGGTCTGGCCGTTGGACAAAGTCACGGTCACCGGGGTCTGGGCCGGGTTGCTCAGGGTCACGGTGTAGGTAATCACGCCACCTTCGGTCACCGACGGCGTGGCCGTCAGGGTCGCGGTGGTGACATCGACCGAGTCGTTGATCGTGGTCTGGGCCGGGGTCGGATTCGGCGTCAGCTGTTCGAAGTTGCCACCGGTCGCACCGGTAATCGTGGTGCTGACGGTCGCGCCATTGTTGTAGACGTCGTTCGCCGGGGTCTCGAAGTCGACGCTGCCCTGGGTCTTACCGGCTTCAACGGTAATGGTCTGGCCGTTGGACAAGGTCACGGTCACCGGGGTCTGAGCCGGGTTGCTCAGCGTCACGGTGTAAGTGATCACGCCACCTTCGGTGACCGACGGCGTCGCCGTCAGGGTCGCAGTGGTGACATCGACCGAGTCGTTGATC
>NZ_JATAAG010000089.1:0-850 GCF_030341915.1 Pseudomonas sp. BCRC 81390 | reverse complement strand
GGCCGGGGTCGGATTTGGGGTCAGCTGCTCGAAGTTACCCCCGGTGGCGTTTTCGATGGTCACACTGACGGTCGAGCCATTGTTGTAGACGTCGTTCGCCGGGGTCTCGAAGTCGACGCTGCCCTGGGTCTTACCGGCTTCAACGGTAATGGTCTGGCCGTTGGACAAAGTCACGGTCACCGGGGTCTGAGCCGGGTTGCTCAGGGTCACGGTGTAGGTGATCACGCCACCTTCGGTCACAGACGGCGTCGCCGTCAGGGTCGCTGTGGTGACATCGACCGAGTCGTTGATCGTAGTCTGGGCCGGGGTCGGATTCGGGGTCAGTTGCTCGAAGTTGCCGCCGGTGGCGTTTTCGATGGTCACACTGACGGTCGAGCCGTTGTTGTAGACGTCGTTCGCCGGGGTCTCGAAATCGACGCTGCCCTGGGTCTTGCCGGCTTCAACGGTGATGGTCTGGCCGTTGGACAGGGTCACGGTCACCGGGGTCTGGGCAGGGTTGCTCAAGGTCACGGTGTAGGTAATCACCCCACCTTCGGTTACCGACGGCGTCGCCGTCAGGGTAGCGGTAGTGACATCGACCGAGTCGTTGATCGTGGTTTGAGCAGGAGTCGGGTTCGGCGTCAGCTGCTCGAAGTTACCCCCGGTGGCGTTTTCGATGGTCACACTGACGTTCGAGCCGTTGTTATAGACATCGTTCGCCGGAGTCTCGAAGTCGACACTGCCCTGGGTCTTGCCGGCTTCAACGGTGATGGTCTGACCGTTGGACAGCGTCACGGTCACCGGGGTCTGAGCCGGGTTGCTCAGGGTCACGGTGTAGGTAATCACGCCGCCTTCGGTCACCGACGGCGTG
>NZ_JATAAG010000088.1:0-229 GCF_030341915.1 Pseudomonas sp. BCRC 81390 | reverse complement strand
AGTGAACCAGTACCGTGAGGGAAAGGCGAAAAGAACCCCGGAGAGGGGAGTGAAATAGAACCTGAAACCGTATGCGTACAAGCAGTGGGAGCCTACTTTGTTAGGTGACTGCGTGCCTTTTGTATAATGGGTCAGCGACTTATATTCAGTGGCGAGCTTAACCGAATAGGGGAGGCGTAGCGAAAGCGAGTCTTAATAGGGCGTTTAGTCGCTGGGTATAGACCCGAAA
>NZ_JATAAG010000012.1:0-229 GCF_030341915.1 Pseudomonas sp. BCRC 81390 | reverse complement strand
AGCTCATCAGCAGGCTGATGTCGTCGATTAAGGAGGTGATCCAGCCGCAGGTTCCCCTACGGCTACCTTGTTACGACTTCACCCCAGTCATGAATCACACCGTGGTAACCGTCCCCCCGAAGGTTAGACTAGCTACTTCTGGTGCAACCCACTCCCATGGTGTGACGGGCGGTGTGTACAAGGCCCGGGAACGTATTCACCGCGACATTCTGATTCGCGATTACTAGCG
>NZ_JATAAG010000087.1:0-229 GCF_030341915.1 Pseudomonas sp. BCRC 81390 | reverse complement strand
CGCTAGTAATCGCGAATCAGAATGTCGCGGTGAATACGTTCCCGGGCCTTGTACACACCGCCCGTCACACCATGGGAGTGGGTTGCACCAGAAGTAGCTAGTCTAACCTTCGGGAGGACGGTTACCACGGTGTGATTCATGACTGGGGTGAAGTCGTAACAAGGTAGCCGTAGGGGAACCTGCGGCTGGATCACCTCCTTAATCGACGACATCAGCCTGCTGATGAGCT
>NZ_JATAAG010000086.1:0-229 GCF_030341915.1 Pseudomonas sp. BCRC 81390 | reverse complement strand
TAATATTCCTGTACTTCCAGTTATTGCGATGGAGGGACGGAGAAGGTTAGGCCAGCCTGGCGTTGGTTGTCCAGGTTTAAGGTGGTAGGCTGAAATCTTAGGCAAATCCGGGATCTCAAGGCCGAGAGCTGATGACGAGTTGCCTTTAGGCGACGAAGTGGTTGATACCATGCTTCCAAGAAAAGCTCCTAAGCTTCAGATAACTGGGAACCGTACCCCAAACCGACAC
>NZ_JATAAG010000085.1:0-239 GCF_030341915.1 Pseudomonas sp. BCRC 81390 | reverse complement strand
AAGTCGTAACAAGGTAGCCGTAGGGGAACCTGCGGCTGGATCACCTCCTTAATCGACGACATCAGCCTGCTGATGAGCTCCCACACGAATTGCTTGATTCATGGTTGAAGACGATCAAGACCCTATATAGGTCTGTAGCTCAGTTGGTTAGAGCGCACCCCTGATAAGGGTGAGGTCGGCAGTTCAAATCTGCCCAGACCTACCATTACATGGTTCAGCCGTAGAATACGGGGCCATAG
>NZ_JATAAG010000084.1:0-251 GCF_030341915.1 Pseudomonas sp. BCRC 81390 | reverse complement strand
GCGTAGTCGATGGAAAACAGGTTAATATTCCTGTACTTCCAGTTATTGCGATGGAGGGACGGAGAAGGTTAGGCCAGCCTGGCGTTGGTTGTCCAGGTTTAAGGTGGTAGGCTGGAATCTTAGGCAAATCCGGGATTTCAAGGCCGAGAGCTGATGACGAGTTGCCTTTAGGCGACGAAGTGGTTGATACCATGCTTCCAAGAAAAGCTCCTAAGCTTCAGATAACTGGGAACCGTACCCCAAACCGACAC
>NZ_JATAAG010000083.1:409116-425880 GCF_030341915.1 Pseudomonas sp. BCRC 81390 | reverse complement strand
ATACAAGGTCAGGGCGAGCCCGCCTTCAGGAGCGGTCGGCCTCCCCGGAAGTGCTTCTTCAGCCGAACGAGCATAACCTCTCTCGCCAGGCCAGACACAACATACAAGGAGCGGATTTACCCGCGATGCGCCGCACGGGCGGCGCTCGATCTCATAGGCGCTACATACCCCAAGGCGAACACATCCGGATCCACGCAAGTCCCAAGGCACAGTCCGCCATGGGTCGAAAGCGGCCGGTATTTCGTGCGCGATTCTTGATGGAGTAAGCGGCGTTATGCGGACAACAGATTTTTGACATTCCTTGTTATAACGTTACAGCGATTGTTGCAAATTGTTACCAGTCCTTCGAGGTCCTGACTCGCGGCGCCTGGTATTTCCTGGAGTGTTCATGAGCGTCGATCTAGACACCGAGGCCAACGACCTCGATGGGTTTCCCCGTTTCCAGCGCGCGACGGTGCACGCGCGCAATCTGGTGCAATGGACCTATCTGGCATTGGCAATCGCCACGCTGTTGATGCTGCTGCAGGGGTTGGTCGGGGTGTTCAGCCCCGATTCTCATTGGTTGGTCCTGCTTGCCGTCAATGCCGCCGCGCTGTTGCTGTTGGCTGCGGCTGCGCAGTCGGCCTGGCGGGTGGCCAGCTGGCGCGCGACCCTGCTGGGCGGGACGCCGTTGCAGTTGGCGTTCTGGCGCAGCGCTGCGGTGGAAACGGCCGAATCGGAATCGCTCAGCCGTTTCGATCGTTGGTGTGCACAGCTTGGCGAAGCGTGCCAGCGGCAATTGCGCAAGCTTGGCGCCGAGACCCCCTGGCTCGTTGGCCTGGCAGGGCTGGCGCTGTTGTTGGTCAAGGGCGCCTGGCGCCTCGACTTGCCCGTACCGCTGGTCGCCGGTCAGGTGACCTGGGTTGCGATCGGCATCCTGGCCGTGTGCGCGTTCTGTCTGGTCGTGGCCGAGCGCCACCTGATGGCCGAAAGTGCGGCGACCTGGCCCGAGGCCAGGGCGCTTGCGGCGATGATAAGGCTGGTCATCGCTGTGCAGGTGTTGACCATTGCCTGCCTGGCCTTTGTCGATGGCGATCGTCTATGGCCGGCGCGCCTGGCGGTATTGGTCGCTGTGCTACCTGGGCTGGCAGCGCTGGAGCTGCTGTCGCGTGCAGCCCTGGCGCTGTTTCGCCCCTGGCGCCCAGGCGAAGAGCCTGCGCTGGTAGCACGCAGCTTGGTCGGCGACCTGCTGCAATGGCCACCGCGCCCGATCACCGTACTGCAGAACGAATTGCATCAGCGCCTGGGTATCGACTTGCGCCAGGTATGGGCTTTTGCCTTCATGCGCAGAGCGTTCGTGCCGGTAGCGGCGCTGGTGGCGGTGGTCGGTTGGTTGTTGACCGGCATCGTCGAAGTGCCGATGAACAGTCGCGGCGTCTATGAACGTTTTGGCAAGCCGCTGGAGGTGTACCAGCCGGGCTTGCATGTCGGCTTGCCTTGGCCTTTTGGCAAGGTACTGAACGTCGACAACAGCGTCATCCATGAGCTGGCGACCTCCGGCGCGGCCAATGCGGCCGACGCGTTGGCCGCTGCCGAAGGGGCGGCCCCGGCATCGGCCAACCGGCTTTGGGATGCCACCCACCTGAGCGAGAACTCACAGGTGATTGCCGGCGCCGAGGGCGGGCGCCAGGGCTTGCAGATCGTGAACATGGACGTGCGCTTCCTCTACCGCATCGGCATGAGCGATGCGGCAGCACTGGCGGCCACCTACCACACCACCGACGTTGCGCAACTGCTGCGCAGCGTTGCCAACCGGGTGTTGGTCCACGATTTCGCTGGCCGCTCGCTGGATGGCTTGCTCGGCGCGGAGCGTGCAGCGCTCGGCCGTGACATTGGCCGTGCCGTGCAGGCTGACCTGGACCGGATGGACAGCGGCGTGGAACTGCTGGCGACTTCGGTGGAAGCGATTCACCCACCGGCCGGCGCGGCCAATGCCTACCATGCCGTGCAGGCTGCGCAGATCACCGCCCAGGCGCTGGTCGCCCGCGACCGTGGGCAGGCCATGCAGACGCTCAACCAGGCGCGCTTCACGGCGACATCGTTGAGCGACAGGGCCACTGCCGACGCTCACGAGACCGAGACCAAGGCCAGTACCGCTGCGCTGCGGTTCGACGCCGAACGCACAGCCTGGCAGCACGCTGGCCAGGCTTTCCTCCTGGAGCAGTACCTGGAGCGTTTGTCGCAAGGGTTGGCCGGGGCAAGCAGCCTGATCATCGACCACCGCCTGGCGGCAGCCCAGGCACCGACCGTGGACCTGCGCAGCTTCGCTGTACCGGCCGACCCTACGCAACCAGCACCTGCATCCGGACGCACCCAGGAGCGTAACCCTTGAATTCCCATTCTGCACACGGCCATGAGCACAGCCACGACCATGACCACCATCACGACCATGACCACAGCCAAGGGCATGCCCGGCCGGCCTGGCTACGCCTTGGCGTGGCAGCGCTGCTTGTCCTGGTGATGGCGGCGACCGCCTGTTTTGTCCAGGTCCGGGTAGGCGAGGCCACCGTCATCACGCGCTTCGGCAACCCGTCGCGGGTGCTGATGGAGCCCGGCCTGAACTGGCGCTGGCCGCTGCCGTTCGAAGCAGCAGTGCCGGTCGACCTGCGCCTGCGCACCACCTCGAGCGGGCTGCAGGATGTCGGTACCCGCGATGGCCTGCGCATCATTGTGCAGGCCTACATCGCCTGGCAGGTAGCGCCCGACCCGCAGCGCATCCAGTTGTTCATGCGCGCGGTACAGAACCAGCCGGACGAGGCGGCGCGGCAGATTCGCACCCTGGTGGGCTCGGCCCTGGAAACCACTGCCAGCGGCTTCGAACTGGCGGACCTGGTCAATGTCGACGCCAGCCGGGTGCGTATCGAGGCGTTCGAGCAGCGCCTGCAGGATCAGATCGCGCAGCAACTGATCAACACTTATGGGGTACGGGTGGTGCAGGTGGGGATCGAGCGTCTGACCTTGCCCAAGGTCACCCTCGAGGCCACCGTCGACCGTATGCGTGCCGAGCGCGAAACCATCGCCACCGAACGCACTGCTGAAGGCAAGCGCAAGGCTGCCGAGATCCAGTCGGCCGCCGAGCGTGACGCCAGGATCCTGCAAGCCGACGCGAACGTGAAGGCCGCGCAGATCCAGGCCCAGTCGCAAGTGCAGGCGGCGCAAATATATGGCAAGGCGTACGCCGGCGCACCGGAGCTGTACACCTTGTTGCGCTCGCTCGACACGCTGGGCTCGGTCATCAACCCCGCTACCCGCCTGGTACTGCGAACGGACGCGGCGCCGTTCCGTGCGCTGGTGGAGGGGCCGGCGTTGCCGGCTGGAGCTGACCATGGCCAGCGCTGAACAGCTGTCGTCGCGGTTGCCCGATAGCCCATGGTTGCAGTCGGGGCGCATCGGCTTCCTGGTGCTCTACGTGGTGACCGTGCTGGCGGCAGTGGGCTGGCTGTTCGGCAACGTACGCCAGGTGGGCCCGGAAAGCCGCGCGGTGGTGTTGCGCCTTGGGGCCGAAGCGCGCATCCAGAATGCCGGCTTGCTGCTGGCATGGCCGCAACCGTTCGAACAGGTGGTGATGTTGCCTTCGGCAGGGCGGGTTGCCGAGCGTCGGGTCGAAGTACTGCTACGTTCCGAGCTGGCGCAGAAGTCTGACAAGGACGGCTCGCTGGCCAGTGATGCCACGGCAGGTTCCGGCTTTCTGTTGACCGGCGATGCCGGTGCCGTGCAGCTGGATGTGCGGGTGTTCTATACCGTGACGGATCCGTATGCTTTTGCGCGCCAGAGGCTACACGTCGAGGCCGCCCTGGACCGCCTGGTAGAGCGCAACGCGGTGCTGACCTGCGCCTCGCGCGACATGGATGCCATCCTGGTTGCGCGCCCTGAACTGGTAGGCGCGGATGCCCGCCTGGCCGAGCACCGCGAACAACTGCGCGGCGACCTGCAACAGGGCATCAATGCCAGCCTGGCGCGCCTGCGTTCGGCCGGGGCCAGTCTGGGGATCGAAGTGGCGCGGGTCGACATCCAGTCTGCCTTGCCCTGGTCTGCGGTCAGCGCGTTCAACGCGGTGCTTACCGCCAGCCAGCAGGCCGAGCAGGCCGTGGCCAAGGCCCGTAACGACGCTGCACGTCAGTTGCAGCAGGCCACCCAGGCTGCCGACCGCACCGTACAAGTGGCCCAGGCCGAGGCGAGCGAGCGGCTGGCCCGGGCCCAGGCCGAGACGGCGACGATCGTCGGGCTGACGCAACAGCAGGATCCGCAACTGTTGCAGCGCCTCTACCAGGAGCGCGTACCGGCAATCCTTGCCCGTGCAGGCTCGGTTACCACCTTCAACAAAGAGGATGCCGGGCACATGATCCTGCAGGGGCCAAAGCCATGAGTCCAGGGGCTGTCCCGCTCGATCCTTGCCGGCCGACCCCGGTTCACGTCCATTTCCGGAGCTGCTCGCGATGAGTACCCATCACTGCCATGGCCACGGGCATCACCACGCCCATACCCACCTCACCTCGGGCTTGCTGTCGCAGGCCGAACGGCGCACTGCCGCGCGCCAGCTGATCCTGGCAATGCTGGCGCTGGGGCTTCTCGGGCTGGGGCTGGTGTGGCGCTGGCTGGCACCGACGCAAGAGGGCGTCAGCCAGCTGCTGCTGGGCGGCGCCTCGCTGCTGGTGGCGATTCCGGTGTTGCGCGCGTCCTGGCACAGCTTGCTGCAACCTAGCCTGCACGGCATCACCGACCAGCTTGTCGGCCTGGCCATGCTGGGCGCCTGGGCGACCGGTGACCTGGCCACTGCGGCGCTGTTGCCGATCATCATGATCTTCGGCCATATCCTCGAAGAGCGCAGCGTGCTGGGTTCGCAGGAGGCCATTGCGGCACTTGGGCAACTGACACGAAGCCATGCGCGGCTGATCGACACTGAGGGCCAGGTGCACGAGGTTGATAACGCCAGCCTCAGGCCCGGCGACCAGGTCGAGGTCCGCGCCGGTGACCGGGTGCCCGCCGATGGCCGGGTCGTCGCCGGGCGGGCCAGCCTCGACACCGCGCCAATCACCGGCGAGTCGGTTCCGCAGGAAATCAGCCCTGGCATGGATATCCATGGGGGTTCGATCAACCTGGATGGCCTGCTGCGGGTGGAAGTCACCCGCGTCGGCGAAGACTCCACCCTGGGCAAGGTGATCGCCCTGATGCAGCGCGCCGAACAAGCCAAGCCGCCCATTACACGCTTGCTCGAGCGGTACGCC
Source organism: Pseudomonas sp. BCRC 81390 (assembly GCF_030341915.1). Lineage (NCBI taxonomy): Bacteria > Pseudomonadati > Pseudomonadota > Gammaproteobacteria > Pseudomonadales > Pseudomonadaceae > Pseudomonas > Pseudomonas sp. BCRC 81390. The sequence goes on along the minus strand of NZ_JATAAG010000083.1, from coordinate 420,616 downwards.
GGGCGCTATATGGTCCTGGTGCTGTTGATCGCCGCTGCAACCTGGTTCATCACCCGCGATGCACAGGCCATGCTGGCGGTGCTGGTGGCGGCCTGTCCCTGTGCATTGGTGCTGTCCGCGCCAGCGACAGCGGTGGCGGGCATTGCCGTTGCCGCGCGGCACGGCATCCTGATTCGCGGCTCGGCGTTTCTCGAGGAGCTTGCCGACTTGTCTTCGCTGGTGATCGACAAGACCGGCACCCTGACCAACGGCGACCTGCGTCTGCGCAGCGTGGTCGGCATCTCGAGCAGCTTGCCCCGGGCCGCCATCATCGATCTTGCCGCCAGCCTCGGTGCGGCCAGCAGCCACCCGGTCAGCCGGGCCCTGGCAGCGCTGGTGCCGCACGACCGGCACCTGCCGCTGGTGGATGTCCAGGAGCGCCAGGGCTTTGGTGTAGTGGCGCACTCGGTCGAGGGCGAAGCAGCGTTGGGCCGCCCGGAGCTGTTCAGCCAGATGGGCATGGACGTGCCCAAGGTGCCCGAACATGACGGCCCGATTGCCGGCCTGGCCCTGAATGGCCGGTTTCTGGCCTGGCTGCTGCTGGCCGACAATGTGCGTGCCGAAGCCGCCGAGGCGCTGCAGCAACTGCGTGAGCTGGGCCTGCAGCGCCAGGTGCTGCTGACCGGTGACCGCACCCGGGTGGCCGAGTCCATCGCCGTCCAGTTGGGCATCAGACACGTGGTAGCCGAAGCACTTCCAGAAGACAAGATGCGCCAGGTCAACCATGAGCTGCAGATGGGCTTGCGCCCGCTGGTGGTAGGCGATGGCATCAATGATTCACTGGCACTCAAGGCCGGGGTGGTGGGCGTGGCGATCGGTGCGGGCGGTGCCGACATCGCGCTGGCCGCGGCGGATATCGTGCTGATCAACGCAGACCTGCGGCGCCTGGGCACCTGCATCCGCCTCAGCCGCCGCTGCCGTCGCACCCTTCAGGTGAATGTGCTGATCGGCCTGGGCTGGACCCTGGCCATCGTCGTGGCTGCGGCGTTTGGCATCCTGGGGGCGGCGGGGGCAATGGTCGCCGCGCTGTTGCATAACCTCAGCACCTTGCTGGTGCTGGCCAATTCCGGGCGCCTATTACGTTATGACGAGCGGAACATGGCGCACAGCGGCCTGTTGCCAACCCCGGAACCACGCGCCGCTCACACGGGCGGTGCCCGGTAGACGACCTGGTCGCGCCCCTGCTGTTTGGCGGCGTAGAGCCCCGTATCGGCGCGGTCCAGCGCGTCCTCCAGCGTTTCCGCAGGGGCGAACAGGGTGCAGCCTATGCTCAGGCTGACCTTCTGTTGAGCGTTGGGCAACTGCATCGGCGTGCCACCGACCAGTTCCCGGATACGTTCGGCAATGCGTCGCAGCTCGTCGCCGTCCTTGACCTGCAATATGGCGACAAATTCTTCGCCGCCATGACGTACCAGCAGGTCATCGGGACGAAGTGCCGCGCGCAGACGCCGGGCACATTCGCAGAGCACCTTGTCGCCACCGGCATGGCCGTACTTGTCGTTGATCGACTTGAAATGATCAAGGTCTGCGTAGATGGCCCCCAGCTGCAAGTGATGCTGGTCCGCCAATCGCCGCTGGTGCCCTCCAAAAGCCGTCAACGCGCCGCGGTTCCACAGCTGGGTCAACGGGTCGAGCAAGGCTTTGCGCTGTTCGCGGTCCATTTCGAGGCGTAGGTCGCGGTTGATCTGCGCCAGGGCACGCAGTTGCAGATAGCCTTCCGCCAGGGTGGCCAGGTCCTTGAAATGCGCCTGCTGCGCCTTGCTGAGCTCGCGCGGCCGAGGGTCGAACATGCACAGCGTACCGATCGCCTTGCCATTTCCGGCGCGCAAGGGGTGGCCGGCATAGAAGCGGATATAGGGCGGGTTGAGCACCAGTGGATTGTCGACGAAGCGCGTATCGTGACTGGCATCGGGAACCATCAAGGTACCTTCGCCGAGAATCGCGTAGCCGCAGAACGAGATACTGCGCGTCGTCTCGCTGGCCTCGAGCCCTATGCGCGCCTTGAACCATTGGCGGTCCTGGTCGATGAGGCTGATCAGCACCGTGTCGACGTGGGCCAGGTCCTGAGTGAGCCGCACCAGGGTATCGAGGTAATGTTCGGCAGGCGTATCGACCAGGTTCATGTCGTCGAGTGTGCGCTGGCGCAGCGCTTCGTCTGCGGGCAACGGGCAAGCTGGCATATCAGGGTCTCCATTCCTCGGTTCGTTGCTTGCGCAACTCAGTGGCGTCTACCGTACGGTGTTGAAACAAGCACAGCATAGGTCATGGCAGCGGATCAATCAGCTCGGCGCCCTGGTTGCGCACATTTCCCACCGCCGCGCTCACCCGGAACCATTCGAAGCAATCAGCGGGTTCGCCGAGGTTGAGCACAAGTTGCTCCGCCTGCGCGCTCGGCAGGCCGGCGGCGATCCAGGCGCGTGCCAATTGCGGCGAGAGCACGACAGGCCTGCGGTCGTGCACATCGACCAAGCCGCCTTGGGCATCTGCGGTGATGATTACGCAGCCGTCGCCCGCGTTACCGATAAACTGGCCGATCGATGCGCACAGGGCAGGGCGGCCATCCCGACGGCGGATGAAATAAGGCTGTTTCCTCGGCCCGCCTTCATCAACCCATTCGTACCAGCCGTCGACGGGCGTTATCGCCCGGTATGGCCAGATCGCCCGGAAGAACGGGCCGTGCGCCACTTTTTCCACGCGGGCGTTGATCGGCGCAGCGCGGTCAGTCGCCCAATGCGGCCGCCAGCCCCATTTCACCAGGTCTGCGCGCAGGCCTGCGGCGTCCATCCGCAGCACGGCGACCGGTGTGGTCGGTGCGATGTTGTATTGGCCCAGCGGCTGGTCGCCGATGTTGTTTCTCCACGCCTCCGGCAAGCTCAGGGTTGCAACGAAGTCATGGACGCCCCGGTACTGGCTCAGCCTGCCACACATACGTCACCCTCCTGCCTTGCCGTGTAAGCATAGTCCGCCGAGTGGTACTGGTGCGGCGCTGCAGGAGGGTGCTCAAATACTGTATCCATATACAGTATCGGTGGAGTATGTATTTCCTCATCGTCCGTCGCCGCGAACGCGGCATTGCCATACCATCCGACCAGTTGCGGAAGGTTCCGGCATTGCGCGCCGACGTCCACATCGGCGACCACCACAGCGAGCCGCTGGGGCGTGTGTCGACCCAGGCCTGGCTGTTCAACCCGACGCCCGGGCCGGACATCATTCCGCGGCTGCACGATGCCAAGGTCAACGGCATGGCCCAGCTCGGGATGAACATCAACGGGGTCGAGGAAATCGACGGCGTGTTGTTCGCCCAGTCGTGGTGGTGTCGGGTGGAATGATTACGGCCTGCGGCCAGCTGCCATTTGGCGGGATTTGTCCGCCTGGAGAAAACTCACGTGTTTCGGCGTCATCAACAGCAGTGACGACAGTACGGAGCAAACGGTCCAGGAGGTCAGCTGATGAATACGCCACGTGGCATACGCAACAACAACCCGGGCAATATCGACTTCAACCCGCGCAACCCCTGGCAAGGGCAATTGGGCCTCGAAGAGGGCGTAGCCAGGCCACGCTTCGCTCGTTTCGACCAGCCGGAAAACGGTATCCGCGCCCTCGGCAAGTTGCTCATCAACTACCGCAGCAAGGACGGTATGCCCGGCGTGGGCGAAAAAGGCATCGATACCGTGCTCGAGGCCATCAACCGCTGGGCGCCGAGTCACGAGAACGATACCCGCGCCTATGCCGAAGCGGTGGCCCGCAGCCTTGGCGTGCGCAGCACCGAGCCGATCAATCTCAGGCACCCGACCACGCTGCGGGGGATGGTGCTTGGCATCATCACCCATGAAAACGGTGGCAACCCTTACAAGGCGGAGGTAATCGATGAGGGGGTGCGCAGAGCGCTCAGCTGAAAGCGCAGTTGTGTTGGCGTCGGGCGTGGGGTGCCTTGGGTCAGCCCGCCGTTGCCGGCGCGGGTTGCACGCTGCCGGCCTCCTCGGGAATTCTGACGAACACACTGTATTTGCCGCCCTCCATTTCTTCGAAGGCAATCAGTTTCTTAACCAGCAGGCCGCTCAGTACCTTGCCGGCATTCAACAGCAACATGCCATTGTCGGCATGGAGGTTTCGCGCCAGGATCATGCCCTCTGCCAACTCGTGCGTGCTCAACACCTTGATGGCCGGGTCGGTCAGGGTGATGTCGCGCATGTATTCGGCGCAGACGCTGACGAAGTCTTCCACCAGGTCCGGGTCGTACACCTTTCCGGCATATTTGCGGATATACAGCAGGGCCTCATCGCTATTGAGCTGGCGCTCGAGGACCAACCCGCGCTGCAATTCGATGAAGTCCACGGCCATTTTCAGCCAGCGGGCACCCAACGGGATTGCCGCGCCCTTGAGGTGGCCCGGAAATCCGCTGCCGTCCCAGCGCTCCTGATGGTGAAGGATGAGTTGCGCGGCCTCTTTCATGGGGTCCAGGGTCATCACCAGCGCTTCACTCTGTTTCGGGTACGAGCGGTACAGCTCGCGCTCCTGGGGAGGAATGAGATCGGCTGGGCAGGTGAGCATGCTGTCGCTCCAGCTCATCTTGCCGATGTTGTACAGCGCAGCCGCCATGGTCAGGTTGCGGCAGGTCGCTTCGTCCAGCCCATGGCAGGTGCAGTACACCCGTATCAGGTCGATGACTTGCCGGTTGGTCTGCTTGGCCTTGGGCAGGCGCATGTTGCCCAGCTGCGAAAAGAACTCGGTGCTGGTCACGTAACTGCGTTTGAGTTCTTCATAGGCAAGGTCGAGCATGTCGGCCGTCTGCTGCAACTCGGCGGTGCGCGCCGCTACACGCTGTTCAAGGCTTTCGTTGAGCGCCTTCAGTTGCTTGATCTGCGCCTGGGTCAGTTGTTCCAGGCGCTTTCGCTCGCTTTCCGAATGCTGGTGGGCCAACGCCTGGCGCAAGGTGACCAACAGTTCTTCATCATTCCAGGGTTTGCTGATGTAGCGGTAGATGTGCCCATCATTGATGGCTTTGGCGATGGTGTCCGTGTCAGCGTACCCGGTAAGCAGAATGCGCAGGGTGTCGGGGAAACGCTCATGCACGTGCGCCAACAGCGTGGCACCGTCCATGTTGGGCATGCGTGCATCACTCATGACCAGATTGATCGGCCGCTGCTGGAGCAGTTGCAAGGCATCGGCGCCGCTTTCGGCGACAAGGACTTCGTAGGGCTGGCTGCGCAACAAACGACGGAGGCTGCTGAGAATCGAGGGTTCGTCGTCCACCAGAAGTATTACGGCTTTGTCTGTTGCGCCTTCGGTGACGGGTAGCTCCATGGGTCCCTCCTGGCCGGTTTCATTCAGACTGCTCCCTGGCTACAGCCTAGATGACATTCGCCCTGGCGTTCGCTTTTCTCGATTGGCCTCACTATGCTCGGAGACAGCGTGCATCTTGCCAGGGAGGTTTGTGCCGTGCCGATCGGTCTGCAGGTTCGCATGATTGCCACGATGCTGGCGGTATTGCCGGCGTTGGCGTTGGCCCAGAGCATCGGTGGGCCGCTGACGCCCTTGCCGGCGGTGCCTGAGCTTGACCCCGCGCGGGTGGAGCTGGGCCGTAAATTGTTCAACGACCCCCGGCTGTCGCCCAATGGCACCCAGTCCTGCGCAGATTGCCACCGTCTGGATCGAGGGGGCGCAGACGGGCAGGCGCGCTCGCCGGGTGCAGATGGCAAACCCTTGGCCGTCAACACCCCCAGCGTCTTCAATGCGAGCCTGAACTTCCTGCAGTTCTGGGATGGGCGTGCACAATCGTTTGACGGCCTGGTACACCTGGCAGCCGACAGTGCAAGCGAAACAGAAGACGGCTGGGCTGCGGTGGTCCAGCGAATTGCCGGCGACCCGGCCTATCGCGTCGGGTTTGCCGCAGCCTATGGCAAACCAGTGGCCGTTCAGGCTATCGAAGATGCCCTGGTCACCTACCAGCGTACCCTGTTGACACCTGCATCACGCTTCGATCGCTACCTGCAGGGGGACACCAGCAGCCTCAGCCTGGAAGAGAAGTACGGCTACCAGCGCTTCCAGGAATATGGCTGCATTGCCTGCCATCAGGGGGTGAACATCGGCGGCAACATGCTGCAGAAGCTGGGTGTGTTCGATGATTATTTCGCCAACCGTGGCAATCCTGCGGTGGCCGACCAAGGACGCTACAACGTGACCGGCGACCCGGAGGACCTGAACCTGTTCAAAGTCCCCAGCTTGCGCAACGTAGCGGTCACTGCCCCTTACTTTCATGACGGTTCGGTACCCACCCTGGAGGCCGCCGTCGACGCCATGTTCCATTATCAGTTGGGGCGTACGCCAAGAGACGGTGATAAAGCGCTGATCATCAAGTTTCTCCAGACCCTCACCGGCCAGTGGGAGGGCAAACCGCTATGAAACTGAATGCTCGGCGCAGCCTGCTGCTGTTGGCTGCCTGCGCCATGCTGCTGGCGTCCGTGCTGGTCTACCTGTACTGGATGTCCAAGTCTGATGAAAGCGGTACCTACGCCCAGGCGCGGGATCTGATTCGCCAGATCAAGCAATACGACGCCCAGTGGGAAAGTGCGGTGCTCAAGGCGCGCACTACCACCAACTACAATTACGATCCGCTGGTGCTGCCGCTGATGGAAATGAAACGCCTGTGGCGGGAATTCCGCACGCTTGAAGGGCGCATCGAGAAAACCGCGCTGCCCGCCTGGCAGGCCGCCTTTGGCGATTACCAGCAAGCCTTCGATGCCAAGATACTGCTGGTTTCGCGTTTCAAGACGCACAACGCAATTCTGCGTAACTCCCTGGCTTTTCTCCCGGACGCAGCCGATGTCATCCAGGTGCACCTTGGCCAACTGGTCGACGCCGACGCACTGCGCCTGCGCAGGATCACCAGCGATACCTACGACCTGATGCTCAGCAGCCTGGAGTTTGCCCAGACCACCACCGAGGACAAGGCTGCCGATATCCTGGTTGGCCTGAACAATCTTTCGGTCAACAAAGAGCGCCTGCCGGTCGATTTTCAGGCACCCATCGATACCATCAGCAAACACATCGAGTTGATCCTGCACGAGCAACCCAAGGTCGATCAGCTGCTTGGAGCGATCGAGGCAGTTCCGATCGCCGAACGCCTAGACGCCATTGCGCTGATGCTGGACCGCGACGAGCAGGCAGCCACGCTGACGGCCCAGCGGTACCATTTCTACCTGCTGGTGTTTTCCACCCTGCTGGTATTGCTGTTGCTGTACATGGGGGTGTGGCTGATGCGCAGCTACGCCGAAATAAACCGGGTCAACCGGGCGCTGGTCAGTGCCAACGACGAACTGGAGCAGCGGGTGGAACGGCGCACCCAGGCACTTGGCCAGGCCAGCGCAGCCCTGCAACGCGAAGTGGATGAACGCCGGCAGCTCGAGAACCAACTGGTCCAGTCGGAAAAGCTCGCCTCGCTCGGCCAGTTGGCGGCGGGTGTTGCTCATGAAGTGAATAACCCGATCGGTTTTGTCTCGTCCAACCTCGGCGCCCTGGACGATTATTTCGGCCGTTTGCAGAACATGCTCAAGGCCTACGCTGACGCGGAAAACACCCTGATTCCGCACGGGCTGAGCGCGGAGCTGGCGAAGCTGCGCACGGAAATCGAGCTGGACTACCTGCTGGAGGATATCCCGGCACTGATCCGCGAATCCAAGGACGGTATCAGCCGTGTCGCGCGGATCGTCAAGGACCTCAAGGACTTCTCGCGGGTCGACAGCAGCCAGGACTGGCAACTGGCAGACCTGCAGCAGGGCATAGAATCGACGTTGAACATTGTTGCCAGCGAGCTCCGGCACAAGGCCGATCTGGTCAAGGACTACCAGCCTTTGCCGCAGGTTGAATGCCTGCCTTCGCAGATCAATCAGGTGGTCATGAACCTGCTGGTCAATGCCACCCAGGCGATGGGCGCCGAGCGCGGCAGGATTACCCTGCGGACCGGTGCCAATGATGCGTGGGTATGGATCGAGGTCGCGGACAACGGGTGTGGCATCCCCGCCGAGAGCCTGCAGAAGATTTTCGATCCGTTCTACACGACCAAGCCGATTGGCCAGGGCACCGGGCTGGGCTTGTCGCTTTCGTACGGCATCATCAAACGTCATGGCGGCGAAATCCATGTAACCAGCGAAGTGGGTATCGGTACGACGTTCAGGGTGGAACTGCCCATCCACCAGGCCCGGTCGGCCTGAGCTCGCCTCCAGCCTGGGGAGGAGCACGGGTGGAATGCAAATTGCTGAGACCCAAGGGGATCGAGCCTCCGGAGGGCGCAAAAATGAACCGGGACGACCGCTTCTACATGGTTTTCGTGGTGACTGCCGTGTTGCTGCTGGATTTCGCCGCGACCTGGGTGTTTCTGCAGGCCATCGCCTGACTTTCCCACCTTTGGGTAGCGACACCCGGAAGCGGGGGCTTTCGTTGTGTAGTTGCCGGCAATTCCTCCGGCCGTAGCGCGATGTTGCGCGTTGCCGCCTCGCCGCGTTCGAATAGTCAGTCGTCGGCGAATTGCTGCCCAACTATCAAGATACTTGTACCTGGGCTATTCAATCACTTTGTTCGTATAGACCTGCCCAACATCAGTTGCGTAAATGAAACTTGATCCTATCGCCGCAGGGATGCGATGAGCATCCTTTTACATCCTGATAGATGCAAATGGATTGCGATTTTTTTCGCACTCACTCAACTGAGCACAAGCGCAGAGCATGTTCGATCGGCAACTTTTTACTCGAGTGGATTGTCAGGTAAAAAGGCTCGTGCCCTTGTAAAACGCTGCATGCAGCCGGCCCTGAAGTGCAACTTAAAGGTTGGGGAAAGGTACCGGAATATCCACGAGAACTATTGATAAAGTGATACTGGCGTTTTATCGGTGGCATGCTATTTCTGAAGAAACGAGTGCGACCGCTCGGTCGTAATGTTGACAAAGGGACTGTCAGTCATGTCGATACAGGCCAAGATATCTCCTCTCTCTCAAAGTGTTTCCTCTGCCGCCCCCATTTCAATCCCCAATAACGGAATACTGACCCTCTCCCAAAGTAGTAATATTGTTCTGGATCTGGCGCCTGAAAGTGTGGAGGGATATTCCAAAAGCGGTGCCGACCTGATCGTGCAGCTGAAGTCCGGGGAAAACCTGCGCATCGCAAACTTCTATGTCGAGGGGCAACCTGTCAGCCAGCTGTTTCTGGTAGACCGGGACAAATTGCTGGCCGTCGACCTGCCGACGGTCGCTGGTGACGGGCCATTGATGGCTGGCTATGTGCCCCAGGAAAGCCCGGCCGGGTTCGAATCACTCACTGCCACTGACGCTACCATTGCCGGGTTGAGCCCCGGCGCGGCACTGCTGGCCGGTGCTGCGATCATCGGTGGCGGCGTCGCGATCGCCAACAGCAGCGGTGGCGGTGGCGGAGGAGGTGGCAGTGTCGATGGTAGCGTACCGCCTGACACCACGCCTCCAGCAGCGGCCAGCGGCTTGCAGATCGCCGCAGATGGCAGCAGCATCAGTGGCACGGCCGAGCCCGGCGCCACCGTGGGAATCGACAGCAACGGCGACGGGCAAACGGATGTCAGCGTGGTGGTCGGCCCTGACGGCAATTTCCAGATTCCGCTGAACCCGCCACTGACCGACGGCGAGACGGTGACTGTGGTAGTGACCGACCCTGCCGGTAACAGCAGCCCCGCGGCGACCGTGCAAGCCCCTGACTTCCCTGACGCGCCGCAGATCAACCCGAGCAACGGATCGAGCTTCAGCGGTATCGCCGCGCCGGGCAGTACGGTGGTCCTCACCGACGGCGACGGCAACCCTATCGGCCAGACCACTGCTGATGGCAACGGCAATTGGTCGTACACCCCGGACACGCGCCTACCCGATGGCACGGTGGTCGAGGCAGTGGTCAAGGATGCCGCCGGCAACAGCAGCCCACCCGCCAGTATCATCGTCGATGGCGTAGCGCCGTCGGCACCGGTGATCAACCCGAGCAATGGCACCGAACTCAGCGGCACCGCCGAGCCGGGCAGCAGCGTTACCATCACCGATGGCAGCGGCAATCCGATCGGCCAGACCATCACTGATGGCAACGGTGACTGGCGCTATACCCCCAGTTCACCGTTGCCCGACGGCACAGTGGTAAATGCCACCGCGACCGACCCAGCCGGCAATACCAGTGGACAGGGAAGTACAACCGTGGACAGCGTCGCCCCGGGCGCGCCCACTATCAACCTGAGCGATGGCAGCAGCCTCAGCGGTACTGCCGAGCCGGGTAGCACCGTGGTCCTTACCGACGGCAACGGCAACCCGATCGGCCAGACCACAGCCGACGGCAATGGTAACTGGTCGTACCCTACGGATAGCGAACTGCCCGATGGTACGGTGGTCAATGCGGTGGTCAAGGATGCCGCCGGCAATACCAGCCCGCCTGCCAGCACCATCATTGATGGCCTGGCACCGTCGGCACCCACGATCAACCCGAGCAATGGCACCACGATCAGCGGCACCGCCGAAGCGGGCAGCACCGTGACCCTGACCGACGCTGGCGGTAACCCGATCGGCCAGATTGTCGCCGATGGCAACGGCGTCTGGAGCTTCACCCCCGGCAGCCCGTTGCCCAACGGCAGCGTGGTAAACGCCACGGCGACCGACCCGACCGGCAACACCAGTTCACCGGCCGCTATCACGGTGGACTCGGTAGCGCCTGCGGCACCGGTGGTCAATCCCAGCAATGGCAGTGAAATCAGCGGTACCGCCGAGGCGGGGAGCACGGTCATCCTCACCGATGGCAACGGCAACCCGATCGGCCAGACCACCGCCGACGGCAACGGCAACTGGAGCTTCACCCCGGCAACGGCCTTGCCGGACGGCACGGTAGTCAATGCCGAGGCCCGCGACCCGGCCGGCAACACCGGCCCGCAAGGCAGCACCACCGTAGACGCTGTAGCTCCGGGCACGCCCACCATCAACCTGAGCAACGGCAGCAGCCTCAGCGGTACCGCCGAGCCGAACAGCACCGTGACCCTGACCGATGGCAGCGGTAATCCGATCGGCCAGGTAACGGCTGACGGCAGCGGCAACTGGAGCTTCACGCCCGGCACAGCGCTGCCCACTGGTACCGTGGTCAATGCCACGGCGAGCGACGCGGCCGGCAACACCGGTCCGTCAGCGACGGTTACCGTCGATTCCAGCGCCCCAGCGGCGCCAGTCATCAACCCGAGCAATGGCACCACGATCAGCGGCACCGCCGAAGCGGGCAGCACCGTGACCCTGACCGACGCTGGCGGTAACCCGATCGGCCAGGTCGTCGCCGATGGCAACGGCGTCTGGAGCTTCACCCCCGGCAGCCCGTTGCCCAACGGCAGCGTGGTAAACGCCACGGCGACCGACCCGACCGGCAACACCAGTTCACCGGCCGCCATCACGGTGGACTCGGTAGCGCCTGCGGCACCGGCGGTCAAC
>NZ_JATAAG010000083.1:369906-408991 GCF_030341915.1 Pseudomonas sp. BCRC 81390 | reverse complement strand
CGAGGCCCGCGACCCGGCCGGCAACACCGGCCCGCAAGGCAGCACCACCGTAGACGCTGTAGCTCCGGGCACGCCCACCATCAACCTGAGCAACGGCAGCAGCCTCAGCGGTACTGCCGAGCCGAACAGCACCGTGACCCTGACCGATGGCAGCGGTAATCCGGTCGGCCAGGTAACGGCTGACGGCAGCGGCAACTGGAGCTTCACGCCCGGCACAGCGCTGCCTACAGGTACCGTGGTCAATGCCACGGCGAGCGACGCGGCCGGCAACACCGGCCCGGCAGCGACGGTTACCGTGGATTCCAGCGCGCCAGCAGCGCCAGTCATCAACCCGAGCAATGGCACCACGATCAGCGGCACCGCCGAAGCGGGCAGCACCGTGACCCTGACCGACGCTGGCGGCAACCCGATCGGCCAGGTCGTCGCCGATGGCAACGGCGTCTGGAGCTTCACCCCCGGCAGCCCATTGCCCAACGGCAGCGTGGTAAACGCCACGGCGACCGACCCGACCGGCAACACCAGTTCACCGGCCGCTATCACGGTGGACTCGGTAGCGCCTGCGGCACCGACGGTCAATCCCAGCAATGGCAGTGAGATCAGCGGTACCGCCGAGGCGGGGAGTACGGTCATCCTCACCGATGGCAACGGCAACCCGATCGGCCAGACCACCGCCGACGGCAACGGCAACTGGAGCTTCACCCCGGCAACGCCGTTGCCGGACGGCACGGTAGTCAATGCCGAGGCCCGCGACCCGGCCGGCAACACCGGCCCGCAAGGCAGCACCACCGTAGACGCTGTAGCTCCGGGCACGCCCACCATCAACCTGAGCAACGGCAGCAGCCTCAGCGGTACCGCCGAGCCGAACAGCACCGTGACCCTGACCGATGGCAGCGGTAATCCGGTCGGCCAGGTAACGGCTGACGGCAGCGGCAACTGGAGCTTCACGCCCGGCACAGCGCTGCCTACAGGTACCGTGGTCAATGCCACGGCGAGCGATGCGGCCGGCAACACCGGCCCGGCAGCGACGGTTACCGTGGATTCCAGCGCGCCAGCAGCGCCAGTCATCAACCCGAGCAATGGCACCACGGTCAGCGGCACCGCCGAAGCGGGCAGCACCGTGACCCTGACCGACGCTGGCGGCAACCCGATCGGCCAGGTCGTCGCCGATGGCAACGGCGTCTGGAGCTTCACCCCCGGCAGCCCATTGCCCAACGGCAGCGTGGTAAGTGCCACGGCGACCGACCCGACCGGCAATACCAGTTCACCGGCCGCCATCACGGTGGACTCGGTGGCACCCGCCGCACCCGTGGTCAATCCCAGCAATGGCAGTGAAATCAGCGGTACCGCCGAGGCGGGGAGTACGGTCATCCTCACCGATGGCAACGGCAACCCGATCGGCCAGACCACCGCCGACGGCAACGGCAACTGGAGCTTCACCCCGGCAACGGCCTTGCCGGACGGCACAGTCGTCAATGCCGTGGCGCGGGACCCGGCCGGCAACACTGGCGGTCAAGGCAGCACCACGGTGGACGCTGTAGCTCCGGGCGCGCCGGTGGTAAACCCGAGTAACGGTGCCGTGATCAATGGTACTGCCGAGCCGAACAGCACCGTGACCCTGACCGATGGCAGCGGCAATCCGATCGGCCAGGTCACGGCCGATGGAAACGGCAACTGGAGCTTCACGCCAGCCACGCAATTGGCCAATACAACTGTGGTCAACGCCACGGCGACCGATGCTGCCGGCAATACAAGCAATCCTGGTAGCACTACGGTGGATTCGTCGCTGCCGTCGATTCCGCAGGTCGAGCCGAGTAATGGCTCGGTGATCAGCGGTACCGCCGACGCAGGCAACACCGTTATCCTCACCGATGGCAACGGCAACCCGATCGGCCAAGTCACCGCCGACGGCAGCGGCAACTGGTCATTCACGCCCGGCATACCGTTGCCCGATGGCACCGTGGTCAACGTCGTGGCGCGCAACCCGGGCGGCATCGAAAGCGCCCCCGCAGTCGTTACCATTGACGGCTTGGCACCCGCCGCACCGACGATCGAGCCGAGCAATGGTACGGAAATCAGTGGTACCGCCGAGGCCGGGGCCAAGGTCATTCTCACCGACGGCAGCGGCAACCCGGTCGGCGAGACGACCGCCGACGGCAGTGGCAACTGGTCGTTCACGCCTGGCACGCCGCTGGCCAACGGCACGGTAGTCAATGCAGTGGCCCAGGATCCGGCTGGCAATACCAGCGGGCCGACCAGTGTCACCGTTGATGCTATCGCCCCGGCTGCGCCGGTCATCAATCCGAGCAACGGTGCTGTGATCAGCGGTACCGCTGAAGCCGGCGCCAAGGTGATCCTCACCGACGGTGGCGGCAACGCGGTCGGCGAGACGACCGCCGACGGCAGCGGCAACTGGTCGTTCACACCTGGCACGCCGCTGGCCAACGGCACGGTAGTCAATGCCGTGGCCCAGGACCCAGCTGGCAATACCAGCGGACCGACCAGCGTCACCGTTGATGCGGTTGCCCCGGCTGCGCCGGTCATCAACCCGAGCAACGGCGCCGTGATCAGCGGTACCGCTGAAGCCGGCGCCAAGGTGATTCTCACCGACGGTAGCGGCAACCCGATCGGCGAGACGACCGCCGATGGCAGCGGCAACTGGTCGCTGACGCCAGGCACATCGCTGGCCAACGGCACGGTGGTCAATGCCGTGGCCCGGGACTCGGCTGGCAATACCAGTGGGCCGACCAGTGCCATCGTTGACGCGGTCGCCCCGACTGCGCCGGTCATCAACCCAAGCAACGGCGTTGTAATCAGCGGTACCGCTGAAGCCGGGGCCAAGGTGATTCTCACCGACGGCAGCGGCAACCCGATCGGCGAGACAACCGCCGATGGCAGTGGCAACTGGTCGTTCACGCCCGGCACGCCACTGGCCAACGCTACCGTAGTCAATGCGGTGGCGCAGGATCCGGCTGGCAACACCAGCGGGCCGGCCAACGTCACCGTTGACGCAGTTGCCCCGGCTGCGCCGGTCATCAACCCGAGCAACGGCGCTGTGATCAGCGGCACCGCTGAGGTCGGTGCCAAGGTGATCCTCACCGACGGCGGCGGCAACCCGATCGGCGAGACGACCGCCGATGGCAGTGGCAACTGGTCGTTCACGCCCGGCACGCCGCTGGCCAACGGCACGGTGATCAATGCCGTGGCCCAGGACCTGGCTGGCAATACCAGCTCCCCCGTGGTCAGCACCACGGTAGACAACGTCGCGCCCGGCCAGCCGACGATCGAACCGAGCAATGGCATCGTGATCAGCGGTACCGCTGAAGCCGGTGCCAAGGTGATCCTCACCGACGGTGGCGGCAACCCGATCGGCGAGACGACCGCCGATGGCAGTGGCAACTGGTCATTCACGCCTGGCACTCCGCTGGCCAACGGCACGGTGGTCAACGCCGTGGCCCAGGACTCGGCTGGCAATACCAGTTCCCCCATTGTCAGCACCACGGTAGACGCCGTCGCGCCTGGCCAACCGACGGTCGAGCCGAGCAATGGCATTGTGATCAGCGGGACCGCTGAAGCCGGAGTCAAGGTGATTCTCACTGACGGCAGTGGCAACCCGATTGGCGAAACAACCGCCGACGGCAGTGGCAACTGGTCGTTCACACCCGGCACGCCGCTGGCCAATGGCACAGTAGTCAATGCCGTGGCCCAGGACCCGGCCGGCAATACCAGCGGGCCGACCAGTGTCACCGTTGACTCGGTTGCCCCGGCTGCCCCGGTCATCAACCCGAGCAACGGCGCCGTGATCAGCGGTACCGCTGAAGCCGGCGCCAAGGTAACTCTCACTGACGGTGGCGGCAACCCGGTCGGCGAGACGACCGCCGACGGCAGCGGCAACTGGTCGTTCACGCCTGGCATGCCGCTGGCCAACGGCACGGTAGTCAATGCCGTGGCCCAGGACCCAGCTGGCAATACCAGCGGACCGACCAGCGTCACCGTTGATGCCATCGCCCCGGCTGCGCCGGTCATCAACCCGAGCAACGGCGCCGTGATCAGCGGTACCGCTGAAGCCGGAGCCAAGGTGATTCTCACCGACGGTGGCGGCAACCCGATCGGCGAGACGACCGCCGATGGCAGCGGCAACTGGTCGCTGACGCCAGGCACCCCGCTGGGCAACGGCACGGTAGTCAATGCCGTGGCCCAGGACTCGGCTGGCAATACCAGTGGGCCGACCAGTGCCACCGTTGATGCGGTCGCCCCGACTGCGCCGGTCATCAACCCGAGCAACGGCGTTGTCATCAGCGGTACCGCTGAAGCCGGGGCCAAGGTGATTCTCACCGACGGCGGCGGCAACCCGATCGGCGAGACAACCGCCGATGGCAGTGGCAACTGGTCGTTCACGCCCGGCACGCCACTGGCCAACGCTACGGTAGTCAATGCCGTGGCCCAGGACCCTGCCGGCAATAGCAGCGGACCGGCCAGTGTCACCGTTGACGCGGTTGCCCCGGCTGCGCCGGTCATCAACCCGAGCAATGGCGCCGTGATCAACGGGACCGCTGAAGCCGGAGCCAAGGTGATTCTCACCGACGGCGGCGGCAACCCGGTCGGCGAAACGACCGCCGACGGTAGCGGCAACTGGTCGTTCACGCCTGGCACGCCGCTGGCCAACGGCACGGTAGTCAATGCCGTGGCCCAGGACCCAGCCGGTAATACCAGCGGCCCGGCCAGCACCACGGTCGACTCGGTGGCACCGTCGGCGCCGCTGCTGAGCATCAGTGTCGATGGTGCACTGCTGACCGGTACCGCCGAACCGAACAGCCAGGTACGCATCGTGATCGACGGCGACACCGCCAACCCGATCACGCTCAATGCCGACGGCAGTGGCAACTTCAGCTTGCCGTTCGCGCCACCATTGATAGCCGGCGAGCTGATCGCGGTGGTCGCCGTGGACGCTGCGGGCAACCTCAGCGGCCCGGCGACGATCAACGCGCCGGATCTCGCGCCGCCGACCATCAGCCTGCCGGAGGCTGCCGATACCTGGCTCAACGCGGCCGAGATCAGCGACGGTATCCAGGTCGATGTAGCGATCCGCCCGACCATGCAGGCTGGCCAGGTGATCACCGTCGCGTTCGCCGGGCAGAACGGCTATGAAACGCAGGTAACGCATACGCTTACCGCCGGCGACATCCTGGCCGGCAGCATCACCGTGACCCTGCTGCCTGGCGGTGGCATGGGGCCGTTCCCGGAGGGCGCTTCGACCGTCACCGCCGACATCGATGGCGGTACCACGTCGACCCCGGTGCCGTTCACCGTCGACACCATTCCACCAGCGACTCCGGTGCTGTCGCTGGTGGGCAGCATCCTGACCATCTCCACCGACCCAGGTACCGAGCTGACAGTCCTCGTTGACGTTGGTGGGGTTACTGCCACTGCCACGCTGACGGCCGACAACAGCGGGCTGGCTTCGCTGAACCTGCTCACCGACCTGGATATCGACCTGACCCTGGACCAGTTGCTGAATGCCCAGGTTTCGGTGACCGGCCAGGACCCGGCCGGCAACCCGAGCAACGTGGCAACCATCGGTGTCGGCAGCAGCATCGAACAGCCAGTGACCGTTGGCAATTTTGGCGTCGATGTCAGCCTCAACCCGCTCAACCCGCGGTTCGGCTTCAGCGGCACTACCGAGCCGGACTCCAGCGTGGTGATCCGTGTCATCACGCCAGCGCTGAATGTCGAGCTACTGCCGATCCAGGCGGACAGCGGCGGCAACTTCTCGCTGAACCTGCTGAGCCCGACTGTGCTGACCCAGTTGGGGCTGAACATCACCGATATCCTCAACCTCGGGTCGCAGATCGCGTTCAACGTCGTCGCCACCGACACCAACGGCAACGACAGCTCGGCCTACGGCATCACGCTGGCGCCTAACGGGCTGTCGCTCAACATCGGCCAGATCGACGTCAACGGTACCGCCGGCGACGATGTCATGTCCGGGGCCAGTGGCAGTTCGGAGCACATCAACGCCGGCGCTGGCAGCGACCTGATCTTCAACGTAGGCAGCGGCGACCAGGTCGTGGCTGGGGACGGCAACGACGCCATCCAGATCACCGCGACCAACTTCACCGCCATTGATGGTGGCGCGGGCTTCGATACCCTGATCCTGGCTGATGGCATCGACCTTGACTACAACGCCGTAGGCGTCGGCACGCTCACCAACATCGAGCGCATCGATCTCGGCAGGGGCGATTCGGGAAGCGTACTGACCCTGACCGCGGCTGAGGTCGACGCCATCACCGACAGCAACAATGTCCTGCAGGTCACTGGGGAGAGCAACGACACCCTCAACGTGGTGGGGGCGGTGAATACCGGAACCACCCAGGAGGTCAACGGCATCACCTACGATGTCTACAGCTTTGGCAGCAGTACCCTGCTGATCGAGGACAATACGGTACAGGTCGTGGTCTGATGCGTGGGGTGTCTGTGCTCAAGGGAAGGCACCGTGGCCAGGCAGCCCTGTGGCTCCTGTGCCTCGGCGTGCCGTTGTCTGCCCCAGCCATGCCGATTGACCAGGCGGTGAGGGCGGGGCTGGCGATCCACCCCGAGGTGCGTTCGGCAATGGCCGAAGCAGATCGTGCAGGCACCGAGGTGGAGATTGCCAAGGGCGGGTACTACCCCACCGTCGCGATGTCTGGGGGGCCGCAGGAGTTCGACGTCGGTGAGGTCGTTTACGACCTCACCGTATCGCAGATGCTGTATGACTGGGGACGGGTGACGAGCAAGGTCGACAGCGCCAGCGCAACCCAGCGCAAGTTGTCCGAGGCGGTGCTGGTGGCGCGCGATGATGCGGCGCTGGATATCGTTGAGACCTACCTCGACGTACTGGCCTCGGAGCGTCGGGTCGAGACGGTGCGCCAGCATATCCAGCGCCTTGACGGCATCCGCGAGATGACCCAGGCGCGGGGCAGCGACGGTTACACCGATCGCAGTGAACTGGACCGCGCCAACCTCGAACTGGCGCGTGCCCAGGAGCAGCTGTCGCTGGAGAAGGGCAACCTGCAGGACGCGCGCAACCAATACGCGATCCTGGTCGGCCAGGACCCTTCGGAACTGGTCGAGCCCGAGCCGATGTCGCTGCAACGCTACCTGGCCAGCAGCGACGTGGCGCGGGTGATCCGCGAGTCGCCATTGCAGCGCAAGGCGGTGGAGGACGCCAACGTTGCCGAGGCACAAGTGCGCGAGGCCAAGGCCACGTTGCTACCGCAATTGAACCTGGAGGCCTCCGCGTTGCGCCGCGAGATCGGCGGTCGCCTGGAAAGCGACTCGGTAATGTCACTGCGCTTTCGCATGGACACCTTCCAGGGGCTCTCCAACTTCCGCCGGCCGACCGCCGCACAGCAGCGGCTGGAGTCGGCACGCTGGACCGCCGATGCGATGCAGCGCGACATCCGCCGGCAATTGCAGACGCTGTTCGACAACGGTGACACGCTGCGTTGGCGGGAACAGTCGCTGAGCCAGCAGGTGACGGAAGCGGAACAGGTCGGCGAGTTGTACCGCGAGCAGTTCGAAGTCGGCCGGCGCGACGTGATCGACTTGCTCAACGTCCAGCGCGAGCGTTTCGAAGCCGAGCGGCAATTGATCAGTCTGCACATCGAGCGCAAGCGCATCGAGTACCGCGCAGCCGCCCAGGTCGGACTGCTGGGGGCACTACTGGAGAATCGGTTGAATCATGGAAGTTGAACAAGCTCCGGATAATGTCGTCACCCTGAACCATGATGACCCGCTGCGCCAGGGCCTGCTGCTGCTGTGCCGGCAACTGGACCGGCCACTGAGTGATGCCGAGCTGGTGGACGGCCTGGCCCTGGAGCATGGGCGTCTGCCACTGCGCCTGGTTGCCCGCGCGTTGCGTCGCGCCGACATCACGGCCCGGGTTGCCGAGCTGCCGTTGCGGCAGATGGATGCCTACCTGCTGCCGGCGCTGCTGTTGCTCGGCGATGGTCGCTGCCTGCTGCTGGTGGGTGTCGAAGGCGACCAGTACGAGGTGCTGGTGCCGCAGAGCGACGGCGGCCGTGAATGTGTGGCGCTGCCCGCGCTGGAGGCGCTTTATAGCGGCACGGCGGTGTTCGCCAAGTGCCGCTACCGCTCGGACGGGCGCGTCGGCGACTACGCAAGCAGCCTGCCCGAACATTGGTTCTTCGGGCCGCTCAAGCGGCTCTGGCGCTCCTATGCGGAAGTCACGTTAACGGCCCTGGTAGCCAATATCCTGGCCGTCGCCTCGGCGCTGTTCGCCATGCAGGTGTACGACCGCGTAGTGCCCAATGCGGCTTTCGATACCTTGTGGATACTCGCCAGCGGCGTAGCCTTGGCGATCGTCGTCGACGGCGTACTGCGGATCCTTCGCGGGCACCTGCTGAACGTGCTCGGCAAGCGCCTCGACCTGCAGCTGTCGAGCTTGCTGTTCGCGCGCGTGCTGAGCACCCGGATCGCCGCCAAACCGGCGTCGCTGGGGGCGTTCAGCACTCAGGTACGGGAGTTCGAGTCGGTCCGCGAGTTCTTCACGTCGTCCAGTGCTGCACTGATCAGCGACCTGCCGTTCGTGGCGATCTTCCTGTTGCTCATCGCCGTGATCGGCGGCCATGTGGTGTGGGTGCCGCTGGTGGCTTGCGTGTTGATGGTCCTGCCCGGGCTGCTGACCCAACGCCTGCTGGGGCACCTGTCCCGGCAGAACCTGCGCGAAGGGGCGATGAAGAACAGTGTACTGCTCGAAGCCTTCGAGCACCTGGAAACAGTCAAGGCCACGCGTGCCGAAGGTCGCTGCCGGCAACAGTGGGAGACGCTTACCGGGGAGCTGGCGGGTAACGCGATGAAGACCCACGTCCTGGCCTCGACGCTCAGCTACTCGGCGAGCATCGTCCAGCAACTGTGCTATGTCGGGGTGGTCGTGTTCGGCGTGTACCGGATCGCCGACGGGGCGATGACCGTCGGTGCCCTGGTGGCCTGTTCGATCCTGGCTTCGCGGGCCATCGCACCGCTGTCCCAGGCTGCCGCCATCCTTGGCCGCTGGCAGCACACCAAGGTGGCGCTGGAGGGCCTCGATCAACTCATGTCGGCGGAGCAGGAGCGTCCCGCCGGCAAGCGTTTCGTGCACCGCGAGCGGCTGTACGGTCATTACCGTCTGGAGGCGCTGCGCCTGGCCCATGGCGACGGCCCCCCCGTGGTCGATGTACAGGCGTTGAACATCCAGGCCGGCGAGCGAGTGGCACTGCTAGGCGGTAACGGCGCCGGCAAGTCGACCCTGCTGCGGCTGCTCAGCGGCTTGCTCGATGCGCAATCCGGCCGCTTGCTGCTGGACGACATCGCCCTCAGTCAGCTCGACCCGGCCGACCGCCAGCGTGGCATCGGCTACTTGCCGCAGGACGTGGCGCTGTTCCACGGTAGCCTGCGCGAGAACCTCAACCTGGCGAACGCCGCACTGGGCGACGAGGAGTTGCTTGAAGCCCTCGATGGCGTAGGGCTGGGCACTTTCGTACGTAGCCACCCGCTGGGCCTGGACATGCCGATCCAGGGCAACGCCAGCCTGTCCGGCGGCCAGCGCCAGGCGGTGGGGCTGGTGCGGGTGCTGCTGCAGGACCCGCCGATCCTGCTGCTCGACGAGCCGACCGCCGCCTTCGACCAGAACAGCGAAAAGCGGGTAATCGACTATCTGCAGAACTGGTTGGGCCGGCGGACGCTGATCCTCACCACCCATAAGAAGAGCGTGCTGGCGCTGGTCGACCGCGCCGTGGTACTGCGCAACGGCCAGGTGATCATGGACGGCCCGCTGAGCCAGGTGGTGCAGGGTAACCAGGTGCAGGCGCCGCAAGTTGCCGAAGGAGCTGGCCATGGCAGTTGAAAAGCGCGCCGCAAAGCTGCGCGAGCAATTGGCCGATCCTCTGCTGGCGACGACTCACCCGGTCTACCGCCCGCTGCTCTACACCCTGCTCGGCAGCGTCGTGCTGTTCGTCGCCTGGGCTTTCTGGGCGGAGCTCGACGAAGTGACCCGCGGTGACGGGCGGGTGGTGCCGTTCAGTCGCATCCAGAAAATCCAGAGCCTGGAAGGGGGGATTCTCGATCGCCTGCTGGTGCAGGAAGGCGACCTGGTGGAGGTCGGCCAGCCATTGCTGCGCCTCGACGAGACGCGCTTTCTTACCAATTTCCAGGAATCGGCCAACCAGGCCAGCGTGCTGCGTGCCGCCATCGCCCGGCTGGATGCCGAGGTGCTGGGCAAGGCCGCCATCGAGTTCCCGCCGGATGTCGATCCGCAGGGGCCGCTTGCGCGCTCCGAGCGTGAGCTGTTCAAGTCGCGGCGGGACAAGCTGCTCGAAGGCAGCCAGGCGATCCAGAGGCAGATCAGCCTGGCGCAGAGCCAGCTCGACCTGGTCCGCCCGCTGGTCGCCAAGCGCGCCGTCAGCCAGATGGAGGCGCTGCGGTTGAGCCAGGATATCGCTACCCTCAATGGCAAGCTGAGCGAACTGAAGAGCAGCTATTTCCAGGATGCCTACACCGAGCGCTCACAGCGCAAGGCCGACCTCAGTGCCCTGGAGCCGATCGTCCAGCAGCGCCAGGACCAGTTGCGCCGTACCGGGATCGTTTCGCCGGTGCGTGGGCGGGTCAACACCATACTGATCAACACCCGCGGCGGGGTGATCCAGCCCGGCGAGGCAATCATGGAAGTGATCCCGGTGGAGGACCGCCTGCTGGTAGAGGCGAAGATCAAGCCGCGCGACGTGGCATTCCTGGTGCCGGGCATGCCGGCGAAGGTGAAGATCACTGCCTACGACTTCAGCATTTATGGCGACCTCAAGGGCACCCTGGAGCAGATCAGCGCCGACACCATCGAGGAAGACACGCCGCACGGCAAGGAGTCGTATTATCAGGTACTGATCCGTACGGACGGTAGTCAGCTCAAACGCGGCGAGGAGGTGCTGCCGATCATTCCCGGCATGGTGGCAGAGGTGGATATCCTCAGCGGCAAGCGCAGCGTACTCAACTACCTGTTGCGCCCGCTGATCAAGGCCCGTCTGTACTGAGCGCGGCAGCACAGCGCGGCGTCCGCGGCCATTCACCCTGGCTCGGGTATTGATCTACAGTACAGGGACGACTTTCTCGCGTAAGGAAACAGATATGGTGAAGCGTCGATGGTCGCTGGTGGCTGTGGTTACCTCGATCGCCTTGGCTGTGGGGCCATCGCTTTCCTTGGCCGACCCGAATAACGGTAAAGGGCAGGGGCATGGCAAGAACCCGCACAGCCAGGGGCAGCACGGCCAGAGCCAGGGGCACGCGGGTGGTAGTGGTGGTGGCGGCCATGGCAACCCTTCGGTTGACCGTGGTTACGTGCTCGATGTCCTCGCCGGGCACCGCAGCTACTGGAGTGCAGGGCCGGCTCTGCCGCCGGGTATCCAGAAGAACCTGGCCCGGGGCAAACCGCTGCCGCCGGGTATCGCCAAGAAGCTCGATGGTCGGCTGCTGGGGCAGCTGCCTCATTACGACGGCTATGAGTGGATGCAGGCGGGTGTGGACCTGATCCTGGTGGCAGTCGCCACTGGGATCATCTACGAAGTGCTGAACGGCGCGCTTGATTGAACCGGGCAGACCGCTCCTGCACGTGCAATCACGGCCAGGGGTAGCGGTTGCTGCCTGCCGGGAACCACTTCTCTACTTTGGTTGGTTGGTATCGGCTTGCGCCCCCCGTTAGAATGCCGCGTATTCCTCACAGGCAATTGCAAATGGCTACCTTCCGTATCTTTCTCGCCGCTGTGCTGGGGGCCAGCCTCGCTGGCTGCGCCAGTCCCGGTAAACCGACTGCCAGCAAACTGACCGATAAATCGCCCCAGCAGTATGCCGCCTGCGTACTGCCCAAGTGGCAAGCGCTGGCGCCCCAGGCCACGCAGAAATCCATCGCTCACGGCTACCGGCTGACGGCACCCAGCGCGGTGGCGTCCGACGATGTGCTCGACGTGGTCGATTATCGCCAGGGCAGCCGCGCGACCTTCTACAAGGGCAGCTTCCTGTCAGGCGACAAGTTGCGCCAGGCGGCGAAAGAATGCCTCGAATGAGTTCAGTAGCCCGAGCCGCTTGAGCCGCCCATGCTGGGTAGGCGGGCCTTGCGTTGGGCGTTGCTCCACTCGGCGCAGGTCATGAACGCGGTGTGGTCCACCTTGCCGCTGCCATCGAAGCTGACGCTGTAGGGCTGACGATTGCCGGCCTGGCTGAGCAGATAGTCGAAACACGTGCCAGGTACCGCCGTGCGCTCGGTCTCGGCATCAGGTTTGCCGCCGATCTGTACGACCTGGTCTTTGCTCATGCCGTTGTCGACTTTCGCCACCAGTGGCTGGTCGCGGTACTGCGCCGAGTTCGAGGCGCAGGCAGAAAGCGCTGTCAGCGCCAGGATCATGACCGGAAAGGGTTTGCTCATGGCAGTGCTCCGCTGGAAAGCCACCGGATCGAGGCAGTCACCTGCGCCGGATGGCGGCGATCACCCTACATCAAAGCGCTTGTTCATCTGCTCGCAGTGCAACTGCGCATCCGTCCTGCTTGGATAACTGGGCTTGAGCCGTTCCTTGGCCTGGTTGTCGTAGATGTCGAAGCCCCCGCAAACGGTAGCGGCGTAATAGCGGCCACCCAGGTGGAACGACTCCTTTTCGATCGGTACAGCCGGAACGATAACGAATCTTGGTTGCATGTTTCGTGCCTCCCCAGGCAGACACCTAAGTATTAGTCTGGCCATGGGCAACCATCAAGGTGACTCATGAATAAAACAGCGGCGCGAAGCGCAGCGCGGCAGCCGGGCTGTCATGAAATGAAAACCCGCTGTCGTCCGATGCGAAGCACCCCGCACGCCAAGGGCATACAGTCCAATCACCCAGAACTGACGCCTGGCGTCCAGATCGATGATTGGAGAGACAAGCATGTCCAAAGTCGTACGTTTCCATCAGACCGGTGGCCCCGAGGTGTTGCGCTACGAGGACGCCGAGGTCGGCGAACCCGGCCCGGGGCAGGTGCGCTTGCGCCAGGTGGCGGTTGGCCTGAACTACGCCGACACCTATTTCCGCAACGGTACCTATCCGATCCCGCTGCCCAACGGCATCGGCGTGGAAGCTGCCGGCGTGGTAGAGGCCGTGGGCCAGGGCGTGACCCAGGTGGCGGTCGGTGACCGGGTCACCTACACCGGTTTTCTCAATACGCTGGGCGCCTATTGCACCGAACGCCTGATTGCCGCTGCCGCATTGATCAAGCTGCCGGACACCATCGCCTTCGAAACGGCCGCTGCCATGACCATGCGTGGGCTGACCAGCGCCTACCTGTTGCGGCGGCTGCATGGCTTCAAGCCCGGCGACAGCCTGCTGTTGCACGCTGCCGCGGGCGGGGTCGGCCTGATCGTCGCGCAGTGGGCGCGGTTGCTCGGGCTGCAGGTGATCGGCACCGTGTCCAGCGAGGCCAAGGCCGAAGTGGCGCGCGCGCATGGCTGCAGCCATGTCATCAACTACAGCGTCGAGGACGTGGCCACGCGCGTGCGTGAGTTGACCGACGGGGTAGGGGTCAACGTGGTGTTCGACAGCGTGGGCAAAAGCACCTTCATGGGCTCGCTCGATTCACTCAAGCGCCGTGGCCTGATGGTCTGCGTCGGCACCGCCTCGGGCACGATCCCGCCATTCGACCCGCAACTGCTGGCGGTCAAGGGTTCGCTGCAACTCACGCGCCCGGCATTGGCCGACTTCATCGCCGACCCGGCGGAAAAGGCCGACCTGGCCGGTGAACTGTTCGACCACGTCAGCAGCGGGCGCATCCGTATCGAAATCAACCAGCACTATGCGTTGCAGGATGCTGTACAGGCCCACCGTGACCTGGAAG
Source organism: Pseudomonas sp. BCRC 81390 (assembly GCF_030341915.1). Classification (NCBI taxonomy): domain Bacteria; kingdom Pseudomonadati; phylum Pseudomonadota; class Gammaproteobacteria; order Pseudomonadales; family Pseudomonadaceae; genus Pseudomonas; species Pseudomonas sp. BCRC 81390. Next base: position 395,113 of record NZ_JATAAG010000083.1, on the reverse strand, counting down.
CGCGCAAGACCACCGGCTCGTCGATCTTCGTCATCTGAAGAGGGCAACAGCATGCACATCGAACAACTGACTTGCGCAATCGGTGCCGAGGTAGGCGGGGTCAACCTGGCCGACGCGATTCACGACGACGACCTGTTCGCCGAGCTGCGCGCGCAGTTGCTCCGCCACCGTGTGCTGTTCCTGCGCGACCAGCACTTCAGCCGCGCCGAACACGTCGCCTTTGCCCGCCGCTTCGGCGACCTGGAAGACCACCCGGTGGCCGGCAGCGACCCGGAGCATCCGGGCCTGGTGCAGATCTACAAGCGCCCGGACCAACCCAATGACCGGTATGAAAACGCCTGGCATACCGACGCCACCTGGCGCGAAGCACCGCCCATGGGCTGCGTGCTGCGCTGCATCGAATGCCCGCCGGTGGGCGGTGACACGATGTGGGCGAACATGGTACTGGCGTATGAAAACCTGCCGAACGATGTGAAGGCCAGGATCGAAGGCCTGCGCGCCCGTCACAGCATCGAGGCCAGCTTTGGGGCCGCCATGCCACTGGAAAAGCGCCTGGCGCTCAAGGCGCAGTTCCCTGATGCCGAGCACCCGGTGGTGCGCACGCACCCGGAAACGGGCGAACAGGTGCTGTTCGTCAACGCCTTCACCACCCATTTCAGCAATTACCACACCCCGCAGCGGGTGCGCTTCGGCCAGGACGCCAACCCCGGCGCTGGCGACCTGCTGCGCTACCTGATCAGCCAGGCCTACCTGCCCGAGTACCAGGTGCGCTGGCGCTGGAAGCCCAACAGCGTGGCGATCTGGGACAACCGCAGCACCCAGCACTACGCCGTCATGGACTACCCGCCGTGCCATCGTCGGATGGAGCGCGCCGGGATCAAGGGCAGCCCGACGTTCTAGGCCGGCCGCCACGGTCGGCGGCAACCGCACAATAACAATAGCGAGGACTACAGCATGCAATTCTTCGACGATTCGTTGCACCCGGAAAACATGGAAAAAGTGGTGATCACCGTGGCCCCCTATGGCCCGGAGTGGATGCCCGAAGACTTCCCGGAAGATATCCCGCTGACCATGGACGAGCAGGTGCAGAAGGCCGTCGACTGCTACGAAGCAGGCGCCACCGTGTTGCACCTGCACGTGCGGGAACTGGACGGCAAAGGCTCCAAGCGCCTGTCCAAGTTCAACGAGTTGATTGCCGGGGTGCGCGAAGCGGTGCCGGACATGATCATCCAGGTGGGCGGGTCGATCTCCTTTGCCCCGGAAAGCGAGGGCGAGGCGGCCAAGTGGCTGTCCGACGACACCCGGCACATGCTTGCCGAGCTGACGCCGCGCCCCGACCAGGTGACCGTGGCCATCAATACCACGCAGATGAACATCATGGAGCTGCTGTACCCCGAATACCTGCAAGGCACCTCGCTGGCCAGCCCGGCGATCCATGCCGCCTACAGCGAGATGACCGTGCCGGCCGGCCCGGCCTGGGTGCGCGAACACCTGCGCCGCCTGCAGGCCAGCAACATCCAGCCGCATTTCCAGCTGACCGGCATGCATGCCCTGGAAACCCTCGAGCGCATCGTTCGCCGCGGTGACTACATGGGCCCGCTGAACCTGACCTGGATCGGCATTGGTGGCGGTTTCGACGGCCCCAACCCGTTCAACTTCTTCAATTTCATCCACCGTGCGCCGGACGGTTGCACCCTGACCGCCGAGTCGCTGCTGAAGAACGTGCTGCCATTCAACACCATGGCCCTGGCCATGGGCCTGCACCCGCGCTGTGGCAACGAAGACACCATCATCGACCAGCAGGGCAAGCGCTTCACCTCGGTGCAGCAGATCCAGCAGACCGTGCGCGTGGCCCATGAACTGGGCCGGGAGATTGCCACGGGCAAGGAAGCCCGCGCCATCTACCGCATCGGCCAGCAGTACGACAGCATCGAGCAGACCCTCAAGGCCAACGGCATGGCGCCGAATCGCCAGCCGGGTGTGAAGGGCGTGCCGCAGCGCGGCTGATGCAGGTACGGCAGGGCCCGGCCTGTTCGCGGGCATGCCCGCTCCCACCGCTGCGGCACTGGCCCGAAGGTCGCCGCTGTCCCGGTGGGAGCGGGCGAGCCCGCGAAGAGGCCCGCAAAAGCAACATGAATGTTGGCTGTAATCCATGACAACAAGAACAACCTCACGCCCCACACCCAAGGAGGCAACATGGCCACCTACCTCGCCAGTGCCGAAAATCCCTGCGCCGACACTGCCCACAGCGTCCCCCGGCGCTATGCCTGGGTGGTCTTCGCCCTGACCTTCGGCCTGTTGATTTCCGACTACATGTCGCGCCAGGTGCTCAATGCCGTATTCCCGCTGCTCAAGGGCGAATGGGCGCTGAGCGACAGCCAGCTCGGCCTGCTCAGTGGCATCGTCGCGCTGATGGTCGGCCTGCTGACCTTCCCGCTGTCATTGCTGGCCGACCGCTTCGGCCGGGTACGCAGCCTGGTGCTGATGGCGGTGCTGTGGAGCCTGGCCACCCTCGGCTGCGGCCTGGCACAGAGCTACCCGCAAATGTTCATTGCCCGCTTTCTGGTCGGTGTGGGCGAGGCCGCCTATGGCAGCGTCGGCATCGCCGTGGTGGTCGCCGTGTTCCCCCGTGACATGCGCTCGACCCTGGCCGGCGCGTTCATGGCCGGCGGCATGTTCGGCTCGGTACTGGGCATGGCCATGGGGGGTGTGCTGGCCCAGCACCTGGGCTGGCGCTGGGCATTCGCCGGTATGGCGTTGTTCGGCCTGGTGCTGGCAGCGCTGTACCCGCTGATCGTGAAGGAGGCGCGCATTGCGCCCAGGTGCGCGCAGCCAGCGCAGGGCAAAGCCTGCCGACCGTTGCGCAGCTTGTACGACAGCCGTTCGGTAATCGCCGCCTATGTCGGCAGCGGCCTGCAGCTGTTCGTCGGCGGCACCGTGATCGTGTGGATGCCCAGCTATCTGAACCGTTATTACGCCATGGGCACCGACCAGGCCGGGGCAATTGCCGCTGTCATCGTGCTCTGCAGTGGCATCGGCATGATCCTCTGCGCGATGCTCTGCGACCGCTTCGGGCGGCAGCGCCCCGATCGCAAGATCAGCCTGGCCATCGCCTATTGCCTGGGCAGTTGCGCGCTGCTTTCCCTGGCGTTTGCGCTACCCGCAGGCACCGCGCAACTGGTGCTCATCGGCCTGGGCATGATGATTGCCGCCGGCACCAACGGCCCATCCAGTGCCATGGTCGCCAACCTCACCCACGCCGCGGTGCACGGCGCCGCGTTTGCCACCCTGACCCTGGCCAACAACCTGCTGGGCCTGGCCACCGGGCCGCTGATCACCGGGCGCGTTTCCGACCTGATCGGCTTGCAGGCCGCCTTCCAGCTAGTGCCGCTGATGAGCATCGGTGCAGCGCTGGTGTTTTTCCTTGCCAAACGGCATTACCAACATGACATGGAGCGTCTTCATACGCCGGCATACAACGCGGTCGGCGCCCCCCGGGAGTCGAAACCGTGAACCAACTGTTGTCCGTCGAAGTGTTCTTCGATTTTGTCTGCCCCTGGTGCCTGATCGGCCAGCGGCACCTGCAGGCCGCCCTTTTGCTGTTGCGTCGCGAACGGCCGCAGGTGCAAGTGCACCTGCAATGGCGAGGGGTGCAGTTGTTGCCTGGCTTGCCGGCCAGCGGCCTGCCGTTCCACAGCTTCTACCTGCAGCGCCTGGGCAGCGAGGAGGCAGTGCGCGAGCGCCAGGCGCAGGTGCGTGCCGCCGCCTGTGTGGTCGGCGAGGACATCGACTTCTCGCGTATCCGCCGCATGCCCAATACCGGCAACGCCCACCGTCTGCTGCAACGGGCTACCGGGTTGCTCGAAGCAGCGCAGCTGGAAGCCTTGCTGGCGCAGCTGTTCATTGCCTATTTCCACCAGGGGCGCGATCTCGGGGACAGCCGTGTCCTGCTCGGCATCGCCCAGCGTTGCGGGCTGGACGCCGTGCAGGTAGCCGACTGCCTGCGTGACGATGGTAGCCCGTTCCTCGATGGGGCAGGGCGCGCCGGCAGCGCCGTGCCGCGTTACCGCTTCAACCAGGGGCCGCTGATTGCTGGCGCGCAGCCGGCCGAGGTGCTGTTCGCCGCCATGCGCGAAGCGCTGAGAGAGGTTGCAGGGGCATGAGCCGGCGAATTGCATTGGCACCCGGGCAGCTTCCGCCGCGTAACGGTCGGGTGCTGCTGGCCTGCGAAGGGCGCAGCGTGGCGTTGTTCAACGTTGCCGACATGCTCTATGCCATTGACGACAGTTGCCCACACCAGGGCGCGTCGTTGTGCGGCGGGCGGCTCGAAGGCCGCGTCATCCAGTGTTGCGCGCATGGCCTGCGGTTTGACCTGGCCAGCGGCTACCTGGTCAATTCCAAGGCCTTGAAGGTTGCCAGCTACCCGGTCGAGCAGCGGGGCGGGCAGGTCTACATCGTGATCGACAGTGAGGAAGCGGGGCAATGAACACACGGCTACTGAGCGCTACCCATCAGCGTATCCACAGCCTTGCCCCGGGCGTGGTGGTCAGCCTGATCGTCGGCGCGGCTGCCAGTTTCCTCAGTGAGCATTACGCGGCGCCGGTCATGCTGTTTGCCTTGCTGCTGGGGATGGCGCTGAACTTTCTCGCGGTTGACGGCCCCTGCAAGGCCGGCATCGAATTCACCGCTCGCACGGTCCTGCGTCTGGGGGTGGCGCTGCTTGGCATGCGTATCACCCTGGACCAGATCGCCAGCCTGGGCTGGAAGCCGGTGGCCCTGGTCGTGACGCTGGTGGTGGTAACGATCCTGGTCTCGGTGGTGGTGGCCAAGGCGCTGGGGTTCTCACGGCTGTTCGGCATGCTCACCGGCGGTGCCACGGCCATATGCGGTGCCTCGGCGGCGCTGGCGCTGGCCGCCGCCTTGCCCCAGCACCCGCGCAAGGAGCACGCAACCTTGTTCACCGTGATCGGTGTGTCGGCGCTGTCGACCCTGGCGATGATCCTCTACCCGATGATCGCCCAGTGGCTGCATCTGTCGCCAGCGCAGGCTGGGGTCTTCCTCGGGGCAACCATCCACGACGTGGCGCAGGTGGTGGGGGCGGGCTACAGCCTGTCCACCGAGAGCGGTGACATTGCCACCGTGGTCAAGCTGATGCGCGTGGCGATGCTGTTGCCGGTCATTGTCTGCGCGGCCATGGTCACCCGTCGCCAGGGCCTGGAAGCGGGCGGTCAGCGGCCGCCGTTGCTGCCCTGGTTCGCGCTCGGCTTCCTGCTTCTGGCCTGCGTCAACAGCACAGGATGGGTGCCGGCGGCGGTGCAGGTCGGCATCAATGAGCTGTCGCGCGGCTGCCTGGTGGTGGCGATCAGTGCCTTGGGCATGAAGACCCAGCTCAAGGCGCTGGCCTCGGCCGGCCTCAAGCCGATTGCGCTGATGGTCGGGGAGAGCGTGTTTCTGGTGTTACTGGTGCTGGCGCTGATGCACTGGGGCCTGCAAGCTTCAGCCTGACGCCGCCCCTATGGTTGATCGTGCCGGGCCCGCCAGCTGGCCGGCGGCATGCCGAACTGGGCAATGAACCAGCGGGTGAATGAGCTGGGCATGGAATAGCCGAGCATGTCGGCAATGCGCCCCAGCGAATAACCGGGGTTTTCCAGGTAGCGCATCACCAGGTCGCGGCGCACGCTGTTGATCAGGTCCTTGAAGGTCAGGCCGTTTTCCTCGAGACGCCGTTGCAGGGTACGCACGTTCATGCCCTGCGTCTGGGCCACCTGCTCGATGGTCGCGCGGCCCATGGGCAGCAGCAGGTAGATGGTCTTGCGCAGTTCCAGCTCCAGCGACGGGGTGCCGCCGGCTGGCAGGCTGTCCAGGTAACGCCGTGCCAGGCGGGCCATGGCTTCGTTGGCCTGGGGGCTGGCGCTGTCGAGGTCGGCGGCGGGGCAGACAATGCCGTTGAACTCACTGCCGAATGCCAGCGTGCAGCCGAAAATGCGCCGGTGAGTAGCCAGGTCGGCCGGGGCCGCGTGGGTGAAATTGGCGCTGATCGGGTGCCAATGGGCACCCAGCAGGGCCGCGCACAGGCGCATCATCACGCCGATGGCCAGTTCGGTGGCCTGGCGGCTGCAGGGTGCGCGCTCGTTGATCACTTCTTCCCGAATGACCACGGTCTTGCCGGCTTCCTCGATATGGATGGCCAGGGCGTCATTGAGCAGGTGGCGGTATTGCACGATCACCTGCAGGGCATCGCGCAGGGTGCGTTGGTGGCTGAGCAGCAGGCTGATTTCGCCGAAATCCGAAAGTTGTCGCAATTCGGCCATGCGCAGGCCGAAGCTTTCGCAGTGGCTGGCATTGGCCGAGGCTTCCAGCAAGGCGATGACGCTGGCAACCGGGATCCGCCGGTTGGGGTCATCAAGCAACGCGGCACTGAGGCCGACCTGCGCCAGCAATGCATGCGGGTTCAGGCCCAGGTGGCGGGACACTTCGAGGTAGTTGGTCAAACTGGCGGCACGGACGAGGGCAGGCATTCTTGTTGTTTTCCATGTTGGGTATGCCGACATGCGTTCTGTGTCTTATAGCCTGCGTGTCATGAATTGAAAAGCAAAGCCCCGGGAAGCCCGTTGTCATCAAATGAAAAGCCTCTGACGCGCAATGTGAAGCACCCCAGGGGCGCGCTGTTTACTGTGAACCTCAAGAGCTGCATGCCGATACGAGGTTCAACGTGGAAAAACTGCACACCACTGCCACCGTGTTGATTGTCCCTGGCCTGCGCGAGCATGTCGCCGGGCATTGGCAGACCCTGCTCGCCAGCCGCCTGGCCAAGGTCCGCAGCGTACCGCCGCTGCAGGTTGACCGGCTGAGCTGCACGGCTCGGGTCGAGGCGATCCAGCGTGAACTGGAACAGATCGAGGGTGAGGTGCTGTTGGTGGCGCACAGCGCCGGGGTATTGATGGTCGCCCACTGGGCCGCACGCTATCGGCGGGCAGTCAAAGGGGCACTGCTGGCGGCGCCACCGGACCTCGGCGCACCCTGGCCGGCCCACTACCCAAGCCCGGCCAGCCTGGTCGAGCACGGCTGGGCGCCTGTGCCGGACGCACCGCTGCCATTCCCGAGCATCGTCGCTGCCAGCAGCAACGATCACCTGGCCAGCTACGCCGCGGCTGGCGACCTGGCCCGCCGCTGGGGCAGCGAACTGGTCAGCCTGGGTGCCGTTGGCCACCTCAACCCGGCTTCCGGCTTCGGTCACTGGCCACTGGCCGAAGCCCTGGTCCGCCGTCTGGATAACCCGAACCTGCAATAGCGCATGGACGCCCCAGCCACGCCCGCAAAAGACGGGCGGCGTAAAAAACAATAACAATACGTGGAGCCATCGTAATGCCAGAACACCGCATTCACCGTGCTGTGAAGCCACAGCGCTGCCTGCTCGCCTGCGCCATCAGTCTGCTCTCGCTGCCTGCCGCCCAGGCGTTCGAAGTCGACACCGGCAACGAAAACTGGGCCGTGCGTTTCGACAACACCGTCAAGTACAACTATGGCGTGCGCACCGAAAGTGCCGACCAGCGCCTGCTGGGCACGCCCAACAGCAACGACGGTGACTACAACTTCCGCAAGGCTGGCACCAACATTACCAACCGCGTCGACTTGTTGACCGAGCTGGACGTGGTCTACCAAGGCAATACCGGTTTCCGGGTCAGTACCGCCAGCTGGTATGACAAGGCCTACGACAACACCGGGTCGAACAGCAACCCGTTCGTCAACGGCAACGGTGACCAGTCCGGCATCAACCCCAGCCTCAATGGCCTGCCGGGGACCGGCGTAGCGTTGGGCAGCCCGCACCTGAGCAACTATGCCCAGCGTTACTACAGTGGCCCGTCGGGGGAAGTGCTGGATGCCTTCGTGTTCTTCAGCCGTGAAGTCGGCGAGGCTTCGCAGGTCAGCGCCAAGCTCGGCCAGCACAACCTGTTCTGGGGGGAAACCCTGCTCAACCCGGTGCACTCGCTGAGCTACGGCCAGTCCGGCCTGGACCTGGCCAAGCTGGCTGCCTCGCCAGGCACCGAAGCCAAGGAACTGTTCGTGCCACGCAACCAGCTGTCGACCTCGTTCCTGGTCAATTCCGAACTGACTGTGGGCGCCCAGTATTTCTTCGACTGGGACGCCGCCCGCCTGCCCGAGGCCGGCACCTATTACGGTGGCTCGGACGTGGTCGGCGAAGGCGCGCAAAGCTTCCTGCTCGGGCACACCGGCACCCCGGGATTGATCCCGGTGCGTGGCGCGCTGACCAGCATCCGCCGTGGCCACGACCTGAAGCCTGGCAAGAGCGGCGACTGGGGCATCATGGCCAAGTGGTCGCCCGAGTGGCTGGGCGGCACCCTCGGTTTCTACTACCGCAAGACTTCCGAGATCCTTCCGCAGGCCTGGCTCGATGCACGCGGCATGACCGTCGCCAACGGCCCGTTCGGCAACCCGCCGGGCAGCCGTCAGGGCGCGGTCGGCAATCTGTACAACTCACTGCAAAGCACCACCTACCAGTTCGCCTATTCCGACGACATCGACATCTACGGCCTGAGCCTGTCCAAGGATATCGGTGGCATCAGTGTCGGCAGCGACCTGAACATCCGCCACAACATGCCATTGGCGAGCATCCCGGCAATCGTCAGCGCCCCCGGCCAGGCTGGCCTGGGCGGTGGCTTCGGCCTGCTGCCGGCACGCCTGCCCAGCAGTGGCGTGATCTACGACGTGCCCAAGGATGGCGACAGCCTGAGCGCGACCGGCGACACCCTGCACTGGACCCTGAACGGCCTGATGACCATTGGCGACACGCCGCTGTTTGACTCGGCAACCCTGCTTGGCGAGCTGTTCTACAGCAACCTGCTCAAGCTCGATAGCCACAACGCGGCGTTGTACAAGGGCAAGGGCAGCTACCGCGGCATCGACAAGGCCACCCGCGACAACTGGGGCATCGCCGTCAACTTCACCCCCACCTGGTACCAGGTGCTGCCGGGCATGGACCTGAGCATGCCGCTATCGGTCAACGTCGGCCTCGACGGTGTGTCGCCGGTGCAGGGCGGCGGTGCCGAGAACACGGGCAACTACGCGGTGGGTGTAAGTGCCGCGATCTACAACCAGTACTTCGTCGACCTCAAGTACGTCGACAGCTTCGGTGAGACCAAGGCCTGCAAGGATGGCCAGACCGATGGCAGCACCCCCAACGCCCTGGATGGCGAACAGGATTACACCTGCTACGGCGGCGGCTATGCCTCCTTCTCCGGTGGCGGAGCCACCACCGAGGACCGTGGCGCCCTGTATCTCACTGTCAAGACGACCTTCTGAGTCCTCTCTCCCAGAGCCTGCACAGGAAGACAACCATCATGAATTTCGTACCTACACTGCTGGCCTCGTGCCTGTCCCTGGCCGCGCTGAACGCTGCCCAGGCCGCTGTTTCCAATGACCAGGCCGCGCGCCTGGGCACCAGCCTGACCGCCGTTGGCGCGGAGAAGGGCGGCAATGCCGATGGCTCCATCCCAGCCTACCAGGGCGGTCTGCTGACGCCACCGGCGGGCTACCAGAGCGGCGCCAGCATGCGCCCCGACCCGTTCGCCAGCGACAAGCCGGTGCTGGTCATCGATGGCAAGAACGCCGAGCGGTACAAAGACCAGCTGACCGCCACCACCCTCGAGCTGCTCAAGCGCTACCCCAGCTACCGCGTCGATGTCTACCCGACCCACCGCAGCGTGGCGCTGCCCCAGGCGGTGCTCGACAACACCCGCAAGAACGCCACCGGTGCCAACAGCAAGGAGGGTGGCACCGCAGTGGACAACGTGCTGCCGGGCATCCCGTTCCCGATTCCGCAGAACGGTGCCGAGGCCATGTGGAACTTCCTGCTGCGCTACCAGGGCGTGAGCATGACCGCCAAGTACGACTCGTGGAACGTCGATGCAGCCGGCAAGCCATCGCTTTCGACCACCGGCCAGGCCAACATCAGCTACCCGATCTACGAGGACATGGCCAGGCCGATCGGCGCCAAGGACACCTATTACCAGATGAAGCTGGTGTACACCGGGCCCGCCCGCCGCGCCGGCGAAGCGATGATGCTGCGCGATGCGGCCAACCCGCTGGTGCAGCCCCGCAGTGCCTGGCAGTACCTGCCTGGCCAGCGCCGGGTCAAGCTGGCACCGAACCTGGCCTATGACACGCCCAACCCGGGCACCTCGGGCTCGGGGACCTACGATGATGTATTCGTCTTCAACGGTGCGCTGGACCGCTACGACTGGACCCTGGTCGGCAAGCAGGAAATGTACGTGCCGTACAACACCTACCAGCTGACCTACAACACCGACGTCAAGCAGGTGATCACGCCCAACCACCTGGCGCCGCAGTTCGTGCGTTGGGAAAAGCACCGGGTATGGGTGGTGGAAGGCAAGCTCAAGGACGGCGCGCGCCACATCTACCACAAACGCCGCTTCTACCTTGACGAAGACAGCTGGATCGCCCTCGCTTCGGACCAGTACGACGCCCGTGGCCAGCTGTACCGCGGCTCGTTCGCCTTCCTCACCCAGAGCTACGACAAACAGACCCCGGACGCCACGCCGTTCATGATCTACGACCTGATCGGCGGCACCTACAACCTCAACGGCGTGGTCGGTGCCTACGGCGGCATCCGCTACATCGAGCCACTGTCGAAAACTCAGTGGTCACCCGAGTCGCTGGCCGGCAACGGCATTCGCTGAACCTACCGAGCAGAGGTGGCAATGTCTGTCTTCAAACGCTGCAGCGTAGTGCTGCTGGCCCTGGCCACGCTGCAGGGCGCAGTGCAGGCGGCGCCCTTCACCGACGTGCTGGACCTGCCTGCGATGCCCACTGCGCTAGCGGCCAGCAATGCCTTGCGCGATGTCGCCCTGGCCGGGCAACGCCTGGTGGCGGTGGGCCCGCGTGGGCACATCGTGTACTCCGACGACCACGGTGCGCACTGGCAGCAGGCCCAGGTGCCGGTCAGTGCCGACCTGAACGCCGTCAGTTTCGCCAGCGCCGAACTGGGCTGGGCGGTCGGCCATGACGGTGTGGTGCTGCACAGCCGCGATGGTGGCGTGCACTGGTACAAGCAACTGGACGGTCGGCTGCTGGCCGAACGGCTGCCGGGTACGAGCAGCGACAACGCCTTGCTCGATGTGTGGTTCAGCGACGCGCGCAACGGCTATGCGGTGGGCCTGTTCAACCTGTTGTTGCATACCACGGATGGCGGCCAGCACTGGCAACCCTGGCTCGACCACAGCGACAACCCGCAAGGCCTGCACCTGACCAGCCTGGCCGCCATCGGTGAAGCGCTGTACATCACCGGCGAGCAGGGCCTGCTGCTCAAGCGCGATGGCGAGCGCTTCATCCGTGTTGCAACACCTTATGCCGGCACGTTGTTTGGCGCGGTGGGCAAGCCCGGCTTGCTGCTGGTGTACGGCCTGCGTGGGCACGTCTACCGCAGCACTGACGGCGGCCAGCAATGGCAGCCGGTAAGCACCGGTATCAATACCAGCTTCAGCGCTGCCGGGGTCGACCGTGATGGGACGCTGTGGCTGGCCAGCCAGGCTGGCGACCTGCTGTTCAGCCGGGATGACGGCGCCAGTTTCAGCCCCGTGGCGCAAAGCGCCCGGGGCCCGGTGACCGCGCTCGCTACCGACACCGGCAACGGCCTGGTGCTGGTGGGTGAGCGGGGCGTGCGCAACCCGGTCGGTAATCCCACGCCGTACCCATAACAAGAGAAGACCCCGATGGCCGCTACCCGCCAAGACACCCTTCCGGTAATCCGCAACCTCGACGATTTCGACGCGCGCTCGGGCAACGGCCTGGAGCGCCTGGTGTTCAACCACCGCCTGCCGTTCGTGCTGGGCATGCTGTTGGCCACCCTGGTGCTGGGCTACATGGCGCTGACCCGTCTCGAGCTGCGCCCGAGCTTCGACAAGATGCTGCCGCAGAGCCACCCCTACATCCACAACTACCTGGAAAATCGCTCATCGCTGCGAGGCCTGGGCAACGCCGTGCGGGTGGTCGTGGAAAACACCCAGGGCGACATCTTCGACCCGGGCTACCTGCAGACCCTGCGGCACATCAACGACGAGCTGTTCCTCAGCCAGGGTGTGGACCGGGCCTGGATGAAGTCGCTGTGGAGCCCGGCGGTGCGCTGGACCGAGGTGACCGAGGAGGGTTTCCAGGGCGGCCCGGTGATGCCCGACAGCTATCAGGGCGCGGCAGGCGATATCGAGCAACTGCGGCAGAACATCGAGCGCGCCAACATCGTCGGCAGCCTGGTGGCGCGTGATTTCAAGTCGAGCATGCTGATCGTGCCGTTGCTCGACCAGGACTCGGCCACGGGCAAAGGCCTCGACTACCACGCCTTCTCGAAAAAGCTCGAACAGTTGCGCAGCCAGTACCAGGCCAGCGGCCAGTACCGTATCCATGTGATCGGCTTCGCCAAGCTGGTGGGTGACCTGATCGACGGCCTGGTCCAGGTGATGGCGTTCTTCGCCCTGGCGGTGCTGACCAGCCTGGTGATCATCTACGCCTATACCCGCTGCGTGCGCAGTACGCTGCTGGTGGTGCTGTGTTCGCTGACCGCGGTGGTATGGCAGCTGGGCATCGTTGCCTGGCTGGGCTATGCCATCGACCCGTATTCGATCCTGGTGCCGTTCCTGATCTTCGCCATCGGCGTGTCGCACGCCGCGCAGAAGATGAACGGTATTCTCCAGGACATTGGCCGTGGCACCCACCGCCAGGTGGCAGCGCGTTATACCTTCCGCCGGCTGTTCGTTGCCGGGGTCTCCGCATTGCTGGCCGACGCGGTGGGCTTTGCCGTGTTGATGCTGATCGATATCCCGGTGATCCAGGACCTGGCCATCACCGCCAGCATTGGTGTGGCGGTGTTGATCTTCACCTCGTTGCTGTTGATGCCGGTGGCGCTGTCGTATGTCGGGGTCGGCCGCAAGGCAGCCGAGCGAGCGCTGGCTATCGACGCCCGTGCCGCACGGCATCGAGGCTTCGGCCGGCTCTGGGACCTGCTTGATCGTCTCACCGAACGCAAATGGGCCAGCGCCGCATTGCTGGCGGCGCTGGTGCTGGGGGGGCTTGGCATCTGGGGCAGCCTGCAACTGCAGATCGGTGACCTGGACAGCGGCGCACCCGAGCTGCGCGCGGATTCGCGCTACAACCTCGACAACGCCTACATCACCCAGCACTACGCGCTGTCCAGCGACACCTTCGCGGTGATGGTCAAGACCGCACCGGAAGGCTGCCTGCAATACCAGACGCTGGTCCTGGCCGACCGCCTGGCCTGGCAACTGCAGCAACTGCCGGGCGTGCAGACCACCGTGTCGCTGGCCAACGCCGTGCGCCAGATCACCGCCGGTACCTACGAAGGCAACCCGCGTCTGAACAGCTTGCAGCGCAACCAGGACGTGCTCAACTACGCCGCCCAGCAGGCCTCGGTCAACGCCCCGGAGCTGTTCAACAACGACTGCTCGCTGATGCCGGTCATCGCCTACCTCAAGGACCACCGCGCCGACACCCTGGCCCAGGTGGCTGCCGTGGCCGAGCGCTTTGCCCACGCCAACAGCAGCGCCGAACAGCAGTTTCTGCTGGCCGCCGGCAGTGCCGGTATCGAAGCCGCCACCAATGCCGTGGTGCGCGAAGCCAACCACCGCATGCTGTGGCTGGTGTACCTGGCGGTCACGCTGTTTTGCCTGTTTACCTTCCGCAGCTGGCGCGCCACGTTGGTCGCGATCCTGCCGCTGATGCTCACCTCGGTGCTGTGCGAGGCGCTGATGGTGGCCATGGGCATTGGCGTCAAGGTCGCCACCTTGCCGGTGATCGCCCTTGGCGTGGGCATTGGCGTGGATTACGCGCTGTACCTGCTCAGCGTGCAGCTGCATTACCAGCGTGCCGGGCTGAGCCTGGCCCAGGCCTACCAGAAAGCCGTGGCCTTCACTGGCCGGGTGGTGGGGCTGGTCGGCATCACCCTGGCGGCCGGAGTGGTCGGCTGGGCCTGGTCGCCGATCAAGTTCCAGGCCGACATGGGACTGCTGCTGACCTTCATGTTCCTGTGGAACATGCTCGGCGCGCTGGTGCTGATCCCTGCGCTATCGCACTTCCTCCTGCGTGACCAGGCCGCTTCGGTGCGTGCCGAGGCCCAGGCCACGCCGCTTCCGCAAACCCAAGAAACCGAGTGCTCGCCTCATGTCTGATTACCTTCCACCACTGCGCGACATGGAATTTCTGTTCAACGAAGTGTTCGACATCCCGGCCTGGTGGGCGCTGACCCCCGCCCTGGCCGAGCAGGTCGATGGCGACACTGCCCGGACCGTGCTCGAACAGGCCGGCCGGCTGATTGCCGAGGTGGTAGCGCCGCTCAACCACAGTGGTGACGAGCAAGGCTGCCGCTGGGACGCCGGGCAGGTGCATACCCCTGACGGTTTCGCCGATGCCTACCGGGCATTCGCCGCCGATGGCTGGGTGGGCGTTGCCGGTGCCTCGGAATATGGCGGCATGGGCATGCCGAAAGTGATCGGCGCACAGCTCGAAGAAATGCTCAATGCCGCCAACCTGTCGTTCGGCCTGTATCCGATGCTTACCGCCGGAGCCTGCCTGGCGCTGCTCAACCATGCCAGCGAACCATTGAAGGCGCTGTACCTGCCGCCCATGTACCAAGGGCGCTGGACGGGTTCGATGTGCCTTACCGAGCCGCATGCCGGCACCGACCTGGGCCTGATCCGCACCCGTGCCGAGCCAAGCACCGATGGCCGCTACTGCATAACCGGGACCAAGATCTTCATCACCGGCGGTGAGCAGGACCTGACCGAGAACATCATCCACCTGGTGCTGGCGCGGTTGCCGGGTGCGCCCGCCGGGCCGAAGGGCATCTCGCTGTTCCTGGTACCCAAGGTACTGGTTGACGCCGACGGTGTGCTGGGCGAGGCCAATGCGGTGAGTTGCGGTTCGATCGAGCACAAGATGGGCATCAAGGCCTCGGCCACCTGTGTGATGAACTTCGACGATGCCATCGGCTACCTGGTCGGCGAGCCGAACAAGGGCCTCAATGCCATGTTCACCATGATGAACTACGAGCGTCTAGGCGTGGGCATCCAGGGCCTGGCCTTGGGCGAACGCTCCTACCAGGGCGCCATCGCCTACGCCCGTGACCGCTTGCAGGGCCGCGCGCCGAACGGCGCCGCAGCGCCGACGCAAAGTGCCGACCCGATTGTCGTCCACCCGGACGTACGGCGCATGCTGCTGACCATGAAAGCGTTGAACGAAGGCGGGCGGGCGTTTTCCACTTATGTGGCGCTGCAACTGGACCTGGCCAAGTACAGCGAAGACGCTGCCGCGCGCGCCCGTGCCGAGGCCAGGGTGGCATTGCTCACACCGCTGGCCAAGGCGTTCCTCACCGACATGGGGCTGGAGACTACCGTGCACGGCCAGCAGGTGCTCGGCGGCCATGGTTACATCCGTGAGTGGGGCCAGGAGCAGTTGATCCGCGACTGCCGCATCACCCAGATCTACGAAGGCACCAACGGCATCCAGGCCCTCGACCTGGTGGGGCGCAAGCTGCTGGCCGATGGTGGCCAGGCCTATCGCAGTGTGTCCGCCGAAATCGGCGCGTTCGCCGAGGCGCTGCCCGCAGCCTGTGCAGAGTTCAGCGCACCGCTGCTGGCGGCCGTGCGCAATCTCGACGAGCTGACCGCCTGGTTGCTCGACCGCGCCCAGGGCAACCCGCGCGAACTGGGTGCGGCGGCGGTGGAGTACCTGCACGTGTTTGGCTACACCTTCTATGCCTACCTGTGGGCACGCATGGCCGAGGTCTGCCAGGGCCACCCGGCCCCCGAGCCGTTCCACCAGGGCAAGCTGGGCACCGCGCGGTTCTACTTTGCACGCCTGCTGCCGCGCATCCATTCGCTCAGCGCCAGTGTCAGGGCCGGCAGCGACAGCCTGTACCTGCTCGAGGCCAGCCAGCTATGAACAACGCCACCAGAGTCCCCACCCGTATCATGCCGGCGGCCGAGCAGGCCTATGCCTACCCGCTGCTGATCAAGCGCCTGCTGTTGTCGGGCGTGCGCTACCAGCCCAACCAGGAGATCGTCTACGCCGACAGGCTGCGCTACAGCTACACCACGTTGCTCGAACGTATCCAGCGCCTGGCCAATGTGTTGACCGCTGCCGGGGTGAAGCCTGGCGACACCGTGGCCTTGCTCGACTGGGACAGCCACCGTGCGCTGGAGTGTTTCTTCGCCGTACCGATGCTGGGCGCGGTGCTGCATACGGTGAATGTGCGGCTGTCTGCCGAGCAGGTGCGCTACACCATGAACCACGCCGCGGACCATCTGGTGCTGGTACATGATGACTTCCTGCCGTTGATGGCGCAGCTGCGGCATGACCTGCCGTCGGTCGCTGGCTTCATCCGCCTCAGCGACGGCGGCCCCGAACCGCAGGGCGTACCGCTGCTGGGTGAATACGAAAGGTTGCTGGCAACTGCCGAGCCGCAGTTCGCCTTCGCTGATTTCGACGAGCACTCACTGGCCACGCTGTTCTACACCAGCGGCACCACCGGCAACCCCAAGGGGGTGTATTTCAGCCATCGGCAACTGGTGCTGCATACCCTGGCCGAGCAGGGCACCCTGGCGGCCTGTGGCGAAGCGCCGCTGCTGCGCACGGGCGACGTGTACATGCCCATTACCCCGATGTTCCACGTGCATGCCTGGGGCATACCCTATGTCGCCACGGCGCTGGGCATCAAGCAGGTCTACCCCGGGCGTTACGAGCCCAACCGGCTGGTGCGTCTGTTCCGCGAGGAAGGCGTGACCTTTTCCCACTGCGTGCCCACGGTACTGCAGATGATGCTGGACTGCGACGAAGGGCGGCGCGCCGACCTGGCGGGCTGGAAAATGCTGCTGGGTGGCAGCGCCCTGACCATGGGCCTGGCGCAGCGCGCCAGCGAGCGCGGCATCAGCGTGCATTGTGGCTACGGCATGTCGGAAAGCTGCCCGCTGCTCAGCATTACCCACCTCAATGCCGAGCAGTTGGCATTGCCCATGGCCGAGCAACTGTCGCTGCGGATCGATGCCGGCGTGCCGATTGCCCTGGTGGACCTGCGCATCGTCGACAGCGAAGGCAGGGCGGTGCCCCATGACGGCGAAAGCCTGGGTGAGATCGTGGTGCGCGCGCCATGGCTGAGCCAAGGCTACCTGCACGAACCGGAGCAGGGCGCAGCCTTGTGGCTGGGCGGCTGGATGCACACTGGAGACCTGGCCTGCATCGATGCAGCGGGGGTGGTACGTATTCGTGACCGGATCAAGGACGTGATCAAGACCGGCGGCGAGTGGGTCAGCTCGGTAGCCCTGGAGAGCCTGATCAGCCAGCACCCGTCCGTGGCGTCGGTAGCGGTGGTCGGCATCCCGGACCCGCACTGGGGAGAGCAACCGCTGGCGCTGGTGGTCTGCCGTGACGGCATGCAGTTCGACCAGGCCACACTGGCCGGGTACCTGCAGCCGTTTGTCGATCGCGGGCAGTTGAACAAGTGGGCGATACCCCGGCAGGTACGCTGTGTAGAGGAAATCCCAAAAACCAGCGTGGGCAAGCTCGACAAGAAGCGCATCCGCCAGACGCTGGATACCATGACGGCACAGGCCCGGCCGAGGACGTGATTACGAGGGCAAGAAAGCGGATGCAGGCAAGGCTGTGGATGCGTACAGTGGGCGCAACGCAATCTTGCCGGAGCCCGCCATGTCCAGCGCATTCACTTTCATGCAGTCACCCGTCGGTACCTTGACCCTGGTGGCCCGTGGCGAGTGCCTGGCTGCCGTATTGTGGGAAACGGAACGGGAAAACCGCGTGCGCCTCGGTGCTCTGCACCGCGACGACGAGTGCCCGGTGCTGCTGGAAACTGCCCACCAGCTCGCCGAGTATTTCGCCGGCAAGCGCCAGCGTTTCGAGCTGGCGCTGGATTTTGCCGGCACGGCGTTCCAGCGCCAGGTCTGGGCCGCGCTGCTGGCGATACCGTTTGGCGAAACCCGCAGCTACCGCGACATCGCCCAGCAAATCGGCAACCCTGCCGCAGTGCGTGCGGTAGGGGCTGCCAATGGCCGCAACCCGATCTCGATCATCGCCCCGTGCCACCGCGTGATCGGTGCTTCGGGCAGCCTGACCGGCTTCGCCGGCGGCCTCGCGGCCAAGCAGTACCTGTTGGCGCTGGAGGGCCGGCAAAGCCTGGCGCTGGACCTCTAGCCGGTCAGAACCAGCTGGCGACCAGGCAGGCCAGCACGGCCAGTATCGAGCCTGCCAGCAAGGTGTACTGCCGCCGGGCTCGGCGTGCGTATGGCCTGACCCTGCGCAGGTACTCGCCGGGTGCCGGCGCATCAGGGCGGTGGCGCAAGCCCTCGGCGACATCGGCCAGTTGGCCCTGGATGAGCAGACCGGCCAGGTAATAGGTGCAGGCATAGCTCAGCACCGCCAGAATCAGATAGATCATGTCGGGAGCAGGTGTTACAGGGGCACAGCGATAGCTGCTGCGCTACGGGTGTCGAGCACGATCATGCCTTCGCTGTGATCATCCAGTCTGGCCAGCAAGCGCCCCTGGCTGTCCCAGGCCGCCGAGCCGCCGGCACCGATGAAGGTGTCGGCCGGCCCCACGCAGTTGGCCAGCAACACCGGCATGCCCAACTCGCGGGCGACCTCGGCGTAATGCGCATGGCCTTCGTCGATGCCCTTTGCGGTTTTTGCCACGCTGACCAGGTATAGGTCGGCGCCCTGTTCGCGCGCCGCCACCGCGTGCGCCATGAACATCGATTCATAGCAGATCGCCGGTGCCACGCGGTGTTCGCCCAGTTGCAGCTGCAATGCCTGGTCGCCCGGCGTGAAGTACGGCAGCTCGTCATCGTGCAGGCGCCGTTTGGCATAGGCCTGGCGCGGCGCTCCGGGGCTGAAGATCGGCATGCCGATGCGAATGCCTTCGGGGGTCGGCAGCGGCAGGCCCACCGCAGCGGTGATGCCAAGCCGGTCGCAGGCTGCCTGCAGCGGGTCCAGCCGCGCGGCGCTGACGGGCAGGGCCGCCTGGCGGGCGAGGGTTGGCTCATAACCGGTCAGCGACAGTTCCGGAAACACCACCAGTTCGGCACCGAGGGCCGCGGCCTGCTCGATGCAGGCCAGGTGGCGTTCGAGGTTGGCTTGCACATCGCCCTTGATAGACCTTGCTTGCACGGCGCACAGCTTCATGAAAAACCCATCCCTGGTACAGGTCGAAGGGCCGAGCATACTACTGGTACCAGCGCCTGTTCCAGTGAAGGGATTTTCAGGACGACGGACGCGCGGCGAAGCGCTGGCGGAACCAGTCGTCAAGCATGGCTTTCTCGGCATACAGGCGGTCGTTGCTGGCAGTGACCCGGCCCGGGCGGCTGAGGTACATCTTGTCGCTGACCCGCTCCCGGGCTTGCTGGTCGGGTTTGCCCGCTCGGCTGAGGGTGTAGCTGAGGTCGATGGTTGGCCAGGTGATATCGCGCATGAAGCGCACATCGTAAGCCTGGCCGTGCCAGGGCTCGAAGCGCCCGGCAAGGTCGATATCGCGGATGTCGATGGCCAGCCGCTGGCCCGGTTGCAGGTAGCGCTGGCCCAGCTTCTGCAAGTACTGGGTCAGGGTTTTCATTACATAGGCATCGGCGCCACGTTCGTAACCGTGGCTGTCGAGGCTGGCGTCGCGGAACTGTTCGGGGTGGTCGAAGCGCACTTCGACCTGCGCGGCAGGGGCGGCGTGTGCCATGCTGTGGAGTGACAGGGCCATGAGCACGGCACACCTGAGGGCGGTATGCATGATGCACCTCCGGAGTGGCGCGGGTGTGCCTCCATTTTACCCCCGGCAAGGCGGCACCAGCAGAGGAAAATTGTCATGAAACGGTTTCGGCGGGTAGCCGCCAACACGCGGGGACGGGACCTGGCAGTGGGTGATATCCACGGCCACTTCCAGCGCCTGCAGGCCTGCCTGGAGGCGGTGGGGTTCGACCCGGCGGTGGACCGCCTGTTCAGCGTCGGCGACCTGGTCGACCGCGGACCGCACAGTGAAGCTGCGCTGGAATGGCTGGCCCAGCCCTGGCTGCATGCCGTGCAGGGTAACCACGAAGCGCTGGCGATCACCCGCCTGCGCGGCGGGCGGCTTGACCTGGACATGTATCGTGCGGCCGGCGGTGGCTGGTTTCTCGACCTGCCGCCGGGTGAGCAGCTGCGTTTTGTCGAACGCTTCGAGCAACTGCCCATTGCCCTCGAAGTGGAAACCGCCGACGGCCTGGTTGGCCTGCTGCATGCCGACAGTCCGTTTGCCGACTGGTCGGTGTTGCGTACCTGGCTGGAACTGGATGACGACCCCGAGGTGCTGGAGGTGTGCCAGTGGTCGCGGCGGCGCCTGAAGGAAGGCGATACTCGGCCGGTGACAGGGCTGCGAGCCTTGCTGGTCGGCCACACGCCGGTGTTGCAGGCCAAGCAGTTGGGTAATGTCTGGCACCTGGATACCGGCGGCTGGGCCAGCGGCCATTTCAGCCTCATGGACCTGGCCACGTTGCAACTGCTCAGCGTTGCGCCAGGTGCAGTAACAGCGCCAGGGCCAACACCACCAGCATGACCCCCGAGGCCCGTTCCAGCCACGGCAGGGTGCGAGCGAAACGCCGCCGCACCACAGGGTTGCCGATGGCCACGGCCACCAGTAGGTCCCACAGCAGCACGATGCTGAACAGCCACAGGGCGCAGGCCGTTTTCCAGCCGGCGCCGGTGCTGGCGACCATGCTGGCCAGGCTGGCATAGAACAGCGCGTTCTTCGGGTTGAGAATGCCCGACAGGAAGCCCATGCCCAGGCTCCGCCACCAGCCTGCCACGGCCTGGCTGGCCGCGACGCTGCCCAGGCCTGAGCGCCCGGCGTGGCGCAGGAACAGCACACCGATGTACAACAGGTAACCGGCACCGGCCAGTTGCAGGGCACTGAACAGTGGGCTGCCTTCCTGTAGCACCGACAGGCCAGTGAAGGCCATGGCGATGAACGCGCCATTGGCCAGGGCGATACCCAGGCAGGCACCGCTGGCGACCCGCCAGCCACTGCTGATGGAGGTGCGTGCGACCAGGAAGAAGTCCGGCCCGGGGGAGAGCAGGGCGAGAAAATGGGCGAGGGCGATGATCAGGAACGGCTGCATGGCGGTGTGGCTGCTGTGGCGGAAAAGCCAGACTCTGCCCTTCAGCGCCCATTGCGTATTGAACAATATTGCACAGCCCGCCGGCCCACGCCGCCCGTGCGCGGTTTCAGCCGCCTCGGTATTGCCCGGGTGTCACGCCCACATAGGCCTTGAACACCCGCTGGAAATGGCTCTGGTCGGCAAAGCCCAGCCGGTAGGCCACTTCTGCCAGCGCCTGTCCTTCACCCAGCAGCTGCCGGCCACGGTTGACCCGCGCATTGAGCAGGTAGGCATGCGGGGTAAACCCGGTGGCCGCACGAAAGGCACGGATCAACGCGTAGCGCCCGAACCCCGACTCGCGGGCCAAGGCATCGAGGCTCAACTGCGCGGGGTCAAGGCCCTCGATGCGAGCAAGCAATCCTCTCAAGGCGCTCGCCTCCAGAGCGGGCGCCGGCGCCAGCGGTGGATACGCGGCAACATCCAGGTCACCCAGGAAGGCAATCAGCGCGGCGTCCTTTTCTGCATTACTGGCGTTGGAAAACAGCAACCCGTTCAGCTCGCAAAACTGCCGATACACCTCCGGGTCTCGGCAGATACGTGCCGGTTCACCGGGGCCGGCGCCACCCAGCGCCGACTCCAGGCGCAATGCTGCCAGCCAGTCGCCAGCCACGTGCAGCATCTGGTAGCTCCAGGCCTGCCCGGGTTCGGGGTTGCAGGCATGCACGCGCTGGGCCGGGACCATCACCAGCGTACCGGGCGTCAGGCGTTCCTGGCCGTTGCCGGTGCCAGTAAAATGGCTGACACCCGCATCCACCGCACCGATGGAAAACGTCGGGTGGCTGTGGGCCTTGTAGCAGGCCCGGCTATGGCAGGCGCGGCGGCTTTCGACATGCGGCAGGGCCGGGTCGCGCCACAACGCGGCATGGGTTCGCGGCATCATGGAGTCCTCGGTAGGGCCTGCAGCTTATCAGGCGCTGCGCACCCATACAGTTTTTTCCACCGGCTGTAACTTGACCGCCAGGCCCGCAGGCGCCGGAATAGGGGCTGATTGCAAAAGGAAAAAATCATGGATCTTTCGAGCCTGCTGCTCTTCATCCCAGCCTGCTTTGCCTTGAACATGGCCCCGGGGCCGAACAACCTGCTGTCGCTGCACAACGCCAGCCGCTATGGCCTGCGCACGGCCTGCGTGGCCGGTGGCGGGCGCATCGTCGCCTTCAGTGGCATGATCGCACTGGCGGCCATGGGCCTGGCCGTGGTGCTGCATACCAGCGAATACCTGTTCCTGGCGATCAAGGTGGTGGGCGCGGCGTACTTGTTCTACATCGCCTGGCAATTATGGCGGGCACCGGTGGGCGAGGCCGTGGTGGCAAGCGACCACCCGCGCGGTACCTGGCGCCTGGCGCGCCAGGAGTTCTGGGTGGCCGCCGGCAACCCGAAAGCGATCCTGATCTTCACCGCCTTCCTGCCGCAATTCGTCTCGGTCGGCAGCGCTACCCCGGTCGGTGAGCAGTTCCTTTGGCTGGGCGGGCTGTTCCTGCTGCTGGAGTGGGCCGCCATCGCCATCTACGCAGGGCTGGGCGCCTACCTGCAGCGCTGGTTCAGCCAGCCCGGCCCGCGCCGGCTGTTCAACCGGGTCAGTGCCTCCTTGCTCGGCTGCGCCGGCCTCGGCCTGCTGGCCGCGCGGCGCTAGCGCCCATCAGTCGCGATAGAAGGTCTGTACCAGGTGGTAGCCGAACTTGCTCTTGATCGGCCCGTGCACCACGCGCAGCGGCTTCTTGAAAATCACCTGGTCGATGGCGCCGACCATCTGCCCGGGGCGGATCTCGCCCAGGTCACCGCCGCGCTTGCCCGAGGGGCAGATGGAGAACTTTTTCGCGAGCACATCGAAAGCCTCGCCATTGGCGATGCGCTGCTTGAGCTTTTCGGCTTCGTCAGCGGTCTTGACCAGGATGTGGCGGGCTTGGGCTTTCATGGCGGTACCTGTGCTTCGCGGTGCAAAAAGGTGCGCATTATGCCTGAGTCACCCCGGTTGAAGCCATTGCGCATGCCATGTAGGGGGCGATAACGTCAGCTCTGCAGTTCCTTGCGCTCGCGAAACTGCTCCAGCGCCTCGGGGTTGGCCAGGGCGTCGGTGTTCTTCACCGGCAGGCCATGCACCACATTGCGTACCGCCAGCTCCACCACCTTGCCGCTGATGGTCCGCGGAATGTCATCGACCTGGGCGATCACCGCCGGCACATGGCGCGGCGTGGTGTACTGGCGGATGACCTGACGGATCCGCTGGCGCAGGGCATCGTCCAGCTGCAGGCCATCGCGCAGGCGCACGAACAGCACCACCCGCACATCGCCGTTCCAGTCCTGGCCGATGGCCACGCTTTCCAGTACCTGCTCGACCTTTTCCACCTGGCGGTAGATCTCCGCCGTGCCAATGCGCACGCCACCCGGGTTGAGCACGGCATCGGAGCGGCCATGGATCACCAGCCCGCCCTCGGCGCGCTGCTCGGCGTAGTCGCCCTGTGCCCATACCCCGGGGAATTGGCTGAAATAAGCGTCGTGATAACGACAGCCGTCCGGGTCATGCCAGAAGCCCAACGGCATGCAAGGGAAATGGCGCGTGCACACCAGCTCGCCTTTTTCGCCCTGCACCGGCTGACCGTGCTCGTTCCACACCTCCACTGCCATGCCCAGCCCCTTGCACTGGATTTCGCCACGGCGCACCGGCAGGGTCGGGTTGCCCAACACGAAGCAGGAGACGATGTCGGTGCCGCCGGACATGGAGGCCAGGCACAGGTCGGCCTTGACCTTGCGGTACACGTAATCGTAGCTGTGCGGCGACAACGGCGAGCCGGTCGACAGCAACAGCCGCAAGCGGCCCAGCTGGTGGCTTGCTGCCGGCTCCAGGCCCGCCTGCTCCAACGCCGCCATGTACTTGGCGCTGGTGCCGAAGACGTGGATGCCCTCGGCGTCGATCAGGTCGAGCAGGCGCTCGGGGCCCGGGTGGAAGGGCGAGCCGTCGTACAGCACCAGCGTAGCGCCCAGCGCCAGGCCGCTGGCCAGCCAGTTCCACATCATCCAGCCGCACGTGGTGTAGTAGAACAGGACCTCATCGGCCTTCAGGTCGTTGTGCAGGCCGTGCTCCTTGAGGTGCTGCAACAACACGCCACCGGCGCGGTGGACGATGCACTTGGGCACGCCGGTGGTGCCACTGGAATACAGGATATACAGCGGATGGTCGAACGGCAGCGGGGTGAAGCGCGGCTCGCCGCCGGGCTGGTAGAAGTCGTCCCACAGCCTGACGCTGGCGGCCTGGAACTCGGCGGCGTGCGTACCATAGCGGGTATGGGGCACCACCACCAGCTGCTGCAGGCCGGGCAACTGCGCGCACACCTGGTTGACCTTGTCGACCTGATCGATGTCTTTCCCGGCGTACTGGTAGCCCGCGCAGGCGATCAGCAGCTTGGGCTCGATCTGCCCGAAGCGGTCGATGATGCCGTGCACACCGAACTCGGGCGACGAGCTGGACCAGACAGCGCCGAGGCTGGTGCAAGCCAGCATGGCGACCAGTGTCTGCCAGGTATTGGGCATGATGGCGGCGACCCGGTCGCCAGGGACGATGCCGGCAGCCTTGAGGGCGTTCTGCAGCCCGGCCACCTGGGCGGCCAGCTGGGCATGAGTGAACACCTGGCGTTGACCGTCTTCGCGTACGGCGACCACGGCAGGACGGTCGTCGCGACGGCGCAGCAGGTGCTCGGCGAAATTCAGGGTGGCGTTGGCAAACCACTGGGCATCAGGCATTTGCGCACCTTCGCGCAGCACCTGGCTGGGCGGGGTATGCCAGTGAACGTGGAAATAGTCGGCGAGGGTTTGCCAGAAGGCAGCGCGCTGCTCGATGCTCCAGCGGTGCAACGCCTGGTAGTCATCAAGTTGCAGGTTGTAGCGCAGGTTGACCCAGCGGCGGAAGGCATCCATCCGGCTGGCCTCGATCTGCGCCGTGGAGGGGCGCCAGAGCACATCGTTCATGCCGAACCTCCTGCTAC
>NZ_JATAAG010000083.1:144104-369772 GCF_030341915.1 Pseudomonas sp. BCRC 81390 | reverse complement strand
CTTGCGCCGCGATGGGCTGCGAAGCAGACCCGGCAATTTGTGCTGCGAAGCTGAAAATCCGGGTCTGCTTCGCAGCCCATCGCGGCGCAAGGCCGCTCCTACAAGGAACGGTGTCTACTCTACTTTAGCCTTTTGCACGTCCGGCGATGCGCTCCAGATGCGGTAGCGCACTTCGACATCCTTGGGCACATACACCACCACCGGCAGCTTGCTGTTGTAGCGCAGCATGAAGCCCTCACCGACCACCGGTACGAAGGCCTCGGTCTTCTTGCCATCCGGGCAGGCCATCAGCGTGCTGGCCGGGCCGCTGACCTTGTCCAGGCGGTAGTAGCTGTAACCCCAGCCATCCAGGGTACGTTCCTCCAGGCTACCGCCCAGGCGCTGGCGGTTGCAGTCCACCTGCAAGGTCTTGCCGGCGAGGATTTCCAGTTGGTAGGCCGACTCATCGGCCTGGGCCGGCAGGTGAATGACCTGCCGGTTGAAGCCTTTTTCCGCCTCGGGGTAGGGCGCGACGTCCTTCAGGCTGGCAGCCGACGCGTGCGCGGCAGCCGCCAGGGTCAGGGTCAGGATCGCGGTCTTCGGGGTTGGGCGCATAGGGCCTCCTTGCAGATAAACGAATGCAAGGCCAGCGCCAGATCCAGGCCGTCCCTCACTGGGCCAACCAGCCACCGTCGACGTTCCAGGCGGCACCGCGAACCTGGCTTGCGGCCTCGCTGCACAGGAATAGTACCAGCTCGCCCAGCTGCTCGGGGGTGACGAAGGCCAGTGAGGGTTGCTTTTCAGCCAGCAGATCGTGCTGCGCTTGCAGCGGATCGCCACCGTTGGCCGCACGATCGTCGATCTGCTTCTGCACCAGCGGGGTCAGCACCCAACCCGGGCAAAGGGCATTGCAGGTCACGTTGCTGGTGGCAGTTTCCAGGCCCACCACCTTGGTCAGGCCGACCACCCCGTGCTTGGCCGCCACATACGCCGCCTTGCCGATCGAACCGACCAGGCCATGCACCGAGGCGACATTGATGATGCGCCCCCAGTTGCGTGCGCGCATGCCAGGCAAGGCCAGGCGGGTGCCGTGAAACACGGCCGACAGGTTGAGCGCGATGATCTTGTCCCAGCTTTCCGGCGGAAACTGCTCCACTGGCGCCACATGCTGGATGCCGGCATTGTTGACCAGAATGTCGACGCCGCCAAAGGTCTGTTCGGCCAGGGCGAACAACGCCTCGAGCTGGGCGACGTCCGACAGGTCGGCCGGGTGATGCACCACCTTCACCCCGTGCCGGGCGATCTCGGCTATTGCCGCTGCCGGGTCGCCAAAGCCATTGAGCACGATGTTGGCGCCCGCGCGGGCCAGCACCTGGGCAATGCCCAGGCCGATGCCGCTGGTCGAACCGGTGACGAGTGCAGTCTTGCCGTTGAGGGTCATGCAATGCTCCTTAGACGATGCCGGTGGCGTAGAACGTGGTGATGACCACGAATACCGCCAGGGTCTTGATCAGGGTAATACCGAAAATGTCTTTGTAGGCCTCGCGGTGGGTCAGCCCGGTTACCGCCAGCAAGGTGATGACTGCGCCATTGTGCGGCAGGGTGTCCATGCCGCCGCTGGCCATCGCCGCTACCCGGTGCAGCACCTCCAGCGGTATGTTGGCGGCATGGGCCGCGGCGATGAAACTGTCGCCCATGGCCGCCAGGGCGATGCTCATGCCGCCCGAGGCAGACCCGGTGATGCCGGCCAGCAAGGTCACGGTAATGGCCTCGTTGACCAGCGGGTTGGGGATGCCGCGCAGGGCGTCGGCCAGTACCAGGAAGCCCGGCAGCGAGGCGATCACCGCACCAAAACCGTATTCCGAAGCGGTGTTCATGGCCGCCAGCAAGGCGCCGGCCACTGCACTCTTGCTGCCTTCGGCCAGACGGGTGCGAATGGCGCCGAAGGCACACAGCAAAACCATCAGGATGCCCACCAGCAAGGCCGCCTGCACTGCCCAGATCGCCGTGAGCTTGGCCACATCGCTTTGCACCGGCGCGCTCATGCCGGGCAACTGCAGGCTGTGGCTGGTGCCGTACCATTGCGGGATCCAGTGGGTGAACAGCAGGTTCATCACGCCCACCAGCAGCAGTGGCGACAAGGCCAGCCAGGGGTTGGGCAAGGCCAAGTCGGCGGCGGTTTCCGGTTCGTTGCGCAAGTTGCTGCCGTAGCCTTCACCGGCACGTTGCGCCCTGTTGCGCTGGCGCTGCAGGTAGGCCATGCCCGCACAGAACACGAACAGCGTGCCGATCAGGCCCAGCCAGGGCGCAGCCCAGGCGGTGGTGTTGAAGAAGGTGCTGGGAATGATGTTCTGGATCTGCGGGGTGCCGGGCAGGGCATCCATGGTGAACGAGAACGCGCCCAGGGCGATGGTGGCCGGAATCAGCCGCTTGGGGATGTTGCTCTGGCGGAACATCTCGGCAGCGAACGGGTACACCGCGAACACCACCACGAACAGCGAAACGCCGCCGTAGGTGAGCAGGGCGCAGACCAGCACGATCACCAGCATCGCCTGGCGGGTGCCAAGCACGCGGATCGCCGCGGCGACGATCGAGCGGGAGAAGCCTGACAGCTCGATCAGCTTGCCGAACACCGCCCCCAGCAGGAACACCGGGAAATAGAGTTTGATGAAGCCGACCATCTTCTCCATGAACACCCCGGTGAATGCGGGCGCCACGGCGGACGGGTCGGTGAGCAGCACGGCGCCGAGGGCGGCGATCGGGGCGAAGAGGATTACGCTGTAGCCACGGTAGGCGGCGAGCATCAGCAGGGCCAAGGCGGCGAGGGCGATGAGCACGGTCATCGGGGAAAGTCTCCTGGGTGAGTCTTGTTTTTATCGGTGCCCAGGTATTAGCGGGAATCGTGCCAGTTTCCAAGCTATTGAATTACAAGGTTATTTTCTTTTCCCATTGGTTTCTGTCTCTGCTTTGAGATTTATTTGGGCCGCATTGTGGCCGTCGCGACGCACGGGCCGCTCCCCCACAGGCACCGATTTAACCGTTAGGCACGGGCTCGTGCGAGGTCGACGGCGGCCCTTGCGACAATCTCAAAATAGAAAACCAAGTCTCTAATCAGAGACCAAGCGCCACCATCTTCTTGTACAAGGTCGACCGGCCCAGCCCCAACGCCGCTGCAGCGTCCGGCACGTTCCCTTCATGCTCGGCCAATGCCGTGGCAATCAACTCGCGCTCGAACTGCGCACACGCCTCGCGGTAGCTCTGGCGCATGGGCGCCTGTGCCATCGGGCTCAACGGCCCCAACGCCGTACGCAAGTCGCCGGCCCCGAGCCGCGGCTGGTCCGCCAGCAAGGTGGCGCGCTCGAGCACATTGCGCAATTCGCGGATGTTCCCCGGCCACGCATGCCGCGCCAACAGCTGCTGCGCTTCAGGCTCCAGCTCATACTGGCTGCCCAGCTCGCTGAGGATGGCTTCGCACAGCGCCGGCAGGTCTTCCAGCCGTTGGCGCAGCGGTGGCACCTCGATCGGTAGTACGTTGAGCCGGTAATACAGGTCGGCGCGGAACGCGCCGCGGGCGATGGCCGCCTGCAGGTCGATCGAGGTGGCGGCAATGATGCGCACGTCGCTGCGCAGCATCTGGTTCGAGCCTACCGGTTCGTACTCCTTCTCCTGCAGCACGCGCAACAGCTTGCTCTGCAGTGCCAGCGGCATGTCGCCGATCTCGTCGAGAAACAGCGTGCCGCCTTCGGCCAGTTGCAGCTTGCCGCTGCGGCCCTTGCGGTCGGCCCCGGTGAAGGCGCCAGGGGCAGTACCGAAGAATTCGGCCTCCAGCAGCGTCTCAGGGATCGCGGCGCTGTTGATGCTGACGAAGGCCTTGTGCGCGCGCGCCGACGCTGCGTGGATGGCGTGGGCGAGCAGTTCCTTGCCGGTACCGGTTTCGCCCAGCAGCAATACCGGCGAATCACTGCTTGCGCCACGCCTGGCGCGGCGCTTGGCCTCCAGGCTGGCGGCGCTGCTGCCGACGAACTGGGCGAAGCTGTATTTGGCCTGGCGGGCACGCAACTGCGAGCGGGTCGAGGCCAGCTCCTGCTGCATGCTGGAATAGCGCTTGAGCAGGGGTGACAAGCTGCGCAGCTGGTCGAACAGGGCAAAACCGATGGCGCCGATCAGGCTGCCCTGGTCGTCGTGGATCGGCAGGCGCATCACCACCAGCGGCTCGTTCGGGGTGTCGAGCATGTCCAGCAGGATCGGCCGGCCATGGGTCACCACTTCACGCATCAGGCTACCGGGGATCACCGCCTCGCACGGCTGGCCGATAGCGCCGGCGGCATCGGCCAGGCCGAAACGCCGGGCATAGCGTTCGTTCATCCAGACAATGCGCGCCTGACGGTCGACGATCACCGTACCTTCGCTGGACTGCTCGATAATCTCGAACAGCGAGCGGATCGCCAGTTGCCGAACCTGGGGGTAGTCCTTGAGGCTGTCGCTGTCGTGCATGGGTCTAATTCCAAATCATCTATGAGCAGGCCTGGCCTACCCCCTGGGGTCGAACGCCTCGCGCAAGGCATCGCCGATAAACACCAGCAGCGACAGGATCAGCGCCAGTGCAAAGAACGCGGTAAAGCCCAGCCACGGCGCTTCCAGGTGCTGTTTGCCCTGGGTTACCAGCTCACCCAGCGAAGCGCTCCCGGCCGGCATGCCGAAACCAAGGAAGTCCAGTGCCGTCAGGGTGGTGATCGCGCCGGTCAACATGAACGGTATGTAAGTGAGCGTGGCGTTCATCGCATTGGGCAGGATGTGCCGCAGCATCACCTGGCTGGCCGGCATCCCCAGCGCCCGGGCCGCCTGCACGTACTCCAGGTTGCGCCCTCGCAGGAATTCGGCACGCACCACATCGACCAGGGACAGCCAGGAAAACAGCGCCATGATCCCCAGCAGCCACCAGAAGTCCGGTTCGACAAAGCCGCTGAGGATGATCAGCAGGTACAGCACCGGCAGCCCCGACCAAACCTCCAGCAGGCGCTGGCCGAGCAAGTCGACCCAGCCGCCGTGGTAGCCCTGCAGGGCGCCGGCCGCCACGCCAATGAGTACGCTGACCACGGTCAGGGCAAAGGCGAACAGCAACGATACCCGGGTGCCATACAGCACGCGGGCCAGCACGTCGCGGCCCTGGTCGTCGGTGCCCAGCCAGTTGCTGGCGCTGGGCGGGCTGGGCGTGGGCACCTGCAAATCGTAGTTGGGCGTATCGGCACTGAACGGGATCGGCGCGAACAGCATCCAGCCGCCCTGGTCGGTAATCAGCTGGCGCACGTAGGCGCTGCGGTAGTCCGGCTGGAACGGCAGCTGGCCGCCGAACTGCTGCTCGCTGTAACGCTTGAGCGCCGGCACGTAAAGCTCGCCCTTGTAGCCCAGCAGCAACGGCTTGTCGTTGGCCACCAGCTCGGCACACAGGCTCAACAGCAGCAGGCAGGCGAACAGCCACAGCGACACCCAGCCAAGGCGGTTGCGGCGAAAGCGCTGCAGGCGACGGCGCGCGACCGGTGACAGCATCAGTGCGCCCTCGTGTCAAAGTCGATGCGCGGGTCGAGCAGGGTATACGACAGGTCGCCGACCAGGCGGATCAACAGGCCTGCCAGGGTAAAGATGAACAGCGTGCCGAACACCACCGGGTAGTCTCGCGACACTGCCGCTTCATAGCTCATGCGGCCCAGGCCATCGAGCGAGAAGATCACCTCGATCAGCAACGAGCCGGCGAAGAACACCGTGATCAGCGCCTGCGGCAACCCGGCCACCACCAGCAGCATGGCGTTGCGCAATACGTGGCCATACAGCACCCGCCGCTCGCTCAGGCCCTTGGCCCGGGCGGTGACCACGTATTGCCGGGAGATCTCGTCGAGAAAGGCATTCTTGGTCAGCAGGGTGAGGGTGGCGAAGCCGCCGATGACCAGCGCGCCGACCGGCAGCACCAGGTGCCAGAAGTAATCGGCGACCTGGCCCAGCAGGCTGAGTTCGTCGAAGTTGTCCGAGACCAGGCCACGCACCGGGAACCAGTTGAGCGAGGTGCCGCCAGCAAACAACACGATCAGCAGCAGGGCGAACAGGAACGAGGGCAGGGCGTAGCCGACCACGATCAGCGCGCTGCTCCAGGCATCGAAGCGGCTGCCATGGCGTACCGCCTTGCGGATGCCCAGCGGGATCGAGACCAGGTAGGTGATCAGCGTGGCCCACAGGCCCAGCGACAGGGTAACCGGTAGTTTGTCGAGGATCAGCTCGGTGACCTTGGCGCCACGGAAGAAGCTGTTGCCGAAGTCCAGCCGGGCGTACTGGCCGAGCATCAGCCACAAGCGCTCGGGGGCGCTCTTGTCAAAGCCGTACTGGCGCTTGATCTCTTCGATCAGCTTCGGGTCCAGGCCACGGCTGGCGCGGGACTCGCCATGCACCACCTCGGCCCGGGCACCGGGCGCACCGGCGCCAAGCCCTTGCAGGCGCGCCACGGCCTGCTCCACCGGGCCGCCCGGCGCTGCCTGGACGATGGCGAAGTTGACCAGCAGGATCGCCAGCAGGGTCGGAATGATCAGCAACAGGCGGCGCAGGATGTAACCGGTCATGGCGAAGCCTGCAGGCGCTCAGCCATCTGCGCATTGGTCAGCGCGCTGGGGCTGGCCTCCCACCAGGTGTCCAGGCCTTCGTCATAGGCAGCCTGGACCTTGGGCCGGCCGAAGCGGTTCCACCACACGGTGGAGCTGCCAGGCGGGTAGTAGTTGGGGATCCAGTAGTAGTTCCATTGCAGCACCCGGTCCAGGGCGCGGGCATGCTGCAGCATGTCGGCCTGGGTGGCAGCGCGCACCAGGCCGTCGACCAGGTGGTCCACGGCAGGGTCCTGCAACACCATCAGGTTGTTCGAGCCGGGGTCGTGGGCCGCTGCCGAGCCAAAGTAGTTGTACAGCTCGGCGCCGGGCGACAGGGTGACCGGGTAGCCGGTCACGATCATGTCGTAGTCGCGGGCCATCAGCCGGTTGACGTACTGGGCCGAGTCGACATTGCGGATGTTCAGTGTCACGCCGATCTGCGCCAGGTTGCGCTTCCACGGCAGGAGCAGGCGTTCCATGCCTGCCTGGCCATTGAGGAAGGTGAATGCCAACGGCGTGCCCTGGCTGTCGACCAGGCGATCGCCCTGCGGGTGCCAGCCGGCCTGTTCGAGCAGGGCCAGGGCCTGCAATTGTTGTTGGCGGATGATCCCCGAGCCATCGCTGACCGGCGCGCTGAACACGCGGCTGAAGACCTCGTCCGGCACCTGGCCACGCAACGGTTCGAGCAGTTGCAACTCACCGGCATCAGGTAACTGGCGCGCAGCCAGCGGGGTGTTGGAAAACACGCTCTGCTGGCGGATGTACAGGTTGCGCATCATCTGCCGGTTGCTCCATTCGAAATCCCACAGCATGCCCAGTGCCTGGCGCACCCGGCGGTCCTTGAACTGCGCTTGGTCAAGGTTAAACACGAAGCCCTGGGCAACCTGCGGCTTGGCCGGGCCCAGATGGGCACGCTGCAGGCGCCCGTCATCCAGTTGCGCGCCGGCATAGCCCAAGGTGTAGGCGGTGGCGGAAAACTCGCGGTTGTAGTCGTAGCCGCCGCCCTTGAGCACCTGCCGCGCCACTTCGGTGTCGCCGAAGTACTCGATGCGCAGCTTGTCGAAATTGTAGCGGCCACGGCTGGCCGGCAGGTCCCGTGCCCACCAGTTCGGGTCACGCTCGAAGGTGATGCTGCGGCCGTTGTCGATGCGGCCGATACGGTATGGCCCGCTGCCGACCGGCTTGTCGAAGCCGGCGCCGTTGGCGAAATCGCGCTGCTGCCAGTCGTGCTCGGGCAGCACCGGCAGGCTGGCGAGGTCCAGCGCCAGGGTACGACCGTGCCCGGGTTTGAAGTCGAAACGCACACGCCCCACGCTTTCCACGGCCACCCCGGCAACGTCGGCGAACTGGGTGCGGTACCTGAGGCTGCCCTTGCTCATCAGCAGCTCGAAGGTGAAGCGCACGTCTTCGGCGCGCACCGGCTTGCCATCGGCGAAGGTGGCACGCGGGTCGATGTCGAAACGCAGCCAGGCGTCATCCGGGCCGCGCTCCATGCGCCGGGCAATCAGGCCATAGACGGTATAGGGCTCATCGAACGAACGCATGGCCAGTGGCGCGTAGAGCAGGCCATCGACCTCGCTGACGCCGATGCCTTTGTCGATGTACGGCAGGATATGGTCGAACTGGCCGATCTCGATGGCCGAACGGCGCAGGATGCCGCCCTTGGGCGCGTCGGGGTTGACGTAGTCGAAGTGCTGGAAGCTGGCGTTGTAACGGGGCGCTTCGCCGTAGACGGTGAGGGCGTGGGTGGGGGCGGCGTGGGCTTCGAAGGCAAGGCAAAGCAGGAACAGGCAACGCAACCCCTGCAAGAGCGGGCTTGCCCACGAATGCGGCCATGCAGGCAACCGGGCTGCCTGCGCTGACGCGTCCGCGGGTGAACCCGCTTCCACAGGGACCTTCACCGGCGCTGAGGGCTCAGTCCTGGCGGCTGGTCACTTCCAGCAGGTGGTAGCCGAACTGGGTCTTCACCGGACCTTGCACGGTATTGACCGGGGCGCTGAACACCACGGTGTCGAACTCCTTGACCATCTGGCCCGGGCCGAACGAGCCCAGGTCGCCACCCTGGCGGCTGGACGGGCAGGTGGAGTTGGCCTTGGCGATTTCAGCGAAGTCGGCACCCGCTTCGATCTGGGCTTTCAGTTCGTTGCACTTGTCTTCGCTGCTGACCAGGATGTGGCGGGCGGTTGCACGGGCCATGGGTACTGCTCCTTGGGGTAAAAGAGGCAAGCCTAGCGCACTTGTCCGGGGTCTGTCTCGCCAGCCTTGCACGTGGCCTGGCGGAGTTTTTCCGCGGCCTGGCACAACAGGGTTTCGGTCGACGCCCAGCCCAGGCAGCCGTCGGTGATCGACACACCGTATTTCAGTGGCCCCTTGCCCAGCGCCTGGCAGCCATCGAACAGGTGGCCCTCGATCATTACGCCAACGATCGAGCGGTCGCCGGCCAGGCGCTGCGCCAGCACGTCGCTGAACACGGCAGGTTGGCGCGCCGGGTCCTTGCCGCTGTTGGCGTGGCTGCAATCGACCATGATGCGCGCCTGCAGCCCGGCCTTGGCCAGCGCCTGACGGGCCATGGCGATGTTCTCTGCGTCGTGGTTGGGGCCCTTGTGGCCACCCCGCAGTACCAGGTGGGTATCCGGGTTGCCCAGGGTCTCGATGATGGCCGGGTAGCCCTGCGCATCCATGCCGAAGTGGCGGTGCGGGTGGGCGGCGCTGCGCATGGCGTCGCTGGCGATGGCGATGCCGCCGTCGGTGCCGTTCTTGAAGCCTACCGGCAGTTCCAGGCCACTGACCATCTCGCGGTGGATCTGCGATTCGGTGGTGCGCGCGCCAATCGCGGCCCAGGCCAGCAGGTCATCGAAATAGCCGGCGGCCATCGGTTGCAACAGTTCGGTGGCAATCGGCAGGCCGCGTTCGAGCATGTTCAGCATCAGCCCGCGCGACAGGGCGATGCCTGCGTGCATGTCGTCGCTACCGTCGAGGTGCGGGTCATAGGCCAGGCCTTTCCAACCGACCGTGGTACGCGGTTTTTCGACATAGGCACGCATGACCAGCAGCAGCTGGTCGCCAACTGCGCGGCTGAGGCCGGCCAGGCGGTCGGCGTACTCCAGGGCCGAGCGCGGGTCA
This sequence comes from Pseudomonas sp. BCRC 81390, assembly GCF_030341915.1. NCBI lineage: Bacteria > Pseudomonadati > Pseudomonadota > Gammaproteobacteria > Pseudomonadales > Pseudomonadaceae > Pseudomonas > Pseudomonas sp. BCRC 81390. The sequence goes on along the minus strand of NZ_JATAAG010000083.1, from coordinate 360,044 downwards.
TGGATCGAGCATGGGCCGACGATTACCAGCAGGCGCTGGTCGTGGCCGTCGAGGATGTCGCGGATAGCCTGGCGCTGGGCATGGACTTGCTGGGCCAGTTCGCTCGACAGCGGCATTTGCTGCTTGAGCAGGTGCGGGCTGGGCAGACGCTGGCTGACGGTGGTGTTGGCCGCTTGCGGCTGGGTCAGGGGCAGGGCGAGGCTGGAAGCTTGCATGGCATTTTTTCCCTGGGCGGACGGCGGGTCGTGGCCCGCGCTGTCGGCCCTATCGAGGTGTTCGACAGATCGTTGACTGGGTATTGGTTGTTGCATTGCCACCTGTGGAGGACCGAACGGAGGCGGCAGGCTGGCCCGAACGGGATTGGCTAAATCGCCAGGCATAGCTGTTGGCAGAGTAATAAGTGGCGTAGTTCATGAATCGGTCCTCAATGTGCATCGGTGTTGGACAAAGGCCTGAAAAGCAAAACCCCCGGTCGGGAGGCCGACCGGGGGTTTGAGTATTCTCATGTTCGGCGGCCCCTCGAAGGTGGGCGCCGTGTGGGTATCGGCGCCTAGTGGCTAAACCAATACCCGAAGTAATAGCTGGCAGCTGCCACGCAGCCGGCAACGGCCAGCACAGGACGCAGGCTGCGACCGGTGTGGTTGGCGTGGTTGCGGGTGTGTTTCGGCATGTTGCTCTCCAGTGAATGAGCCCGAGCTTACTTCAGTTCGGCCAGGCCATTCAATGAGTAAATGCTATCGCGGCGGTCATGTGTTCTTGTACTGCCTGGTTCAATGCCCGTAGCGCCCGACCAGGCTCTGCGCGCCCAGCGCATGGCCTTGCAGCAATTGCAGCAAGCCTGTGCGGTCCAGGCCTTCGGGCAAGGTGCCTGGCGGCAGGTCGGTGGTCAACACATAGTGGTGCGGGTTGTCGCCGGCAGGCGGGCAGGGCCCACGGTAGCTGAGCGTGCCTCGCGAATTGCGCCCCACCGTAACGCGTTGCCCGGTGAGGCCGGCGGCGCCTTCCTTCAGCCCATCCTGGTCAGGGTGGATGTTGTAGACCAGCCAGTGGACCACTCCGAGGCCCTTGCCGCCGTCTGGGTCGAACAGGACCAGGGCCAGCGACTGCGTGCCTGCGGGCAGGTTGTCCCAGCTCAGTTGCGGGCTGCGCTCTTCACCCGCGCCGCAGGCCGGGTCCAGGCCAACCTGCGGCAAGGCGATTATGCCGCCGTCGGTAAACGATGAGGAGCTGATCGACAGCGCGCCCTGGCCAGCCGCGACAGCCAGGGGACTACACGCTAGCAGGGCAGCCAGCAGCCAGGGTGTGAGGTGCATGGCGAATCCTCGCTGGGGCGTTTCGGCGCAGTGTAGCCCAGCACTGCCTCAACGGCTGTCCTGGTCCTCGGCATTGCCACCGGTATGGCCCGCGCCGGAGCCTGTGGCTTCACCGGTGCTGTTGGAGCCGCCAGTGGCACCGTCGGCGGCATCGCTGTTGCTGCCGGTGTCGCTGCTGTCGTTGTCCTTGCTGCTGCCCGGGCTGTTGACGCTGCTGCCTTCACCGGCGGTCTTGCCACCGTTCTGGTCAGCTTGCGGGCGGGTGTCGGTAGTGGTGCTCTCGCCAGCCGCGAGGCTGGTACCGGCCAGCGTGGCCAGGGCCAGGGCGAGGGACAGCGAAAGGGGACGAATGCGGATCATGGCAACACTCCTGGGCAGATGATCTGTCATTCGTTTGGCCGGGGTCGCGAGGCGCGGTGCCTTTGGCGCGACGAGTGGTAACTCTGTAGCGCCTGTGAGATCGAGCGCCGCCTGCGCGGCGCTCGATCTCACAGGCAACGAGGATCTCCCAAGGCAGGCCAGTCCTCTGCACGTTTCCAGCAACGGTCTCCGGGACTGCGTAGCAGCCCCTACGTTCAGTGGCTTGCGCTGCGGCCGCTGCTCACAGGCTCGGTGGGTGCCAGCGGTGGGTGCTCCTGTGCTGCATGCATCAGGTCTTCAGTCACCCGCAACTCGGCACCGGTCGGCGAGAAGGTGGTCGAAGCGGTGAACGGCGCCGGGTGCTCTGCCGCCGGGCGCTTGCCACGGCGCCACAGGAAGAAGCACACCATGGCCAGGTTGACCACGGCGAACGCCCAGAACAGGCCGGGCTCGCCGAATTCGGTCATCATCGGCGAGATCGCCACCGGCGCCATGGCCGACCCCAGCGAGTTGATCAGCAACAGGCCCTGGATCATCGGCACCAGCGCATCGGACGGCGCCCGGTCGGCCGCGTGGCTGACCGCCACCGGGTACAGGGTGAACACGCCGCCACCCAGCAGGAACAACATGGCCGGCAGCAGGACCGAGTCCGATGGCAGGAACACTGTCAGCAGCGACAGCAGCAGGCACAGCGCTGCCAGGGCGATCAGGACATCCTGGCGGTCCTTGCGGTCGGACCAGCGCCCGACCGGGTATTGCAGCAGCATGGCCCCGAGGATTACACAGGCCATCATGTTGCCGACTTCGCCTACCTCCAGGCCGATGCGTTGCAGGTACAGCGGCAGCAGGGTGTAGATGGCGGCAATGGCCACACCCGAACCAAAGCAGCCGACCAGGCCCGACGGTGCCACGCCCAGCAACTGCCGCGGTTTGAGCGGTTCGACCTGGTCCAGCAGGGGCGACACCCGCGGCAGGATCACGATCGGCAGCACCGACAGCGCAGCCAGCACGCCGGCCAGCATGAACGGCGCGGTGTCACCCAGGTGGGTGATTTCGCCCAGGCCGGCCTGGGCGATCACCCCGGCACCGTAGAAGGCGATCATGTACAGCGCCAGCAGACGACCACGGATCTTGGCGTCACCGGCCAGCAACAACCAGCTCTCGATCACCAGGAACACGCCCACCGCCGCCCAGCCGTTGACCAGGCGCAGCAGCGACCACCAGGTGACTTCGTAGAACAGGCCTTGCAGCAGGATGGTCGCCGCGATCAGCGCGGCGAAGCTGGTGTAGGCGCGGATATGGCCGATACGCAGGATCAGCCGGTCGTTGAAGATGGCACCCAGGGTCAGGCCGATGAAGTAGGTCGACGAGACCACCCCGATGGTGGTGGCCGATTCGCCGGCAGCGCCCAGGCGCAAGGTGGTAAGGGAAGACATGAAGCCGTTGCCCAGGGCAATGATGAACAGCCCGAGCAGGGGCGCCAGCGCCATGGCCAGCAAACGCGGAGACATAAGTACCTCGAGTGGGGTCGGCCCGCCACGGCGACGGGCGAAAAGGACGCGCGATTCTAAGGGCTTGGGCGATTTTGCCCAAGGGGGCCAGGCATGCGACGAGACGCCGCAGTCTGCGGCATAATGCGGCCCCATCCCCAAGCAAGGCAGGCCCATGTTCGCCTCACTGTTCGCAGTCCTGGCCCCGGTGTTCATTGTTGCCGGTATCGGCTATGCCTGGGCCCGCAAGGGCCTGGACTACCCCACCGAATTCATCGCCCGGGTGGTGATGACCATCGGCACCCCGTCGTTGGTGCTGTCCACCCTCAGCCGTAGCGAACTGCAGCCGCAAGCCTTCGCCAGCATGGCCATGGCCTGCCTGCTGTGCACCCTGGGCATGGCCCTGGCCGGCTGGCTGGTATGCCGCGCCAGCGGCCGACATTGGCGGGTGCTGTTGCCGGCGTTCATGTTCCCCAACACCGGCAACATGGGCCTGCCCATCAGCCTGTATGCCTTCGGCGAACATGGCCTGGCCCTGGCCGTGGCGTTTTTCCTGACCCTGTCGATCGTGCAGTTCACCCTGGGCATGGCCATTTCCGGGACTGCCGCGTCGTTCAAGGCGTTGCTGCGCAACCCCATCGTGATCAGCCTGGCCGGCGCCATGCCGATCATCTTTCTCGACTTCGAACTGCCGCGCTGGCTGGCCAATACCGTCAACCTGCTGGGCGGCATGACCATCCCGCTGATGTTGCTGACCCTGGGTGTGTCGCTGGCCAGCATTCGTCTGCGCCAGGTCGGCAGCGGCATGCTGCTGGGCGGCTTGCGCATCGGCCTGGGCGCCGCGGTGGGCTGGGCGGTGGGCGTGGCGTTGGCCATGGACAGCCTGGATCGCGCGGTACTGATGGTGCAATCGGCGATGCCTGTGGCGGTGTTCAATTACCTGATGGCGGTGCGCGCCAAGCGTGAGCCAGAGCAGGTGGCAAACCTGGTGATGTGCTCGACCGTGCTGTCGTTTGCCTGGTTGCCGGTGGTGCTGGCCTGGTGGATGTAGAACCGCGACCGGCCTGTCGTCGGCAAGCCCGCGCCGGGCAGCGCCTGTGGCGCAGGCACGGTAGGCGCCAGCCTGCCGATGAGCGGGGCTAGTTGCCAAGCAATCGCTCATCCACCCAGCCTTGGCTGGTCAATACCATCGCCCCGGTTTCCTTGAGCGGTGCGTCAGTGCTGGCCACTGCCTTGCCCAGCTCGGCAATGCTGGCCTTGACTGCCTCATGGCCGGCCCAGGCCGGTAACCCGGTAATCTTGTAGGCATAGGTCACACGCGCCACCTTCTGCCCCATGGCCTCGCTCGGCTCGCTGAACTGCTCGATGGCGGTGACCTGCGCCTTGCCGAAACATAGCCCATTGCCCGCCTTGTAGTACTTGCGGCCTTCGTCAGTGAGGTCGTAGGCATAGTAGATATCAGTGCGCGCCGCTTGCCACAAGCGGGCAGGCACTTCGGTGCGCGAAATCTCCTTTTCGCTGACCACACCGGCCTGAGCCAGGGCGTGCAGCGCCTGGTTGTTGCCATGCAGGTCGAAGTCCTGGGTTCTGGTCGGGAATGAACTGACCACGAAGCAGCGTGGGTACTGGGTGTCGAGGTAGGCCTGGGCGGCTTTGTGAAAGCTGGCCTCGCGGTTGTCTTCGTTGTTCGAGCAACCAGCCAGGGTTGCCAACAGCGCCAGCGGCACGATCTTCCTGTACATGGTGAAACTTCCTTGGGCGATGGATCGGGCTCGATTAGAACCCGCGCGCTAGAGAGGCGCAATCATGGCAAGACGGCATCTCGACCCTACACGCTTCGCAGTGCCGAAGCGGGCGCTGGCCCAGCCTGTTCCGCAGTGTGGAACCACATTCGATTGTGGTTGCGCGGCACTCGCGTTTATCTGTCAACCCAGCACGACCTGCCTCGACCGTCGTGACCTCAAGGCGAACAACAAGAACGGGAAACCGCCCGCGCAAGGAGACTCTACATGTCCCGACATCAGCACATCCTGGCCTGGCTGAACGATGTGGCCAGCGACCTTCAGGCAATCCGTCACGATATCCACGCCCACCCGGAACTGGGCTTCGAAGAAAACCGCACCGCGGCGCTGGTCGCCCGGTTGCTCGCGACCTGGGGTTATGAAGTGCACACCGGCATCGGCAAGACCGGCGTGGTCGGCGTGCTGCGCCATGGCGGCAGCCCCCGCCGCCTGGGCCTGCGTGCCGACATGGACGCGCTGCCCATCGACGAGGCCAGCGGCGCCGTCTACAGCAGCCAGCACCAGGGCCGCATGCACGCCTGCGGCCATGACGGGCATACCACCATGCTGCTGGGCGCCGCGCGCTACCTGGCGGCCACCCGGCAGTTCGACGGCACGCTGACGCTGATCTTCCAGCCGGCCGAGGAGGGCCAGGGCGGCGCCGAGGCGATGCTGGCCGATGGTTTGCTGGAGCGCTTCCCTTGCGATGCACTGTTCGGCATGCACAACATGCCCGGGCTGCCAGTCGGGCACCTGGGCTTTCGCGAAGGGCCGATGATGGCCTCGCAAGACCTGCTCACGGTGACCTTGGACGGGGTTGGTGGCCATGGCTCGATGCCGCACCTGACCGTCGACCCGCTGGTGGCGGCGGCCAGTGTGGTGATGGCACTGCAAACCGTGGTGGCCCGCAATATCGATGCGCAGGAGGCGGCCGTGGTTACCGTCGGCGCCTTGCAGGCCGGCGAAGCGGCCAACGTGATTCCGCAACAGGCGCTGCTGCGCCTGAGCTTGCGCGCGTTGAATGCCGAGGTGCGGGCGCAGACCCTGGAGCGGGTGCAGGCCATTATCGTCCGCCAGGCCCAGAGCTTTGGCTGCCGCGCCACCCTCGAACACCGCCCGGCCTACCCGGTGCTGGTCAACCATGCTGCGGAAAATGCCTTTGCCACCCAGGTCGGGGTGGAGTTGCTGGGTGCCGAGGCCGTGGATGGCAACACCCGCAAGCTGATGGGCAGTGAAGACTTCGCCTGGATGCTGCAACGCTGCCCGGGCGCCTACCTGTTCATCGGCAATGGCGTAGCGCGGCCGATGGTGCACAACCCGGCCTATGACTTCAACGACGACATCCTGCTGACCGGTGCCGCCTACTGGGGCGCGCTGGCAGAGCGCTGGCTCGCGCCCGCCTGAGCGTTGCTTTTGAGACTGCCGCTGGAACCCGGCCGCGCCTGCGCCGGGCGATCACCCAATCCTTGTGTGGAGTGTTTCCTATGCAGACTTCGAACACCGGCGCGTCGCGTACCCGGCAAGTGGTCGCTGCCGTCATCGGCAATGCCCTGGAGTGGTATGACTTTATCGTGTACGGCTTTCTCGCCAGCATCATCGCCCGCCAGTTCTTCCCCTCCGACGACGAATACGCGTCGCTGCTGATGGCCCTGGCTACCTTCGGCGTTGGCTTCTTCATGCGCCCGGTGGGTGGCGTGCTGCTGGGCATGTACGCCGACCGCAAGGGCCGCAAGGCGGCCATGCAGATGATCATCCGGTTGATGACGGTGTCGATCGCCATGATTGCCTTTGCCCCGGACTACCTGGCCATCGGCATGGCTGCGCCAATGCTGATCGTGGTGGCGCGCATGCTGCAGGGCTTCGCCACCGGCGGCGAGTACGCCAGTGCCACGGCATTCCTGGTGGAGAGCGCGCCGGCCCAGCGCAAGGGCCTGTATGGCTCGTGGCAGTTGGTGGGGCAGTGCCTGGCGGTGTTTTCCGGCGCGGCGATGGTGGCCCTGGTCACCCACCTGTGCACGCCGCAGGCACTGGACAGCTGGGGCTGGCGTATCCCGTTCGTGCTCGGCCTGCTGATTGGCCCGGTGGGGCTGTGGATCCGCAAGCACATGGCAGAGCCCGAGGAGTTCGTCGTGGCGCGCCGCCAGGCCAAGGGCCAGTCGCCCAGCCTGTGGCAGGTGCTGCGCGACCACCGGCGCAGCTTGCTGGTGTCGATGGGCCTGGCCTGTGGCGCGACGGTGTCGTTCTACGTGGTGCTGGTGAACATGCCGACCTTCGCCCACAAGAACCTCGGGCTGCCGCTGGACCAGGTGCTGCTGGTGCAGATGCTCGCCGTGGGGCTGATGACCGTGGTGATTCCGCTGTCCGGGGCGTTGTCGGACCGGCTGGGGCGGCGGCCGGTGCTGATGGTCTTTACCCTGGCATTCTTCGTCATGGTCTACCCGTTGTATGTGTGGGTGGCCGCGGCACCGTCGCTGGAGCGCTTGCTGGTGATGCAATTGCTGCTGTGCACCGCCATCGGTGGCTTTTTCGGCCCGGCGCCCACGGCGCTGGCCGAACAGTTCCCGGTCGAGGTGCGCTCCACCGGTGTGTCGGTGGCCTATAACGTGGCGGTGATGGTGTTTGGTGGCTTTGCCCCGTTGATCGTCACCTGGTTGAGCAAGGCGCTCGGCACGCCAGTGGCGCCGGCATTCTACGTCCTGTTTGCCTGCCTGCTGACGCTGCTGGGCACCTATTGCCTGAAGGAAGCGCCACGCACGCTCAAACCTGCCGCCTTGAATCTGGGAGTGAAACCGTGATGTCGCTTGCCATCGACCCCATCGTTGCCCTTGACGCCGAGGCACTGTCCCAGGCCATCCATGCTCGCCAGGTGTCGTGCCGGGAGGTGATGCAGGCCTACCGGGTGCATATCGAACGTTTCAACCCGCAGGTCAATGCGCTGGTGTCGCTGCGCCCGGCCGAGGTGCTGCTGGCCGAGGCCGACGAGCGCGATCGCGAGCTGGCCGCTGGCCATTCGCGCGGCTGGATGCATGGCATGCCCCAGGCGATCAAGGACCTGGCCGCCACCGCGGGGCTGCGCACCACGCTGGGCTCGCCGCTGTTTGCCGAGCAGGTGCCCGGGCAGGACGCGATCAGCGTGGCGCGGGTACGGGCCAGCGGCGCGCTGATTGTCGGCAAGAGCAACGTGCCCGAGTTCGGCCTTGGCTCGCAGACCTACAACCGCCTGTTCGGCACCACTACCAACGCCTACCACCCGGCCCTGGTGGCCGGTGGCAGCAGCGGCGGGGCGGCAGCGGCGCTGGCCATGCGCCTGCTGCCGGTCGCCGACGGCAGTGACATGATGGGCTCGCTGCGCAACCCGGCGGCGTTCAACAACGTGTATGGCCTGCGCCCGTCGCAGGGCCGGGTACCCCATGGGCCGGCGCCGGAACTGTTCCTACAGCAACTGGCCACCGAGGGGCCGATGGGGCGTAGCGTGGTGGATGTGGCCCGGCTGTTGTCGGTCCAGGCAGGCTTTGACCCGCGCGCGCCATTGTCGCTGAGCCAGGGTCGGTATGATTTTGCTGCGGGCTTGCGGCGTGATTTCCGGGGTGTGCGGCTCGGCTGGCTGGGCGACTACGAGGGCTACCTGGCGATGGACGCCGGGGTGCTGAACCTGTGCGAAGCGGCACTGGCGGACTTCACTGAGCTGGGGTGCCGGGTCGAAGCCTGTCAGCCGGCGTTCGACCTGGCGCAATTGTGGCAATGCTGGCTGACCCATCGCCACTTCCTGGTGCACGGCAACCTGGCGGCGGCCTATGCCGACCCGGCCACGCGCGCCCTGCTCAAGCCCGAGGCCCAGTGGGAAGTAGAGGGCGGCCTGCAGCTGAGCGCGGCGGCGCTGTACCAGGCTTCGCTGGACCGCAGCGCCTGGTACCGCGCGCTGGCCAAGCTGTTCGAGCGTTACGATTTCCTGCTGTTGCCAACAGCCCAGGTGTTCCCTTTCGATGCTCGGCAGCCGTGGCCGACGCTGGTCGGGGGGCGGGCGATGGACACCTATCACCGTTGGATGGAAGTGGTGATCGGGCCAACCCTGGCCGGTTTGCCGAGCATCAGCGTGCCGGTCGGTTTCAATGCCGCCGGGCTGCCCATGGGCCTGCAGATCATAGGCCCGGCCCAGGCCGACCATGCGCTGCTGCAGCTGGCCTACGCCCACGAACAGCTCACCCGCTGGGTCGAGCGGTGTCCACCCCAGCGCCTGCAAATGCCATGAAACCGCCGCGCAGGCGCGGATCTTGCTGGCTATCCTGAGCATTCAGCTACAGGGAGGTCATTCCTATGGAAACCACGGCAGATACGGGCGGTGTGCGTTCGGTGGAAAGGGCGCTGGCCATCGTCGACCTGCTGGGCGAACACCAGGCACTGGGCCTGGAAGAACTGCATTACCTGACGGCACTGCCCAAGGCCACGGTATCGCGCATGCTGGCCACCTTGCAGGAGCAGGGCTGGGTCTTCCGTGGCCTCAGCGACCGGCGTTACCGCCTTAGCGCCCGGCGCCTGTTCGGCGACCGCCAGTTGCGCTTCAAGCGGCGCCTGGTGGAAAGCGCCGCGCCCATGCTGCTGGAGCTGAGCGAGCGCACCGGGCTGGTCGCCGACCTGTCGTGCTTCGACGGTGAGCGCCTGGAAGTGATGGAGAGCGCTGTTCCCCAGGTACTGCGCAAGCGCTACCCGCACACCTGCCAGATCGTCGGCCAGCATGCCAGCCTGTTTCACTCGGCGATGGGCCGGGCATGCCTGGGCGAGTTGGCGGAGGCTGAAGTACAGCGCCTGGCGGCGGCCCACGAGCGGCTAGGTGACGAGGCGCTGCTGCGTGATATCGAGGAAGAGGCGAACAAAGGGTTTGGCCAACGAACCGAAGGGCACTGGGAATACCCGGTGCGCTTGCCGTTCCTGATTCGCGCGATTGCCTTGCCGGTGCATGCCGAAGGGCGCCTGGCCGGCAGCATCGCCTTGCACTGGCCATTGGACCAGGCGCCGGTGGAGCGGGTGTCGAGCCTGCATCTGAGCAGCCTGGCGACAACGGTGGGCGAAGTGCAGCGGGCCTTGGCGGTTTAAAACCGCTCAACGCTCCAGGCTGTACATCCGGCACTCCGCCAACAGTGCCAGCAGGTTCGGCTCCCTCTCCCGCGCCTTCAGAAACACCACACCGATATGCTGTTGCACGCGATATTGCGGCTTCAGGGCGATCAACCTGACCCGGTTTTCGTACACCGCCGCAATGCGCCCGGGCAGCAGGGCAAAGCCTACGCCCGAGCTGACCATGCTCAGCAGGGTGAAGATGTCGTTCACCTGCATGGCCACCTTGGGCTCGAAGCCGGCCTGCTGGAACACCCGTGCGCCATCGCGGTGGGTGGCGAAGCCTTGGGTCAGGGTGATGAAGGTGGAGTTGGCCAGGTCGGCCAGGTCCACCTCGGCCTGCCCGGCGAAAGGCGAGTCGGTGGGGACGGCGAGGAAGATGTCGTCGGAGAACAGCGGCAACTGCGCGCAGGCCGGGTCGCTGACGCTTTCGTCGAGCGAAACGAGAATGGCCTCCAGCTCATGGTTCTTCAGGCGCTGCAGCAGGTCGACGTTGGAGCCCAGGGTCAGGTCGATATTGAGTTCGCTGCGGCGCAGCTTCAGGCCCATGACCAGCTTGGGCACGGTTTTCACCGTCAGCGAGTAGAGTGCCCCCAGGCGGAAGCGCTCGGCATAGAAACCGGCAGCCTCACGCGTCTGGCGCACCATCTGCTCGGCGTCCTGGATCAACTGGCGGGCTTTCTTTTCCAGGACATAGGCGCTTTCCAGCGGGATCAGCTGACGGCCTTCGTGCTTGAACAGCGGGCAGCGCAGCGCGCTTTCCAGCGAATGGATGGCGCGGTGCACGCTGACGGCGCTGGTCGCCAGCTCGGCCGCCGCGCGGCCAAGGTTGCCGGTGCGCATGAAGGCGAGGAAGGTTTCCAGCTTCTTGAGGGTCAGTTCTTCGTCGATGAGCATGAGTGATCGCGTCAGGTCATTGCCTGGCCTTGATCAACGCCCACAACGCCGGGTCGTTGAAATCGTCGATGACCAACCCGGCCCCCGCTGCCAGCAACCGCTCTGGCGTCTGGGACGTGGCCACGCCTACGGTGAAGATCCCTGCGCCACTCGCCGCCGCCACCCCTGGCAGCGAGTCCTCGAAGGCCAGGGCCTGCCCGGCCTCGGCCCCCAAGCGCTGCAACCCGGTCAGGTAGGGCAGCGGGTCGGGCTTGGGCCGTGCCAGTTCCTCGGCCACCAGCACGTGCTCGAAGTGCCGGCCAAGGCCCATGGCGCCCAGCATGTGTTCGGCATTGAGCCGCGGTGCGTTGGTCACCACGCACAGCCCCAGTGCATGCGCGCGGGCATGTTCCAGCAAGCGCAGCAGGCCGGGCATCGGCTCCAGGCTGGGCGACAGGTCGCGGAACAGCGCCTCCTTGCGCTCGGCCAGTGCCCGGCATTGCTCGGCACTGGCGCCGACAAACAGCTCGGCGAACAGCTCGCCATTGGCGCGGCCGCTGACCTGGGCCGCGAACTGTGCCTGGCTCAGTTCGCGGCCGTCGTGCTCGTGCAGCAGCTGGCGAAACGCCTGCAGGTGCAGGGTGTCGGTGTCGGTGAGGGTTCCGTCGAGGTCGAACAGCAGGGCAGTCAGCATTGGGTATCCAGATAAAAAAACCACGCGCCTGGGCATGATAGCGAAAGCTGACGACGAAGGGGGCTGTTCAGCGTGCTCCGAAAAGAGTACAAATGTGCTCCATGGATACTCTGACCCCCAAACGCCGCGCGATCTTCGACTTCATCCGCGAGCGCATCGCCGACCATGGCCAGCCACCGAGCCTGGCCGATATCGCCGCGCGCTTCGGCTTTGCCTCGCGCAGCGTCGCCCGCAAGCACATCACCGCCCTGTGCCAGGCCGGCTACATCGATGTCACGCCGAACCAGGCGCGCGGCATTCGCCTGGCCGAACCGCTGCGTCGGCCGGAAATCCTCGAGGTACCGGTCCTGGGCCAGGTGGCGGCAGGTGCCCCCATCGGCCCGGACCTCGACATCCACGAGCAGCTGCTGCTCGACCCCAGCCTGTTCCGCCGCACCCCCGACTACCTGCTGAAGGTGCGTGGCGACTCGATGATCGACGACGGCATCTTCGACGGCGACCTGGTCGGCATCCTGCAGCAGTCCGACGCCCGCGACGGGCAGATCGTGGTCGCGCGCCTGGATGGCGAAGTGACCATCAAGCGCCTGCAGCGCCAGGGCCGCGGTTACCGGCTGTTGCCGCGCAACCCGGCTTATGCGCCCATCGATGTGCGGCCTGAACAGGAGTTCTTCATCGAAGGCGTATTCTGCGGCTTGCTGAGGCGTGACTGATGGGCGCAGTGGTCGACCTCGACCGGCTGCTCGACCAGCGCCGGGTATGGCGCGGCCGGCAGGCCCAGGCGCGGCCGCAGGGGCTGCAGCCCACCGGCCATGCCGCCCTCGACGAACGCCTGCCGGAAGGTGGTTGGCCGGCAGCGGCCCTCAGCGAACTGTTGCTGGCCAGCCCCGGCTGTGGCGAATTGCAATTGCTGTGGCCAACGCTGGCGCGCCTGAGTGCTGATGCTGGCCGGGTGGTGCTGGTGGCACCGCCCTTCATTCCTTACGCCCCGGCCTGGCAGGCTGCCGGGGTGGACCTGCGCTGGCTGGTACAGGTGGACGCCGAACCTGCCGATGCCTTGTGGGCGGCCGAACAGTGCCTGCGCTCCGGCAGTTGTGCAGCGGTGCTGTGCTGGCCGGAACGTGCCGATGACCGCGCCCTGCGGCGTTTGCAGGTGGCCGCTGAAACCGGCCAGGCATTGGCCTTTGCCTGCCGGCCGCAACAGGCAGCGCACAACCCTTCACCCGCTGCGCTGCGTATTGCCGTCGACACCCGCCCGACGCAATGGCGTGTGCTGAAAAGCCGGGGCGGCATGCCACCGGCGCTACCCATCGCCTGCCCGGGGCGGGGCTGATGCACCATGCTCTGGGCCTGCATCCTGTTTCCACAGCTGGCGCTGGACACGGTCCTGCGTGAGCGTGACGACCCCGACACCCCCCTGGTGCTGCTTGGCGGGCCGGCCCAACGGCGGGTGCTGCAGGCGGTCAACCCGGCTGCGGCCGCACTCGGCTTGCGTGCCGGGCAAACCCTGACCGCCGCACGCGCCCTGGCCGAGGGTTTCAGTTGTGTCGAAGCCGACCCCAGGCGCATCGACCAGGTGCAGCAGTTGCTGGCGGCCTGGGCCTACCGCTTCAGTGCCCAGGTCAGCCTGCACTACCCACGCGCGCTGTTGCTGGAGGTGGGTTCCAGCCTGCAACTGTTCGGCCCCTGGCCGGCGTTCGAGGCGCGCCTGCGTCAGGAACTGGCGGAGCTGGGGCTGCGCCAACGCATCGTCCTGGCCAGCAACCCGGTGGCGGCGCGCATGCTTGCCAACGGCCACGATGGCCTGGCCGTTGGCGATGCCGAAGCCACCCGGGCAGCGCTGCTGGGCATGCCGATCGAGCGCATCGGCCTGCCGGCGCCGGCTGCCGAGGCCTTTGCGCGCATGGGCCTGCGGCAGTTGGGCCAGGTCCTGGCCTTGCCCCGCGATACCTTGGCCAGGCGCTTTGCGGCCCAGGTGCAGCTGCACCTTGACCAGTTGCTTGGCCTGCGCCACCTGGGGCTGGCCTTCTACCAGCCACCTGACCGTTTCGAAACCCGGCTGGAGCTGAACTTCGACGTCGAATCACACCAGGCCCTGCTGTTCCCGTTGCGGCGCATGCTCAACGACCTGGCCGCGTTCCTCGCCGGGCGTGATTGCGGCGTGCAGCGGTTCTGCCTGCATCTGGAGCACGCCGACGGGCCGGACACCTTGCTCAAGGTGGGCCTGCTGGCCGCCGAACGCGATGCCGCGAGGCTGTTCGAGCTGGCACGCGGGCGCCTGGAACCGCTACGCATTGCCGCGCCGGTGCGCAACCTGCGGCTGGTGGCCGAGGACCTGCCTCCGTTCGTGCCGCAGCACCAGGCGTTGTTCGACCCACGGGCGCAACAGGCGCAGCCCTGGGAGCAACTGCGTGAACGGCTGCGCGCGCGCCTCGGCGATGACGCAGTCAAGAGCCTGAGCGTAGCCGCCGACCACCGCCCCGAATGCGCCTGGCAGCGGGTAGAGCAGGGCGGCCCGGGCAGCTTGCCGGTGGCCCCCGGCAGCCGCCCGGGCTGGTTGCTGGCGGCGCCGATGAGGCTGGAGGAAAACGGCTACCACGTGCAGGGCCATGCCGAGCGTATCGAGTCGGGCTGGTGGGATGGCGGCGACGTGCGCCGTGACTACTACCGCATCGAAACCCGCGATGGCCTGCGTGGCTGGGCCTACCGCGACCTGAGCCAGGCTGGCCCGTTGTGGCTGCAAGGCTGGTTCGCATGAACGCCCCGGGTTATGCCGAGCTGCATTGCCTGTCCAACTTCAGCTTCCAGCGCGGCGCGTCGAGTGCCGACGAGTTGTTCCGCCGTGCGCGCGAGCAGGGCTACCAGGCCCTGGCGATCACCGACGAATGCACCCTGGCCGGCATCGTCCGGGCTTGGCAGGCGGCCAAGGAACACCAGTTGCAGTTGATCGTGGGCAGTGAAGTCCAGCTGCAGGACGGCCCCAGGCTGGTGCTGCTGGTGCAGGACCTGGCGGGCTACCAGAACCTCTGCGCGCTGATCACCCGGGCCCGGCGGCGCGCGCAGAAGGGCGAATACCAGCTGTTTCGCGATGATCTGCAGCACCACCACCAGGGCCTGCTGGCCCTGTGGGTGGCCGAGGACGGCACCGATACCGCTCCGGGGCAGTGGCTGTACAGCGTGTTCGCTGAGCGCCTGTGGCTGGCCGTGCACCTGCATCGTGGCAGTGACGATGCCCTGCACCTCGAACGCATGCGCAGCCTGGCAGCCAGGGTCGGTATCCGTGCCGTGGCCTGCGGCGACGTGCACATGCACGTGCGCGGTCGCCGCGCCTTGCAGGATTGCATGACCGCCATCCGCCAGCACTGCCAGGTGGCCGAGGCCGGGCGCTTTCTGTTTGCCAATGGCGAGCGGCACCTGCGCAGCCAGGCGCAACTGGGCGAACTCTATCCCGCCGACCTGCTGGCCGAGACCTTGGCCATCGCTGCGCGCTGCCGCTTCGAGCTGAGCGAGTTGAAGTACCAGTACCCTCGCGAGCTGGTACCCCAGGGCCATACCCCGGCAAGCTGGCTGCGGGCACTGTGCGAGCAGGGGTTGCCGTTGCGCTGGCCGGAGGGGCCGAGTGGCAAGGTGCGGGAAGTGCTGGCCAAGGAGCTGGCGCTGATCGAGGCGTTGGGCTACGAGAGCTATTTCCTGACCGTGCACGACATCGTCGCCTTCGCCCGCAGGCAGGGGATTCTTTGCCAGGGCCGGGGGTCGGCTGCCAACTCGGTGGTGTGTTTCGTCCTCGGCATCACCGAACTCGACCCCATGGAACACCGCCTGCTGTTCGAGCGTTTCCTCTCGCGCGAGCGCAACGAGCCGCCGGATATCGACGTGGACTTCGAGCATGACCGCCGCGAAGAAGTGATCCAGTATGTGTTCCGCCGCTATGGCCGGCACCGGGCGGCACTCACCGCGGTGGTCAACACCTACCATGCCGCCGGTGCGGTGCGGGATGTGGCGCGGGTGCTGGGGTTGCCCGCCGACCAGGTGGATGCCCTGGCCAAGTGCTGTGGCCGCTGGAGTGATCGCATACCCGATGACCAGCGCCTGGCCGAGGCCGGTTTCGACGCGGGCAGCCCTTCGCTGCGGCGGGTGCTGGTGCTGGCCGGTGAGCTGATCGGCTTCCCCCGGCACCTGTCGCAGCACCCGGGCGGTTTCGTCATTTCGCAGCAACCCCTGGACGAACTGGTGCCGGTGGAAAATGCCGCAATGCCGGAGCGTACGGTGATCCAGTGGGACAAGGACGACCTGGACATGGTCGGCCTGCTCAAGGTCGACGTGCTGGCACTGGGCATGCTCAGTGCCCTGCGCCGTTGCTTCGACCTGTTGCAACGCCACCGTGGCCGACACTTGACCCTGGCGACCATTCCCGGCGAAGACCCGGCCACCTACGCGATGATCAGCCGCGCCGAGACCATGGGCGTGTTCCAGATCGAGTCGCGCGCGCAGATGGCCATGCTGCCTCGGCTGCGCCCGGTAACCTTCTATGACCTGGTCATCGAGGTGGCGATTGTGCGCCCCGGGCCGATCCAGGGGGACATGGTCCATCCTTACCTGCGCCGACGCCTGAAGCAGGAGCCGGTGACCTACCCCTCGCCGCAGCTCAAGGCCGTGTTCGAGCGCACCCTGGGGGTGCCGTTGTTCCAGGAGCAGGTGATGGAGCTGGCCATGGTCGCCGCCGACTACAGCCCCGGCGAGGCCGACCAGTTGCGTCGCAGCATGGCTGCGTGGAAGCGCCATGGCGGCCTGGAGCCGCACCGCCAGCGGCTGGTACAGGGCATGTTGCGCAATGGTTACGCGCTGGCGTTTGCCGAGCGCATCTTCGAGCAGATCAAGGGCTTTGGCAGTTATGGCTTCCCAGAGTCGCACGCGGCCAGCTTTGCCTTGCTGTGTTATGCCAGCAGCTGGCTCAAGTGCCATGAACCGGCGATCTTCACCTGTGCGCTGGTCAACAGCTGGCCCATGGGTTTCTACAGCCCCGACCAGTTGCTGCAAGAGGCCCGGCGCCAGGGCATCGAGGTCAGGCCGGTGGATGTCTGCCACAGTGATTGGGACTGCACGCTGGAGCCTGAAGCGGGCGCGGCCCTGGCCATCCGCATGGGGTTGCGCCTGGTGCGTGGTTTTGCCGAGGCCGATGCCAAGCGCCTGGTGCAGGCGAGGGCGCAGCGGGCATGGCGCGATGTCGAGGACGTGTGCTTGCGCGCCGGTCTCGACGCGCGTGCCCGCGCCCAGCTGGCCGATGCCGGCGCGCTGCGCGCCTTGGCCCGCGATCGCCATCAGGCGCGCTGGCAGGTGGCGGCGGTGCAGCCGCAGCTGCCCTTGTTCGCCGACGTTGACACTGTGCCGGAAGGCGACGTCGAACTGCCTGTCCCCAGCGTGGCAGAGAACCTGATGGCCGATTACCAGACCTTGGGCACCACGCTTGGGCCGCATCCGTTGGCCTTGTTGCGCTCACGTCTGAGGGCGCTGGGCTGCCGCAGTTCGCATGAACTGCAAGGTGTCGAGCATGGCGACAACATTGCCGTGGCCGGGCTGGTGGTGGGCCGCCAGCGGCCACAGACGGCCAGCGGCGTAACCTTCGTCACCCTGGAGGACGAGCACGGCATGCTCAATGTCGTGGTATGGCGCGACCTGGCCGAGCGGCAGCGGCGGGCGCTGGTGGGGTCGCAGTTGCTCAAGGTCAGCGGGCGGCTGGAGCAGGCCGACGGGGTGCGCCACTTGATTGCGCGGCGGCTGGAAGATGTCAGCCAGTTGCTGCAAGGGCTGGATGTGCGCAGCCGGGACTTCCATTAAAGCGATCCGGGTACCTTGCAGGAGCAACTGTCTTGTTCAATTTCTAAAAGCTGGCGCGGTCTTTGTGGGAGCGGGCTTGCCCGCGAACACGGGCAAAGCCCGTGCCATCCACCGCGGTGTCCTCCGGCATTCTAATCCCCTCACAAGCGGATTATCCGCGAAGCAGGCGACGCGGTGAATGGCACCGGCTGTGCCGGTAATCGCTGCTGAAGCCGCTCCAGCGGTCGCGATGCTTCCAGACCAGCACTGTACCTGTGCAAGCCGTTGGATCCTGCGCAACACAGTTGCTCCACAGAAAGAGCGACCCGTGTAGGTACCTAGACCATCGCCAGCCGCTGCTTGCGCGTCGGCGCCGGGAACGCCCGGTCGATCGCGCGCAGGTCCTCGCTGCTCAAGGTCAGCGAACCTGCCGCCGCATTCAGCCGCACATGCTCGGGGGCTACGGCCTTGGGGATGGCGATCACCCCCTCATTCCGGGTCACCCAGGCCAGGCTGACCTGGGCTGCGGTGGCGCCGTGCCGTTCGCCGACCTGCGCCAGCACCGGGTGCTGCAACAGGCGCCCGGCCTGGGCCAGCGGGCAGTAGGCCATGGTCGGCAGGGCGCGCTGTTCGCACCACGGCAACAGGTCGAACTCAATGCCGCGCTGGGCCGGGTTGTACAACACCTGGTTGGTCGCGCAATCGGGGTTGTGCAATTCGCGCAGGTCGTCGACATCGAAGTTGGACACGCCCCAGCGCCTGATCTTGCCTTGCTCGCGCAAGCGCTCGAAGGCTTCGACGGTTTCTTCCAGTGGGTGCTGGCCGCGCCAGTGCAGCAGGTACAGATCGATGCAGTCGGTACCCAGGCGCGCAAGGCTGCGCTCGCAGGCAGCCGCCATGCCGCGCCGGCTGGCATTGTGCGGATACACCTTGCTGACCAGGAACACCTGGTCACGGCGCCCGGCAATGGCCTGGCCAACGACCGTTTCCGCGCCGCCTTCGGCATACATCTCAGCGGTATCGATCAGGCTCAGGCCAAGCTCGATGCCTTGTTGCAGTGCCGCCACCTCGGCCGCCCGGCGGCCTGGATCTTCACCCATGTACCAGGTGCCCTGGCCGATGGCCGGAACGCTCGAACCTGCCAGTGTCACGTAACGCATGTCACCTCCGGAATGCGGGTATTGGAAAGCAGCACCTCGAGCAGCGCCTGCGCCGCCGTGGAAAGCCTGTGCTCGCTGAGGGCAATCACGCCAATGCGGCGTTCGACCGTCGGCTCGACCAGGGGCACGCAGCGGGCGCCAAGCTCCTGCATCTGGTTGATGCACAGCGCCGGCACGGCACTCACCCCCAGGCCACTGGCAACCATGCGGCCGATCGTCGAAAGCTGGTGGCTCTCGAACGCCACCGCCAGTTTGCCGTGCCGTGCAGCCACGTTCTGCTCCATCAGCAGGCGCACCGCCGAGGGGCGCTGCAGGGCCACGAAGTCTTCGGCCAGCAGTTGCGCCCAGCTGACCTGGGGCAATCGCGCCAGGGGCGAGTCGGCAGGCACCACGGCGACGAAGCGGTCCATGTACAGCGGGTGGAAGTCCAGGCCATCGATGTTGTCCGGTTCGAAGCCGATGCCCAGTTCGACGCGGCGATGACGCACCAGTTCCAGTACTTGTTCGTTGATCACATCGTGCACGGTGACGTTGACCTTCGGGTAGCGCTGGCGAAACACCTTGAGCGAATGCGGCAGCAGGTTGCCAGCGAAGGCCGGCATGGCCGCCACCGACACCCGGCCCAGTTGCAGGGTGAAGCGCTGGCGCAGCATCTCTTCGGTGTCGTCCCAGTCGGCCAGCAGGCGCCGGGCCAGCGGCAGCAGCACCTCGCCCTCGGCGGTCAGGCTGACGCTGCGGGTGGTACGGCTGAGCAGGGCGCCCCCGAGGTTTTCTTCCAGGGCCTTGATGGTCAGGCTCAGGGCCGGTTGTGAGACATGCAGGTGCTCACCGGCCTGGGCGAAGCTCTGGTACTTGGCCACGGTGACAAAGGCACGCAGTTGCTTGACGTTCATGACTGGCCTGCTGGTTGTTTTGCAAAAATTATCAATCGATGATGAAAACAAAATTAACAAATCAGTCGCTTGCGGTGAAGATGTCCCCACACGCTCACCGACAGCCTCGTCGGTTCAACAACTACAAAAGGCGGATCAGCATGGCCGGACTGGACAAGCGCGTTGCAACCTATGAGCAGGCCCTCGAAGGCCTGACCGACAACATGACGGTACTGGCAGGCGGTTTTGGCCTGTGCGGCATCCCGGAAAACCTCATCAGCGAAATCAAGCGGCGTGGCGTCAAGGGCCTGACCGTGGTTTCCAACAACTGCGGCGTCGATGGTTTCGGCCTTGGCGTGCTGCTGGAAGACCGGCAGATCCGCAAGATGATTGCCTCGTACGTGGGCGAGAACGCCGAATTCGAACGCCAGTTGCTCAGCGGCGAGCTGGAAGTGGAACTGACCCCGCAAGGCACCCTCGCCGAGAAGATGCGTGCTGGCGGCGCCGGTATCCCGGCCTTCTACACTGCCACCGGCTACGGCACCCCGGTAGCCGAAGGCAAGGAAGTGCGCGAGTTCAACGGCCGCAAGTACATCCTTGAACAATCCATTACCGGTGATTTCGCCATCGTCAAGGGCTGGAAGGCCGACCACTACGGCAACGTGGTGTACCGCAACACCGCGCAGAACTTCAACCCGCTGGCAGCCACCGCCGGCAAGATCACCGTGGTCGAAGTGGAAGAGATCGTCGAACCCGGCGTGCTGCTGCCCAGCGAAATCCATACCCCGGGCATCTATGTCGACCGCGTCATCGTCGGCACCTTCGAAAAGCGTATCGAAAAGCGCACCGTCAAGGCCTGAGCGCCATCCAGCAGAACAACAAAGAGACCCTGACCATGGCACTGACCCGCGAACAGATGGCGCAACGCGTCGCCCGTGAATTGAAAGACGGCTACTACGTCAACCTCGGTATCGGCATTCCGACCTTGGTGGCCAACTATGTGCCCGCCGACATGGATGTAATGCTGCAATCGGAAAACGGCCTGCTCGGCATGGGCGAGTTTCCTACTGAAAGCACGCTGGATGCCGACATGATCAACGCCGGCAAGCAGACCGTTACCGCCCGTCGTGGCGCCTCGATCTTCGACTCGGCGCAATCCTTCGCCATGATCCGTGGCGGCCACGTCGACCTGACCGTGCTCGGTGCCTTCGAGGTGGACGTGCACGGCAACATCGCCTCGTGGATGATTCCGGGCAAGTTGGTGAAGGGCATGGGCGGCGCCATGGACTTGGTAGCCGGTGCCGAGAACATCATCGTCACCATGACCCACGCCTCCAAGGATGGCGAGTCCAAGCTGCTGCCGCAGTGCAGCTTGCCGCTGACCGGTGCCGGCTGCATCCGCAAGGTGCTGACCGACCTGGCCTACCTGGAAATCGAAGACGGCGCCTTCATCCTGCGCGAAACCGCGCCGGGGGTAAGTGTTGAAGAAATCATCGAGAAGACCGCCGGCAAGCTGATCGTGCCGGATGACGTGAAGGAAATGACCTTCTAAGACACTACCGCAACCCCTGTGGGAGCGGGTTCACCCGCGAATGCGTCGGTACATTCACCGCAGCATTCGCGGGTCAACCCGCTCCCACAGGGCTTTTGCCGTTGCACCCCATAAAACCAATAAAAGGAATTCAACCGTGGCCGCTGAAATTCAAGACAGCCGCTCCGCCCGCTTTGCCTTGCGCTGCTCCAACTGGGCCGAACGCTGGTTCCCTGACTCCTGGGTGTTTGCTGCCCTGGCAGTGCTGCTGGTGTGCATCGGCGCGCTGGCCATGGGCGCCAGACCGACCGATACCGCCAAGGCCTTCGGCGATGGCTTCTGGAGCCTGATCCCGTTCACCATGCAAATGGCCTTCGTGGTCATCGGCGGCTACGTGGTGGCCAGCTCGCCGCCCGCCGCACGGCTGATCGACCGCCTGGCACGCATTCCCGGCAATGGCCGCTCGGCGGTGTGCTGGGTAGCGCTGATCTCGATGCTGGCCTCGCTGCTCAACTGGGGGCTGTCGCTGGTGTTCGGTGGCCTGCTGGTGCGCGCCCTGGCGCGGCGTAGCGAACTGCAGATGGACTACCGCGCCGCCGGTGCAGCTGCCTACCTGGGCCTGGGCGCCGTCTGGGCACTGGGCCTGTCGTCTTCGGCGGCGCAACTGCAGGCCAACCCGGCCAGCCTGCCACCCTCGATCCTGTCGATTACCGGGGTGATCCCGTTCACCGAAACCATCTTTCTCTGGCAGTCCGGGGTGATGCTGGCCGCGCTGGTGGTGGTCTCGCTGGTCATTGCCTACGCCACCGCGCCAGGGCCGAGCAGCGCGCGCAGCGCCCAGGACTGCGGCGTCGACCCCAGCTTCAGCGCACCACCGGCACCCCAGCGTACCCGTCCGGGCGAGTGGCTGGAGCACAGCCCGATCCTGATCCTGCTGCTGGTGGCATTGGCTGCTGGCTGGCTGTACCAGGAGTTCGCCAGCAAACCGGCGATTACCGCCATTTCCGGGCTGAACACCTACAACCTGCTGTTCATCATGCTTGGTGCCTTGCTGCACTGGCGCCCGCGCAGCTTCCTCGATGCGGTGGCGCGTGCGGTCCCGACCACCACCGGGGTGTTGATCCAGTTCCCGCTGTATGGCTCGATTGCGGCCATCCTCACCCAGGTGAAGGGTGTCGATGAACAGACCCTGGCCCACCACATTTCCGTGTTCTTCACCCAGGTCGCCACGCACGACACCTACGCCGTGCTGATGGGGGTGTATTCGGCAGTGCTGGGCTTCTTCATCCCCTCGGGGGGTGGCAAGTGGATCATCGAGGCACCTTACGTGATGTTGGTGGCCAACGACCTGCAGTACCACCTCGGCTGGGCGGTACAGATCTACAACGCCGCCGAGGCCCTGCCAAACCTGATCAACCCGTTCTACATGCTGCCCCTGCTGGGCGTGCTGGGGCTCAAGGCACGTGACCTGATCGGCTTCTCGTTCGTGCAGTTGCTGGTGCATGTGCCGCTGGTGCTGGTGCTGCTGTGGGCGCTGGGTACCACACTGCAATATGTGCCGCCGGTCATGCCATGACGTTCGCCACGAAATGGGGGGCTGCGTAGCAGCCCCAGCATTTCCCTGGCAGTCCACGTATCATTGCCAGGCCGCCTTCGCCTGGGAAACCCGCGTCACATGTCTATCCGATTGAAACTGCTGCGCAAGAAACTGGGGATGACCCTGGAAATGCTGGCCGAAAAGACCGCCATGACCAAGAGCTACCTGTCCAAGGTCGAGCGCGGCCTGAACACGCCGTCCATCGCCGCCGCGCTGAAACTGGCGCGGGCGCTGAACGTCAATGTCGAAGAGCTGTTCGCCGAAGAACAGGCCGGCCCGGGCCGCTACAGCCTGGTGCGCCATGCCGAGCGTCAGGCCCTGGTGGGCGACGGGGCCGGGCCGGGGTACGCGGCTCTGACCAGCCAGGTGGGGCAACGCAGCCTGTTACCGTTCCTAATCCAGCCTCCGCTCGAGTTCAGCGACCCCACATTCAAGGAACACCTGGGCGAGGAGTTCCTGTTTGTCCACAGCGGCCAGGTAGAAGTGGATTTCATGAACGAGCGGGTCCTGCTGGAGCAAGGCGATGCCCTGCATTTCAACGCCCAGACTCCGCACCGGTTACGCTCGGTGGGGCCGCTGCCGGCGCAATTGCTGGTGGTTGTACACCACGCGGACGAGTGAAACGACGGGGCCTTGCGTCCCGTCTTCGGCTTTTCTCAGCGATGAAACGTTGGCGCCAGCCGGCGAATGCGCTCATGCACAGTTTGCCTGTCGGTATTTTGACGAGTCGGCCAGCCGCTCATTGAATTTTATTATTGTGTCGGATCATTGACGCAGTGGGTTTGTGCTCATAAGCTCAATTCAACAGCGAAACAACTCCCGCAACACCACGCCAATAACTTATTGATTTTCCTTTTTAAAGGAGGGGCGTATGCGCACGGCTCTGATAATAAAGGCGATGTTTTTGCTGGCGTTGTTAAGTGGCGCGGCACGCGCTGCGGATTTGTATATCAACCAGAACAGTATCATGCCTGTTTCAACCGCAGGTTGGTTGTTTGCCTTTGCTGTCGTGGGTTTTGTGGCGGTTGCCAACAGAAGGAAAATCTGAGCCTGTTGCGGGCTGGCTTGTCAATTTGCCAACCATTGCTATATTGCCAGTAGCCCCTGAAGGTCCACGGTTGCAGGCCATGCAACTCAGGCTGCACAGCGTCAAGGCAAGGGCGTCCAGGAAGGTGAGGCCGTCGCGGCAGGGTAGGCCGCAAAGCGGAGCGAGAGTTGGCGGGCTGTTCTCATTCAGTGCTCTTCGTCGGGCCTTTTGGCCGGAGGGACCCTCATGGTGCGTTCAATGTTTGCCGTGCTGTGCCTGTTGATGGTGTGGTCTGGTGCCGGCAATGCCGAGCCGAACGGTACCTACCTGCTCAGCCCCGGCGATGTGGTGATGGTTTCGGTGTGGCAGGAAGACAGCCTGCGTCAGGAAGCCACCGTATTGCCCGATGGCAGTATTACTTTCCCGCTGGCCGGGCGCATCGAAGTTGCCGGGCTGGATGTAACGGCGGTTGAAAAACAAGTGGCCGCCAAACTCGAAAAATTCCTCCCCGACCCGAATGTCAGCGTTGTCGTCAAGAGCATCGCCGGCAACCTGGTCTATGTACAAGGCAAAGTCATCAAGCCCGGGCCGGTACAAATGGCCGGCCCTACCGCAGTGCTGCAGGCCCTGAGCATGTCGGGTGGCCTCGACAAGTTTGCCGATGAAAGCGAAATCAAGGTGGTGCGCGGTACCGGCACTTCACAAAAAATCCTGCCTGTGCGATATAAAGACCTGGTGTCTGGCAGGGATATGTCCACCAACATCCAACTTCAGGCTGGCGATACGCTGGTCGTTCCTTGATCTTGCCTTTAATAAGAACATTTGATGCCTCTTTTTAGAACAACTCGCATTGCAACGGCAATCTTGGTCTTGCCATTTACGGACGCGGTTCTGGCGGCAAATTGGCAATCGACGGTAGTCGTACCGACCTCCGTCGAACATGACAGCAACCCGTTGCTGCTGTCGTCGGGAGAAAAGGGCATAACGCGCACGATCATCGCGCCCGATTACACCCTGATCGGCACCTTCGATCGTGACGAACTGCGGTTGGGGCTGGGCATGCATGTGATGCGCTCGTCCGACACGGCCGTGGTGGACAACCGTGAGGACCCTGATGTGAGCCTGGGCTGGCAACGCCAGACCGAACGCGGGCGTTTTGGCCTGCTGGCACGTTACAACGAAAGCTCGACGTTATCGGGAACGGTGCTGGATACCGGCGTGGTCACCACCGACGGCACGCAGAAGCTCTATACCTTGACCGGCAACTGGAGCCAGGCCGTTACCGAGCGCAGCACGTTGAGCAATGAGACTACCTACAACCGAGCCCGTTATGACATCAGTACGCTGACGGGTTACGAGGAACTGGGCAACGTGTTCACCTGGACCTACGCCTGGAGCGAGCGGGCTGATGTGTACAGCCGCTTCGGTGTTCGCCGTTACGAGCCCGAGCAGGACCAGACGGCGACGGCCTCGAACAGTTACAGCCCGGCGGTCGGGGTGAAGTATCAGTTGTCCGAAAGCCTCAGCGCCGATGCGCACGTGGGCGCCACTCAGGTCTCCGGTAGCGAAGGTGGCGGGCGCGGGGAGGGTGGTGTTGCGCTGCTGTACACCGGTGCGCGCGCGCTTGCCAGCTTCACCGCCGAGCGCAGCACGGTAGCCAGCGCCGAAGGCGGTTTCGCGGAACTGGACCAGGTGCGCGCTGTATGGAGCTACGCGCTCGGTGAGCTGACCCGGGTGGGTGCCGATGCCGCCTGGCAGGACAGCAAAGGGCAGACGCCCAACACCCTGCAGACCTACAGCGTGTGGGCCAGCCGCGAGTTTTCACCGTACTGGGACCTGCGCCTGTCGCTGATGTACAAGGAACGGCAGCAGGATCACGAAGCCGATGCGAGCGCTACGATCGTGGGTTTGACATTGACGTACAGGTACCCCGACATCTGAACTTCAGGCAGGTGGCCCCATGAAGTCCGATTACGAGCTGTCCCTCAGAGATTACATCGCCATAATCAAGGACCGGGCCCTGTTGTTGGGGGTCAGCATCGTAGTCATCCTGGCGGCGACCGTCGCGGTTGCCGTGATGGTGCCACCCATCTACCAGGCGACCGGTACCATCCTGGTGGAGTCGCAGCAGATTTCACCCGAACTGGTCTCGACCAACAACGCCAGTTTTGCCGATGAACGCATCGAGGTGATTCGCCAGCGGGTGATGACCCGCGAGAACCTGTTGCGCATCATCGCCAAGTACAACCTGTTTGCCGACACGCGCTTCAGCGAAAGCGACCGGATCGAGCAGATGCGCAGTGCCATCGTGGTCCAGAGCCTCACTACCTATGTGCGCGGGCGCGGTGAAGCGACCGTGGCGTTCAATGTGTCGTTCGAGCACCGTCAGCCGGAAGTGGCCAAGGAAGTCGCCGACGAACTGGTCACGCTGTTCCTCAACGAGAACCTCAAGCAGCGCACCGAGCGCGCCAACGAAACCACCGAGTTCCTGACCCAGGAAGCGAACAAGCTGGGGGCCGAGCTGGCCAGCCTTGAGAACCAGCTGGCGGACTTCAAGCAGGCCCATGCCAATGCCTTGCCCGAGCACCAGACCCTGCGCATGAACATGCTGTCGCGCTCGGAACTGGAATTCCGCGAGGTCGACCGTGATTACAAGGCCGCCCAGGAAGAACTGCGTTACCTGGAACTGGAACTGTCTGCGGCCAATGCCGGGCTGGCCACCAAGGCGGTCGATGGCCCGCGGGTGGCGGCTGCCGATGAAGCTCAGGACCTGCCAAGCCTGAAGGCCGAGTATGCCCGGCTGCTGAGCCGCTACAAGGAAGCCCACCCCGATGTGGTGGCGGTCAAGCGCAAGATCCAGGCGCTCGAAGCCAGCGGCAATGCCACGGCGGCGGTTTCCACCAGCAGCCTCGACGCTGCCCGGGTGCGGGCCAAGATCAGCGCGGCACAGGTGCGCATCGCTTCACTGGCCGAGCAGAAACGCGAACTGACCAGGAAGATGGAAGGCTACGAGGCCGAGATTCTCGAGGCGCCGCAGGTCGAGCGTGGCCTGGTGACGCTGATGCGTGACCATGACAACGCGCGCAAGAAGTATGAAGAAATCCGTGCCAAGGAAATGGGCGCGAAGATTACCGAAAGCCTCGAGCAAGAGAACAAGGCCGAGCGCTTTGTCCTGCTGGAGCCACCATTGATGCCAGAGAAGCCGGTCAAGCCCAACCGCAAGAAGATCGCCGCGCTGGGCCTGGTGCTGGCGCCGGCAGGCGCTGGCGCGCTGGTGATGTTGCTGGAAATGTTCAACCAGCGTATTCGCGGCGTCGGTGCCCTGGAGAACTTGCTGGGCCGACGGGTGCTGGTGGCGTTGCCGTATATCGACACCAAGGCCGACCTGGCCCGGCGCAGGCGTTGGCGCAACTGGCTGTTGCTGGCGGCGTTGCTGCTGGTAGCTATCCTGATAGTGCTGGTGCACGTGTTCTACATGCCACTGGATGTGCTGCTGTTGAAAGTCATGTCTCGGTTTGCATAAGGAAGCAGTGATGGACAGGACCAAGCCGGCTGTGGGCAACAATCTTCACCCGGTAACCCCGGGTACCCCCCAGGCCTTGTCACCCGCCCCCGGTACGGCACTGGCGGAAGTGCCGGGCCAGTTCGATTACGTGAACACCAAGGTGGTGCCGCTGCGCGCGGAGCATCTGGAACGTCACCGCATCGTGGCGTACAACAAGAACTCCAACATGAATGGGCCGATCGACCTGCTGCGCACCCAAGTGCTCAGGACCATGGAAGAAAACGGCTGGCGGACCCTGGCCATCACCTCGCCAACGCCTGAAGCGGGCAAGACCGTGCTGGCCATCAACCTGGCCATGAGCATTGCCCACCACACCACCAGGACCGCGTTGCTGGTGGATTTCGACCTGCGTCGGCCCAAGGTCGGCAGTACCTTGGGTTTGCCCATGGAGCAGGCATTGAACGAGTTTCTCAGCGACCAGGCCGAGTTGCAGGACTGCCTGGTCAACCCGACTTTGCCCCGGTTCGTGGTACTGCCAACCCGGGTGCCGGTGCCAATGTCCACCGAAATGCTGTCCTCGCCCAAGGTGGGCAACCTGATCAGCGACCTGCGCAACCGCTATGAGTCGCGCATCTGCATTTTCGACTTGCCACCGTTGCTCAGCTCCGACGATGCAATCACCGTGATACCCAAGTTCGACTGTGTGTTGCTGGTGGTGGCCAACGGCATGAACAACAAGAAGGAGATCGAGGATTGCCTGCACCACCTGGCCAGGGTGAACCTGGTCGGCACGGTGCTGAACAAGGCCGACGAGCAACCGCGAACCTACTATTGAGCCTTTTGCCTGCAAGCAGGCATGGCGCATGCCCTAGCGCTGGCGCACCGGCCACGGATACTGCAGTTCCCACTGCCACGCATGCCGCACGATCTGTTCCAGTTCGGCAAATTCCGGGCGCCAGCCCAGCACACGCATGGCCTTGCCGGCATCCGCCACCAGCCGCGGCGGGTCGCCCGCACGGCGCGGGGCATCGAGGCAGCGTATCGGCCGGCCGGTGACTGCGTGGGCCGTATCGATTACCTGCTGCACAGAAAAACCCAGGCCGTTGCCCAGGTTGAACGCGGTGCGCTCGCCGCCTGCCAGCAGGTAGTCCACCGCCAGCGCATGGGCCGCTGCCAGGTCGCTGACATGCACGTAGTCGCGTATGCAGGTGCCATCTGCGGTATCGTAGTCGCGGCCAAACACGGTGATTGCGTCACGCCGGCCCGAAGCGGCCTGCAGGATCAGCGGGATCAGGTGGGTTTCCGGGTCATGCCGCTCGCCCAGTTCACCTTGCGGGTCGGCCCCCGCCGCATTGAAATAGCGCAGGCACACCGACTTCAGGCCATAGGCGCGGTCGAAGTCTTCGAGAATCTGCTCGACCATCCATTTGCTCAGCCCATACGGGTTGATCGGCCCCTTGGCGTGCGCTTCGTCGATCGGTACATATTGCGGGTTGCCATAAACGGCTGCGCTGGAAGAAAACACCAGGTAGCGGATCCCGGCATTGACCATGGCCTGCAGCAGCGCAAGGGTTGCCGCGACGTTGTTCTGGTAGTATTTGCCGGGCGCGCTGACAGATTCGCCCACCTGGATGAACGAGGCAAAGTGGAACACCGCATCGAACCGGCAAACGGCGAACAGCACGTCCAGCGCGGGCTCGTCGGCGATGTCCAGCCTGGCCCACTGCACGCCGGGGCCGGGCGAGACCAGGTCAGCGACCACCACCTCATGGCCAGTGCCAAGCAGGTGCTTGACCATGTGCGAGCCGATGTAGCCTGCGCCACCGACAACCAGAAACTTCATCCATGCCTCCTGGACTCTGCTGTTGTACAGCCGCAGTGAATCATCCCTGGTCGAGACCGGGCGGGCGCTTCAGCTACAGGTCTGCTTGAGGGTAGATGGCCATATGCCCTATTTCAAGAACAGCCAATTGGACATGTACTGGCCGTCGAACGTGATGCGGTAATGCCCATCCTGGTAGGCCACTGGCAGAGGTTTCAGCTGGCCCGGTGCCTCGCGGGCGAACAGCTTCAGGCCAGCAGGCGCCTTGATGGTCAGGCTGCCGGCAAGCGGCTCGACGTTGAACGGTGTATTGGCATCGGCCTTGGGCACGGCACGGGTGCCCAGCGACACCAGCAATTCGCGCGACTGGCCCAGGGGCTGGCCATCCAGGCTTTGCACCACGACGCTGGCATAGGCTGTCTGTGCCTGCACCTGGATGGCGCCAAGGCTGATCGAGCGGCCCCCCAGCCAGCCGGTGGCGGCTTGCGTCAGCGCGCTGTCGATGGTGTAGATGCCTTGTTGCCAGTTGCGTTTGAGCTCACCGGTGTCGCTGACCGCTTCGCTGGCGTCGGCCGCCAGCAGGGCTTGACCCGGGTCCTGCAGCACCTGTGCATCGGCCGGAATGGCCGCAGGTTGCAGCCAGGGCAGTTCCGGCGTCTGCGGCAGGGCGATCTGCAGTTGGCCCTTTTCCATGGCCGTGCGCAGCAGTGGCGAGTTGCGCGGGGTGATCTCCTGGTTGTACAGCATGCCGGGCGTCGGCGCGAATACGTAGCGGGTAGTGGCTTGGCGCACGTCTGCGCGGCGATAGAGCAGGGCGGCGGCAGGCAGGGTGGCGAGCATGGCCGGGTCGTTGTAGGCATGCCAGTTATCCGCCGTGCGCCAGCCGGGATTGAAGGCTTGCTGGCTGTAGGCATACTGCAGCATGGCGTCCCAGCCCTGGTGGCTGCCGGTAGCAGCCACGTACAGCGGCAGTGAATGGCGGTCGGGCAGCGGGAAGGGTTCGGCGTTCCACTCGCTGACGGTCATCGGCTTGCCGACCACCTGGGCGGCGGCCAGCCAGTCGATCATGCCGTCGCTGCTCAACGGGTTCTTTTCCAGCTGGCCATTGGCGCCGTAGCTGTGGGCATCGATCACATCGCCTGCGCTCAGTGCCGGCAGCGCACTGAGGCCATTGCCGCCCCAGGTGCTGGTGGTGGCGATCGGCACCTTCACGCCGAGGTTGCGCAGGTGCGCAATCATCTCGGCATCGAAACGCTGCTCCAGGTCATTGAGAAACAGTTTCGACGGGCCGTGCTCCCAGGCACGCCAGGCCCGGTCGCCCGGCAGGTCATGCTGGCGGGCGAACGCCTTGGCCGCATCCATGTAGCGTGCGCTGTGGCGGGGTACGTCCTTGTCCGGCAGCAAGGCGTTGCCGTAATGCTGGGTGAGGTCGTTCTCGTTGGTGATCAGCACCGCGGCAATGGCCGGGTCGTCCTTGTAGGCCAGCCCGGTGTACGGGTTGACGTGGCTCAGGTACTGTTCGGCAAAGCGCTGCATGGCCTGCTGGATGCTGCGGTTGACATAGGCGTAACCCTTCAGGTCGACATGGTCCTGGCCTTTGGCAATCTCGGCGAAGTCGTCAATGTTGTCATTGGCGGTAAGCGCCCGCTGTACATGCATGTCCAGCCAGACATAGATACCTTCGTCCTTGAGCGCCTTGATCCACACATCGAGCTTGCGCAGCGACTCGGCATCGAGTTGGCGGGTATCGCGCACCAGGGTGCCATCGCCGAACACGTTCGGGCTGACCCACGGCGAGTCGTGGTGGTGCAGGCGCACCAGGTTGAAGCCCAGGGCCGACAGGCGCCTGGCCTGTACGCGGATTTCTTCGTCCGGGCTCTTGAACAATGCGTAGGCGGACAGGTTGGTGCCCCAGAAGCGCGCCGGGGTGTTGTCGGCGAACATCAGTTGCTCGCCGACAGCCTTGACGAAGCCGCGCTTGCCAGCGGGCTTTTCCGCTGCATTGAGAAATGACAGGTCTACAGGCGAGGTGCGCCAGTCCAGTTGGTCATCGGGCCAGCTGGCCGGGTCGGCCAGGCCGAAGCGCTCGCTGGGGGTTGGCCCCAGGTCGATGTCGCCGGTAACGTTCAGCACCGCCTTGATCTGCTGCCGGCCGGGATTGATCGGGTCGCTGTAGAGGAACGCACGCACCTCGGACGGGTTGCCGCGTTCGAAATACAACTTGGCCAGCGGCGGATCGAAGCGCATCTCGATGCGTCGGCCCTGGTCTGGCTTGCCCCATGACCAGCCGCGGTTGCCGGGCAGCAGCTGCGGGGCGCCCATGTCCCCGGCAATGTGCGCCGGGTCGAACTGGAACACCAGGCCACCGCCCATCACCCCGGCCTGGCGGCTGTGGGCGTCAAGGTCGAAGACCCAGCTCAGGGTCTGCGCCTGCTGCTTGCGGATATCCGCTGTCAGGTCGAAATCCAGCGCCTTGTTCTGACCCTGTAGCGTGTAGTGGTAGGGGCCGTTGACCTTGACCGTGGTATCGAAGCTGGTCCAGCTCCAGTTGGCCGCCCAGAAGTCGAACCTGGCTTTCATCACCGGCCCACCGCCTTGGGTGACCGTGGGCAGGCCATTCTGTTCATCGACACTGGCTTGCCATTCCGATGCCCAGCCCGCCCATGGCAGCAAGGCCAGGCCAGCCATGGCCGAGGCCCGCAGGGTTAGAACGACTGTACGGTGCAGGTGGGGCAGGTTCATAGGCATTACCCGGTTTGAAGATCCGCGTCGGCCAGCGCGGTGACCTGGCCGTGGTCAAGCCGGCGCACCATCTGGACATAGGCCACGCCCAGCCCGGCGATGGTCCAGTACACCACCGGGATGAAGGTGATGCTGCTGACGGTGAAAATGATCACCAGGATGCCGACCAGCGTCGCCAGCAATGCCCGGCCAAGCTGGCGGCGCTCGTCGTCCTTGTCCGGGAAACTGCGCATGGCCTTGCGGATACCGTGCAGCACGGCAGCGAAGAACGCCACGAACAGGCCGAGCCCGACCAGGCCGACGCGCAGCGCCAGGTTGATGTAGGTGTTGACGATGTCGATGATGCCTTCGCCCTGGATCATCGATTGCATTTCCGGGGTGTTGCGGAAATCGAACGAGCCGAACAGCGGGTTGCGCTGGATGACGATCCAGGAGTTGTCCATCAACCGCTCGCGGTAGGTGATGTTCTCCTTGTCCACAGTGCCAATGAACGGCAACAGGTCCAGTACCTTGTCGCCACCCGGCACGGCAGTCAGCAGGGGCAGGGCCAGCATGCCGGCCGCAGCCAGCAGCACCAGGCGCCTGAGCGCACCTCTGCCCAAGGCGATGAACACCACCACGATCACCATGGCGCCGATCCACGGGCCGCGCGACAGCGGCGCGAACAGCCCGGCGGCCAGCAGCAGGGCGCCCATCAGCCGCTGCCAGGGGCGGCGCAGGCAACCCTGAAGGAACAGGAACAGGCCGATGGCCACGCTCATCACGTAACCCAGGACGATGGCCTGGCCGGTGGTGACGCTGGCGCGCAACGAACCGCCCCTGCTCAGGTAGCCGGACATGCTCCACGGCACGCCCATGGCATCGATCAGGGCGCTGTACAGCAGCCAATGGCGCACGTACTCGGCCACGCCGATCAGGGCCAGCAGGAACGACGCGAGCACGAAGGCCAGCAGGGTGTCTTTGAAGTCGCTGATCTGACGCAGGCCGCGGCTGGCCACGTAATACGGCAGGAGCACGTCGATGAACAGGTACAGCGTCTGGCGCAGGGTGTCGGTCAGGGTGGTTTCACGCAGGTACAGCGCGCTTATCAGCAGCAGCCCGGCCGCCAGCAGCCGGTCGGGCCAGGTGCGGCCGAAGCGCAGCGTGTCAGCTTGCCGGCGCAGGGCCAGGGCAGCCGGCAACAGCACGCACACAGTCAGCAAGCGGATATGGTTGAGGTCGACCAGGTAGTTGACCAGGCCAAGCCCCGGCACCTGCAGCGAAGCCGGCGGGATCAGGAACAGCAGCATGTAGAACAGCGCCATGGGGTTGTGCTCGCGGCGCCCGGCGAGGTACAGGATCACCGCGCCCGCGCCCAGGTACAGCCAGAAACTGTGCGAGACGAAGGCCAGCACGGTCAGCAGGAACCAAAGGTTGCGCCTGCGCTTGAAGTCGCCCGGCGGGATCAGGTCGGTAGCAGGCCGCCGGGCCAGCAGGAAGACCACGCTAGCCAGGAACAGGATGACGATCAAAGCGCGAAAATGTTCAGGCATCGGCTATGTGCACCTTTCCCTCGGTGGGCAACGGCTAGCATCGTGGCTAATTGAAACTATAGTGACTTTTTAGTCAGTCAGAGATCGAAGTCATGCCGTCGATTGATGTGTCAGCCACCGCGAGCCTGCGCCAGCGGGCCCTCAGGGCCGGGTCGTGGAACCTGGTCTCGCAGGTGGCGTCACAGCTGATGCGCCTCGGCGGCAACCTGCTCATGGCCCGCTTGCTGGTGCCAGAGATGTTCGGGGTGATGGTGATTGCCAACACCGTTTCGGTACTGCTGCATCTGTTGTCCGATGTCGGCCTGCGGCAGAACATCGTCCAGAGCCCGCGCGGCGACGACCCGGATTTTCTCGATACCGCATGGACAGTACAGATCATCCGTGGCTTCGTGCTGTTCATCCTCACCTTGCTGCTGGCCGTCGCCGCCTGGTTTGCCCAGCTGGCTGACGTGTGGCCGGCTGACACAACCTATGCCGAACCCGTGTTGCCCTGGGTACTGGCGGCCACCGGGCTGTCGGCGGTGATCTGGGGGTTCCAGTCCACCAAGATAGATGTGGCGGTACGAACTTTCCAACAGAAGCGCGTGGTGCTGGTCGACCTCGCCTCGCAGGTGGTGGGCCTGGTGGTGATGCTGGTGCTGGGCTACCTGACCCGCTCGGTCTGGGCGCTGGTCATCGCCGGCCTGGTGTCGGCCCTGGCCTGGACCCTGCTTGGCCACACCGCCCTCGAGGGGCCGCACAACCGCTTGCACTGGGAGCGCAGTGCGCTGAACGAACTGATCGTGTTTGGCCGCTGGATCCTGTTGTCGTCGATGGTCGGCGTGCTGGCCATGTACGGTGACCGTATCTGGTTCGGTGCCAGCATGACGACAGCGCAACTGGGCGTTTATTCGATTGCCGTGCTGATCCTGGGTGCGGTGCAGACCGCGCTGATGAAGGTTTTCGGGGCGGTGGCGCTGCCGGCCTTCAGCGAAGCGGCCAGGGCCGATGACAAGGAACGCCTGAAGGCCCTGTACCACCGCTTCCGCCTGCTGGTCGACCTGCTGGTGCTGTTCATCTGTGGTGGGTTCCTCACCGCCAGCCCGCTGCTGATCGGCTGGCTGTACGACGACCGCTACCGTGAAGCCGGGCCGATGCTGGCGATTCTTTCGCTGTCGTTCCTCACCTTGCGCTATACCTTGGCACACCAGGTGTGGATTGCCCTGGGCCTGACCAAGTACCAGGCCATCGACAACATCATCCGCCTGGTCTCGCTGTGGGGGTTGTTGCCGTTGTTGCTGGCGCTTGGCGGTGTGGACTGGGCGATCTGGGGCGTGGCGTTGCACACGCTGCCGACGCTGGTGCTGATCGTGTATGTAAATTGCAAGCTGGATATCTTCAGCCTCAAACGTGAACTGATGGTGCTGCCGATGCTGCTGGTCGGGGCGCTTTGCGGGGCGCTGCTGACAGCCTTTTGCAACTGGCTGTGATGCGGCTTGCCGGGGTTAGACTTGAACAGGCACAGGCTACTGGACCATGGGGAAGTTGACTTTTTGTGCTGCGCAGCCGGGGCGCAGGCGCTTTATCCAGAGTTGTGTCTTGCTGGGTGTCGGGGGCACGCTGTTCGGTACTACAGCGGCCGGTGCGGGTGAGCGGGTCGACAGCCACGGGTACGTGCTGATCAATGGCTGGGTGCTGCCGTCCCGTTACTTCCGGAACGAGCAAGCATGATCAACGATTTCCAGTCGCAGAAGACGCTGCGCGACGCCTATGACGTTTGCATCATCGGCGCCGGCCCGGCGGGCATCACCCTGGGCCTGCGCCTGGCGGCCGCCGGCTGGCGGGTGCTGCTTGCCGAAGGTGGCGGGCGTGAATACTCGTCGCTGTCGCAAGACCTGTATGCCTGCAAGTCCACCGGCCTGGAGCTGTATGCCCAGGTATCCCGCCTGCGTTACCTGGGCGGCACATCCAACCATTGGGCCGGCCGTTGCCGGCCGTTCACGGCCTCGGATTTCGCCACGCCACCCATCGGCGGCCTGCCGGGCTGGCCCATCCCTTATTCGGAAATTGCCGCCTACCTGCCAGCCGCCATGCAGATCGTCGACTTGCCGCCCGGCTCGGATTTCGAGGCAATCAACAGCGGGCTGGTCGGTGATGAATTCGAACCAGACCGCTTTCTGCTCAGCCCGCCGACCCGGTTTGCGCAGAAGTACGCTGCGGCGCTCGAGCAGACCGAAGGCCTGGATGTATTCATCAACTGCAATTGCGTGGACCTGGAGTTCGACGAGGCCACCGGCACCCTGGCCGCAGTGGTACTGTCCGATTACCAGCGCAATCGCCAGCGCCTGGTGGCGAGAAACTTCGTGCTGGCCACCGGTGGCATCGAGAATGCCAGGCAGTTGCTCAACAGCGAATCGTTGCTGCGCGCGGGCATCGTCAGCCGGGACGGATTGGTCGGTGGCTGTTTCATGGAACACCTGAATATCGACCTTGGCACCTTCATCCTCCGCTCGGGGCTGGCCCCTGAGCCGCGCGAATATTTCACTACCGATGCCTTCACTGACGAGTACAAGGCCGGCAAGGGCAATGTCAGGGCCGCCTTGCTGGACGACGTGCAGACCTACGGCCGCACTGCCGAGGTCAAGCATTTTCTGGAAAACCTGGCCTGTGACATGGGGGTCGCCAGCAAGATTGCCTTCGTGGCCCAGTTCAGTTGCCCCGGCGATGGTCTCATCAGCACGCTGATAGAGCAGTTCCCCAACCTGCACAGCCGCATTTCGCTGCTGGACGAGAGGGACGCGCTGGGCGTGGCCAAGGTCAACGTCAACTGGGCCCTGAGCGCCGATGACCGGCACACCATCAAGTGCATCGGCAGCGAGCTGGCCAAGCGCTGGGCCGACATGAACCTGGGCTTCATCAAGCTCAACGACTTTGTCTATGACACCTCGATACCGCTGAAGATGTCGCCGCATGCCCACCACATGGGCACCACGCGCATGGCGTCCTCCGCGCAAGCCGGTGTCGTCGACAGCAACTGCAAGGTGTTCGGTGTTGCAAACCTCTACATCGCCGGCAGCAGCATCTTTGCCACAGGCGGTGCTTCCAATCCGACCCTGCCGCTGCTGCAGTTTGCCCTTCGCCTGGCCGACCACCTCGATGCCAGTATGAGCGGCGCCAGGCAGGCAGTGGGGTGATACAGGTGGGAAACGGGTTGAGTGCGCTGCGGTCAGCACCCATGACAACCAGACCGGATGCGCCTCAGGAACAGTCCAGATTGCTTTGATTGCGAGGCTGGCAGGATGAACGGATGGATACGCAAGGCAGTGGCGCATTATGTTCATGCAACCGGGCGAGGCGCCTCGTTCTACCGCAGGTTCTGCCGGCCCACGCCACTTGAGTGGGGCGCGTACCTCACCCGTTGGGGCAACTTTCATTCGGTGGGCAGGCACTTCCATGCCAACCCGGGGAGCAAGTTCCTCGACCCTTCGCTGGTGCGCATTGGCAACAGCGTGGGCCTGGCCGACTGCACGCTGATCGGCCATGACGGGGTGGTATTGCTGATCGAGCACCGCTTCGGCAAGCACCTGGATTCGGTCGGTTTCATCGACATCAAGGACAACTGCTTCATCGGCCACGGCGCGATCATCATGCCGCGCGTGACCATCGGGCCCGAGTCGATCGTCGCCGCAGGCGCGGTCGTGACCAAGGACGTGCCGCCGGGCACGGTGTTCGGCGGCAACCCGGCAGAGTTCATCTGCACCACCGAAGAGCTGATCAAACGGGTCGAGGCGCGTTGCGAAGCCTACCCGTGGATCGGCCTGGTCAAACAGCGCAACGGTGCCTATGACCCCGAACTGGAACCGCTGCTGATGGCGCAAAGGCGCCAGTACTTCTTCGGGGAGGGTGGCAATGGCTAGCAAACCGGTCGATGTCATGGTGGTCAACTTCAACACGGCCGGGTTGCTGCAGCCGATGTTCGATGCGCTGCGCCGGGCTGATGGTGAACGCCTGGCCAACTACCTGGTGGTGGACAACGCCTCGGTGGATGACTCGGTGCAGCGCATGGCCCACGTGTGCCCACAAGCGCTGCTGCTGAGCAACACGCACAACGTCGGCTTCGGCCGGGCCAACAACCAGCTGCTGGCGCACCTGAAGGGCAAGTACGCCTTGCTGCTGAACACCGACGCCTTCGTGGCTGCCGATTCCCTGCAGAAGACCCTCGATTACATGGAGGCGCACCCCGAGTGCGGCGTGCTGGGCGTGCGCCTGGAGGGCCGCGATGGCGACCTGCAGCCCAGTTGCCGCTACTTTCCGACACCGTTCAATGTATTCGTCGGGCGTACCGGGCTAGGGCGCTTCTTTCCAGGCCTGAAGATGGTCGACGAGATGGACTGGGACCACGCATCGGTCCGCGAATGCGATTGGCTGCCTGGCTGCTTCTACCTGGTACGCCGTGAAGTGCTCGACCAGGTTGGCCTGTTCGACCCGCGCTACTTTCTTTATTACGAAGAAGTCGACCACTGCAAGCGGGTCAAGGCGGCGGGCTGGAAAGTGGTGTTCTACCCGCACACCACAGTGGTGCACATCGGCGGCGAGAGCTCCCGCTCGGTAGCCGAACTGGAGGCGGCCAGCCGGCAGATTTCGGCCTACCAGATCGAAAGCGAACTGCTTTACTTCCGCAAGCATCACGGGCGGGCAGGGCTTGCCCTGCACATGTTGCTGGTGACCTTGGGCGACCTGCTGCTGGCACTCAAGGCACTGTTGAAACGACGCGGTTGGGGCGCGATACGTGCCTGCTGGCGTCACTGTCGGGCGACCTGGGCCCTGTTGTTCAAGACCCGGTACGCCAGCCAACCGACCAGGTAGGGGGAGCCATGTTCGAAAATATCCGTGCCGACTTGCGCGCCCATGGTGGCGATTGGGGCGCCCAGGGCTTCTGGGTATTGCTGGTGTACCGCTTCGGCCGCTGGCGCTATGGCGTGCGCCCGGCACTGCTGCGCAAGCTGTGCTCGCTGCTGTACAAGGTGTTGTTCAAATGCGTGCAGATCATCACCGGTGTGGAGTTGCCGTGCGAAGTGGTGATTGGTCGCAACTTCGTCATCGATCATTTTGGCGGCATCGTGATCAGCGGTTATGCCCGGTTTGGCGATGACTGTCGTATCCGCAACGGCGTGGTGGTGGGCCTGAAGAGCGTCGACGAGCCGGTTGCACCGGTGTTCGGCAACAATGTCGATATCGGTACCGGAGCCAAGGTGCTGGGCAGCATTCGCATTGGCAACAACGTGGTAATCGGTGCCAACGCCGTGGTGCTGGTGGATGTGCCGGACGATTCGCTGGCGGTGGGGGTACCGGCCACCATCAAGGCCAGGCACGCGGCCAGCACGGCGCCGGCCGGGTGAACCCCATGGCGAGCGGTCTTGGCGTGGTGGTGATAGGCCGCAACGAAGGCCAGCGCCTCGAGCGCTGCCTGCGCTCGCTGGCGCATGGCGCGGACCAGGTGCTGTACGTCGACTCGGGTTCCTCCGACGGTTCACCGCACCTGGCCCGTAGCCTCGGGGTGGAAGTGCTGGCGCTGGACATGGGCCAGCCGTTCACTGCGGCCCGCGCGCGCAATGAAGGCTTTGCCGCTTTGCAACGGCTGCTGCCGTCGATGCGCCTGGTGCAGTTCGTCGACGGCGATTGCGAGGTCGACGCTGGCTGGCTGGCGACGGCACAGGCGTTTCTCGACCGCCAGCCTGACGTGGCGGTGGTGTGTGGGCGGCGCCGCGAGCGTTTTCCGCAACGCTCGGTATACAACCTGCTATGCGACCTGGAATGGGATACCCCGATCGGCGAAGCCAAGGCGTGCGGTGGCGACGCGCTGATGCGGGCAGACGTCTTCGCCGCGGTCGGCGGTTTCCGCAGCAGGCTGATCGCCGGCGAAGAGCCCGAGCTGTGCGTGCGCCTGCGGGCCAGGGGCTGGAAGGTCTGGCGGCTGGATGTCGAGATGACCCTGCACGACGCCGGCATGACCCGTTTCAGCCAATGGTGGCGACGCAGCCTGCGCGCCGGCCATGCTTATGCAGAAGGCGCCTACCTGCATGGCCAGGCGCCAGAGCGGCACTGGCTGCGCGAGTCGCGCCGGGCCTGGGTCTGGGGCCTGGGCATACCGCTGGCGACGCTGCTGGCCTGCCTGGTGTTCGGCGGCTGGGGCCTGGCGTTGCTGCTGGTCTACCCGTTGCAGGCCTGGCGCCTGGCGCGTCGCGGGGGCCGGTCGGCACGTGAGAACTGGCTACGGGCAGTGTTCCTGGTATTGGGCAAGTTTCCGGAAATGCTTGGGCAGTTGAAGTTCCTGTACCGGCACTTGGTGGCCGGCAAACCGGCCTTGATCGAATACAAGTGAGGGACCACGGATGCTCGGCACGATCATCAAAAGCGTGTTCACCCTGCAACCGGGCTACTCGTTGCGGGCGCTGAACAACAAATACCGGCTGATGCGCCAGGTTGCCCGGCATTGGCCCGAGCTGAATGCCTTCCTGCAACGCATGACCCTGGCACTGGGCGAGGGGCGCTGGCGCCGGCTGGGCGTGGATTGCCTTGGCGTCGTGCAATGGCCCTATATCAGCAAAAGCTGGGAAGCGCCGCAGCGCCTGGAGGTGGTGGCATCGCACTTCGAAGTGGTGGCCGGGCAATTTCCGCCGCTGTTGCTGCTGGACCGGGCAGACAGCCGGGTATTGTGCGAGCTGACCCGCCATTCGCCGGGTTGCCGCCTGGTGCTCGACCGGCCGATCTGGTTCAAGCGGGAAGGCGAGCTGGTGCTGAACCTGTTCCAGAATGACCTGCGCGTGGCTTCCCTGGCATTTACCCTGTGCCGCAGCCAGGGCGAACTGTGCCTGTTCATCGGTGCCGTGCAAGGCATTCACAAGGGAGTCGACAGCGAGACCTCGCTGGCCGTCTACCGCGACCTGACCAAGGACTTCGAGGGCCTGCGCCCGCGTAGTTTGCTGCTCGAAGCGCTGAAGTGCCTGGCCAGGATGCTGGGCGTGGAGCACCTGTACGCCGTCAAGGATGCCTGTCGCCACCACCGGCACGCGTATTTCGGCAACGACAAGGGCCAGGAGCTGGTCGCCAATTATGATGCGATCTGGCAAGAGCATGGCGCCATTAGCTGCAATCGTGCGGACTTTCTTGAGCTGCCACTGGCCCCGGCGCAGCGCGCGGAACAGGACATTCCGAGCAAGAAACGGGCGATGTACCGCCGCCGTCAGGCGTTGCTCGACGATGTTTTCGCACGTTTGCAGGCAGCTTTGGCAGGCAGCGGTCACAACCTTGGACTACAAGAGAAGCAGGGGGATGCACCTGACGCAGGGGCATCGGCGGGACGCCGGCCACCGGTAATCGACAGCTTGAAGTAAGCGCTGGCGTTACTGTGGGAGGTCCAAGGGTTCATCATGCGGGTCTTGATCTGGATTCCTATGCGCATTGCCTATTTCGTCAACCAGTATCCGAAGGTCAGCCACAGTTTCATCCGCCGTGAAATTCTCGCGCTGGAGCGCCAGGGGGTCGCGGTGCAGCGTATTGCCCTGCGCGGCTGGGACGCGCAGCTGCAGGACGACGAAGACGCAAACGAACGCGACAACACCCGCTATGTGCTGCAAAGCGGCATCGTCGGCCTGCTCAAACCCACCTGGCAAGTACTCTGCGGGCAGCCACGGCAGTTCTTCCGTGCGCTGTGGCTGGCGCTGCGCCTCGGCCTGCGCGCCGACCGCGCCTTGCCCTACCACCTGGTCTACCTGGCCGAAGCCTGCCAGCTGCTGCAGTGGCTGCAGGCAGGCAAGGCACAACACGTGCACGCCCATTTCGGCACCAACTCCACCGAGGTGGTAATGCTGGCCCACGTGCTGGGGGGGCCGGCCTACAGCTTTACCGTGCACGGGCCGGAGGAATTCGACAAACCGCAGTTTCTGCACATGGCCGAGAAGGTGCGGCGTGCCGCGTTTGTCGCGACCGTCAGCTCGTATGGACGCAGCCAGGTGTTGCGCTGGGTGGCACACGACCACTGGGCCAAGGTGAAGGTGGTGCATTGCGGCCTCGAGCGCAGTTTCCATGAGGTGGCGCCGGTCAGCCTACCGGCGGCGCCGCGGCTGGTGTGTGTCGGCCGCTTGTGCGAACAGAAAGGCCAGCTGCTGTTGCTCGAAGCCGCGCGGATACTAGCCGCCCAACCGCTTGGTTTCGAGCTGGTGCTGGCCGGCGACGGCGAGATGCGTGGGCAGGTCGAGGCGTTGATTGCCCGGTATGGCTTGCAGCGCCAGGTACGTATCACCGGCTGGATCAGCAGTGCCCAGGTGCGCGAAGAGATCCTTGCCGCGCGCGCACTGGTGCTGCCCAGCTTCGCCGAGGGGCTGCCGGTGGTGATCATGGAGGCCATGGCCCTGCGCCGGCCCGTGCTGACGACCTATGTGGCGGGCATTCCCGAGCTGGTGCAGCAGGGCGAGAACGGTTGGTTGTTTCCCGCCGGCGCCGTTGACGAGCTGGTGACGGCCATGGCCGAGTGCCTGGCGCAACCTGTCGAGGTGCTGCAGCGTATGGGCGAGGCGGCCCGCCAGCGTGTGTTGCAACGGCATGATGTCGACACCGAGGCGGCCCGGTTGGCCGCTTATTTCAAGGCATCCGCATGATCAGTGTATTGGCTTGGTTACTTGGCATCCTGGCGCTCATTGTCCTGCTGCCGGTACTGCTGCTGTTGGGGCAGGTGCTGCTCGCCTGCTTGCCGAGGCAGGCGCAGCCCCCGGGCGGCAACAGGCGTCCGCAGGTGGCCGTGCTGGTGCCAGCGCATGACGAAGCAATGATCATTCGCGCCACGCTGGCGAGCATCACCCCGCAATTGCGGCCTGGCGACCAGTTGCTGGTGGTGGCGGACAATTGCACCGACGACACCGCGCAGCTGGCCCGCGAGGGTGGCGCGCAGGTAGTGGAACGCCACGACCTGCGCTTGCGTGGCAAGGGCTATGCCTTGGACTTCGGCGTGCGCCACCTGGCCCGCCAGCCGCCCGAGGTAATGATCGTGGTCGATGCCGATTGCCGGGTCGGCGAGGGCGCGATCGACTGCCTGGCGCGTCGTTGCCACGAAACCGCCCGGCCGGTGCAGGCCCTGTACCTGACGCACGCCCCGGCGGGGGCCGGGACGAAAGTACAGATCGCCGAATTCGCCTGGCGGGTCAAGAACCTGGTACGCCCGCGCGGTTGGGCGCGCCTGGGCCTGCCTTGCCAGTTGATGGGCGCTGGCATGGCGTTCGGTTGGCGTGACCTGGCCCTGGTCGACCTGGCCAATGGGCACCTGGTGGAGGATGTGAAGCTGGGCCTGGACCTGTGCCAGCAAGGCAAACCCCCGGTGTTCTGCCCCGAGGCCTTGGTCACCAGCCAGTTTCCGGCCAGTCAGCAAGGCCTGAACAGCCAGCGCACCCGCTGGGAGCATGGCCACCTGGGGTTGATGCTGAGCGATGCCCCCAGGCGTGCGCTGGCCGCCGTCAGGCAAGGCAACGGCAGCTTGCTGGCGATGACCCTCGACCTGCTGGTGCCGCCCCTGGCATTGCTGGTGCTGGCCCTGCTCGGGGTCAACCTGTTGGCCTGGCTGGCCTGCCTGCTGTTCGGCGTCGCGGCACCTGCATGGATCGCCCTGGGTGCGCTGGCGTTGCTGGGCCTTGCGGTCATGCTGGCCTGGGCGCGCTTCTGTCGTGAGCTGATCCCGTTTTCCGTGTTGCTGTATGCGCCGTTCTATGCAGCAAGAAAGGTCCCCATGTACCTGGGGTTTCTGATCAAGCGCCAGGTTGACTGGGTGCGCTCGAAGCGGGATGCAGACTGATGGCTGAATGGCAGCAGCGCTGGGCCGGCATCATCGACAAGCTCGAAGCCGTGGCTGACGACGCTGCCGCGCAGCGTCTGCTCGACCGGCTGGCCGCTGTGCAGACCCCGACCGTGCTCGGTTTCGTCAACGCCCATGCGATGAACCTGGTGGTGCGCGACGGCGCGTACGCTCAGGCATTGTCGGCGGCCGACGTGCTGCTGCGTGACGGCGCCGGCATGGCGATCCTCTATCGCCAGCTTGGCCGGGAGCCCGGGCTAAACATGAATGGTACCGACTTCATTCCCCGGCTGATGGCTGCCTACCGCGGGCGGCGGGTGGCGTTCTGGGGCACACGGCAACCCTACCTGGACCAGGCCGCGCAGCGCAGCGCCAGCCTGTTCGGGGTGGTGCCGGTGTCGGTCCATGATGGCTTTGCCAGCCTGGAAACCTATCTGCAACTGGCCAGGGAGCAGCAACCCGAGCTGATCGTGCTGGGCATGGGCATGCCCCGGCAGGAGGCGGTAGCGGCGCAGTTGGCGGCCACTGGCGAACCGTGCCTGATCGTCTGTGGTGGGGCGATCCTGGATTTTCTCGGCGGCAAGGTCAGCCGGGCGCCGCCGTGGCTGCGGCGTGTGGGCGGGGAGTGGTTGTACCGGTTGTCGCGCGAACCGAAGCGCCTGTTCATGCGCTATGTGGTGGGCAACCCCTTGTTTCTGCTGCGCGCCCGGTTGTACCGCCGCGGTGCAGGGCGTGCCGGACGCAGCGTGTAGACGGACGGACCCCGCGCGGTCGCTAGGGGGTGGCACGTTGATGGCGGCTGGCTGCTACAGTGAGAGCAACGGTGATGGGCTGACGATGCTGTCTCACTGGTTTTGCATGGGCCATTGGCCAGGCTGGCGGTTTGATCAAAAGGACTTGCTGCGCGTGAATTGATGAGGTCTGAGATGGTTTTCGAACCCAGAAGCAGTCGTTCCTTGCTTCAGCGAAGAAGCAGCGTCAGTAACGCCATCCAGGCCGGTCTCGACGGAATAGCCGTCACCGGTATCGCCTGGTACCTGATCTACGACCAGTTCGGCTATATCACTTCCGATTACGTGATCATGCTGTTGTTGCTGATCGGTGCACTGGCGGTGATCTACGATCACTATGCGATCTACCGCACCAACGTCGGCCTATCGATCAAGGCGTTCCGGCTGTTCAAGGCGTGGTCGGCAACCTTCTGCTTCCTGGTGGTGATGGCCTTCCTGACCAAACAGAGCGAAACCTACTCGCGGCTGCTGGTGGTGCAACTGTTCGTCATCGGCTACATCGCCCAGTTGTTCCTGCATTTTGCCGTGCGCGAACTGCAGAAGCGCTTCACCGCGCATGCGCGCCTGGACAATGCGCTGATCATCGGCGCCGGTGACCTGGCCAATTTCCTTTATCAGAAAATCAGCAACAACCCCTGGTTCGGCGAGCGGGTGCTGGGCTGCGTGCTGATCGACGCGCCCGACGAGCCGGGCCGCGAAGCTGCCGAGGGCAAGCAACGCCTGCCGGTGCTTGGGCACATTGCCGAGCTGGACGAGATCGTCGCCCGGCACGCCATTCGCACGGTGTACCTGGTCACGCCACTGGGCGGTTCCGAGGTCATCAACGAGGTGTACCTGAAGCTGCTCGACAAGTGCATTGCGGTGAACTGGGTGCCTGACATCTTCTCCTTGCGCCTGAT
This sequence comes from Pseudomonas sp. BCRC 81390, assembly GCF_030341915.1. NCBI lineage: Bacteria > Pseudomonadati > Pseudomonadota > Gammaproteobacteria > Pseudomonadales > Pseudomonadaceae > Pseudomonas > Pseudomonas sp. BCRC 81390. The sequence goes on along the minus strand of NZ_JATAAG010000083.1, from coordinate 315,309 downwards.
CAACCACAGTGTGCGGGAAATCGCCGGCATTCCGGTGCTGACCTTGTCCGAGACGCCGCTGACGGGCATGAGCCTGTTCCTGAAAAACCTCGAGGACAGGGTATTGGCGGCGCTGATCCTGCTGTTTGCCTCGCCGGTGCTGCTGGCCGTGGCAGTGGCGATCAAGCTGGATAGCCGTGGCCCGGTGTTCTTCCGCCAGGAACGCACCGGCTGGACCGGCGAAGCGTTCCGTATCTGGAAGTTCAGGAGCATGCATGTGCACCAGCCGGAGGAGGGCGTGATCAGGCAGGCGCAGAAGAATGACCCGCGGCTGACCCGGGTCGGTGCGTTCATCCGCCGTACCAGCCTGGACGAGCTGCCGCAGCTGTTCAATGTGCTGACCGGGGAAATGTCGCTGGTCGGGCCGCGACCGCATGCCCTGCAGCATGACACGCTCTATTCGCAGGACATCGTCGACTACTTTGCCCGCCACAATATCAAGCCTGGCATGACCGGCCTGGCACAGGTGCGCGGGTTCCGCGGCGAGACCAAGGATATCGAGCAGATGATCCAGCGCGTCGACTCGGACATCGAGTACATCAACAATTGGTCGCTGTGGCTGGACTTCGTGATCCTGGTGCGTACGTTGAACGCGTTTACCGGTAAGCAGGCCTATTGAGCCGCTTCACGCCCAAAAAGCCTGCGTTCAGGTGGCTTGGTCCTTGCCCAGCGGGTGCAACTCCCTGAACCCCCGTGCTTCTTCCACCAGCCAGTCATGCACCGCCCGTGCGCCCGGCTGGTTCAGCCCGCCCGGCGGGTAGTGCACCACGTAGCGTTTGTGGTTGGCAATCGGCACCCCGAACGGCACGATCAGCGCACCGCGCTCCAGTTCGTCGTTGAGCAGGGTGCGCCGCGCGATGGCCACGCCACTGCCGGCGATCGCCGCCTCGATGGTCAGGTGGTTGCGGTTGAAGGTATGCCCGCGCCGTACATCGAGACCGGCGGCACCGATGCTTTCCAGGTAGAACTCCCATTCAGCGTATTCCGAACTGCCACGCCAGGCGGTGATGTCGTGCAGCAGCGGGTAGTGCGCCAGGTCCGCCGGCCCGTGCAGCGGCGGGCGCCCGCGCAGCAGGGCGGGCGAGCACACCGGGAAGATCTGCTCGTCCAGCAGCGGCGTCGACAGCATGCCCGGGTAGCTGCCGTCGTTGAGGTCGATGGCCAGGTCGAAATCACCGGGGTTCAATGCCTGGGCACTGTCTTCGGCCACCAGCCGCAGTTCGATGTCCGGGTAGCGTTGCTGGAAGCGCGGCAGGCGCGGCGTGAGCCATTTGGCCAGGAACGACGGGATCGAACGCAGGCGCAAGGTGCCACGGATTTCACCCGCGTCCAGGCGCAGCAGTTCAGCTTCGATGCTGCCGTAGGCTTCGGCCACCGTCTGCGCCAGGCGCTGCCCCTCGGCGCTCAGTTCCACGCCCCGCGCCCGGCGCAGGAACAACCGATAGCCCAGGCGTTCTTCCAGCTGGCGCATCTGTTGGCTGACCGCACCCGGGGTGATATGCAGTTCCTCGGCACAGCGGGTGAAGGACAAGTGCCGGGCCGCACAGGCGAACACATGCAGCCAGACGAACATCTGGCCATTGAGTTGTCGACGCATCGTTTAGTACCGCTAAAGCCTTGCTTAGAAAGTTTCGTTGGTCATCCGTAAGCCAGCGCGGCAGTATCGCGCAAAATCGCAATACCGCTCAATTTTTTCAGAGAACCGTGCTGCGGGTTCACACCGCTTAACGGTCAGGCATTAGCATGGCTATCAGTGTTTTCGACCTTTTCAAAATCGGCATCGGCCCGTCCAGCTCCCACACCGTCGGCCCGATGCGGGCGGCGGCGACCTTTGCCCAGGCCCTGCGTGAGCAAGGGCTGCTGGGCCGGGTCAGCCGTGTCGAGGTGCGGCTGTATGGCTCGCTGTCAGCCACCGGCGTTGGCCACGCAACCGACCGCGCCTGCTTGCTCGGCCTGATGGGGCAGTGGCCGGACCGTATCGACCCGGCCACCATCGAGTCGCGCATTGGCCAGGTCATGCAGGAGCATTGCCTGATGCTCGATGGCAGCCACCCGCTGGCGTTCGAGTACAGCCGCGATCTGCTGCTGCTCGACGAAAACCTGCCGTACCACCCCAACGCCATGAGCCTGGAAGCCCTCGACGGGCAGGCCAGCCTGTTGCGCCAGACCTACTATTCGGTAGGCGGTGGTTTCATCGTCGAGCAGGCCGAGATCGATGCGCCGCGCGGCGAAGCGAACGCGGTGCAGCTGCCGTACGAATTCGACAGCGCTGCGCAGTTGCTGGCCTTGTGCAAGGCCCATGGTTTGAGCGTGGCGCAATTGATGATGGCCAACGAGTGTGCCTGGCGCCCGGAGGCCGAAGTCCGTGAGGGCCTGCTGCGGATCTGGGCGGCCATGCGTGAATGCGTCGACAACGGCCTGCGCAACGAAGGCATCCTGCCTGGCGGCCTGCACGTCAAGCGGCGTGCAGCGCGCTTGCATCGCAGCCTGCAGGAGCTGGGCAAGCCCAACGTGATCGGTTCCACCCTCAGTGCCATGGAGTGGGTCAACCTGTTCGCCCTGGCGGTGAATGAAGAGAACGCCGCCGGCGGGCGCATGGTCACCGCGCCCACCAATGGCGCCGCCGGGATCATTCCTGCGGTGTTGCACTACTACATGAAGTTCAACCCCGGCGCCTGCGATGCGGACGTGGTGGACTTCCTGCTGGGCGCAGCGGCGGTGGGGATCCTGTGCAAGAAGAACGCGTCGATCTCCGGGGCGGAAGTCGGCTGCCAGGGCGAGGTGGGTTCGGCCTGTTCGATGGCCGCTGCCGGCCTGGCGCAGGTGCTTGGCGCGACCCCGCCGCAACTGGAAAACGCCGCCGAGATTGCCCTGGAACATAACCTCGGCCTGACCTGCGACCCGGTCGGCGGCCTGGTCCAGGTGCCCTGCATCGAGCGCAACGCGATCGCGGCGGTGAAAGCGATCAACGCCGTGCAGATGGCCTTGCGCGGGGATGGCGAGCATTTCATCTCGCTGGACCGGGTGATCCGCACCATGCGTGATACCGGGGCGGACATGCATGCCAACTACAAGGAAACCTCGCGCGGCGGTTTGGCTGTTGCGTTCGTGGAATGTTGAGTAACCCCATCGCTTGACGCGGTCTTGCAGGAGCGGCCTTGTGTCGCGAAAGGGCCGCAAAGCGGCCCCAGGCTTTCAATGCAGGTAGATGAAACGGGGCTGCCTTGCAGCCCCTTCGCGACACAAGGCCGCTCCTGCGACTCCTGTGTACGGGCGGTTATTGGCGGGCTTTCTGTTTCGCTTCGAGGAAGCTCGCGCGCATGTCCTTGGCCCAGCCATCCAGCACCGGCTTGACGTCGTTCAGGGTCAGCTTGGTGGTCTTGTTCTCCAGTTCCTGCCCTGTGCCCTTGCGCACTACCTGGGCCAGCACCTTCTGGCTGGCACCATCCAGGAACGCAGCCTCCACACCGACATCCACCTCCTGGTCGCGACCACCCATGGCCGTGTTGACGCCGGCCGAGATCAACGCGATGGGAATGACCTCGTAAGGCTTGAGGCCTTCGTTGCTGGTGGACACCGCCGTGATCGCAGGACGCACCACGAGCACCCCGGGGCCGGGGCCCTTGGCCAGGGGCACGACGCTGCCCATTTCGCGACGCAGGGCCTCATTGAAGTAGCGGGTGATGTCCTGCAGCGTCTGCGCCGAGATGACCTCCGTCGGCTGTGGGCGGGGGTAGAACTGGCTAGGCTCGATGAATACCTGGCTGTACTGGTTGACGTTGACCTTGGGGTCGATCCAGCGCATCACCGGGTCGCCTGAAGGGCTCTTGGTTTCTGCCAGCCGGCTGTAGTCCTTGAGGAAGCCGGAGTAGTCCTTGGGGTCCACGCGGTTGCTAGAGCAGGCAGCAACGGCGAGCAATGCGGCGCACAACAGGGTAATGCGGGGCAATGATTTCATGATGAAAACGCATCCATGATGGGTCGGCCAGAACAACGCTAGCAGGTGCACGACAGATGGCCAGTCCCAGAGTTCAATCGACCTGAAATGGTCATCTGTCGTGGCTGTTCAGCCCAGTGCCTCACGCAAGCGGTACCACAACATGCCCAGCGCCAGCAGCGGCGAGCGCAGTGCCTTGCCGCCGGGGAAGGTCAGGTGCGGAACCGCACTGAACACGTCCAGCCCGCGGCTGTGGCCGAGTGCAATGCTTTCGGCGAGCAGCCTGGCGGTCCAGTGCGTGACGTTCAGCCCGTGCCCGGAGTAGCCCTGGGCGTAATACACGTTGCGTTGCTGGCTGAGGCGACCAACCTGAGGAAAGCGGTTGGCGGTGATGCCGATCATGCCGCCCCATTGGTAATCAATCCGCACCTCGGCCAGTTGCGGGAATACCTTGAGGACCTTGGGCCGCATGTAGCCAGCGATGTCTTTGGGGTCACGGCCGGAATAGTGGCAGGCGCCGCCGAACAGCAGCCGGCGGTCTGCCGTGAGGCGGTAATAGTCCAGGCCGACCTTCTGGTCGCACAGCGCCATGTTCTGCGGGATCAGCTGGCTGGCCAGCGCTTCAGGCAATGGCTCGGTGGCCACCACGTAACTGCCGGCCGGCAGCACCTTGCCGCTCAGCCGCGGCTCCAGTTCATCGAGGTGGGCGTTGCAACCGAGCACCAGGTTACCTGCGCGCACCTTGCCATGGGCGGTGTGTAGCACCACCTCGTTGCCATGCTCGATGCGCAGCACCGGGCTCTGCTCGAAGATGTGCACGCCCAGGCCTTGGGCGGCACGCGCTTCACCCTGGACCAGGTCGAGCGGGTGCAGGTGGCCCGAGCCCATGTCGACCAGGCCGCCGGCGTACTGGTCGCTGGCCACAATCTCGTGCAGCTGGTCGGCGCCGACCAGGCGGGTTTCAGGGCGATAGCCGAGGGCGGCCAGGTCGTCCAGCTCACCCTCGAACGCGGCGAACTGGGCGGCGGTATTGGCCAGTTCGCAAAAGCCCCAGCGCAGGTCGCAGGCAATGCCGTACTGGGCGATGCGGCTGGCCACCAGCGCGACCGAATCGATGCCGGCCTGCTTGAGATAACGCACGCCGTCCTGGCCGACATGCCGGGCAAAACCGCTGACGTCATGACCGATGCCACGGATCAGCTGGCCGCCGTTGCGCCCGCTGGCGCCCCAGCCGATGCGCCGGGCTTCCAGCAGTACCACCGACAGGCCGCGCTCGGCCAGTTCCAGCGCCGTGTTGACGCCGGTCAGCCCGCCACCTACCACGCATACGTCGGCCGTCAGTTCGCCGTCCAGGCTGGGGTAGGGCGCCGCATCGCGTGCCGTGGCGGCGTAGTACGAGGCGACGTGTTGGGTTGTGAAGGACATGGGGTTCTCGGCTCAGCGGTTGGACTTGATCTTGCTCCAGGAGCGGGTCATGACGCGCATGATCTTCGGGCTCGGAGTGCTGGAGATATACAGCTTGTCGAGCACGTCCTGGGGCGGGTAGACCTCGGGGTTGTCGACCAGCGATGCATCCATGTAGGCCTGGGCATCGGGGTTGGCATTGGCGTAGCCGACCGTGGTACTGACCTTGGCGATCACCTTCGGGTCCAGCAGGTAGTTGATGAATGCCAGGGCCTGTTCAGGGTTGTTGGCGTCCTTGGGGATGGCCAGCAGGTCGAACCACAGGTTGCTGCCCTCCTTGGGAATGCTGTACGCGACCTTCACGCCGTTGTTCGCCTCCACGGCGCGGTTGGCGGCCTGGAACACATCGCCGGAATAACCGAAGGCCACGCAGACATCGCCATTGGCCAGGTCGGCAACGTACTTGGAGGAGTGGAAGTAGGTGATGTAGGGGCGCAGCTCGAGCAGTCGGGCTTCGGCCTTGGCGTAGTCGGCCGGCTTTTCGCTGCGCGGGTTCATGCCCAGGTAGTTGAGCACGGCCGGGAACAGCTCGTCGGGCGAGTCCATGAATGCTACGCCGCATTGCTTGAGCTTCTTCAGGTTCTCGGGCTCGAACAGCACGGCCCATGAGTCGACATGATCGACGCCGAGGGCCGCCTTGACCTTGTCGACGTTATAGCCGATGCCGTTGGTGCCCCACAGGTAGGGCACGGCATAGCGGTTGCCGGGGTCGTTCTGTTCAAGCTGCTTGAGCAGCTTGGGGTCCAGGTGCTGCCAGTTGGGCAGCTTGCTGCGGTCCAGCGGCAGGAACGCACCGGCCTGGGCCTGGCGCGCGAGGAAGTGGTTGGACGGTACTACCACGTCATAACCCGTGCGCCCGGCCAGCAGCTTGCCTTCCAGGGTTTCGTTGGAGTCGAACACGTCATAGACCACCTTGATACCGCTGCTGGCCTGGAAGTCGGCCAAGGTGGTGTCGCCGATGTAGTCGGTCCAGTTGTACACGCTGACCGAGGGGGTGGCGTGGCTGGTGCTGGCGAACAGCAGGGTGAACGCGGCGGGTATCAAGGTTTGCAGATGACGCATGGGGACACCTCGTTGGTCTTGTTTTTCGAGTTCGCTGGGGTGTTGCTGTGTGTGCAGGAGCGGCGTTGCGTCGCGATGGGCTGCAAAGCAGCCCAAGGCCTCGGCGCATAGGCACAGATTGTTGGGGCTGCTGCGCAGCCCATCGCGGCGCAAGGCCGCTCCTGCATAGGCGGCATAGGGTTTTCAGACGCTGAGCATCAGGAACTCACGCTCCCACGAGCTGATCACCCGCTTGTAGTTCTCGTGCTCGGCACGCTTGACCGCCACGTAGCCCTGGACGAACTGCTTGCCCAGGTACTGCTGCACGGTCTCGCAGTCTTCCATGTGCTGCAGGGCGTCTTCGATGGTGATCGGCAGGCGCAGGCTGCGCCGTTCGTAGGCACGGCCCTGCACCGCTGCGCTGGGTTCGATTCGCTCGACCATGCCCAGGTAGCCGCACAGCAGGCTGGCGGCAATGGCCAGGTACGGGTTGGCATCGGCACCGGGCAGGCGGTTTTCCACACGCATCGACTCGGGGCTGGAGGTGGGCACGCGCAGGCCGGCGGTGCGGTTTTCCTCACCCCACTCGACGTTCACCGGGGCCGAGGTGTCCGGCAGGAAGCGGCGGAACGAGTTCACGTTGGGGGCGAACATCGGCAGCAGCTTGGGGATGTACTTCTGCAGGCCACCGATGTGGTACAGGAACAGTTGGCTCATGCTGCCGTCTTCATTGGCGAAGATCGGCTTGCCGCTGGCGATGTCGACCACGCTCTGGTGCAGGTGCATGGCGCTGCCCGGCTCGTCGGTGATCGGCTTGGCCATGAAGGTGGCCGCCACATTGTGCTTGAGCGCTGCCTCGCGCATGGTGCGCTTGAACACCGTGATCTGGTCGGCCAGGTCCAGCGCGTCGCCGTGACGGAAGTTGATCTCCATCTGCGCGGGGCCGTCCTCATGGATCAGCGTATCCAGGTCCAGGCCCTGGATCTCGCACCAGTCATAGACATCTTCGAACAGCGGGTCGAATTCATTGGCGGCATCGATCGAGAACGACTGGCGTCCGCTTTCGGCACGGCCGGAACGCCCCAGGGGTACCTGCAGCGGCAGGTCCGGGTCTTCGCAGCGCTGGGTCAGGTAGAACTCCATCTCCGGCGCCACGATCGGCTGCCAGCCTTTGTCGGCATACAGCTTGAGCACCTTCTTCAGGACGTTGCGTGGCGACAGTTCGATGGGGTTGCCCTGCTTGTCAAAGGTGTCGTGGATCACGATCGCGGTCGGTTCGATCGCCCACGGGATCTGGTACACCGCAGTCGGGTCGGGGCGGCAGACCATGTCGATGTCGGCGGCATCGAGCAGGTTGTAGTAGATGTCATCGTCGACGTAGTCGCCGGTAACCGTCTGCAGCAGCACGCTCTCGGGCAGGCGCATGCCGCGCTCGTGGAGAAACTTGGCGGTGGGCGCGATCTTGCCGCGGGCGATACCGGTCAGGTCGCTGATCACGCATTCGACTTCGGTGATCCGGTGTTCTTTCAGCCAGGTGGACAGCTGATCGAAGGGGGCGTTCATACGGACCTCTTGGTTGGGTTTCAGTGTGGGAGCGGGTTTGCGCTGAAACCCGTTACAGGTTTCGAAGCCGTTGCGCTTCCCAGTTGACGCGCTGGAGACTATCTTGGTCGCAGCCCCAGTGGCCGATCTATCCACTTTCTCCGGCAATCAATGCACCAAAAGAGTGCAACTAGGACCGCGCGTGACAACCGCCAATGCCCTGCAAGTCCAGGCCTTCCATACCACCGATGTCACCGAACAGGTGCGTGCCACCCCGGCGTGGCAGCAGCAATACCGGCAGATGTCGCCCGGGCATTTCAGCGGTGAACTGCGTTGTCTGGGGCTGGAGGGGGTGGAGGTGTACGAGGAGCGGCTCAACACCCGGGTCGAGCAGTTTTTCCGCGCACCGAGCGGTTCGCTGGCGTTCTGCTTCGACCGCAGCGAGAACAGCCTGTACCTGTTGAACGAACACAGCCGCAACATCTGGATCACACCGGAGAACTACCAGGAAGTGGCGGTGGTGTTCGACCAGGCCTTCCTGGCCGGCCATGGCCTGGACCCACAGCGTCTCGAAGGGTTGTACATGGTGCCGCTGGGCAGCGGCCAGAACGCGCTGTTCGGCAGCTGGCTGAGCGCCACGCTGACCCGCCTGGGTGAAGCCGATTGCCCGCTGCAGGGGCAGGCCCTGGCAGAACAGCTGCTGGATGACTGCCTGTTCATCCTCGACAACGCTTGCCAACGCCTGCAGGGCGTGGCCCTGGGGCGGCGTGACGAAGAGCGGGCGATCATGCGGCGGGTCAGCGAGTGGGCAGCCGACTGCCCGGAGGAGACCCTGAACCTGGTGGAACTGGCGGCGGTTGCCGGGGTTTCCCTGCGTCAGTTGCAGCAGGCGTTCAAGGCGTTTACCGGAATGTCTCCGGCGCACTGGTTGCGCCTGCGTCGGCTCAACGGTGCGCGGCGCGACCTGCGCAACGGCGGAGCGACCGTGGCCGAGGTGGCGATGCGCTGGTCGTTCTGGCATTTGGGAAGGTTTTCAGAGAGTTACCGGCAGTTATTCAAGGAGTTTCCCAGTGAGACCTTGAAGCGGGGCAGGGGCTGAGCATTGGAACAAGGCTGCCCTCCCAGCAGCACTGAACCCTGCATCGCCAGGCAAAAATTGCTATCGTGCCGGCCTGTTTCCACCCGAGGTGCCGATGTTCTACCTGCCTTTGCCCAGCGACCAGGCCGACCGCCTCGCCAGCGAGCCCGCTACCGCGTTCTTCAGTACCGCCAGCCTGCTGGAAGCCGCGACCGTGCTGTTCGTGCAAAACCTGCCGCGCCAGCCCGCCGCGGCCTCGGCGGACGTACAGGAGCGCCGTTTCGCTGAAATCGTGCGCATCGCCAACGAGGTCGAGAGCGCCGCACCCGGGCGTTTCCAGGGCCAGGTGGCGCAACACTTCGACCGTGAGGCCTTCGCGATGGGCCTGGGCATGCTCGGTGAAAACGGCATCGCCCTGTTGTCCAGCGAGGTGGCGTACCAGGCCGACGAGCTGCTGGACGGCGAAGGCCAGTGGAACTTCCGGTTCGCCGACAGCTACCGCCAGCGCGCAACACCGCTGCACCCGGTATACCTGCCCGCGCTGGCCAGCGACCTGATGCTCAGCGACCAGCAGCACCGGCTGCTGCGCGAGTTTCTCAGTGGCATCGACGAATCGGTGGCCGTGCAGGGTTTCGCCGGTACCGGCAAGACCTTCCTGATTCATCAGTTCGCCCGCCTGCTCGACCCCCAGCGCACGCTGCTGCTGGCATTGACCGAAGGCCAGTTGCGCGCCTTGCAGGCACGGGTCAAGGACGCGGCGGCCTATACGGCGCTGACCTTCGGCCAACTGGCCGACGAGCTGCTCAACCGCGACCTTACCAGCAACGGTTGGCGCCTGCGCGACCCCTACCGCACCAAGCTGTCGTGGCGCCCGCAGGAGGCGCAGGTGGTGCGCTGGCTGGGCATTCCCGACATCGGCCCGCTTGCTGCCCGCCAGGTGGTGGCGTTGTGCATTCGCGCGGTGCGGACCTTCTGCCACAGCGCCGATAGCCAACTGCAGCTGCACCATCTGCCGTGGGCCGGGCCGGGCACCACGCCGCTGGATCAAGAAGTGCTGCTGGAAAAGGCACGGTTGTACTGGCAGGAGCTGATTCGCCCGTCCGCCCGGGAAATCCAGTTGCCGGTACGCGACTACCACCGGGTCAAACTGTTGTCATTGACTGCTGACGTGATCGACAGCCGCTACACCCACGTCATCGTCGACGAGGCCCACGAACTGTCGGCGCCGATGCTCGCCGTGCTCGACCGCAGCCCGCAATCGATCATTGCCCTGGGTGACGAGTTGCAGAACCTCAACGGCCTCAGCCCGCACCATGGCAGCTTCATTCGCCAGCGCTGCATCGACCGCTCACTGCGCGCCGGGCCGGCCATGGACAAGGTGCTCAACCCACTGATCCAGGCACATCCGGCGGCGATCCAGGGGGCCTTCAGCGGCAGCGCCGAGCATTACACCCGGGTCAGCTTCTTCGACACGGTCAGCGTTCCGGAACAGCCCACCGCACTGATCGTCGACGACGAGTGGGGCCTGTTCGGCTGGTTCCAGCGCCTGACGCACCTGAACGTGCCGTTCGTGCTGCTGAAAAGCGCGCGCAAGGACTTCGAGCTGTTCGTCGAGGACTGCATCGAACTGTATCGCCATGGCACCCGGCCCCGTCACCCGATGCTGTTCCGTTATGCCAGTTGGCAAGCGCTGGAGCAGGACAAGGGCGATGACAAGGCATTCGTTGCCGTGGCCAACATGCTGCGCAAGGGCTACACCCCCGAGCACTTTGCCAGGGCCAAGAGCCGTTACCGCTGGGACAAGGCGCCCAAGCTGTTCCTGGGGCGGGTGCGGGATGTGAAGAACATGGAGTTTGCCCGGGTCATGGTATCGCCGGAACTGATGGTGGCGCCGCAGGTGGCAGGGAACCGCAACGAGCGCGCGCGGATGCTGGCCGGGTTGTACACCGCCTGTTCGCGGGCGCGGCATGAACTGATCGTGCCGGGGGGAATGCTGGACTGGGTCAAGGACCAGGTTCGGGATTGAGCTAGATGGGGCTGCTTTGCAGCCCCAGGGCATCAGATCAATTACGATCCAGCCAGACCGTTTGCGCATTGGTGAACTCACGCACACCAAAGTGCGACAGCTCGCGCCCGAAGCCGCTCTTCTTCACCCCGCCGAACGCCACGCGGGGGTCGGAAGCGCAGTAACCGTTGATGAACACGCCACCGGTATCCAGGGCTGCGGTCATGCGCTCGGCCAACGCGTAGTCGGCGGTATAGATGGTCGAGGCCAGGCCGAAGTCGCTGTCGTTGGCCAGCTCCACCGCATGGTCCGCATCACGGGCGCTGATGATCGCCGCCACCGGCCCGAACAGCTCCTGGCGGAACGCCGTCATGTCCGGGGTAACGTCGGCCAGCACGGTCGGCGCATAGAAGTTGGCCACACCGTCGACCTTGTGCCCGCCCAGCAGCAGGATAGCGCCTTCGGCGAGGCTCGCCTGGACCTGGCCATCCAGCTCGTCACGCAGGTCGAAACGGGCCATCGGGCCGATGTAGGTGTCGTCTTCCAGCGGGTTGCCCAGTTTCAGCTCACGCGTGGCGGCGACGAACCTGCGGGTGAATTCCTCCACGACGCTGGCTTCGACGATCAGGCGCTTGGCCGCTGCACAGACCTGGCCGGTGTTCTGGTAGCGGCCGATCACCGCCGCCTTCACGGCGGCATCCAGGTCGGCGTCGGCCAACACGATGAACGGGTCGGAACCGCCCAGTTCCAGCACACACTTCTTCAGCGCCGCGCCAGCCTGCGCACCAATGGCCATGCCGGCCCGCACGCTGCCAGTCAGGGTCACGGCGGCGATGCGCGGGTCGTTGATGGCCCGGGTGACACCGTCCGGGGTCACGTTCAGCACCTCGAACACGCCTTCTGGCAGGCCGGCATCCTTGAACAGCTCGGCCAACAGGTAAGCGCTGCCCATCACGTTCGGGGCATGCTTGAGCACGTAGGTATTGCCAGCCAGGATCGCCGGCACGGCACCGCGCAGCACCTGCCATACCGGGAAATTCCACGGCATCACCGCCAGGATCGGGCCCAGCGGGCGGTATTCGATGCGGGCCTTTTCCACCTGGGTCGGCTCGGCAGCGAGCATCGCCGGGCCGTGCTCGGCGTACCAGCGGCACAGGCCGACGCATTTGCTGACCTCGCCACGGGCCTGGGCGACCGGCTTGCCAATTTCGCGGCTGATCATCTGCGCGAAGGCTTCGGCCTTGGTTTCGAGCGTGCCGGCCAGCGCCAGCAAGTACTCGCTGCGCTGACCCAGCGACACCTGGCGCCACTGGCGGAAGCCAACCTTGGCACGTTGCAGCGCCGCTTCCAGTGCGGCGTCGGTGTCGAACGGGTAGGCGCCGATCTGCTCACCGCTGTACGGGTCGAGGGAGATGGCGTGGGTCAGGCTGCTGATCGCGCTCATGGCGGGACACTCTCGTTGTCGTTGATCCGAGTCGCCAGACTAGTGGGCTAGGGCTTTAATGAAAACTGAATAATAATGAGCGAAACATTCACGTTTGGAGAATGGCTGTGGACCTGGTGCAACTGGAAATCTTCAAGGCGGTCGCCGAGCAGGGCAGCATCAGCGCCGCCGCGCAGCACATCCATCGGGTGCCGTCGAACCTGACTACACGCATCAAGCAGCTGGAGGAAGACCTTGGCGTAGAACTGTTCATTCGTGAAAAGAGCCGCCTGCGCCTGTCCCCGGCAGGCTGGAACTTCCTCGAATACACCCGGCGTATCCTCGACCTGGTTCACGAGGCGCGCCTGACGGTGGCCGGCGAGGACCCGCAAGGCACCTTCGCCCTGGGGTCGCTGGAAAGCACGGCGGCAGTGCGCATCCCGGCCTTGCTGGCGGCGTACAACCAGCGCTACCCCAAGGTCGACCTGGACCTCTCTACCGGGCCATCCGGGACCATGCTCGAGGGCGTGCTGTCCGGGCGCCTGGTGGCGGCATTCGTCGACGGGCCGGTGCTGCACCCGACACTGGAGGGCATGCCGGTATTCGAGGAAGAGATGATGGTCATTGCACCGCTCAACCATGCCCCGGTAACCCGCGCCCGGGACGTCAATGGCGAGAACATCTATGCCTTCCGCGCCAACTGTTCGTACCGCCACCACTTCGAGAACTGGTTCGTCCAGGACCAGGCGGTGCCAGGCAAGATCCACGAAATGGAGTCGTACCACGGCATGCTGGCCTGCGTCAGTGCTGGCGCCGGCCTGGCCATGATGCCACGCAGCATGCTCGACAACATGCCCGGGTGCAGCACGGTCAGTGCCTGGCCGATGTCGGAGGACTTCCGCTACCTGAAAACCTGGCTGGTGTGGCGACGGGGTACGGTGTCGCGCAGTCTGAGCATGTTCGTGAAATTACTTGAAGAACGCCGCACAAGCTGATGTCCAAGCGGGAAAAACTGCGCATTAAAGCGAATTTCATGCAGGCGACCACGCGTCTGCACGAACACTGTCTGTTCAGGAGGATCAGATAATAGGTAAGCCATCCTCGAACGGAGGGTCGTACCATGCGTAATCATCACTATGCCCTGGGCGCGGCACTACTGGTCGCCCTGGCGCTGCCCTGGACCCTGGCGGCCGCCGCCGACCTGAATGCCCCGATCGACATGCAGGCCGTGCAGTTGCAGCCACAGGAGCAGAATGGCGTACGCTACCTGCAAGGCGGCATTGGCCAGGACGAGGCCAATGCCCTGCGCCAGACCCCGGGCTATGACCTCCACGTCGAACTCTCGACCGGCCCGGAAGGCAAGTTCCAGAGCGGTGCCAACGTGGATATCCAGAATGCTCAGGGGCAGCCTGTGCTCAGCATCCCAGATGCCGGGCCGCTGCTGTACGTACAGTTGCCGCCGGGCAAATACAAAGTCACTGGCAACGCCCAGGGCGAGACGGTGCAACAGGTGGTGACGGTCAACGGCAAGTCACCGGCGACCGTCAACCTGAACTGGCGTTGATGATGCACGCGGCGGGAGTACAGTTGTACTCCCGCCTGCAGGAGGCACATTGTCATGAGCCTGGAGCAGCAACTGCAAACGTTGGACGAGCAGGGCTATGTACTGCTGCCCGCGGTGCTCGACCCCTTGCGCATCGCCTTGTTGCGCTGTGCCATCGATGACTTGCAGCCGATCCACTGGGACTACCAGGGGCTGCTGGAACACTACAAGTGCGTGTTCAACCGCAACCCGTTGTGGTTGCCGTTTCTCGACCTGCCAGCGCTGATCGCCCTGGCCGAGGCGGCACTGGGCGCTGACTGCCATGTGATCGGGCAGACCGCATGGCGCAGCCACCCGGGCTACCCCGGCATCGCCTTGCACCTGGACCACCTGCCCATGCAGTTGCCCGACTGGCTCAGCGAACGCGGCGACTTCGTGCAACCCGTGCAGATCCTGACGGCGCAGCTGTACCTCAGCGACATCGACCAGGCGATCGGGCCGACCTGGATCGTGCCCGGCAGCCACCGCGCGGCGCGGCCGCCGCAGGCTGGCGAGGACCAGTGGCAGGGTCGCAAGGCCGAGCCGGTGCTATGCAGGGCAGGGGATGCGCTGGTGTTTCGCAGTGATGTCTGGCACAGCGGCGGGGCCAATTGCAGCCATGCATGTGAGCGCGACATGCTGCAGGTGCACTACGGCCGACGCATGGTGGCGCAGAAGTTTTCACCCTACCTGAACTGGCGCTTCAACCCGCAGGTGCTGGAGGCGGCAACGCCCCGGCAGCGCCGCCTGCTGGGTGAGCATGCCGAAGCGGAATACGACTGAGGCGCCAGGCCCGGCATGCCCGATACGGATCGAAGGAATTAGCCAATAGTGGCAATACACTTTCAACTTTCTGATTATCTGGACAATAATCAGGAAAGTATTACTTCATGTGACCGGTGCTCAGGTAGCGGTCACCCAGAATATCGAGGGGCACAAGCCCCCGCTTGTTGTATGACCATCAGGAGAAGTCATTGATGAAAACCCGCCTAGCAGCTTCGCTGGCCGCTGCAGTGCTGGCGTTTGCCGGGGCCAATCTGGCCCAGGCAGCGCAGGTGTCCGGCGCCATTGGCGCCACCGGCCAAGGCGACATGACCTACCGTATCGGGCTGTCGTTCGACTGGGACAAGAAATGGCTGGAAAGCAGCACCGGCTACGTGAGCGGCTATTGGGATGCCGCCTACACCTACTGGGAGGGCGGTGAAGCCAGTGGCGCCCATTCGCTGTCGCTCAGCCCGGTATTCACCTATGAATTCAGCGGTTTCAGCTACACCCCGTACATCGAGGCCGGTATCGGCCTGGCGGCGTTTTCCAAGACCGACGTGGGCGATCAGCGCCTGGGCTCGTCGCTCAACTTCGAAGACCGCATCGGCTTTGGCCTTAAGTTGCCGGGGGAGCAGAAGGTCGGGATCCGCGCGATGCACTACTCCAATGCCGGGCTCAAGCAGCCTAACGACGGGATCGAGTCGTACTCGCTGTTCTACAGCAAAGGCTTCTGAGACCCCGCGGGCCGCTTCGCGGCCCATCGTGACACAAGGCCGCCGCGCTTCCTGTCAGCGGCCTCAGCCGCGATCACCGGCGCAGCCGGTGCCAGCCACGTCGCCTGCTTCGTGGATAAATCCGCTTCTGCATGGGTGGCTGCACCGGCTTCGATTTGACGCGGTACCTGTAGCGGCCTTGTGTCGCGATGGGCTGCAAGGCAGCCCCGGGAACTGTCAGAAGGTATACGAAACCCCGGCCTGCACCGTGCGCGGCGCCCCCGGATAGACGTAGTTGTTGAACGCTCCCTCGTCATAGCCTTTGTTGAACAGGTTCTTCACGTCCAGGTTCAAGCGCACGTGTTCGTTGACCTTGTAGAAGCTCAACAGGTCGACCACGCTGTAGCTTTCCATGGTGTAGGTACTGGCCGCCGTCTGCCCGGCCCGGTCATCCACGTACTTCACGCCGACGCCCACACCCAGTCCCTTGGCCAGGCCATCCTGAAACTCGTAGGTGTTCAGCAGGCTGAAGCTGTTGCGCGGGATATTGGCCAGGTGGGTGCCCTTGGGCAACGTCGTGTCCTCGGTCACTTCGGCGTCAACGTAGGCATAGCCCCCGATCATGCGCCATTCCGGGGTGAGGTTGCCGGCGATGTTGATATCCAGGCCACGGCTGCGTACTTCGCCGGCGGCGACCTTGTAGGTACCGGTGGGGTCGTTCGGGTCGTTGGCCAGTACGTTTTCCTTGACGATGTGGTAGATCGCCGCGTCGACGCTCAGTTGGCGATCGAGTGCCTCCCATTTCACACCCAGCTCGTAGGACTTGCCTTTTTCCGGGTTGAAACCACCGCTGCCGCTGCCGGCAGGTGTGCCAGTGTTGGGTTTGAACGAACGGGCGGTGTTGGCGTAGACCGCAACGGTATCTGTCAGATCGTAGATCGCGCCGAAGCGCGGCGTGACGCCGTTTTCGGCCTTGCTGAAGTCGCGGTTCGCCGGCAGCTTGTCGTCGTAATCATGCTCGAAACGTTCGAAGCGAACCCCGGCCAGCACTTTCAGCCGCTCGGTGAGGGCCACCTGGTCCTGGATGAATGCAGCCCAGGTCTTGAGGTTTTCCTTGTCGTGGGTGGAGATGCGGGTCAGAGCCGGGCGGGGCTGGCCCAGTACCGGGTCGAAGAGGTCGATCGGATAGGCGCCGGCACCACTGGCGGAGCGCTGAATGATCGAGTTGTAGTCGTAGTCTTCGTATTCGATACCCGTCAGCAGGGTATGGCTGAAGCCGCCAGTGTCGAAGTGGCCCGTGAGGTTGAGTTGGTAGTCGCGGTCGGTCCACTCCAGTTTGCGGTAGTTGAAGTTGCGCCCCAGTGTACGACCGTCGGCCTGCAAGGTGTTGGCCTCCACGGCGTTGCCCTTGAGCGAGCCGTCGAGCCACTGCATGCCGCCGCCCAGCGTCCAGTTGTCATTGAGCAGGTGCTCGAAGCGCAACTGGGCCATGTTGTTGTCGTTGTGCAGCAGGTTGTCGCTGCCTTTCTCCCAGATGTTGGTGTCGCGCGAGGCTGTGCCGAGCTGGCCGGGCAGGCGGGTCAGGCCACGGTCCAGCGGGTGATTGTTGCGCATGAAGTCGCCCTCGAAGACGACCTTGGTGCTGTCGTTGACCTGCCAACTGAGCACCGGCGCCACGTCGTAGCGCTCGCTTTCCACGTCGTCGCGGAAGCTGTCGCCGCCTTCACCCAGCAGGTTCAGGCGGTAGGCCAGCGAGCCATCCTGGTTCAGCGGCCCCGTAGCGTCCAGGGTGGCACGGTGCATGCCCTGGTCATCGAACTGGCTGCCCAGGGTAACCTTCGACTCTGGCAGCGGCTGCTTGCTGACCACGTTGAAAGTGCCGCCGGGGTCACCGCGGCCATACAGGCTGCTGGCCGGGCCACGGAGCACCTCCAGGCGCTCGACGGTGTTGGCGTCCGGGGCGTTGGGGTAACCGCGGTTGATCGGGAAGCCGTTGCGGTAGAACTCGCCGCTGGTAAAGCCGCGCACGGTGAAGGTGGTCAGGCCCTGGCCACCAAAGTTGTTGGCGCGGCCGACGCCGCCGGCGTAGTCAAGGCCGTCCTGCAGGCGCGTGGCGCCCGTGTCTTGCAGAACGTCCTTGGGCACCACGCTGACCGATTGCGGGGTTTCATGCAGCGCGGTGTCGGTGCGGGTGGCGCTGGCCGAGCGGGTGGCCTTGTAGCCGTCCACCGGGCCATCGGCACGTTCACTGTCGGCGCTGCTGGTAATGCTCAGGGCCTGCAGTTCGATCTGGGAGGGCGTGGCGAGCGATTCTGGCTCGGCAAAGGCCAACGGGGAGACGGCATGAAGCACACAAAGCGAAACGAACGTGCGACGCATCGACGGGACGATCCTGAAGTAGAGCGCTGAAGGTAAGGGGCTGGAGCGGCGCAAAACTACTACGAATCATTATCAAATGCATTATTTTTATGTGGCACTGTTGTACCAGATACCAAGCAGGCGATTCGGAGCGGGCCTGTTCGCGGGCACGCTCGCGAACAGGCCAGCGAGACCCACATTCAACGAAGCGCCTTGATCGCCAGCACATTGCACAGCGGATGTTCCAGGACATGCGCGGTGGTCCCGCCCAGGAAGGTCTGCAGGGCGTCGTGCCGGTGGCTACCCATCACGATCACATCTGCCCGGTTATGGCCGACGAACTGGGCAATCGCCTTGATCGCAGGGCCTTCCAGAAAGTGCCGACGCTCCAGCGGGATCTGATGGTGGTCGCCCAGGCGGTTGAACGCCGCGTGCTGGGCGGCCCGCAGGCTGCTGTCGAAGCCGGGCATGGTGACCGTGCCGGCGCCGAAGTCGGCAATGTGGGCCTTCGCCGCATCGCACACATGCAGCAGGTGCAGCTCGGCGTTGCACTGCAGGGCCAGCGCATGGGCACTGTGGATCACCTGCTGGTCCAGGTGCTCGCCGGGGCCGTGGCTGTTCAGGTCCACTGCAGCAGCGATCTGCCGGGGCAGGGGCAGGCGGATATCGCTGACCAGGTGCACGGCCACCGGGCTGTCCTTGAGCAGCTGCCAGTCCAGTGGCGTCACCAGCAGGCGCTTGAGCACCGGTTCGTGCTGCACGTCCTTGATCAGCAGGTCGCAGCCCAGGCGTTCGACCCGTTCCAGCACACTGCTCAGCGGGTCACGGGTCAGCAGCAGCTCGGTGGACACATCCAGGCCGGCATTGGCCAGTTGTTCGGCTTCGTCCGCCAGCCATTGGCGGTTGTCGCTGAGCAGCCGTTCGCGTTCGCGGCTATCGCTCATCAGGCCGAACGTGTCGACATCGTCGACGAACACATTGATGTCCAGCAGGGCCCCGTTGGATTCCGCCAACGCCGCCGCGCGCTGCAGCGCCGGCGTGTGACGCATCTGCGGGCCGAGCATGACGAACAGACGCTTGAACTGGCTCATCGCACACCTCCACGTGTGGCAGCCCCCCGGTTGATCTGGTCATGTTCAGTCTAGACCGGTGCAGCGTACAGCGGGGCGATGGGTCGGGTATGATGCGTGCCCCATCTTTGTCACGAGGCCCGTCCCATGTCCCTGAGTGCTGCACAGATCGGCGAGTACCGCGCCTTTGCCGAGCAGTTGGCCGATGCTGCCGCTGAAGCGATCAAGCCCTACTTTCGCGCCAGCCTGGCTGTCGAGGACAAGGGCGGGCGTTTGTACGACCCGGTGACCGTGGCCGACAAGGCGGCCGAAGATGCCATGCGCGCGCTGATTCAGGCGCATTACCCCGAGCATGGCATTCTCGGCGAGGAGGCCGGGGTGGCGGTCGGCAGCTGCCCGCTGACCTGGGTGCTCGACCCGATCGACGGCACCCGCGCCTTCATCACCGGCCTGCCGCTGTGGGGCACACTGATTGCCCTTAACGACGGCACGCAGCCGGTGGTAGGGGTGATGAACCAGCCATTCACCGGGGAGCGTTTCGTCGGCACGCCGGAAGGCGCCTGGCGCAACGGTACGCCACTGAAGACCCGCGCCTGCAGTGACCTGGCCTCGGCCACGCTGATGTGCACTACCCCGGACATGTTCGATACCGCTGAACGCAAGGCTGCATTCGAGGCGGTTGCCGGCAAGGCGCGGCTGATGCGCTACGGCGGCGATTGCTATGCCTATTGCATGCTGGCCAGCGGGTTTGTCGACGTGATCGTCGAGGCCAGCCTGCAGCCGTATGACGTCCAGGCGCTGATGCCGATCATCGCAGGGGCGGGTGGGGTGATCACCGCATGGGATGGCAGCAGCGCGCAGAATGGTGGCTGCGTGGTGGCTTGCGGTGACCCTGCGCTGCATGCGCAGATGGTGAAGATGTTACGCAATGCCATGTGAGCGGCGTGCTGCTTGTGCAGGCCTTGTCGCGGGGACTGCACATTGTCCACGGATTGTAGGGGTGGAGGCTCGCTAGCTCCCCAGGCACTGCACTTTTTCCCGTTTCCGGGCTCTATGCTTGGCCAGGCTGTGCCGATCCCCGGTACAGCCGCTGAATATCGACCCGGTGCCGATGGTTGCAAGCAGTCCCAAAATCCTCTCGCGCCTGCTGCTGGTTGGCGCCTTCAGCTGCCTGTGCGCCTGCACCCAGGAACAAGGCCGCGACATGCTCGACCAGTTCGGCAAAGGCAAGCCCAGCGAGCTGTTCCAGACCAGCGTCGACCGCATGGCCACGCTGTCCATGCGCGATAACCTGCAGAGCTTGTACCTGCTGATGAACAAGCTGTACCTGCGCAACCCCAGCCAGTGGAAACTGTCCGGCTACGTGGACGCGGCCACTGCCGAGCGGCAGATCCGCATCGCCATCGAACAACGCCAGCCGCTGCCGCAACTGGGCCAGCGCCGTGACCTGGCGGCCTTGAGCTATGCCCTGAGCCCGGAGTTTCGCGGCGACCGGGTAGGCGCGTTCATCTACGCGATTGGCAGCATGCTGATCACGGCGCATGGCGGGCGTACCGAGTTCTACATGACCGATACCATCGACCCGCTGTTCGTCAACAACGCTGCACGCAATATCGAAAAGGCTACCTGGATGCTGAGCCAGCGGCAGGATGCCAACGGCGAACTGCTGCTGTTCTCCAATGAAATCTCCGAAGACGGCAGCAACCTCAGTTTCGCCGTGGAGTTCGGCAAGATCGTGGCACGCCTGGATTTGCTCGCCGAGTTGCTGGACGAGCGGTATCGGCGGATTGGTCTGAATTATGCGCAGAGCCTGTTGTTGATGAACTTCTTGCCTGTGCAGTGAATGCAGCAGAGGCGAGCAGCCGCTACACGGAAATACCGTTCGATAATCGAACGCCTGCGGCAACGAGCTGTGCGCTATCCGCCCGTCATTCGCGCAGCTGCGTTGCCCACCCCCGGCCAATTTGCTTAAGTGGGCCCATGCACCGGTTGTCGCTTGCCCCGCGCCTGCGCCAGCCGGCTCGATAGACTGACCGTGACGACCGCAACCACAGCCCACCGGGCCGTAGGAAGCGGCGACCAGAACAACAACGATACCGAGTGCCTTGCCTATGGAAAGCCGCCTGCTGAGCGAGCGCAGTAGCGTGTTTCATCACGCCGACCCCTATGCTGTGTCCGATTATGTCAACCAGCATGTAGGCCAGCATTGCATCGGTCTGTCCCGCACCACCCATCCGCAGGCCAGCCTCAGCCACCGCAAGTTTGCCGAACTCGACTTGTGCCGCATCAGCTACGGCGGCAGTGTGCGGGTCACCTCGCCAGCGCTGGAAACCATCTATCACCTGCAGGTACTGATCAATGGCAACTGCCTGTGGCGCGGGCCCAAGCATGAGCAGCACCTGGCGCCGGGCGAGTTGCTGCTGATCAACCCGGATGACCCGGTCGACCTGACCTATTCGGAAGACTGCGAAAAATTCATCCTCAAGGTGCCGACCCGGCTGCTCGAATCGATCTGTGACGAACAGCGCTGGCAGCGGCCAGATGGCGGCGTGCGCTTCCTGCGCAACCACTACCGGCTGGAGGAGCTGGACGGTTTCGTCAACCTGCTGGCAATGGTCTGCCATGAAGCGGAAGCCAGTGGTTCGCTGCCAAGGGTGCAAGGCCATTACAGCCAGATCGTCGCCAGCAAGCTATTGACGCTGATGAGTACCAATATCCGCCGCGAGAGCCTGGGTTCCCCCGGTGCAAGCCTGGAACGGATCCTCGACCACATCGAACGCAACCTGAAGCTCGAGCTTTCCGCCGAAGCATTGGCAGAGCAGGCATGCATGAGCCTGCGCTCGTTGTATGCATTGTTCGACCGGCAGCTGGGCACCACGCCCAAGCAGTATGTACGCCAACGCAAGCTGGCGCAGGTGCATGCCTGCCTGGGCGACGCCAGTTGCTCAGTGCGCAGCGTGACCGAACTGGCCATGGACTATGGCTTCCTGCACCTGGGGCGGTTTTCCGAGGTGTATCGGCAGCAGTTCGGCGAGCTGCCATCGGAAACCTTGCGCAACCGGCGCTGAACACACCCACCACCTGCACAAAACGGATAGCACCGCGCACAAAGCGGATATTGCTGCCGCCTACCAATCCCTAACCTGACTAGGTCCAGACAATAACAAGGGAGACCCTGGCCATGTCCCTGGGATTCGACTACCTCAATGCCTTGCTCGAGGATGACCGTGAAAAGGGCATCTACCGCTGCAAGCGCGAGATGTTCACCGACCCACGCCTGTTCGACCTGGAGATGAAACACATCTTCGAGGGCAACTGGATCTACCTGGCCCACGAAAGCCAGATTCCCGAGAACAACGACTTTCTCACCCTGACCATGGGGCGCCAGCCGATCTTCATCGCGCGCAACAAGGACGGTGAGCTGAATGCTTTCCTCAACGCCTGCAGCCACCGTGGCGCCATGCTCTGTCGACACAAGCGCGGCAACCGCTCCAGCTACACCTGCCCGTTCCACGGCTGGACGTTCAACAACAGCGGCAAACTGCTGAAAGTGAAGGACCCCGGCAATGCCGGCTACCCCGACAGCTTCAACTGCGACGGTTCCCACGACCTGACCAGGGTGGCGCGCTTCGAGTCGTACCGGGGCTTTCTGTTCGGCAGCCTGAAAGCCGACGTCAAACCGCTGGTCGAACACCTCGGCGAGTCGGCGAAAATCATCGACATGATTGTCGACCAGTCGCCAGAAGGCCTGGAAGTGCTGCGTGGGGCCAGTTCCTATATCTACGAAGGTAACTGGAAGCTCACTGCCGAAAACGGTGCCGACGGTTACCACGTCAGTTCCGTACACTGGAACTACGCCGCCACCCAGAACCAGCGCAAGCAGCGAGAGGCGGGCGAGGAGATCAAGACCATGAGCGCCGGGGCCTGGGCCAAGCAGGGCGGTGGTTTCTACTCCTTCGACCACGGCCACCTGCTGCTGTGGACGCGCTGGGCCAACCCCGAAGACCGCCCGGCCTACGAGCGCCGTGAGCAGCTGGCGGCCGACTTCGGCCAGGCGCGTGCCGACTGGATGATCGAGAACTCGCGCAACCTGTGCCTGTACCCGAACGTGTACCTGATGGACCAGTTCAGCTCGCAGATCCGCATCGCCCGGCCGATTTCGGTGAACAAGACCGAAATCACCATCTATTGCATCGCGCCGAAAGGCGAGAGCGCCGATGCCCGCGCCAAGCGCATTCGCCAGTACGAAGATTTCTTCAACGTCAGCGGCATGGCCACCCCGGACGACCTCGAAGAGTTCCGCTCGTGCCAGACCGGCTACGGCGGCGGCAGCGGCTGGAACGACATGTCCCGCGGGGCTGCGCACTGGGTGCAAGGCGCCGACGAGGCGGCCAGGCAGATCGAGCTCAAGCCGCTGTTGTCTGGCGTGCGCACCGAGGACGAAGGCTTGTTCGTGCTGCAGCACAAGTACTGGCAGGACAGCATGATCCAGGCCCTGAAGGACGAACAGCAACTGATCCCCGTGGAGGCCGTGCAATGAGCCTGTATGACACCGTGCGCGACTTCCTCTACCGCGAGGCGCGCTACCTGGACGACGCGCAATGGGACCAGTGGCTGGAGCTTTACGCCAGCGATGCCACCTTCTGGATGCCGAGCTGGGACGATGACGACACCCTGACCGAGGACCCGCAAAGCGAAATCTCGCTGATCTGGTACGGCAACCGCGGCGGCCTGGAAGACCGCGTGTTCCGGATCAAGACCGAGCGTTCCAGCGCGACCGTGCCCGACACCCGCACCTCGCACAACATCAGCAACATCGAGATCGTCGGGCAGGCTGACGGGCTGTGCCAGGTGCGCTTCAACTGGCACACCCTGAGCTTCCGCTACAAGACCACCGACAGCTACTTCGGCAGCAGTTTCTACACCCTCGACCTGCGCGGCGAGCAGCCGCTGATCAAGGCCAAGAAGGTGGTGCTGAAGAACGACTACGTGCGCCAGGTCATCGACATCTACCACATCTGAACCAGGGTTTTGCCAGTGCTGCCCGGTGCGTCCTGCGATGCGCCGTGGCCCGGCTCGCCCCGCGAGGTGCAACATGAGCTACCAGATCGCATTGAATTTCGAAGACGGGGTAACCCGCTTCATCGAAGCCAGCGGCCATGAAAGCGTGGCCGACGCTGCCTACCGTCAGGGCATCAACATTCCACTGGACTGTCGCGACGGCGCCTGCGGTACTTGCAAGTGCAAGGCCGAGTCCGGCCGTTACGAGCTGGGCGACAACTTCATCGAGGACGCCCTGAGCGAAGACGAAATCGCCGAAGGCTACGTGCTGACCTGCCAGATGCGCGCTGCAAGCGACTGTGTGATCCGCATTCCGGCCTCGGCGCAGCTGTGCAGGACCGAGCACGCCTGTTTCGAGGCTGCGATCAGCGACGTGCGCCAGCTGTCGGCCAGTACCATCGCCCTGTCGCTCAGGGGGGAGGCGCTCAACCGCCTGGCGTTTTTGCCCGGGCAGTACGTCAACCTCAAGGTACCGGGCAGCGAGCAGAGTCGCGCGTATTCGTTCAGTTCGCTGCAGAAGGACGGTGAAGTCAGCTTCCTGATCCGCAACGTGCCGGGCGGGCTGATGAGCAGTTTCCTGACCAACCTGGCCAAGGCCGGCGACAGCATGACCCTGGCCGGGCCACTGGGCAGCTTCTACCTGCGGCCGATCCAGCGCCCGCTGCTGTTGCTGGCCGGTGGCACCGGCCTGGCACCGTTCACGGCAATGCTGGAGAAGATCGCCGAACAGGGCAGCGAGCACCCGTTGCACCTGATCTACGGCGTGACCAACGACTTCGACCTGGTCGAGCTCGACCGTCTGCAGGCCTTGGCGGCGCGCATCCCCAACTTCACCTTCAGCGCCTGCGTGGCCAACCCTGGCAGCCAATACCCACGCAAGGGTTACGTGACCCAGCACATCGAGCCGCGCCACCTCAACGATGGCGATGTCGACGTGTACCTGTGCGGCCCGCCGCCGATGGTCGAGGCGGTGAGCCAGTACGTGCGTGAGCAAGGCATCACCCCGGCGAACTTCTACTACGAGAAGTTCGCGGCGGCGGCCTGATCCCTTTTATTCCGAACATTACACCGCCCCCTGTGGGAGCAGGTTCACCCGCGAAGAGGCCAGCAGATACAGCGGCTTTGGGTCGTCGGACCATTCGCGGGTAAACCCGCCCCCCACAGGGACTGCGGGCAGGCGGAGATGTGCAAGATGAACAACAGATTCCAAGGCAAGGTCGCCCTGGTGACCGGCGCCGCCCAGGGCATTGGCCGTGGCGTGTGCTGGCGGCTCAAGGCCGAAGGCGCGCAGGTGGTCGCGGTAGACCGCTCCGAACTGGTCCACGAACTGGCCGGCGAGGGCATGCTCACCCTCACTGCCGACCTCGAACAGCATGCCGACTGCGCGCAGGTGATGGCCAGCGCTGTGGCCGCCTTCGGCCGCCTCGACATCCTGGTCAACAACGTTGGCGGCACGATCTGGGCCAAGCCTTTCGAGCACTACCAGGTGGAGCAGATCGAAGCCGAAGTGCGCCGCTCGCTGTTCCCCACGCTGTGGTGCTGCCACGCCGCCTTGCCGTACATGCTCGAGCGTGGCAGCGGCGCCATCGTCAATGTCTCGTCGATCGCCACCCGGGGCATCAACCGCGTGCCGTACGGGGCGGCCAAGGGCGGCGTCAACGCGCTCACCGCCTGCCTGGCATTCGAAACGGCGGGCCGCGGCATCCGCGTCAACGCCACCGCGCCCGGCGGCACTGAAGCGCCGCCCCGGCGCGTGCCGCGCAACAGCGCCGAACAGACCGAGCAGGAACAGCGCTGGTACCAGCAGATCGTCGAGCAGACCCTCGACAGCAGCCTGATGCACCGCTACGGCAGCATCGACGAGCAGGTGGGCGCAATTCTGTTCCTCGCTTCCGACGAGGCCTCGTACATCACCGGCGTGACGTTGCCGGTGGGCGGCGGCGACCTCGGCTGAATGCGAGCGGGGAATTGCACCTCGCGGCTGGATGAGGGTAGCTTGCGCAAACCTACCCTTCAGGAATGCCACCTTTGGACTCCATCACCCAAGCCGTTCTCGGCGCCGCCCTGCAAGGTACCGTGCTGGGCCGCATCCAGGGCCGCCGTTCGCTAGTGTATGGTGCAGCGCTGGCCACGCTGCCCGACCTGGACGTGATCATCCGCTACGCCGACCCGGTGTCGCAGATGACCTACCATCGCGGCTTTTCCCATTCGTTGTTCGTGCTTAGCGGGCTGGCCTTGCTGCTGGCCTGGCTGGTCGGCAAGTGCTGGCCCGGCAAAGGCTACACCTTGCCCAGGCTGTTCCTGGCATTCTGGCTGGTCCTGGTCACCCACCCATTGCTGGATGCGTTCACGGTCTACGGCACGCAATTGTTCTGGCCGTTGCAGACCACTCCGCTGAGTTGGGCGGCGGTATTCATCATCGACCCGGTCTACACCCTGCCGCTGCTGGCAGCGGTCATCTATGCGAGTATCCAGGGGGTGACGGCCAAGGCGACGCGGTGGCTGAGCCTGGCCCTGCTGTTCAGCACCGCCTACCTGGGTTTCGGCCTGGCCGGGCGCATGGCCGCCGAGCAGCGCTTCGAGGCAGCGCTCGACCAGCAAGGGATTGTCGCAAGCGAGGTACGTGCGGTGCCCATCGCGTTCAACAGCCTCATCTGGCGGGTGCTGGCCAAGACCCCGGATGGCGGTTACTACGAAGGCATCAGCAGCCTGTTCGACCGGCAAGCTCCGGAAATGCAGCATTTGCCGCGCAACCTCGAACTGGCCGGGGCACTCGCCGACCACCCTTTGCACCAACGCTTGCGCTGGTTCACCGATGACTGGCTGCGTTACGACCGGGTCGGCGACGCACTGGTGGTGACCGACCTGCGCATGGGGATACCCGGTAACTATACGTTCCGCTTCAGCATGGCTCACCGCGACAGCCTGGGACGCTGGATTGCCGATGTCCCGTCGCTGTGGCAGGGCGCCGGGCCGGGGTCGATGTTCAATGGCGATGACCTGGTGCTGATCTGGCGACGTATCGTCGAACAGCAACCGCCGTTGCCGCTGGCTACCTGGACCGGCCGTTACCTGGGGGGCGGTACGGCCGAACGCTGACGGCCTGTGCTGCGTGCAGTTTCATGCCGGATCAAGCCGGAGAGTCAACTGCGGGCCAACCGCCCACTCACATAATGCGCCACATCATTGAACCCGGGCGTCGAGGCATGCCCGGGCGTTACCAGCGAGTCAATGAAGGCTTCATCCTCGGCAGTGATCTGCACCGTCAGGGCGCCGCCATAGGTATCCCACTGTTGTTCCGTCCGCGGCCCGACGATCGCCGAACTGACCAGCCGGTTGTTCAGTACCCAGGCAATCGCGAACTCGACCATGCCTACGCCCTTGGCCTGCACATAGGCCTGGATCTGCCGGGCGATGGCCAGCGACTCCTGGCGCCACTCCACTTCCATGATGCGCTTGTCCTGACGCCCGGCACGGCTGCCAGTGGCCGGTGCGGCGCCCGGGGCATACTTGCCGCTGAGCACGCCACGCGCCAGCGGGCTGTACGGCACCACGCCCAGGCCATGGGCGGCGGCGGCAGTCAGTTGCTCGGCTTCCGCCTGGCGGTTGACGATGTTGTACAGCGGCTGGCTGATCACCGGCCTGGGGACGCCCAGGCGCTCGGCAATGTGGCACACCTCGGCGATCCGCCAGCCGCGGAAGTTGGATACGCCCCAATAGCGGATCTTGCCCTGGCGCAGCAGGTCGCCAATGGCCTGCACGCTTTCTTCCAGCGGCACCTGATGGTCTTCGCGGTGCAGGTAGTAGATGTCCAGGTAGTCCGTGTCCATGCGCGTCAAGGTGGCGTGCAGGGCATTGAAGATGTGCTTGCGCGACAGCCCGCTGCGGTTGGGCAGGCCATCGGCCGGGCCGAAGCCGACCTTGCTGGCGACGATCCAGTCCTGGCGTTGGCGGGCGACCGCTTCGCCGACGATTTCTTCCGAGCGCCCGGCGTTGTACACGTCGGCGGTGTCGATGAAGTTGATGCCCTGGTCCCAGGCCTTGTCGATGATGCGCAAGGCGTCCTCGGTGCGGGTCTGTTCGCCGAACATCATGCTGCCCAAGGTCAGGGCGGAAACCTGCAGGCCACTATGGCCGAGGCGGCGGTAGATCATGCGCGTGGTCCTTTTGCAGTCGGCTGAGCTGCTTGTTTTACACGCAACCGGGGCGCATTGAAAGGCGCCGCTCAGCCGATCAGGGCCAAGGCCTGCGCCAGGCTCAATGGCCGCTTCATGCGCTGGGACAGCGTCGCCATGGCATCGGAATAACCTTTGGCAATGACCGCTTCGACCTGTTCATCGACACATTGCAAGGCGATGAAGTCGCCTTGCTCCGGCGCGCCGACGAATTCGATTCGGTTCCAGTCCCGGGCATGCCCCAATACCTCATAGGTGCGGCCGTGCTGGTAGGTCCAGAAGAACGGCACGTCGGCGTAGCGGCGCTGTTCGCCGAGCATGTTGGCAGCGGCAATCACCCCGTGCTGCTGGGCCAGGCGCCAGTGCTCGATACGCACCGGGCGCCCGCCGAGCGGGAAGGTGGCGATATCGCCGGCGGCCCACAGGCCCTCTGCGACGCGCATTTCGGCATTCACTTGCAGCGATTTGTCGGCGCCCGGCAGCACACCCTGCAGGAACGCAGTGGCCGGCCTCACCCCGGTACCCAGCAGTACCAGTGGCGTCTGCAAGCGCTCGCCGTTTGCCAGCAACACGGCTTCGACCTTGCCTTGGCCTTCGATGCGCTGGACTTCGGTCGGGCCATGGAAGACGACCCCTTTGCGCTCATGCAGCTCGCGGATACTGCGGCCGATACGCTCGCCCAGCTGGCGGGCCAGGGGCACCTGATGGCGGGTAACCAGGTGCACCTGCAGGCCATACTTGCGCAACGCCGAGGCCGCTTCCAGGCCGATGAAACCGTCGCCGACGATCACCGCCGGCTGGCCGGGTTCGGCAGCGTCAAGCAACTGCGCGGCATCCTCCCGCGAGCGCAGGGTGAACACCCCAGGCAGCTCGACACCTGGTATCTCCGGCCGCTGCGCCTTGCCACCGGTGGCCAGCAGGCAGGCGTCATAGTCGATCTGCTGGCCGTCGGCCAGGGTGAGCTGGCGCTTCTCGCTGTCCAGTATGCGCACCTTGCCATGCTTGCGTTCCAGCCGGCCCTTGCGCAGGACGTCGGCGCCGAGCAGGGCTGGTACTTCGTCGGGCGACATCTGCCCGGCGATCACGAATTTGCTGAGTGAGGTACGGTCGTAGGCGGGCTGGCGTTCCTGGTCGATCCAGACCAGGCGGCCGGCGAAGCCATGCGCCAGCAGGGTGGCGACCGCGGCGCTGCCGGCGGCACCGGCGCCGACCACCACGAAGCAGCGGGCGTCGCTGTGCCGGGGTGGTTCGATGGCAGGCAAGGGCTGGTCATCGACCCACACCTGGTCGCCTTCGACCCAGGCCTTGTAGCGGCGCAGGTCGGCCAAGGCCGGCGGCTCGCACAGCGCGCCTTCGTCAACCGCGAACGCGGCCTTGTGCCAGGGGCAGACCAGCAGGCCGCCACACACCACGCCTTCATCGAGCGGGGCGCCTTCATGGGGGCAGGTGGCCTGGTAGGCGTGCACCTGGTCGCCTTGGCGGATCAGGATGAGTTCTTCGCTGCCGGCCTGGACGCGCAGGGGGCGGTGTTCGTCAAGCTGGGCCAGGCGGGCCACGGCGTGCTGGGTCATTGGCGTTCTCCTGAGGGCCTTTGCAACCATTTGACGCCTGGGCCGGAGCGGGGATGCGCCAAGCTGACGATCGGAGAGGGCACGCCACTGCTGGCGGTAGGAGCGGATTTAGCCGCGAAGCAGGCGACGCGGTGGCTGGCACCGACTGCGCCGATGATCGCGGCTAAAGCCGCTCCTGCAGCTACGGCAACAAATCGCGGCCGTGTGTAGGAGCGGCTTTATCCGCGAGGCAGCTCAACTGGCCCGCGCTGTGTTCAACGCCCCGGCGCGCGTAACGCGCAAGGCCACCAGGCTACCGAGCACGATCAGCGCCGCCAGCGAATACAGCGCGGCATCGGTGGAGCCGGTTTGGTCCTTGATGAACCCGACCAGGTAGGGGCTGAGGAAGCCGGCCATCTGCCCCACCGAGTTGATGATCGCCAGGCCGGCAACGGCTGCACTGGCGCTGAGCAGCGCGGTCGGCATCGGCCAGAACATCGGCAGGCCGGTGAGGGCGCCCATGGTGGCGATCGACAGGCCGAGGATGGCGATGGCCGGGCTGCCGGCGAAGTTCACCGCGATCAGCAGGCCGGTGGCGCCCATCAGCATCGGTACCACCAGGTGCCAGCGACGTTCGTTGCGCAAGTCGGCCGAGCGCCCGCAGAGGATCATGAACACCCCGGCCAGCAAGTACGGGATGGCGCTGAGCCAGCCGATCAGCAATGGGTTGTCGAAGCCCATGTTCCTGATGATCGACGGCAGCCAGAAGTTGATCGCGTAGACACCGCTCTGGATGCAGAAGTAGACGAAGCCGAAGGTCCAGATCAACCGGTTGCCCAGCACGGCGAGCAGACCGTCGCCGGTGGTGCCCGGCTTGTTGTCGGCGTCGGCCTGCAGGTCGGCGGCGATCAGTTGGCGTTCTGCCGGGCTCAGCCAGCTGGCTTTGTGGTAGCCATCACTGAGCAGGAACACCGCCAGCACACCCAGCGCAACGGTTGGCAGGCCCTGGATCAGGAACATCCATTGCCAGCCGGCCAGGCCGTGCTGGCCGGCCGCGAAGTGCTCGAGGATCCAGCCGGAAAACGGCCCGCCGAGCAGGCCGGATACCGGGATCGCCGACATGAACAGGGCCATGATGCGGCCGCGGCGGGCGCCCGGGAACCAGCGCGAAAGGTACAGCACCACGCCGGGGAAAAAGCCGGCTTCGGCGGCGCCGGTCAGCAGGCGCAGGGCGTAGAACTCGGCAGGGGTGGAAACGAACAGCAGGCAGGTGGAGAGGCTGCCCCAGGCAATCATCATCAGCGCGATCCAGCGCCGCGGGCCGAAGCGGTTGAGCGCCAGGTTGCTCGGCAGGCCGCAGAGCACGTAGCCGATGAAGAAGATGCCGGCGCCAAGGCCGTACACCGTTTCGCTGAATTGCAGCGCGTCGAGCATCTGCAGCTTGGCAAAGCCGACGTTGACGCGGTCCAGGTAGTTGAACAGGTAGCAGATGAAAATGAACGGAATCAGCCGCAGGGTGATGCGCCGGTACAGCGCATTGCGGTGAATGTCCGTGCCTTGGTCAGGGGCGGGGCTGTATGCCATGATCGGGTTCTCTGTTGTTATGGTTGTCGCCGCGTCGCCTGTTCCGGCGCTCGCCCTGACGAGTCTCGGGGACGGCGGCGTGCCTGTCTTTGTGCTTTTGCACAGTGCTCGTGCCGCACTGCTGTGCCCCAGCCCAAAAGCCTAACACCGCAAGGACCCCTTGAATGTTCGAACTCGACCATGACCTGGCACAGGATATCGTTGACCGGGCGATGGCCATCCTGCCGTGCAACGTCAATGTGATGGACAGCCAGGGTCTGATCCTTGGCAGCGGCGAACCGGAGCGCATCAACACGCGCCACGAGGGCGCGCAACTGGTGCTGGCCAACGGCCGCATCGTCGAACTGGATACTGACGCGGCCAAATGCCTGAAGGGCGTGCAGCCGGGGGTGAACCTGCCGCTGATGCTCGATGGCCGGCTGATGGGCGTGCTTGGACTGACCGGCGACCCGCAACAGTTGCGCACGTACGGCGAGCTGGTGCGCATGACCGCTGAAATGTTGCTGGCCCAACGCCATTTGCAGGCCGACCAGCAATGGCGGCGGCAGCGCTGCGACGACTTGCTGGCGCTGCTGCTTGGCGGCAGCGGCGATTCGCCCCGGCTGCTTGACGAAGCCCGCCAGCTGGGGCTGAAACCCCAGCTGTCACGTGTGCCCTGCCTGTTCGAGCTGGCCTCGGGGGCACCTGGAGAAGCGCTGGCCGCATGGCTGACCAGCCGCTACCCGGACAGCTGGTGCGTCAGCCCGGCCCGCCAGTCGTTGCTGTGGTGCCGCCCCGCCGGGGTGCCGCTCGACGAGCCGCGCCTGCTGGAGCGCCTGGAACGTCATGGCTGGGTGGTGGAGCGTCTGGCCCTGGGCAGCGCCGCACAAAGCCTGGAGCAACTGCGCCGGGGCTACCGTCGGGTCCGTGACCTGCTGGCCTATGGCCGCGAGGTCGTGCCTGGCGAGCGCCTGCTCAGCCTGCAACGCTACCGGTTGCCGGCACTGTTGTGGCGGCACCGCAACGATGATGCGCTGGACGAATTGCTGCAGCCGTTGCAGCGTATCCGTGCCAAGGACGGCAACGGCCAGTTGCTCGCCACCCTGCGCGCCTGGTGTGCCCATGACGGCCAGAGCCAGGCCTGTGCCGATGCGCTGGGTATCCACCGCAACAGCCTGCGCTACCGCCTGGAGCGCATCGCCGAGTTGGCTGAAGTGGACCCGCTGCGCATGGAGGGTATGCTCAGCTTGTACCTGGGCTTGCAGTTGCTGCCGGCCGACTGAGCGCTGGCCGCTCCTGGCAAAAAGCCTGCGCCGGGCCCGCAGGCATTTGCCCAAACAACGCGTCCCTGGTTTTGTGCAAGCGACCGAGGCCAGCGTGGCGACCACCTGTCAGCATGCCGCTGATCAGGACAGGAGAATCCCCATGAAGATCGTCATCGCCCCCGACTCGTTCAAGGACAGCCTCGACGCTGCCGGTGTCGCCCGCGCCATCGCAGCGGGCCTGGGCGAAGCCTGGCCGCAAGCCGAGCTGCTCGAGTGCCCGATGGCCGACGGTGGCGAAGGGACCATGCAGGCCATTCTTGCCGCCAGCCATGGCGAACTGCGCCGGCAGACCGTGCGCGGGCCATTGGGGCAACGCGTCGAAGCCGGCTGGGGCTGGTTGCCACAAAGCCGTACGGCAATCATCGAAATGGCCCAGGCCAGTGGCCTGCAACTGCTGCCGACCGGCCAGCGCGATGCCTGCCGCAGCAGCACCTGGGGCACTGGCGAACTGGTTGCCGCTGCCCTGGCCGCCGGCGCGCAACGGGTGGTGCTGGCGATCGGCGGCAGCGCCACCAACGATGCAGGCAGCGGCATGCTGCGCGCGCTGGGCCTGCGCCTGTTGGACGCCGACGGGCAGGCGCTGGAAGAGGGCGGCCTGGCCCTGGCCGGGCTGGCCCGCATCGACGCCAGCGGCCTCGACCCGCGCCTGGCCGAGGTGCAGTTCGAGGTGGCCGCAGACGTCGACAACCCGCTGTGCGGCGCCAACGGCGCTTCGGCGATCTTCGGCCCGCAGAAGGGTGCCAGCCCGCAACAGGTACAGGCGCTGGACCAGGCCCTGGGGCACTTTGCCGACCACTGTGCGCAGCTACTGGGCAGCGACGTGCGTGACTACCCTGGCTGCGGCGCGGCCGGTGGCATGGGCTTCGCGGCCCGGGCATTCATGGGCGCGCAGTTCCGCCCCGGGGTGGAAGTGGTGGCCGAGCTGGCTGGCCTGGACGCGCTGGTGCAAGACGCTGACCTGGTGATAACCGGCGAGGGGCGTTTCGATGCCCAGACCCTGCGCGGCAAGACGCCGCTGGGTGTGGCGCGGGTGGCCAGGCGCCATGGGGTGCCGGTGGTGGTGCTGGCCGGCACCTTGGGTGAAGGCTACCAGCAGCTGTATGCCCATGGCATCGACGCTGCCTTTGCCCTGGCCGGCGGGCCGATGAGCCTGGAGCAGGCCTGTGCCGATGCTGCCGAACTGCTGCGCACGCGTGCCTGTGACATCGGCCGCTTGTGGCGCCGTGCAAGGCAAAGCTGACCGCGGGGATGGCGTTGGCGCAGGCGCTGGCCGGCAATCTCAGGGCAGCAGCGCCTGGGCCTGATTGGTCGGGAGCACGGCCAGCTCGCCAAAGCGCTGCGCTGCGTCGATGTAGCGCAAGGCTGACTTGGCGTCCTTCCAGCCCACGTAGCTCATCAATGCCTTCAGTTCCCAGCCGTTGGCCGTTGCCCAGGTGGCGAAACCACGGCGCAGCGAATGACCGGTGTACAGCGCCGCCGGCACCCCGGCGCGTTCCAGCATGCGCCGCAGCAGGCCGACCAGGCTATTGCTGTTGAGTGCGGTTTCACTCAGGTTGCCCCAGCGGTCGAGCTTGCGGAACACCGGCCCGTGGGCGATGCCGGCCACCTCCAGCCATTGCAGGTAGGCCGTGACCGGGCACAGCGCCTTCAGCGCCGGGGTGCGGTGTTGCACGCCCAGCGCTTCCCGGTCGCCCTTGCTGCGCGGCAGGAACAAGGTGATGCCGACACCGGCCTGGGCCTGGATGTGCTCGACGCGCAGCCGCGCCAGTTCATCACCACGAAAACCGCGCCAGAAGCCCAGCAACAGCAAGGCCGCGTCGCGGCGGGCCCGACGCAGGGCAGCCAGGTCATGCCGTTCCCGGGCCTGGCGGGCCTCCGCTTCGAAGTACTGTACGGCGGTTTGCAGGTGCTGCAGCAACAACGGCGCGGCCTGCCTGGGCGGGTTCGGGTGCAAGGTGCGGATGCCGCGCAGCACCTGGCGTACCAACGGGGCCTTGGTCGGGTCGGGGAAGCCTTGGGCAAGGTGCCACTGGCTGAGTGCGGCGAGCCTTTGGCGCAGGGTGCTGACGGCGTGCTGGTCGGCGTGGTCGGCCAGATAGCGGGCGATGCTCTCGGCCGTGGCCGGGAGGAAGCCGCCCCAGTGGGTTTCGAAGTGCTCGATGGCGGCCTGGTAGCTGCGCCGGGTGTTGTCACGGGTGGCGGCGCGCAGGTAGCGCTCGATGTCGGTCATGGTGCGAGGGTCGGTTGGTGATGGACACCACAATAAACCGAAATGCTGTGCCTGTCCTGCGCTGCAGGCGCCAGCATCACACGCAAGCGCTGGCCCCGCTGCGCTTGAACGGTGGGTAGTCACGCAGCTGCGTCGGCGACAACGGCCGACTGAAGTGGTAGCCCTGGGCGATATCACAGCCGGCGAGCTTCAGGCATACCACCTGTTCACGGGTTTCCACGCCCTCGGCCACCACCTCCAGGCCCAGGCGCTTGGCCAGGATGATGGTGGAGGACACGATCGGGCTGTCGTCATGGCTGTTGGACAGTGGCGCGATCAGCGAGCGGTCGATCTTCAGCTTGCTCAGCGGTAGGCTGTGCAGGTGAGCAAAGCCGGCATAACCACGGCCGAAGTCGTCCAGGCTGATGCCCAGGCCAGCACTGCGCAGGCAGTGCAGGTGCGCCACTGCCGTGCCTTCGGGGTCGAGAATGGTGGTTTCGGTAATTTCCAGCTCCAGCCGCTGTGGGGCGATGCCGTACTGCTGCAGTTGGTCCAGCAGCTGCGCCGCGAAGCCCGCCTGACGCAGTTGCAGGGCGGAGACGTTCACCGCCAGCCGCGTCTCGGCGCCCTGCGCGGCCCAACCCGCCAAGGCTTCGCAGGCCAGGCGCAGCACCTCCCAGCCCAGCTCGACAATGAAACCGCTGCGTTCGGCCAGGCCGATGAAGCGGTCCGGGTAGAGCAGGCCGAACTCGGGATGGTCCCAGCGCACCAACGCCTCGTAACCCAGCACCTGCTGGGTGTCGAGGCGAATCTGCGGTTGGTAGTGCAGCACGAACTGGTGCTCGGCCAACGCGCTGCCAAATGCCTGTTCCAAGGTGAAGGCCTGGATATCGGCCAGGTTCAGTGACGGGTCGAAAAAGCGGTACTGGGCGCGCCCGGCCTGCTTCGCCGAGTACATCGCCGCGTCGGCGCTGCGGATCAGGCTGTCGATGTCCTGGCCATCGCGCGGGCAGATGCTGACGCCAACGCTGGGGCTGGTATTGACCTCCTGGCCATCCAGGGCGTAAGTGGCCGAGAGTTTCTGCACCAGTTCACGCACCCAGGCATTGATCTGCTCTTCACTGCGTTCGCCTGCCAGCAGCACCACGAACTCGTCGCCACCAAAGCGCGAGGCTTCGTCGCCGGGCTCCAGCAGGCGCTGGATACGCCCGGCCACGGCTTGCAGCAGCAGGTCGCCGACCTTGTGCCCCAGCGAGTCGTTGATCGACTTGAAGCGGTCCATGTCGATGAACAGAATCGCCATCAGCCGGCGCCTGCCGCGCTGACGGGTCAACACCTGGCCGGCGACCTCGACGAACTGGCGGCGGTTGTGCAGGCCGCTGAGGTGGTCGGTGGCGGCGGCGTGGCTGCTGCGCCGGTGCTCGTCCTCGAGGCGCTCGATCAGTTGCCGGTTGACCTGCTGGGCTTGCTCCAGCGCGCTGAAGGCCTCCTGGCGCTTGCGCAACAGGCGCAAGGTCCACAGCAGGCTGGCGAGGATCATCAGGGTCATGCCCAGGGTGAGCCAGAACTGCCGGGCATAGGCCTGCATGACAGGCGCCAGGATCTCATCCTGGCGCTGGCTGACCACGATGCTGAAGCCCCGCTCGGGTACGCGCCGGAACAGGCTCTGGTACGTGACGCCGGTCGCGTACTGGGTGAACATGCCCGTCCCGCTGGCGCTGCCGGGCAGCCCTGGCTGCAACGCGTCATCGGGCACGCGCACGCCACGGCTGTCGATGCGCAGTCGCGCCCGGCCATCGCCCTGCAGCAGGCGCACCAGCCCGCTGCCGCCCAGGTCGACGTGCTGCAGCAGCGCTGCCAGGTAGCCGATGTCCAGCTGCACCACCAGGATGCTGTCGATGGCATCACCTTGCAGGTTGGTCAGCGGCAGCAGGAAGGGAAGCTGCCAATCTGGCCCGGTGGCCGCCTGGCTGGGGGCCTGCATGCTGGGCAGGAACGGCTTGAAGCCGTAATCGGCGACGTGTCGTTGCAGCTGCTGCAACCAGCTTCCGGGCAGCTCGGCGGCCACGTCGGCATGGCTGGCCGACAGCAGCCGGCCTTGGCGGTCGTACAGGCCCATGCGCTTGAACACCGGGTCTTCGCCAAGCAGCTTCGCCAGGCCTGGATTGCCCGGGCGCAGCGTTTTCATGTCCTCCCGCCTGGCCCGGCCTACCGCCTGGGCGCGGTCGACCAGCTGGCGCAGGCTTGCGCCAACCAGGCTGGCCAGGTTCAGCTGCTCGGCAGCCTTGGCCGCCAGCGCGTCCCGCCTTGCACCAGCCTGCTGCGCAAGGTGCAGCCCCCAGAGGAAGGCCAGGGTCGCGGCGCACAGCATCAGGATCAGCAGCCGCAGAAGGCTGGCGGAGGAAAGCGAACGGCGAATCACTGCTGACAGTTCCCGACCCTGGGTAATGGCCAGAAAATACGACAGTAAGATGACAGCTTCATGACTGATGGCCAATGGCCTTTAAGGATTGCCCTTGTCCGCCAGCGGCGCCTGCAGGCGCGCGGTTTCTTCCTCCAGGTAATTCATCAACGCACTGACTTCGCCGTCGCTGAGGCGCAGGTTGGGCATGGCCAGGCGGTTGTACTGCTCATACAGCAGCATCGCCAGGGGGTCTTTCTGCGCCAGCATCTGGTCGGGCTCCTTGAGCCAGCGGGCCAGCCATGTGGCGTCACGCTGGCGAGTCACACCCAGCAGGTCGGGGCCGATCGCGCGCTGCCCCGGCTCGCTGTTGCCCACGGTATGGCAGGACGAGCAACGCGTGCGGAACAGCTGCTCGCCACTGCTGAGCGGGCGAACCTCCGGCGCCTGGGCATAGTCCAGCGGCTTGGCGTTGGCCTGTTTCCAGTTGTGCAGGCTGTTGCCCAGGCGGTCGGCGAGGATGTACGGGCTTTCAAAAGGCGAAGCCTTCATCCAGCGGCCGCTGGCCTGGTTGCCAATGATCAGGCTCAGGTTGTGGTCCTTGGAGCGGCCGTTTTCCAGGCCTTCGATATACAGGCCGAGGCTACGGCGCAATTGTTCGATGTCGGCCGGTTCGCCGGTGAGCAGCGTCCAGCCGGGGCCGATGCCGAATTTTTCGGCGTAGCGCTTCAGGGTAGCGGGGGTGTCGTTGAAGGGGTCGATGCTGATGGAATAGAAAAAGATGTCCTGACCCACCCGGTCACCGAGGATCTTCTGCACCTGGCGCAGGCGTGCGGTTTCGACCGGGCAGGAGTCGGAACAGCCGGTAAAGATGAAATTGATGGCGACCACTTTGTCCTTGATCAGGTCGTCAAAGAAATACACTTTCTCGCCGTCCTGGGTCAGCAACGGAATGTTGGGGAAATAGTCGGCTCCCCAGGGCGATGCAGCTTGTGCTGCTTTGGGCTGTTGTGGCTGTAGCGGCCAGAAGGGGATGCTGGCCGCGAACAGCGAGAGCACGAGCAGAATGCGCCATGTGCCGGGCATGATACGGTTCTCCGGTTACCGGTCGCCCGACCGCAAGCACACTGTCCGCAGGCCGTGGGCAATGGCGGTGGGCGCGCCGGCGAGGGGCCGCTTGGCGGCCCCGGCTGCCAATTACTTGTACCTGACCGGCGCTGTCACGCTCTGGCCGAGTGCCGATTTCACGGTCACCGTCGCTGGCGTCGCCGGGCCATAGCCACTGGTGGTCACCAGCAAGCGCCAGGTGGCGCCGCTGCCGCTAGCCGTCATGGCGGCGGCGCCCAGGTTCAACGGGCCGGCGGTGGTGGCTGCGGTCACGCTGATGCTGTTGCCTGCGGCCACCGTGGTGGTCCCGGTGACCTCCCAGGTAAACTGGTTGGCGCTGAGCACCTGCACCGTGGCACTGGTCACCTGGATCTGGTCCATCACCGTAGCCGGGCTGACCGCGATGCTGACCGTGGCCGGGGCCACGGATTCGGCACCCTTGGCGTCCCGTGCCGTGTAGTTGAAGCTGGCGGTGAACGGCGTCGCCACGCTCGCGGGTGGGGTGTAGACCACCGTAGTGCCATCGGTATTGGTATTGCCCTGGCCGGAGTCCGGCTGGCTGAGGCCGACAACGGTCAAGGGCAGGTTGTTTTCCGGGTCGGTGTCGTTGGCCAGCACGTTCAGGGTCAGCGGCTTGCCGGCCGTGGTCGCGGCGCTGTCGTTGGCTGCAACCGGTGGTTTGTTGTCCGGCTCGTTGTTGCCCTTGTTGTTGGTGCGGAAGGTTGGCAGGCCAACCGATGCCACGTACGCCACACCGTCCCAGCCCGGTAGCGGGGTCGGCATGACCTGGAACTGGCCCGGGTGTTCGAGGTCCCAGCGCAGCAGCATGGACGTGTCCTCATGCTGGGTATTGTGGCAATGCTCCATGTAGGTACCGGCAAACTCGCGGAAGCGGATGG
Source organism: Pseudomonas sp. BCRC 81390 (assembly GCF_030341915.1). Lineage (NCBI taxonomy): Bacteria > Pseudomonadati > Pseudomonadota > Gammaproteobacteria > Pseudomonadales > Pseudomonadaceae > Pseudomonas > Pseudomonas sp. BCRC 81390. Next base: position 276,002 of record NZ_JATAAG010000083.1, on the reverse strand, counting down.
CCATTTCCACTTCTTCCGACGAGTCGGCATCCGGGCCGATGCGGTACACGTCCTTGCGCGCCCATTTTTCCCACTCTGGCGGGGCCTTGCCATCGCGGCTGAGGATCACGCCTTCCTCGAAGTGCACATGCACAGGGTGGCTCCAGCCATTACCGCCGTTGATGATCTTCCACACTTCCAGGGTGCCGTCGCCGCTGAAGCCGGCATCGGTGGACTGGTTGGCCAGTTGCGGCGCAGCGGCTATGCGGCGCGGGTCCATGCTGTAGCCGAAGCTGCCTTCGCTCTTGATGGTCCAGGGCTTGCTGTCGGTACCGTCGGAGCGGCCGAAGATGAATTCGCGGTGGCGGGCTTCCTTGAGCTTGGCCAGGTCGGTAGCCGAGTTGCGGTCGATCGTCAGCGGCAGCATCTTCATGCCTGCAGCCTTGCCTGGCCTGGCCGGCTCGTAGGCCGCCGGGTTCATGCTCAGGTCCTGGCCGCTGTAGGGCTGCACCACCAGCTGCAGGAACTTGCCGATCGCCGGATCGCCGTTGTCCCACTGCGGGCCTTTGCTGGTCTGCTTGATCACGGCCTTGTACTTTTCCGAAAGCACGTCGGCCAGCGCAATGGCGCCTTCCGGCCCTTTGCCGCTCTGGTGCTCCTCGAGGTTGACGAAGTACAGCTTGTCACCAACCTTGATGCCGTTCTTGGCGAAGTTGATGATGATGTCGTAGCGCTCGGCAATGCCCTGCAGCGGCAGGATGCCGTTGTTGTCCTGCAGGTTGCCGTCGCCGTTGAGGTCCATGCTGCCGTCGAACGGCACAGCATGTTCCATGATGTTGCCGTCATTGGCGATCATGTGGAACGGCACCCGGGCATACGACAGGTTGGAGCCGACCGGGCCTTTGAACTCGCCACTGGTGCCGGCGATTTCGCGAACCACGGCAAACTTGAAGTAGCGCGACACCGAGCCGTTGAGGATACGGAAGCGATAACTGCGTGCGCGAACCTTGAGGGTGGGCCGGAACTGCCAGTTGACCAGGACCTGGTCGCCAAGGAAGCCGTCAGTGTTGAACGGGTTGAACCACAGCTGGCCTTTTGCATCCCAGGCCTTGTCGGCGATCACCAGGTTGACGTCGTAGTCGCGGTTACCCCACGGCATGCCCGAGCCGCTGGGGAAGCGCAGGTTCACGCCATCCTGCAGGGCCTCGTTGCCACGGTCCAGGGCGCTGTAGTAGTTCATCATCACGGCGTTGCCCTTGTAGACGTTCTGCGCCGTGAAATCCATCATGTGGTCGTGGAACCAGTGGGTGCTCATGGTTTCGCGCCAGTCGCCGCGAATCTTGATGCTGCCGTTCTGGCAGGTCTTCAGGCCGGGGCTGGCATCGTTGACAAACAGGGTCTCACCCGGCGAGCAGGGGAATGCGGCCCGTGGGTCCTGGGCGCGGGTGTTGATGGTGTCGTAGCCGGCCAGCTGCAGCGGCCAGCGGTAGTCGTAGTACTGGCCCGGGAAGAAGTAGGCGTTGGCAAAACCGTCGCTTTCAGCGGGCGAATGGCCGTTGTGCTCGTGGGTGGAAAGGGTGTGCAGGCCAAACCCGTTGTTCGCGGCAGGGTCGATGGGCAAGGCGTTGTAGTGGCGCATCAGGATTGGCTGGCCATAGCGCACCATCAGCAACTTGGGTGGGAAGGTGCCGTCGAAGGTCCACACCGACTTGTGGTTCTGCAGCGGCATTTTCGGGTGGAAGCGGGTGTCGATGCCGCGGGTGGTGCCCTGCGTGTTGGGGATGTCGGAGGTCTGGTAATACAGGCCGCCCGGGGCGAACTCGCCAACGGCATAGTTGTGCAGCTGCTTGCGGTCGCGCAAACCAAGGTTGATGCGCGCGCCGGCCTGGGCGGTCTTGAACCCGGCCTGCGGATAGAACTCGTTCCAGCGCTGGTGCGACCAGCCTTTTCCTGGTGGCCGGCCTTCCGCCGGCGAGCCGACAGGGTGCCGGTTGAGGAACATTTCGATCTGCGCCTTCCACGGGTTGCGGTCGAGCACATTGGCATACTGGGTCGGGAACGGGTACAGGCCCGGTTGCTTGAGGAAGGCTTCCAGCGCGCTGCCGCTGGGACCACTGCGGGCGACCACGTCCGGGTCCTGCGCCGGTGCGGCACCCAGGGTGGGTACCGGGAAGGTCAGCGTTGCAGGCGGCAGCGTCGGGTCGAGTTTTTCCGTGCCGAACTCTTCGAACAGGAGCAACTGCTGGGTAAACGGCAATGCCCCGAACAAGGGGCTGGGTTTGCCGTTGGTGGGGTACTTGTTGGCGGTTTGCAAGGCCGGTGGCAATACATTGTTGGCGAGTACCGTGTTGCGGTCGCCGTACACGCCATTGCTCAACTCGAGCGAGCCCTGGTTGGCCTCTGGCATGTTGTAGAGGTCGAGCAAGGCCTGGGTCGGGTCGGCCGGCTGGTCGGTATAGGCCGACGGGTCGGTCGGCGGCGGCATGCTGTTGTCATCCAGGGGGGCAGCCACCGCCGTGGCCAGGCCGAGGCCAAGCATCAGCGCAGTGACGGAGGAGAGCGGGAATACATGCCTGCATGGGCGGATCGCGACGGGTGTTTTCATGGGCTTGTGCCTCGCTCACGGCTTCGTGGCGTTTTGCTAGTTACCACGGCCCGAGCAACGCCTGTGCCAAGTGTCCGGGATGTAACGCCCAGCCAATCAAGCCCTTGTGGCGCCTGAAGCGCGTTGAAAGCCACGGCGTCAAAAACGGGGCTAGCCCCCCACTAGCGGGTTACCCATTACCCAACGTCTGGGGCATGGGCGCCTGGCTGCTCCTTCGCGCCCTGTCGCGCTGGACGCCAACGACACGATCCCGTCCTGCTTTGGTGCGCCTACGCCATAAATGAAGCCACCGGGCACACTTTCAATTCCCGTTTTCTGCGCTTTAATGTGCAACGTGCACACCGCCTGTAGTGCGACGCGCCTGCTCCGGGGCGCGGCGGCCGCCGTAGTCAAAGCGGCCTGCATCTTGCTCTCCCTGCTGCCGACTACAACCCGGAGCCCCGTGCAATGAGTTCATCCAGCGAATTTCCGCTCAGCGAAGCCCCGCAGTCCGCTCGCAAGGGCCTGCTGCCGATCGCGATGGTCCTGTTCAGCTTCACCTTCTTTACCGGCACGATGTTCGCCGGCGGCAAACTGGGCATGGCCTTCGATTTTGTCGAGATGTTATGGGTAGCCGCCATCGGCAACAGCCTGCTGGCCCTGTATGCCGCAGCCTTGGCGTTCATTGCCTCGCGCAGCGGGCTGAATACCGTGCTGATGGGGCGCTTCTGCTTCGGCGAGGCGGGTAGCCGGGTTTCCGACGTCCTGCTGGGTTTCGCCGAACTGGGCTGGTATGCCTGGGGCACGGCCACGGTGGCCATCGTGCTGGTCCGGCTGCTGGGGCTGGCGGACGGCTTCAGCATGCCGTTGATGGTGCTGTTCGGCCTGGGCTTCAGCATGACGGCCATCATTGGCTTCAGGGGGCTGGATGTGCTGTCGCGGCTGTCGGTGCCGTTGATGTTCGTGCTGCTGTTGGTGTCGATGTACATCGCCACCCGCGATGCCGGTGGCCTTGCCGACCTGGCCGCGGTGCTACCGCACGAGACCATGACCTTTTCGGCTGCCGTGACCATGGTCTTCGGTACCTTCGCCAGTGGTGCCACCCAGGCGACCAACTGGACACGGCTGGCGCGTAGCGGCCGCGTGGCGGTGATTGCCAGCGTGGTGGCGTTCCTGCTGGGCAACGGCTTGATGGTGGTGGCCGGGGCCTGGTGCGCGATGGTCTACCAGCAGGCCGATATCGTCGAGGTGATGATGCTGCAAGGCCTGTCGTTCGCGGCGGTGGTCATGCTGTGCCTGAACCTGTGGACTATCCAGGGGCCGACCCTCTACAACGTGTCGGCCGCCGCTTGCCACCTGCTGCGCAGCGAGCGTCGGCGCAGCGCAACGCTGGTGGCAGCCGGGGTCGGGATCGTGCTGGCGATCGGCGGCATGTACGAAATGCTGATCCCGTTCCTGGTACTGCTGGGCTCGATCATTCCGCCGGTGGGCGGCGTGATCATGGCCGATTTCTGGTATCGCCATCGCGGCAGGTTCCCGGCACTGGCCACGGCAAGCCTGCCGCGCTACAACCTGACCGGGCTGCTGGCCTATGCCGTGGGTGCGGTCCTGGCCTGCGCCTCGCCGTGGATCGCCCCGCTGGTTGGTATCGGCGCTTCGGCCCTGTGCTACGTCGTCCTCGTCGAGCTGGACGCACGGCGCCGGGCACCAGGCCAGGCAGGCACCGAGCCGTGAGCCCTGGCGCTGGAGCAGATCCTGCAGTTGCCCGGCCTGCACGCACTTTCGCATGAATGCTTCGGTCGCTCTGTTGATAGGGCGTATGAGCGAAGACCACCGCAAGGAGTAACAGCATGAACATTATCAACGCACGCCTGCGCGGCAAGCCTGGGTTGTTCCGCATCGAACTGAACGGCGAGCGCATCGCCGCCATCGTGCCCCAGGCCAATGGGGTGGCGCCCACGCCTGCGGGTGACCTGGATGCCGGGCAGAACCTGGTGGTGGCGCCTTTTGTCGAGCCGCACATCCACCTCGATGCCACCCTGACGGCAGGCGAGCCGAAGTGGAACATGAGCGGTACCCTCTTCGAAGGCATCGAACGCTGGGCCGAGCGCAAGGAAATCACCACCCATGAGGACATCAAGAGCCGTGCGAAAAAGACCATCGGCATGCTGGTGGACCATGGCATCCAGCACGTACGCACCCATGTCGATGTTACCGACCCGAAGCTCACCGCGCTCAAGGCCATGGTCGAGGTGCGTGATGAAGTGCGCCACCTGGTCGACCTGCAGATCGTGGCCTTTCCCCAGGAAGGCATCGAGTCGTACGCCAACGGCCGGGCGCTGATGACCGAGGCGGTAGCCATCGGCGCCGACGTGGTGGGCGGCATTCCGCATTTCGAGAACACCCGCGACCAGGGCGTGGCGTCGGTGAAGTTCCTCATGGACCTGGCCGAGCGCAGCGGCTGCCTGGTGGACGTGCATTGCGACGAAACCGACGATCCGCAGTCGCGTTTCCTGGAAGTGCTGGCCGAGGAGGCCCGGGTGCGCGGCATGGGGGGCCGGGTTACAGCCAGCCACACGGTAGCCATGGGTTCCTACGACAATGCCTACTGCTACAAGCTGTTTCGCCTGCTGAAGCTGTCGGGTATCAATTTCGTCTCCTGCCCGACCGAGAGCATCCACCTGCAAGGGCGTTTCGACAACTACCCGAAACGCCGAGGCGTGACCCGCGTGGCCGAGATTGACCGCGCCGGGATGAACGTGTGCTTCGGCCAGGATTCCATCGTCGATCCGTGGTACCCGTTGGGCAACGGCAACATCCTGCGTATTCTCGAAGCCGGCCTGCACATCTGCCACATGCTCGGTTACGAAGACCTGCAGCGTTGCCTGGACCTGATCACTGACAACAGCGCCCGTACACTGAACCTGGGGGAGGGCTACGGCATCGCGGAGGGGCGCCCGGCGAACCTGCTGCTACTGTCGGCGCCGGACGATTACGAGATGGTACGCAGCCAGGGGCACGCGCTGGTGTCGCTGCGCCATGGCAAGGTGCTGATGCAGCGAACACCGGCGCACGTGCAGCGCTTTGCCTGAGGCGGCGTGGCCTCAGGCGCTCATCGCCGCCAGGGCACAGCTTGAGATCTGCGCATCCTGTACTGCCACACCGGTCAGGTCCGCCAGGGTAATCTGGTCAGCATGCTCCCGCCCAGGGGCGCCGCTGGCCAGCAAGGTACCCAGTTCGATCAGTTGCGTCGTGTCGATCTGGCCGCTGCGCAAGGCGTGGGCAACCTCGCCGTACTGGCTGCACTGCGCGACCGAGTCGACGACGATGCGCGCTGCCCTGGCCACCAGCGCCGGGTCCAATTCCTGCTTGCCAGGCCCGTCGGCACCCACAGCGGTGATGTGCGTGCCGGGCCGGACCCACTCGCTACGCAACAGCGGCTGGCGGGAAGGCGTGGTGCAGACAATCAGGTTGGCTGCCCCCGCGACCTCGGCAGCATCCTGCGTGGTGCGCACGTCATAACCCTGCGCGCGGGCAAACGCACGGTAGGCAGCCAGCCCGCTGTCCTGCCGGCCCCAGACCACGACCTGACGGCAATCGGTAATGGCGCCCAGCTGTTCAAGCTGCATCCGCGCCTGCATGCCGGTGCCCAACATGCCGATGGCAGTGACCTGCGGCGGTGCCAGCAAGCGTGCGGCAATCCGCCCGGCCAGGGCGGTGCGCATGCCGGTCAGCCAGCCCTCGTCCTGCAGCAGCGCCAAGGGCTGCCCGGTGTGCGCAGACAGCACCAGCATCAGGCCATCGTTGCTCGGCAGGTCTTTGCCCGGGTTGTCATAGAAGCCGGTCGAGATTTTCACGGTGAAGGTGGCGCTGCCCTCCACATAGGCCGACTTCACGCAGCAGTCGCCATTCGCGCCTGGGAAGCTGAAGCCCTGGACCGGTGGCACCTGGACCTTGCCCGCCGAGAAGGCGATGAAGCCTTGCTCCAGGCAACGCAGTGCGACCTCGGGGTCGAGGCTGGCGACGATCTGTGCCTTGCTGAAGCACCTCACTGGATAGCCCCGAGGAACGCGTCCAGCACGATGTTGCGGCCACACAGGATGACCGCGACGCGCTTGCCGCGGTAACGCTCGGCAAGCTTCTGCATGCCGGCGACGGCGACGGCCGCGGCACCTTCGATGATCCAGCGTTCACTGCTGGCGATCTCGCGCATGGCGGCCTTGATTTCGGCCTCGCTGACCAGCACGGTGTCGGTCAGCAACGCCTGGCACAGCGGGAAGGTAATGCTGCCGGGCTCGACGCCGCCGGCTGTACCATCGGACAGCGTTTCGCGGGCGGCCACGTCGATGATCTTGCCAACCTTGAGCGACTGCTCCAGCGCCGGGTCGTTTTCCGGCCAGCAGCCGATGATATCGGTACCCGGCTTGAGTACCCGCAGGGCTGCAGCAATACCGGAGATCATTCCACCACCACCGACGGCCACGAACACGGCGTCCAGGTCCGGCGCCTGTTCGAACAGCTCGAAGCCGATGGTGCCTTGCCCGGCAATGACCTGCGCGTCGTTATAAGGTGAGACGAATGGCTTGCCATGGACCTGGGCCTGCCTGGCAGCCTCCAGTTCAGCCCCCAATGGGTCGGTGGGCAAGCCGACCACTTCAGCGCCAAGCGCGCGCATGGCCTGTACCTTGTAGGCAGAAGCGCCATTGCTGGTATACACGGTGACCGGCACCCCAGCGCCTTTACCTGCCAGTGCCAGCGCCTGTCCGTGGTTGCCGGAAGAAGCAGCAATCACCCCTTTACCGCGCTGCTCCTCGGGCAACAGGCGGATCTTGTTGCTGGCGCCGCGAAACTTGAACGAGCCTGTGTGCTGCAAATGCTCGCATTTGAGCAGTACGTGACAGCCGCTGATGGCCGAGAGGCGGGCGCTGTAGGTCAGCGGTGTGATGCTGACGGCTGGGCGCAGTGCCACATGGGCATCCTTGATCGCCTGGTATAGCGTGTCGAGGTAAGTGGCATCGACCAGGGGGAAACCTGTAGCGGTGGACATGATTGCACTCCAGAACAATCGTAGAAATTCAGTCCACCATAGACATATCGTCTATTTCTGGCAAGGGGGTGAACCTGACCACGCGCGCCACTGCCTGGCTCGCCGATGTCATGGAAAAAAACGCAAGGCGTTGCCTGGCGCCTAGGCGCGCAGTTCCTTCAGGTACTTGTACACCGTGGCCCGGCCCATGTTGAGCACTTTGGCGATGTAGTCGGCAGCGCTACGCCCCTCGAACGCGCCCTCGGCATGCAGCGCCTGCACCAGGCTGCGCTTGTCTTTTACCTGCAATGTCTGCAGGGACAGGTTGCGTTCCCCCAGCCAAGCATGCAGGAAGGTATTGATGCGTTCCTGCCAGTCGTTGCGGAACAGCGAATCGGGCTGCGGCACCAGCCGGCTCATCTGGAAGAACGCATCCAGCGCCGCGCGGGCCTGCTCCAGCACCGACACATTCAGGTTGATGCACATCAGGTGCTCCGCTTCACCCGCCTGGTTACGCAGCACGCTACTGATGGAGCGGATCTTCTGGCCGTTCCAGTTGAGCTTTTCGTACGGGCCCAGGTTGACACCGTTGAGCAAGTCTTTGAGTTCGTGGTCGATCGCCGAATCATCGCCCAGTTGGCGCTGGGAGAAATTGTTGGCGATGTGAACGACGGTCTGGCTGCGCAGTTCGTGAAGGATGACTTCTGCGTGCGGGTACAGCAGCAGCGCGATGCTGTCGGCGATTGCCTTGTAGTTTTCCAGGGTCATTTTCTGTCGCGGGTCGAGTGCCAGGCACCATGGTGGCTGCAAAGCAGCACCGACACAAGGCGTCTTGCAAGGGTGGCAGCGTACATTTGCTGCCCACCAAAAACCGCATGTTTTGCCTATCACATTCGATAAGCCGTGATTATTCATTGTCAGCGAGGGTTTGCCAGGGTGACCGCTTGCCCGCATAATCGGTATGTAATTACATGGTACATATCACATTACAAAATCGTAGGAGCACGCATGGCCCGCGGCGGCATCAACAAGGTGGTAGTGCAACAGGCGCGTCAGGCGCTGATTGCCCGGGGCGAAAACCCCAGCATCGATGCCATTCGTATCGAGCTGGGCAACACCGGGTCCAAGACCACCATTCACCGCTACCTGAAGGAGCTGAGCGGTCAGCAACCTGTAGCCGCCGCGGGCGGCCTTGCGCTGAGCGAGGTATTGAGCCGAATGGTCGGGCAGTTGGCCAACCAGCTGCAGGATGAGGCCGACCTGAAGGTCGAGCAGGCCGAGAGCCGCTTCATCGAACAGCGCGAGCAGCTCGAAGCGCAGTTGGCGACCACCCGGCAGGCGTTGGCTGCGGCGCAACAACAGCATCAGATCGACGCAGCCGCACTGGCCGCCGAATCGGAACAGTTGCGTTCTACCCAAAGCACCTTGCAGGCCGAACAGCTGCGTAGTGCCAGCCTCAACCAGGCGCTGGGCGAGTTGCAGCTGCGCCTGGCCGACAAGGACGAGCAGGTGAAGTCGCTGGAAGACAAGCACCGCCATGCCCGCGACGCGCTGGAACACTACCGCACCGCCAGCCGCGAACAGCGCGAGCAGGAACAACGCCGCCATGAAGCGCAACTGCAGCAATTGCAGGTGGAAGTGCGCCAGTTGCAGCAGGGCATGATCGTCAAGCAGGACGAGCTGACCCGCCTGCACCGTGATAACGAGCGCTTGCTGGCTGAGCACCGCCAGGCTGCCAGCGCGTGCAGGGCACAGGATGAATTGCTGGAGCAGCGTGACGCGCAGATTCAGGGCCTGCGTACGATCCTGGCCCAGGCGCAGGGCGCCAGCGAGGAGATGCGTCGGCAGCTGGATGCTCAGGCGCAGCGCCTGGAGCAGCACCGCGACCTGTGCGCGGAACAGGCGCAGCAATTGCAGCAACTTGCCCAGCAGCTGAAGCAACGTGATGAAGCGTTGGCGCAGGTCAAGGCGCAACTGGCCGAGGCTGCAGATTGATCAAACTTTTTCGCGCCGGGGCTTTCTTCCCTATACATTCCCGGTGGAGATAGTGCCATGCCTGAAACCCGACCCGAACGCAAAGAAGGGCCTCATTCGTCCGAGCAGGCCGATAACAACGCTGACCTCGGCTTCGACCCCGATTCACCCGATGTCGACGACCCGCAAGTCGACCCACAGGGGCCGGCCAAGCCGCCCAGGGACGTCGAGAAAAAGCGCTAGAAGTGAATTGCCGGCAAGCCAGCCACCCCAAAGGGCACTGACTTGCCGGCATCAGCAAGGGCCGAGCGAGCCGGCACTCAACTGTCGGCTTGCCTGGCAGCCTCCACGCCCGCCGCCGACAGCTTGATCGGGTAGTTCACGCTGATCTGATGGTCGCTGCTGACCGCCACGCTGCCGTCCTGGATCAGGCCGGCTTCCTGCAAGGTCTTGAGCATGCCGGCCACCGCTTTCTCCCCGCGGTAGTTGTCCAGTACTTCCTTGCCAAGCCCCTCAGGGTGGGCATGCAACAGGCGGGTCAGCACTTCGGCTCTCAATGCATCGTTACTCATGGCGGGCCTCACTTGCCGTGCTTGGCCTGAAGTGTCTTGGCGTGTTCCAGATGCTGTTCGAGTTTGGGCAGGGTTTCGCTGGCGAAAGCCTTCAGTTCGGCCTTGTCAGACGAGGCGGCCTCTTTCTTGAACAGTTCCACCGCCTTTTCGTGAGCATCCACCTGGTTGTTGATGTAGGCCTTGTCGAAGGACTCCTCGCGCCATTCCAGGATCATTTTCTTGACCTTGTCAGTGATCGCAGCCTCATCGGGTACGGAAATGTCCAGCTTGCGGGCGATGTCACCGAGTTTCTGGTTGGCCTGGGTGTGGTCAGTGACCATTTGCTGGGCGAATGTCTTGATCTCGGTGTTCTGGCTTTTCTCCTGGGCCAGCTTACCGGTAACCACTTCGGCAATGCCGGACTCGGTGGCGGCCTCGACAAAGTCATCGGAACTCGCCGCCAGCGCATGTACCGATGCCAGGCCCAGCACCATGGAAAAACCGACGCGCTTGATGAAGAGATTGCTCATGCCTCACTCCTTAAACCGTGACGCGACCTCAGTGTCGCGTACGGTTGAGGGTGATTGCGGGACAAAGGTTTAATCTTTTTCCTGGCCGGCGGTGTCCAGATGCTGGTCAACTATAGTGAACAGCGGCAAACGCGGGGTGGCCAGGGATTTCAATGTGCGCAGCCAGGAATAAGGACGAAGACGGGCTTTTCGCCATAACCGGTGAGGGCCGTGCCGTGGCGCTGTTCCGTCTGGTTCTGGCGTTCATGCTGATGGTGATGCTGGCCTTCGTCGTGGTCGAAGGCTGGCGCATCTGGCGCGATTACCGGCATGCCTTCACCAATGCCGGGAACATGGTCACCAACCTGGCCAGGGCCACGGCGCAACACGCCGAAGACGCCATCCGCCAGGTGGACGCGATCACTGCAGCGCTGGCCGAGCGGCTGGAGGGAGATGGTTTCGACCATATCGACCGGCCGCGCTTGCATGCCTTGCTGGTACAGCAGAAAAATATCATGCCGCAGCTGCATGGTTTGTTCGTGTACGACGCACAGGGCAACTGGATCGTCACCGACCAGGCAGCGGTACCGCCCAATGCCAACAATGCCGACCGCGACTACTTCATCTATCACCGCACACACAGCGACCGGCGTGTACATATCGGCTCGGTGGTGCGCAGCCGCTCCACGGGAGCCTTGATCATTCCCATTTCCCGGCGCCTGGAGCGTGCCGATGGCAGCTTCGCCGGGGTGTTGCTGGGAACGATCAAAGTCGACTGGTTCGTGCATTACTACGGCGACTTCAAGATCGACGAACGTGGCGCGCTGGTCCTGGCCATGCGCGATGGCACCATCCTGGTTCGGCGGCCCTTCGTCGAACAGGTGGTGGGCCGCAGCCTGGCCAACAGCGAGATTTTCCGCAACCACCTGCCATACGCAGCAGAAGGTGTGGTGGAAGCGGTCGCGGTGGTGGACGGCACGCCACGGCTGTATGCCTATCGTGCCCTGTCGAGCTACCCATTGGTGGTGGAGGCAGGCTTGTCGCGCGAGTCGATCGTCGCGCCCTGGCGGCACGACGCGATCAAGTCGATGGCCGTGTTGCTGCTTTTGCTGCTGGGGCTGGCGGTTTTTGGTGGCGTGGTACTGCGCCAGTTGCGCGAGCGGATCGTCATCGAGCGGGCGCTGCACCAGGCACACCAGACCCTCAAGTCCCTGGCCTTGACCGATAGCCTGACCGGGTTGGGCAACCGTCGGCGGCTGGATGCGGTGTTCGAAGCCGAGCTGCGGCGGGCGCGCCGCCAAGGCTATGCGCTGAGCCTGGTGATGCTCGACCTGGACCATTTCAAGGCCTACAACGACCGCTATGGCCACCCGGCGGGCGACCACTGCCTGCGGCGCATTGGCGAAGTACTGCAACAGGCGCTGAAACGGCCGGCCGACCTGGCGGTGCGCTATGGCGGCGAAGAGTTCACCCTGCTGCTGCCCGACACCGACGCCCGAGGGGCGGAACTGCTGGTGCAAGAGGTACAGCAGCTGTTGCGCCGGCAAATGCTGGAACATGCAGGCAGCCCACTGGGGCGGGTATCGTGCAGCGCCGGCATAGCCACGGGGCACCCGGCGCGGGAAGAGGTGACCGCCGAGCGGCTGATGGCCGCAGCGGATGCGGCGTTGTACGAGGCCAAACGTCAAGGCCGGGACAGGTACTGCGTGGCGCAAGACAGCTGGGCAAGTGCGCATTCCTGAGCGGCGCGTCGCGCGCCAGGGCTCAACGCCCTAAACCCAGGCGCATCGCGCAGCGTCCGACGAGGCCATGGGCACGTTCATCGGCAAGGATGCTTCGCAGTCGCGGGTCCAAGTGTGCCTCGTCAACCGTTTCGAAGCCGAAACGCGCATAGAACGGCGCATTCCACGGCACATCGGCAAACGTGGTCAAGGTCAACTCATGGGCACCTGCCTGGCGCGCCGTATCCACCACCTGCCGCAGCAAGGCGCGCCCGACGCCTTGCCCCTGGGCCTGCCGACATACTGAAATCTCGCACAGGTGCAGCGCCGGCCGCTCGAACCGGGCACAGGCGAAACCGAGCACACGCCCTTGCAGATCGTCGGCAACCCAGCTGGTGCCCGTAGCGACGAAAGCCCGGTGCGCATCGATGTCCAGCACATCGGCCTGCGCCAGCCACGCCAGTGTTGGCCAGTCAGCGAAAGCCTGGGCCGCCGAGCGTTCAATCGCTGGCAGCCACTGGATATCGCGCTCGAGGGTAGGGCGGATGCGCATGGGCTCACTCCTTTGAAAGCGCTACGTCTTAATCCTGAGCGGGCAACCGGTCAAGGGTTGAAAGGTGACAATGACTTCATCGACCAGCGCCGCCAAGCGGACACGCCCGCATGGAAAAAATGCCAGGCAATCGGTACCCTTGCGCCTTCCTTCGCCATCACCCGGACCGTTCCATGCTGTTCAATCTCGCCGTGCTGTTCGCCACCCTGGTGGCCATGGAGGGTGTCGGCACGCTGGCCCACAAGTACATCATGCATGGCTGCGGCTGGTGGCTGCACCGCTCGCACCATGAGCCACAGCTGGGCATGCTCGAAACCAACGACCTGTACCTGCTGGCCCTGGGGCTGATCGCCACGGCGCTGGTTGCCCTGGGCAAGAGCGGTCATGCGCCCTTGCAGTGGGTTGGCGCTGGCGTGGCGGGCTATGGGGTGCTGTATGTCGTGGCCCATGACGGGCTGTTTCATCGGCACTGGCCGCGCAAGCCTCGCCCGGTCAACCGCTACCTCCAGCGCCTGCACCGCGCGCACCGGCTGCACCATGCGGTGAAGGGGCGCACCGGGAGCGTATCGTTCGGGTTCTTCTACGCACCGCCATTGCAGGTGTTGAAACGGCAGTTGCGCAGCAGGCGCAGCCAGCCGTGACAATCGCGGCTGGCCCGGTCGCCGGCGCGCTCAGTTCACGGCCTCACCCTTGGCCTGCAGCGCCACATGCCCGCGGCTGACCCACCAGCCGAACCCCGCCGCGGTGAAGAACATGATCAGGCTGTACAGCGCCGCCGGCACTGCCATGGTCGCGTTGTTCAGCAGCGAAGGGCTCAATGCCAGGGCAATCGCCAAGGTGCCGTTGTGAATACCGATCTCCATGCCGATGGCAATCGCCTGGCGCTTGGGAATCGCCAGCAAGCGCGGCAACCAGTAGCCCACGGCCAGGCTCAGCAGGTTGAACAGCAGCGCGGCCAGGCCCACCAGCGGTGCGTACTCGACCACGGTCTGCCAGTCCTTGGCCAGGGCCAGGACGATGGTAAAGGCCAGGAACAGCGCCGCCACCAGCTTCATCGGTTTCTCCATGCGCGCGGCAAAGGCAGGCGCAAAATGACGCGCCAGCATACCCAGGGCCACGGGCAACAGGACGATGGCAAATACCTGCATGACCTTGGCGAACTGCAGCGGGATGGCCTGGTCCGAGGCCATGAACCAGCTCAGCGACAGGTTCACCAGCAACGGCATGGTCAGGATCGCTATCAGCGAATTGACCGCCGTCAGGCTGATGTTCAACGCCACGTCGCCATGCGCCAGGTGGCTGAACAGGTTGGCCGTGGTGCCGCCAGGCGAGGCGGCCAGCAGCATCAGCCCGACCGCCAGCGCGGGCTCGAGGGCAAAGCCGTTGGCGATCAGGAAGCACACCAGCGGCAGCAGCAGGAGCTGGCAGGCCAGGCCGACCACCACCGGTTTGGGGTACTTCACCACGCGGGCGAAGTCGGCCAGGGTCAGCGACAGGCCGAGGCCGAGCATGATGATGCCCAGGGCCAGCGGAAGAACAGCAGTGAGCAACGGAGAAGCAGTCATGGCAGGTCCCGCGGCGATAGGTCGGCAGAAGTGTAGGCCGGCCGTGACTGATCGCTAATCGCAAAGCGCCAGCTTTGGTAACCATTTGTTGCCGTTACACCGCCCGGCGAGGTGGCATGTCGCGTTGCAGCACGCCTGCCGGCACAGTAGCATTCCCGGTTTTACCGAGGATTAGCCTGTCATGCCGTTTCAGCAAGGTCTGCTTGCCACGCCGGTGCCGGTTCACGCCCGCCACCTGTTCTTCGCCATCGAAACACTGGAAGCGGTGCCGGCAGCGCTGGATGCGCTGGCCAGCCAGGTTGACGGCGTGCGCCTGTCGCTGGGCGTCGGTGCGCCACTGGCAAAAGCCCTGGGCAGCCTTGTCGATGGCTTGAAGCCGTTTCCGCAACTGGACGCTGTGGTGGAGAACCCCAGCACCCAGCATGCCCTGTGGCTGTGGCTGCGCGGGGAGGAACGTGGCGACCTGTACCTGCACGCCCAGGCGCTGGAACAGCTGTTGAGCCCGGCGTTCAGCCTGGTCGACCACGTCGATGGCTTCCTCCACCAGGGCGGCCGTGACCTGACGGGTTATGAAGACGGCACCGAGAACCCACGTGATGAGGCAGCGGTCGAGGCCGCCATCCTCAAGGCCGCCCAGCCAGGCCTCGACGGCTCGTGCTTTGCTGCGTTCCAACTGTGGAAGCACGACCTGGAATACTTCAAGTCGCTGCCCCAGCAGGCGCAGGACGACATCATCGGCCGCCGCCTGAGCGACAACGAAGAACTGGATGACGCGCCGGCGTCTGCGCATGTCAAGCGAACCGCCCAGGAGAGCTTCGCGCCGGAGGCGTTCATGGTCCGTCGCTCGGTGTCCTGGGCAGACACCCGTGGAGCAGGCCTGGCGTTCGTTGCGCTGGGCCGTAGCTTCGACGCCTTCGAGGTGCAGCTGCGGCGCATGAGCGGCCTGGAGGACGGCATCATCGATGGCCTGTACCGCTTCAGTCGGCCGCTGAGCGGTGGCTATTACTGGTGCCCACCGATGACCGCAGCGGGTGTCGACCTGCGCCTGTTGCTGACGGCCTGACAGCTGAACATCCCGCCCCTGGCGCATTCGCCAGGGGCATTGCGGTGGCGCAAGGCCGCCGCTGGGCTGCCGACTGCCGAACGCCCCACCGAGCGACTCTGTGGCGCGCCAAATATGGCGTTGCCGCTTATTTAATGCCGCTGGTCCGAACGCTTCGCAATAAACCGAATCCCGCGATATGACCGAACTCCGAACAGGTGTACGGCAGTTAATGCCGTGCATTCCGAAGTCATATGAGGTTTAAGACCATGGCCAACAAAGAGAACAGCCGTAGCGGCAATCAACAAGGCAGCCAGGGTGGTAACAAGAACCCAGGCAACTTTGCCAATGACCGCGAGAAAGCCTCCGAAGCCGGGCGCAAGGGCGGCCAGCATTCCGGTGGCGGCCGCAGCAGTGAATCGAGCCGCAAGGGCGGCCGTTCGTAAGTGAGGCTACGCAGTGCCGGGGCAGCCTGGCACTGCGATTCATGCCGAAAAGGAGTGCCCCATGCGATTGCCTTCCCTGATAGCCCTGATGAGCGCCCTGGCCCTGGTCGGCGGTTGTTTCGACCGTGACAACGATCACCCGGCCAAGGATGCCGACCAGAGCAAACCGTCCCTGCAGATGCAGCAGCCCGGCGACAAGCCGGCTGCGCAACCTGCGCCGGACCCTGAACCGATGCCCGGACAGAAACCCAGCCAATAACACCCGCAAAAGGAATACGGCATGACGGTCATGACCCGCAAGACCGCCGCGAAGGTACCGGTTTCGGTAACAGCGCCCAGCCTGCAGGCCCGTTACCAGGCATTGCTGGCCGACAGCGACGCGGACAGCGCCGCGTGGCTGCACGAACAATTGGCTCGGACGCAAGCTTTGCAGGATGACCTGCCTGCCGACCCCGCGCACCTGGAAGCCTGGAGCGCCGGGCACGCTGCCGGGGTCGCTCAAGCCTACGCCGCCTACCTGGCGCAACGCCGTCAGGGTAGCCCGCGGCGCTATTTTGCCAATCGCGCCCAGGCATTGTGGTTCCTGCAGCAAGTCGCGCCCACCAAGGCAGTGGACGGCGCATGGCTGCATGGCACCTTGCGCCACTGGCGGGATCCGCGCTATCACGGCCTGATCCGCACCTACCTGGAAGAACTGGGCGGTGGCGATCCGCGCTGCAACCACGTGCTGATCTACCAACGCCTGCTGAGCCGGCTGGGCTGTCTCGAGCTGCCTGAACTGGACGACCAGCGCTACCTGCAAGGCGCCTTGCAGCTGGCCCTGGGGCGGCATGCCGATGACTTCCTGGCCGAGCTCATCGGCTACAACCTGGGCTACGAACAACCGCCACTGCATTTGCTGATCACCACCTACGAACTGGCGGAACTGGGCATCGATGGCCATTACTTCCAGTTGCACGTGACCATCGACAACGCCGCCAGCGGGCATGCGCACCTGTCCATCCAGGCGCTGCGCCAGCTGCGCCCGGTGGATGATGCAGGGGCTTTCTACCAACGCGTACGCCTGGGCTACCGCCTGAATGACCTGGGGGTCGATACGCCCAGCCTGATCAACAGCTTCGAGCTGGAGGCCGAGCTGTTGCGGGTACTGGAGCACAAGCGCCACTTCGGCCAGTTCATGCATTCCGACCATTGCCGCCTGCAGAAACGCACCGTCAACCAGTGGCTGGCCGAGCCAGGCGGCATGCCGGCGTTCCTCGACGCGTTGCAAGCGCAGGGCTGGATCCAGCGCGGAGAGGCCCCTGCGAACAGCCGTTGGTGGGCCCTCATCGAAGGCCCGACGGCGCCCATGTACGGTGTGTTCACCGCCTACGAAAAACAACTGTGGCACGACTGGATCGCAGCGGGCTGGCAAGCCCCTGGTTCACGGGTGATGCCTGGCAGCTGGGAGGCGCCATTGCAGCTGGATGCACCACTGGAGCGTGCAGCACCGGAAACCGACATCGAGACCTTGATCGACGGCATGGCCGGTAACCGTCATGCCACACCGCAAGGATTGCTGGCGACCCAGGGCTACCTGCGTGCCACCGGCCTGGCCCAGGAGGAACCCCGCTGATGCAGCTTGACCCACAACAGATCCAGGCTGACCAGGCTTTGCTGCAACTGGGCAAGCGCCTGCGTGCCGACGGCTACCGCTTCACCTGTGTCACCCCGGCCACCCATGCCCGGGTCAACGCTCGCCCAGGGGCGGAGCGGGCCAGGACACTGCGCGATGTGTTCGGCTGGAGCCGCCCGTTTCCCGCGTCGCTGGTCTCCGCCGACGAACTGGCTCAGCTACGCCAGGCGCAGGTGCTGGCCACGCGTGGTGAGTGGCTGACGAGCACCGTTCGCTGGTCCACCCTCGAAAACTTGCTGCTGGTGCACTCGGCTTACCCCACCGAAGCCAGCGACGCGGTGTTCTTCGGCCCGGACAGCTACCGTTTCGCCCAGGTGATCCATGACCACCTGCAACGCACTCCGAAGCGCGTCGAGCATGCCGTGGATATTGGCTGCGGCACCGGTGTCGGTGCCTTGCTGGTGGCCCAGGCCGTGCCGCACGCCCAGGTTACCGCTGTCGACATCAACCCGCTGGCACTGCGCTACACCGCGATCAATGCAGCACTGGCGGGCCTGAGCAATGTCTCGGTAGAGCCGAGCGACTTGCTCGACGGCATTACCGGCCTGTTCGACCTGATCATCGCCAACCCACCGTACATGCTCGATGTGGAGGAGCGTACCTACCGCCACGGTGGTGGCACGCTGGGCGCCGAGCTGTCGCTGCGCATCGTCGAACAGGCCCGCGAGCGGCTTGCCCCCGGTGGCTCGCTGTTGCTGTATACCGGTGTGGCGATCATCGAAGGCCGTGACCCGTTGCTCGAAGCCATCCGCCTGCGCCTGGCGGGGCCTGAGTGGTCCTGGGTCTACCGCGAGGTCGACCCGGACGTGTTCGGCGAGCAACTGGGCGAGCGTGGCTACGAGC
This sequence comes from Pseudomonas sp. BCRC 81390, assembly GCF_030341915.1. NCBI lineage: Bacteria > Pseudomonadati > Pseudomonadota > Gammaproteobacteria > Pseudomonadales > Pseudomonadaceae > Pseudomonas > Pseudomonas sp. BCRC 81390. The sequence goes on along the minus strand of NZ_JATAAG010000083.1, from coordinate 257,534 downwards.
AGGTCGAGCGCATCGCCGCAGTCTCGCTCACCGTCACCCGCAACGGCTGAGCCGATATGCCAGCGCCTTGCACCTTCGGCATCGAAGAAGAATACCTGCTGGTCGACCTGGCCACCGGCCGCGTTCCGGTTGCGCCTCTGCCGGCGCTGGCCAGGCGCTGCCAGGAGGTGCTGGGCACGCCGTTTGCCCAGGAGATGTTCCGCAGCCAGATCGAAGTGGCGTCCCCGGTATTCGCCAACCTTCACCAGGCTCGGGAATTCTTTGCCCACAGCCGCCAGCGCCTTGGCGAAGCCCTGGCGCAGGACGGCATGGCCCTGTATGGCGCCGCCAGCCACCCGTTTGCCCGGTGGCAGAAGCAGAAACCGGCCGCCGCAACGCATTACCGGCAGTTGTTCGATGACTACCAGCACGTGGCGCGACGCAGCCTGGTCAATGGCCTGCATGTGCATGTCGGCGTGCCGGCAGGTTGCGACCGGATGCAGTTGATCAACCGCCTGCTGCCATGGCTGCCGCTGCTGCTGGTACTGAGCACGTCGTCGCCGTTATGGTGCGGCCAGGATACGGGCTACCTGAGCTACCGCCGGGTGATCTGTGGCGAGTGGCCGCACATGGGCTTGCCCGAACCTTTGCCGGACTGGTCCGCCTACGAGCGCTACCGGGCCTTGCTGCAGCGTACCGGGTCGCTGGCCAAGGATGGCGACTTCTGGTGGGCGGTGCGCCCGTCGCGGCGCTACCCGACCGTGGAGCTGCGTATCTGCGATGCCTGCCCGGACCTGGAAGATGCGCTGTGTATCGCCGGGTTGTTCCGGCATATCGTCGAGCACTGCGTGCGCTGGGGGCACGACCCCGAACCACTGACCCGTGAGCTGCGCTGGGTGGCCCAGGAAAACTACTGGCGCGCCATGCGCCATGGCCGCCATGGCAGCTTCATCGGCCAGCGGCAACAGCAGGCTGTTTCCGCTCAGGGCTGGCTCGCGCAGTTGCAGGAGGCATTTCCCGTGGACACGGCTGACGCCGAGCGCGCGTTGCTGCATGCACGCCGGATCGTGGCCGAAGGCACCAGTGCGGACCGCCAGCTGGCCTGCCTCGAGCACGCCCGCGCCAGCGGCAAGAGCGCGTCGCAAGCGCTACGCCTGGTAGTGGACCAGGTATTGGCGGAGGGTGGCAAATACCCACTTCACAACCCCACGGTACTTGCAATCGCGCAGGGTTGAACGACAATGGCGGCGCCCTTTGCCAGCCACCCGGACACCCCGCACCATGATGCTGACCCAGCAATTCCCTGATATTTCACTGGCTGACACCTTGTTCGTGTTCGCCCTCGAGGCCGAGGCGGGCAGTGTGTTCGCCGGGATGAACACTGTGTTCACCGGCATCGGCAAGGTCAATGCCGCCATCGCCCTGACACGGGCCATCGCCGCCAGCAGACCCAGGCTGATCGTCAACCTGGGGTCTGCTGGCAGCCTGCGTCACGGCAAGGGCGAAGTGGTGTGCTGCAACCGCTTCGTGCAGCGTGACATGGATGTGACCCCGCTGGGCTTCGCCCGTTATGAAACGCCGCTGTCGGATATTCCGGTGCTGCTGGAGCATGGCGTGGTGATCCCCGGCTTGCCCGTGGAAACCTGCGGCAGCGGCGACAGTTTCGAGATCAACCACGGCGACGCTCCGTACGACGTGGTCGACATGGAGGCCTATGTGCTGGCTTTGATCGCGCGCAGCGAAGGCATTCCCTTCGTCTGCCTGAAATACATCTCCGACGATGCCGGCAGCGATGCGGCCGGGGACTGGGCGGTGCAGGTGCACCTGGCGGCAGAGGCATTCAAGCGGGTGTTGTTCAGCCAGGTGTGACCGCTGGTCGGCGCTGGCGCCAGGCCGAGCAAACCATCGAGCGAGGGGTGTCCTCGAAACCGGTATCGGCCCTTTTGCGGGCCGTCCCGGTTTCAGCAGAGGAGTAGCCCCATGCCCAACAAACCCCAAGACCAGTTCAGCATGCAGAACCCGCTGACCCAGTATCCGCACCCACCGTTCCCGGCCCAGGGCCAACCTGCGCCCGGCCTGGACGTCAACATGCAGCCCAAGCCCGACCACGGCGAAGCCAGCTACAAGGGCTTCGGCCGCCTGGCCGGGCGCAAGGCGCTGATCACCGGCGCAGACTCCGGTATCGGCCGCGCAGTCGCCATCGCCTTTGCCCGCGAAGGCGCCGACATCGCGCTGAACTACCTGCCCATCGAACAACCCGATGCCCGCGAGGTGATCAAGCTGATCGAAGCCGAAGGCCGCAAGGTGGTTGCGATTGCCGGCGACCTCAAGGACGAGCAGTTCTGCAAGGAACTGGTCGAGCAGGCCCACGAACAGCTCGGCGGCCTGGACATCCTGGTCAACGTCGCCGGCAAGCAGGAGGCACGCAAGGACATCAGCCAGATCACCCACGAGCAGTTCGACCACACCCTGAAAACCAACGTCTACGCGCTGTTCTGGCTGTGCCAGGCCGCAGTGCCGCTGATGCCGGCGGGCGCCACCATCATCAACACGGCCTCGATCCAGTCCTACCAGCCATCGGCCACCTTGCTCGACTATGCCACCACCAAGGCCGCCATCGTTGCCTTCACCAAGGCCTTGGCCAAGCAGGTGATCGAACGCGGTATCCGGGTCAACGCCGTGGCCCCGGGGCCGATCTGGACGGTACTGCAGCCCAGTGGCGGCCAGCCGCCGGAGAAAATCCCCGAATTCGGCGCCCAGACGCCAATGAAGCGCCCCGGCCAGCCGGCCGAGTGCGCACCGGTCTACGTGCTGCTGGCCAGCCAGGAGTCCAGCTACATCACCGGCGAGGTGTTCGGCGTGACCGGAGGCAACCCGCTGCCATAGGGCTGGCCGGCTAAACCTTCACGGCTGGGTGCAGTCACTTGTGGTATCGACAAGGCAACCCTGGGGGCAGATTCATGGCAAGGGCAATCTGGAAAGGCGCCATCAGCTTTGGCCTCGTGCACATCCCTGTGGCCCTGAATACCGCAGTGCGCACCGAGCGCGTGGACTTCGACTGGCTCGACAAGCGCAGCATGGAACCGGTGGGCTACAAGCGGGTGAACAAGGTCACCGGCAAGGAAATCGACAAGGAAAACATCGTCAAAGGGGTGGAGTACGAAAAGGGCCGCTATGTGGTGATCAGCGAAGAAGAGATCCGCAAGGCCCGCCCCGAGGCGACGCAGACCATCGATATCTTTGCCTTCGTCGATGCCGGCGATATTCCCCTGCAGCATTTCGACACGCCTTACTACCTCAGCCCGGACCGGCGTGGTGGCAAGGTCTACGCATTGCTGCGCGAAACCCTGGCCAGCACCGGCAAGGTGGCGTTGGCCACGGTGGTGTTGCATACCCGCCAGCACCTGGCCTTGCTGCGGCCACTGGACGAGGCGCTGGTGATGATCACCCTGCGCTGGCCGGAAGAGGTGCGTGGGCTGGACACGCTGGAGCTGGACAGCAGCGTTACCGAAGCCAAGGTGGACAAGCGCGAGCTGGACATGGCCAAACGGCTGGTCGAGGACATGACCGGTGCCTGGTCGCCGGATGAGTATCATGACGCCTTCCGCCAGACCATCCTCGACCTTGTGGAAGAAAAGGCCAGCAAAGGCAAGATCGAAACAGTGGAGACAGGCGAGGCCACCGGCACGGAAAAAGGTGCCGATATCATCGACCTTACCGAGCTGCTCAAGCGCAGCCTGGGCGGCAAGGGCGGGGCAGCCGGCAAGAAAAAGCCGGCTGCAGAGAAGAAGCCCGCCAAGCGCACGCGCAAGGCCTCTTGACTGGCGTCAAGCTCAGCTGCCGGGCCCGCGCGTTACTGGCCCAGCAGCTTGCGCATCCGCGCGGTGATCGACTGACGCACCTTGCCCATGTCCGCCCAGGGGTCGTCGACTTCCGCCAGGCGCTCGCGCAGGTTGTTGATGTTCCATTGGTTGGCGCCCTTCAGCTGGGCCAGCTCTTCCCGCCAGATCGGTACCGACACCGGCAACCCCTCGCGCGCCCGTAACGAGTAGGCACAGGCAGTAGTCGCGCCCTTGCCGTTGCGCAGGTAGTCGATGAAGATGCGCCCGACGCGGTTCTTCGGCCCGGACACGGCGCTCAGGCGCTCGGGGAACAGCTTGGCGAGGTAATTGACGATCGCGTGGCTGAAGTCCTTCACTTCGTCCCAGCTGGCTTTGCGGGTCAGCGGTACGACCACATGGATGCCCTTGCCGCCGCTGGTCTTCAGGAACACCTTAAGGCCCAGCTCGTCGAGCAGGGTCAAGGTCAGCTGGGTGGCCTCCAGCATGGCTTTCCAGGGCAGGGCAGGGTCCGGGTCGAGATCGAGGACGAAGCGGTCGGGCTTGTCGAAGTCCTTGTCGGTGCCGTTCCAGGTGTGCAGCTCGAGCATGTTCATCTGCACGGCGCCCAGCAGGGTATCGGGACGGTTGATGATCATCGCGGCCTGGCCGGCTTCGGCTTTGTCATAGCTGAGCACGTTGGGAATATGTAGCTGGCCGGCGTTTTTCTGGAAGAACAACTCGCCCGCCAGCCCATCAGGGGCGCGTACCAGGGCCACCGGGCGGTCCTTGAGCTGCGGCAGGATCCACTGGCTGACCTCGGCGTAATACTCCGCCACGTCGCGCTTGGTGACGCCGCTGCTGGCGTCGATGACACGCTCAGGGTGGGTCAGGCGCAGGTCACCGAACTGCTCCGGGGCCTTGTCGGGCTTGGTTTTGGTTTTGGCGTTGGATTTGGATTTGGGCAGGGTGTTGCCGGGCATGGCGCGCTCCAGGTCGATGGCGGTGGCCGGTTTGTCGTCACGCAGGCCGTGGAATACCGAATGACGCACAATCCCTTCGCGGGTCATCTGCGCGTAGGCCACTTCGGCCAGCAAGTGTGGCTTCAGCCAGTGCACGCCCCGGGCCTCGGCCCCGGTAGGTGGCCTGGGCAGGGCGGGCTTGGCGATTTCGAGCGGTTTGAGCCGCGCATGGATGCTGTCCAGCGTCGTGGCGCTGAAGCCGGTGCCGACCTTGCCGGCGTAACGCAACTCACCGCTGTCGTTGTCATGCAGTGCCAACAGCAAGGCACCGAAGCCATTGCGGCTACCTTTCGGTTCGGTATAGCCGACGATCACGAACTCCTGGCGCTTCTTGCACTTGAGCTTGACCCAGTCGGCACTGCGCCGCCCGACGTAGGTGCTGTCCACGCGCTTGCCAATCAGCCCCTCCAGGTCCAGGCGGCAGGCACTGTCCAGCAGTGATTCCACCGGCTGGTCGAAATCGGCCGAAAACAGCAGGTTGTCCGACTCATTGGCTTCGAGCAACTGGCGCAGCGTTTCGCGGCGGTCCTGCAGCGGCACCTGGCGCAGGTCACGACCGCCGAGAAACGGCAGGTCGAACAGGTAATAGGTGATCTGTTCGTCGTGGTCGGTATCGAACGCGTTCTGCAGCGCCTGGAAGTCCGCCACGCCCTGCCCGTTGTTCACCACCATCTCGCCATCCAGCCAGGCCGAGTCGACCCCAAGCTGACGCAGGGCGGCCACCTGGCGCGGCATTTTCGCGCTCCAGTCATGGCCGTTGCGCGTAAACAGGCGAATGTCATCACCGTCGATGCGCGCCAGGATGCGGTAGCCATCGAACTTCACTTCGTAGCGCCAGTCGCCTGCCGGTGGCGAGTCGACCAGCGTGGCCAGCTGCGGTTGCAACAGGTCTGGCAACGGCGCAGCTTTACCGGTGGCCGCGCGTTTGCCGGCCGCCGGCTTGGCCTTGGCCGGCTTGCCGCGGCTGCGCTTGGGCAGCAGGGTACGGTCGCTGAGCACGCTGTCCGGCTGCGCATCGACGATGCTGTATTCGCTTTCGCTGCGCGCCTGGCTGTCATGGGACTTGACCAGCATCCACTGCTCCTTCTTGCCGGCCAGGTGGGTGCGGAACAGGTTCCAGACGCCGCTGAGCTTTTCGCCCTGCAGGCGGAAACGCAGCTTGCCTTTGGCGTAGGCCTCGCGCGCGTCACCCTCCGGCTCCCAGATGCCGCGATCCCAGACGATCACGTCGCCGGCACCATAATGCCCTTCGGGGATGTGCCCTTCGAAATCGGCGTAGTCCAGCGGGTGGTCTTCGACGTGCACGGCCAGGCGGCGCACCTTGGGGTCGAGCGATGGGCCTTTGGGGATGGCCCAGCTTTTCAGCGTGCCGTCCAGTTCCAGGCGGAAATCGTAATGCAGGTGGCTGGCATCGTGCTTCTGTATGCAGAACTGCAGGGCATGGGCGCGCCGGGCGCGCTTGTGCTTGCCACTGGGTTCGGGGGTGGCGTTGAAATCGCGCTTGCGCGCGTATTCCTCGAGGGGCTTGGCCATGGCAGGCTCCGGGGCGATTCGCTGTCTTATCGTTGGGAGGCAGCCAGGGCCGGGGGAGTTCAAAAAAGCCGCTGCAGGTTTGCAAGAAACTCTGAATCTTCCGGCGCTTGGCATAGTCGACCATGAGTAAGCCAACCGAGGGAGACAACCATGTCCAGACCTGATGACCCCAAACCCTACACGCCGACCGAGATCGACGATACCGAAGACCGCATGGGCAGCGTGCATGAACTGGACTTCAGTGATCGCCTTGACGACCGCGAAGGACGGGCGGGTGATGAGCGGCCGCCGCAGGAAGTCGCCCACGAGTTCCCGGGCCGCCGCGTTGCCGAAAGTGGCATGACCGGTGGCGAGACGCTGGGCGACAGTTTGCACGAAGACAACGTCAGCTACGACGACCTCAGCCCGGACACCTTGTTCGACGAGTCGGGCGCGCGTGACCCGCACGAACCTGGCCATGGCGGCCCGGCGGACAAGTCCCTGCGCCACGTGGACGCCGACGAGATCGGCGGCGGCATCGGTCTCGATGAAGCCGAGCTGGCCCGCTCCGCGCCGCTGGATGGCGAACCGTGGACGGACGATGTGATCGACCCGGACGAGGAGGGCAAGCCATGAACGAATTACGCTGTGCCTGCCAGGAGTGTACCTGTACGGTCGATGCCGCCCCCCTGGATGGCAAGGCTTATTGCTGTGAAGCCTGTGCTACCGGGCATCGCAACGGCGAACCGTGCCGCATGCCGGGCTGCAACTGCGCCCAGGTAGCGCAGCCAAAAGAAAGCAATGTCGACAATGCACTGGATGAAACCTTCCCGGCGAGCGATCCGATTTCGCCGTGATGAGTACAGTTGAAAGGGACCGCTTTGTGCGCCTTCGCGGGTGCGCCCGCGAAGGGCTGCACGGCAGCCCCTTGAGTGGCTTCAATGGGTCTGCCAGATACCATTGCTGCGTTCGCAGTCCATTCGCGCCTGGCCCAGGCTCGGCGTGTCGTAGTAGTAGGTCACCACCCGGGCATCCTTGGGCAGGGCCGGGCGGGTGGAAGGCTGCTCGTTCCCCGCAGCCTTGGGGTTGGCCAAGGCTTCCTGGGTCAGCGGGGCAATGCAGCTGCCCACGCTACCGTCGGCGCAGCGCGCGACTTTACGCTTCTCGGCACTGAGCATGTCCTTGCTCTGGTTGCTGCAGGACCAATTGATCGCTTCAGGCGGCATGTTGCCGTAGGTGTAGCAGGTGTGCTGCTCCACTGGCCGCACCGCTTCGCTGGAGGATCGGGTCATCACGTCGCAGGCTTCGGCCAGCACCTTGCCACTGACCAGGCTCATCAGCAGCAGTGTCACCCAGGCAATTCGCATGGTCACCTCCCGGCCTTGGGCCGTTGTCGATATTCAAGCCGTTTTTTCGCGCCGGCGCATGGCCTTGGCGCGCTTTTCCAGTACCAGGTAGGTGATCACCGCCAGCACCAGCGGGATCAGGTAATACAGCGTGCGGTACGCCAGCAGGGCCGCGACTAGGCTGCCTTGGCCGAACTGGCCGTGCAGCAAGCCGAGGAAAACCGTTTCCAGCACGCCCAGCCCGGCCGGGATGTGCGCCACCACGCCCGCCACGCAACTGATCAGCAGCACGCCCAGAACCGCCGGGTAGAACGCTTGGTCAGGCAATAGCCAGTCGATCAGCAACGCCATCACTGCCCAGTTGCTGGCACCCAGCGCCACCTGGCATGACGCCAGGCGCAGGGAAGGCAAGGTCAGTTCATGGTCGCGCCATTGCCAGGTACGCTGCTTGGCCAGGCCGCAGGCCAGCAGGTAGGCGCCGGTGATGGCCAGCAGTACGAAACCGATCAGTTGCAGCCCGCCGGTGCCGACCGGCCAGCTGGACGGCAGCTTTACCAGGCGCAAGGCGAACACACCGCCAGCAAGCAGCATGTAGCCCATCCAGTTGGTCAGCAGGCCGAGGGTGAGGATGCGCGTGATGGTTGGCGTGTCCAGCCCCAGCCGGCTGTACAGCCGGTAGCGCAAGGCCACACCGCCGACCCAGGTGGTGAAGTTGAGGTTGAACGCATAACACACGAAAGCCACCGGCAGCACCTGCCGCGCGGGCAGGCTATGGCCGGTATAGGTGCGGGCCAGCAGGTCGTAGCTGGCGAAGATCAGGAAACTGCACAGCGCCATTGCCAGCCCGATCGCCAGGCTGCCAGGCTTGTAGGCGAGCAAGGACTGCCGCACTTCGTTCCAGTCCAGGTTGCGCGCCAGGGTGAACAGCAGCACCGGGATGAGCACCAGGAACAGCAGGGTGAACAGGCGCTTTGCCCAGGTATGCCAACGCTTTCGTTCCATCAGGTATTGCCCTCGTGCAGGTTGCCTTGCGTCTCGACTTCCGGCTGCAACGACTTCAGGCGCTTGCGGTGCGCAGGCAACCAGCCGGCAATGCGCGGGAACTGGCGGATCACGTGGAAGCACAGGAATATCAGCGGTGCCCGCCACCAGTAGCCGCGCACCATGCGCTCGAGCGTCACCGGCTTGCATTGCTGGTTGGCCAGCGAGGTCAGGTGCTGGTGCAATCGCTCGGTGAAGCGGCGGTCGCGAATGAACAGGTTGGCTTCGAGGTTGAAGGCCAGGCTCAACGGGTCGAGGTTGCTCGAGCCGACCGTCGCCCACTCATCGTCGACCAGGGCAACCTTGCCGTGCAGGGGCCGTTCGCAGTACTCGTGAATGCGCACACCGTCGCGCAGCAAGTAGTTGTACAGCAGCCGGGAAAGCGCCCGGACCCAGCGCATGTCCGGCTGGCCCTGCAGGATCAGGGTCACCTCGACACCGCGCCGGGCGGCGTTGCGCAGCTCGCGCAACAGCCGATAACCGGGGAAGAAGTAGGCATTGGCCACCACTACGCGTTTGCGGGCATTGCGCAAGGCTTCCAGGTAATACGCTTCGATGGCGGTGCTGCGCTGCCCGTTGTCACGCTCGACCAGCACGGCCGTGATATCGCCAGTCGGCGCGGTGACCGGGCGTACCTCGCTGGGCGGTTCGAGCACAGGCGACATCAGGCGACGGCTGACGGCATGCACCTGCGCCACCACCGGGCCGGTGACTTCCACGGCATAGTCCTGCTTGGCCATGGGCCCGAAATCGCCCAGATGGTCTGCGCTGTAGTTGATACCGCCGATAAACGCCCGTTCGCCGTCGATGACCACGATCTTGCGGTGCAGCCGCCGGAACAGGTTGGTGCGCATGCCCGCCAGGCGTGGCTGGGGGTCGAACAGGTGAAAGCTGACCCCGGCATCGGTCATCGCCGCAATGAAGCTGGCCGGCAGGTCTGCGGTACCGTATCCGTCGGCGACCACCTCCACCCGCACGCCGCGGCGTGCCGCATCGATCAGCACCCGTTGCAGCTGTTGGCCGACCTTGTCGTCGAAAATGATGAAGGTTTCCAGCAGGACCTCCTCGCGCGCCTGGCCGATGGCCTCGAATACGCGGGGGTAGAATGCCTCGCCATTGATCAACAGCTCGACGCTGTTGCCATCCACCCAGGGTCGTTTCACAGCGTGATCTCCGCAGCCAGAGGGGCGTGATCGGACAGGTGCGACCACGGGTAGCTGGACAGCACCTGCGCCTTGCCGGGCATGGCGTTGCGCAGGTAGATGCGGTCCAGCCGCAACAGCGGCATGCGCGCAGGGAAACTGCGGGCGGGGGTACCGAACCGCTCGCCAAAGGCTTCGACCAGGCGCTGCGAAAGCACCGCATCGGCCTTGAGCCGCCAGTCATTGAAATCACCGGCAATGATCACCGGCGCGCGCGCCGGCAAACGGTCGAGCAACTCGAGCAGCAGCTTCACCTGGCTTTGCCGATGGGCTTCGCGCAAGCCAAGGTGCACGCACACGGCATGTACCTGCTCATGGCCGGGCACCTCCAGTTGACAGTGCAACAGGCCGCGCTGTTCGTTGCCGTGGACAGAAACGTCCAGGTTGTCGAACCGGGTGATGGGGAACTTCGACAGCAAGGCATTGCCATGGTCGCCGTGGGGATAGACGGCGTTGCGCCCGTAGGCGAACTGCGGCCACATGCTGTCGGCCAGGAACTCGTACTGTGGCGTGTCCGGCCAGGCCGGGTGGCGCACGGCATGCTGTTGGTGGCTGCCATGCACTTCCTGCAGGAACACCAGGTCGGCGCCGGTGGCGCGGACGGCCTCGCGCAGTTCCGGCAGGATGAATCGCCGGTTGAAGAAGGTGAACCCCTTGTGCACGTTGAGGGTGAGCACGTTCAGCCGGTGCACGGCGGTGATCTTGTCGATGATGCAACGGGGCGTGGGCAAGGTCTTGTTCACAGGTCCACCTCGGGTTCCACGCCGGGTTCGGTCATCAGGTGGTGATCCAGGTGCAGTTTTTCCAGCAGGCGCCGGGCGTCGTAGGGGGCATGGACTTTCTGGTCGTTGTCGAAGTAGCAATAGACGTCACGCGCCCCGGCATCCGGTGGCGGGCCTGGCACGATCAGCTCGGCGTCGCTGGCCTGGCCGCCTTCGCTCCAGAGCTGGATGCGCTCCTTCCAGCGCCGCAGGGCCCGCGAGGTATAGCCGCTGCTGTACAACTCGACGTCGCCGTGCAGGCGCATGTAGACGAAGTCGGCCGTCACGTCTTCGACATAGGGCCATTTACCGGCGCTGTCGGCGACCACCAGGGCCACCTGATGTTGGCGCAGCAGCTTGACGAAGGCTTCGCACAGGAAACTTTCATGGCGAATTTCCACTGCATGACGCAGGCGCTGATTGCCTTCGATGGCCGTGCCGCCGTTCCCTTGCAGGCGCTCGGCGCAACCCTCGGCACAGCGCCGCGCTGCGGCGCGGTCACGCGGCAGAAGCTGCAGAAACGCCTGGAACAGTGCCTCATCGAATTTCATGCTGGGCGGAAACTGCCACAGGAACGGCCCAAGCTTGTCCCCGAGCAGCAAGGGCCCGGAAGCGAAGAAGTTGGCCAGCGGCTGTTCGATGTTCTTCAGGCGCCGTATATGGGTGATGTAGCGGGGCGCCTTGACCGCGAAAACGAAATCATCGGGGGTGGCCTGGGCCCAGCTGCGATAGCGCTCTGGCGTCTGCAAGCTATAGAACGACCCATTGATTTCGATGGTATTGACCGCCCGTGAAGCAAACGCCAGCTCGTCGTCCTGGGGTAAGCCCCTGGGGTAGAAATCCTTTCGCCAGGGGCCGTAGCGCCATCCTGAAATGCCAATGCGCACTTCGCTCACGCTGCCTCCTAATTGCTAGTTGCACCGGTTCATCAATTGCGACCGGCGCAGCTGCACGAGGGTTCAAGCAGGATTGATCGGCGGTGCAGCCAGCGCCGGATTGAACTTTGTCGCCTCTCGCGATTCCACCCTTTAGCAGCCCGAGGGCTATGAACGCTGCCCCAGCTGTGGTCACGGTGAGGAGCGATGCCATGAAATTCGACCGTTTCGCGCAATGGCTGGCGAACTGGACCGGCCGCCCGCTGAGTTTCGCCATTGCCCTGTTGCTGATAATGGCCTGGGCCCTGACCGGGCCGCTGTTCGATTACAACGACACCTGGCAGCTGGTCATCAACACGTCGACCACCATCGTCACGTTCCTGATGGTGTTCCTCATCCAGAACACGCAAAACCGCGACAACGACGAACTGCACATCAAGATTGACGAATTGCTGCGCACGACCAGACGCGCGCACAAGGCGCTGCTCGACCTGGAAGACATGGACCCGGCCGAACTGCATGCGCTGCGCAAGCAATACCAACGCATGGGCGAGCGAGAAGAAAGCCGGGAGCGGCGACCTGACCCGCCCGCAGACTGACGGCCTGCCCATTTCACTGGAATGAATACCGCCAACCCTCGGAGGCAAGCATGCCCAGACACATCATTCACTTTACCGGCCCGATCAACTCCTCGACCTGCGGCAACCTCATCAGCACGTGCGCGAAGGCCCTGCAACAGGGCGCCGAGCTGTTGCAGCTGAACATCGCCACCATGGGCGGTGAATGCAGCTATGGCTTCACCCTGTACAATTTCCTGCGCGGGCTGCCGATCCCGCTGCACACGCACAACCTGGGCACCGTCGAGTCGATGGGCAATATCCTGTTCCTGGCCGGCGAACGCCGTACTGCCTGTGCCCACAGCAAGTTCCTGTTCCACCCGTTTCACTGGACACTGCACGGTTCGGTGGACCATTCGCGCATGGCCGAATACGCCATGAGCCTGGATTACGACCTGCGCCTGTATGCGCAGATTGTCGCCGAGCGTACCGAGGGCAGCAGTGAGGTGCTGGACGTACCGCGCTACCTGATGGCCTATCCACGCATCCTGGGCCCGCGTGAGGCGCTGGAAAGCGGGATGATTCACGCTATCGATGAGCTGCCGATCGAGGCGGATGCCTGCCAGTGGAGCGTGCACGCCTGAGCATGCCCGGGCTTGTGCCAGGCGCTAGCGAATGGAAGCGGCAGTCGCCTGGTCACACGCCAGCAATGAGCGGATCAGCAGTTTGATGTCATCCTTGAGCGCTGGCACCCGGTCGATGTGGGCGAAGCAACAGTCGGCGATTTCGCGTTGGGCGGTGGGGTGGGGCGCGTCGGCGAATTCGGCTTCGAATACGTAATGCACCCGTCCCGGTGTTTCATGGCGCATCAACAGGATCAAGCTTTGCGCCTGCAGGCCGGTTTCCTCCAGCAGTTCACGCTCGGCAGCCTGTAGCGGCGTTTCACCCGGTTCGACCTTGCCACCCGGCAGGGTCCACGCTGCCTTGGGCTTCCTGACCCAAAGCCATTTATGGGCGTGCTTGGCGTGGCGGCAAATAACGGTTGCGCGAGCTTTGTGCGGTTTCATGCAAACTCCTGGTGACGCTATTCCTATACGGAATTAGTCACCCGAAGCGCAATGAACGTTGTGTTTACCCACACAAAAAAAGATGGATGGTCAGTAGGGCTCGGAGCCGTGCAAGGTTTCGATCGCCTCGACCAACTCGTCGTAACCGACCGGTTTGTTCAGGTGCCGGTCGAACCCCGACTGGCGTGACTTGTGCTGGTCGGCGCTGGCGCCATAGCCCGTCAATGCGATCGCCGGGGTGCTTTGCAGGTGGCTCAGGCCACGCAGGGCCTTGATCAAGGCGTGGCCATCCATGACCGGCATGCCGATGTCCGACAGGATGATGTCGTAGCTGCTGGTAGCGGCCGCTTCCAGCGCCCGGCGCGGGTCAGTGAAAGCGCTGACCTGGGCGCATTCCATTTCCAGCAGTTGCTGCATCACTTCCAGCACCTCCGGCGAGTCATCCACCAACAGCACGTGGATGCCACTCAGGCGGCCATCGGTTGTCGCATCCGCTGCTGCCGCAGCTGGCCACCGGCCGGCCTCCGAAAGCGGCAGGCTGACGGTGAAGGTGCTGCCCTGGCCGATGCCTGCCGAATCCGCGTTGACACTGCCTCCGTGTGCCTCCACCAGTTGGCGGACCAGCGACAGGCCGATGCCCAGGCCTTCACGCGGGTGGTTGCCCATTTGCGGCGTGCCCTGGCTGAACAGGTCGAAAATGTGCTCCAGGCTGTCCGCTGTCAGGCCAACCCCCTGGTCAATGACGCGCAACCAGACCTGTGTTGCGTCATGGCTCAGCACCAGGCGGATAAGCCCGCCCGCCGGGCTGAACTTGAGCGCATTGTTGAGCAGGTTCCAGACCACCTGTTCCAGCCGCGTGCTGTCGCCTTCGATGAACAGGGGCAAACCATCAGCCGGCAGCTCCAACGCCACATGGCAGGCCGGTTGCTCGCTCTGCACCAGCGCATGGATGCCCTGCAGGATGGCGCAGATATCCACCGGCTCGGTCTTCAGCCTCAGCTTGCCGGTACGAATGCGCGCGACATCGAGCAAGTCATCGATGATTCGCGCCTGGCTGCTGACCGCCTCGCGGATGGTCTTCACGGCCTTGCTCGCCGCTGCAGTCTGGGCGACCGTCGGCAAACGCCGGAGGATTTCAGCGTTGAGCTGGATCAGGTTGAGAGGATGCTTGAGTTCATGCGACATGATGGCGAAGAACTCGTCCTTCATGTGGCTGTTGCTCTGCGACTCGGCCAGTTGCTTGCTCTGCTCGTCGTGCAGGCGCTTGTGCCCGGTGAGGTCGCGGGCGATCTTCACGAAACCGCGCAGGGTACTGCCCTTGAGCCGGGATATCTCGCCGCTGGAGTAGAACCGGCTGCCATCCTTGCGCACGTGCCAGCGCTCGTCCTGGTCGCGTTCATTGGCCCGGGCGGCATGCAGCTCCTGTTCGGGAACGCCGCGGGCACGGTCTTCTTCGGTGAAGATCAGGCGGTAATGCTGGCCCAGCACGTCAGCCTTGCTGTAGCCGAACATCAGGCTGGCACCGGTGTTCCAGTCGGTGACCAGGCCCTGCTCGTCGAGCAGGATGATGGCGAAGTCATGGGTACTCTCGGCCACCACGCGCATGCGCTCCTCACCCAGGCGCACGCGCTCTTCGGCCGCCCGGCTCTTGCTGATGTCGATGAAGGTCAGCACCGTGCCATCGATGTCCTGCTCGCTCGAGCGGTACGGCAGCAACCGCGCCAGGTACCAGCGTTGGTCATGGCCGCCGACCTCGCGCTCGATGATGTGTTCGCCCTGGGCCACGGTGCGGGCATCATCGGCCAGCGCGGGGTAGTCGAGCCGGTGGGTGATATCGAGCAGCGAGCGGCCGGTGTCGACCGGCAGCATGTTGAACAGGTCGGTGGCGCGCGGGGTGAACCAGCGGATATGCAGGTTGCGGTCGACGAACACCGTGGCGATATCGGTGCTGGCGATCAGGTTGCTGAGGTAGTCGTTGACCTTGTCGGTTTCCTCGACCTTGTTCTTCAGCTCGAAGTTGACCGTCAGCAGTTCCTCGTTGATCGACTGCAGCTCTTCCTTGCTGGTGCCCAGCTCTTCGCTGGCGGAGCGCAGTTCTTCGTTGATCGCCTGCATCTCTTCATTGGAGGCGGTCAGTTCATGGCTGGAGATTTCCCATTGCTCGATGGTCTCCTGCAACTGCAGGCGGGTGCGCTGCAGCTCGCGCTCGAGGTTGTGCAACACCATGCTGTCGGTCTGGCGGATCGACTCGGCGATGGGTAACGACGGGCCAGCGGGGCGCGCTTCGAAAACCACCAGCAGGTACTCGCCAGCGCTCACTTCGTCCTTGTGCGGTTGCACGGTAATTTCCACCTGCACCCGCTCGGTACCTTCGGCCAGCTCCACTGGCCGCGAGGTTATTGCCTCAGTGCCCTGACGAGCCTGGAACAAGGTGCTGCGCAGGGCCAGGCGCAAGCTGGGCAGCACCAGGTTCAACAGGTTGTGGCTGAGTTCGCCGCCTGCCAGTTGCATGAAGCGTCCGACCCCCTCGCTCAGGTGCAGGATGGTACCTTCGCCGTCGATGATGAGGCTGGGCGGCGTCCGACGGGCCAACGCCCGGTGGTGCACCTCGGCGTAGGCGGGTTTGCGCCCGGGCTTGTCCTGCCCGCCTGTAGCCTGGGGCAGGCGGTTGATTTCCAGCCCCGGCAACTGGCGCCCTGAGCGGCGGCCCACCGTGCTGACGTCGCGGGCGCGGTAGATACGGTTGCGCTTGTCGACCACGGTGAACATTTCACCGGCCAGGTCGGCGGACTCTGCCGAGCCCAGGAACAGATAACCCCCCGGCCGCAAGGCGTAATGGAACATCTGCAGGATGTCCTCCTGGATCTCGCGGTCGAGGTAGATCAGCAGGTTACGGCAGACGATCAGGCCGATTTGCGAGAACGGCGGATCGGACAACAGGTTGTGCCGGGCGAACAGGACCTTCTCGCGAATTTCCTTGCGTACCCGGTAGTGCTGGTCTTCCTTGACGAAGAACTGGCGCAGTCGCGAAGGCGGTACGTCGGTGACGATCGCCTCCGGATAGGAACCGGCGCGGGCGACACTGATCGCCCGCTCGTCCAGGTCGGTGGCAAACACCTGGACCTGGCTGTCGCGCTGCTCCACGGCCAGTTGCTCGCAGGCGAGCATGGCCAGGCTGTAGGCCTCTTCGCCGGTGGAACAACCAGCCGACCAGATACGTATTTCGCTCGCGCCCTCGGCGGGCTCGGGTTGGCTGACCAGCTGCGGCAGCACATGGCGTTCCAGCGCCTCGAAGGCCTCGCGGTCGCGGAAGAAGTTGGTGACGCCGATCAGCATGTCGGCCAACAGCGCAGTCGCCTCTTCGCGATGCTGTTCCAGATAGCCCAGGTATGCGCCAAGGTCGGCTTGCCCGGTCACGTGCAGGCGGCGTTCGATACGCCGGAGCACGGTGGCGCGCTTGTAATGCTGGAAGTCATGCCCGGTGACACTGCGCAGCTGCAGGAGAATCTCTTCGAGCAACGGCTCGGACGCCTGCGGGTCGCCGGCCCGGGTGCCCAGCGCCGGCGGCAGGGTATCGTCATCGATCCGCGGCAGCTTTACCTGAGAAGCGTTCTGCCATAGCTCCAGCAGTTTCTGTGGAATATCCGCAGCCGGCAGGATGATATCGACCATACCGGTGTCGATGGCCGCCCGCGGCATGCTGTCGTACTGCGCGTCATCGGGCGCCTGGACCAGCGTGACGCCGCCTTGTTCCTTGATGCGCGACAGCCCGACCGCGCCATCGGCGCCGCTACCGGACAGCACCACGCAGAATGCATGGTCCTTGTGCACGTCAGCCAGGTCACGAAAGAACAGGTCGATGGCCACATGGTCACCGCGCCGCCGGTTGGCCGGCGTCACCCGCAGGTAACCGTCATTGGTCGACAAGCGGTTGGCCGGCGATATCACGTACACATGGTTGCGCTCGATCGGCACCGGCTCGGTCACCTGGCGCACCGGCATGCTGGTGGTTTCCTGGAGGATGCGATCGGCCACGCTCTGGTGGTCGGGCGACAGGTGCAGGACGATGACGAATGCCATGCCCGAATCGGCCGGCATTTGCCGGAACAACGTGCACAAGGCCTCGAGGCCACCTGCCGAGGCGCCTATGCCGACCACGGGGAAGTCCAGATGGCTAGGGCTCAGGTTGGGATTTTGCGGCGAGGCGGGCTGGTTAGCAGTCGACTTCATGGCGGTGCCTTGTACAGACCTGACAGACGGCCCATCGACGCATCGCCGGGCTTGTGAAATGCCATTATAGGCAGGCTGGCGCGGCAATCGCGAGGGGTTGGACACGGGGCCAAAAGGCAGTGCGCCAATTTGCGACCTATCAGTCATTTGGCGCCACTCGTCCGCAAACCCCGCATTGGAATGACCGCACAGCGCCGCCTGGGTTCGGAGTAAGGGCACGGTATGCGACCGTGACTACCATTCCAACCGCAAGGAGAAACGACATGGCTCGCGATCAAGATCAAACCAGCCAACGTGGCGGCACCAAGGAAACCAACCCGGGCAATTTCGCCAACGACCGCGAAAAAGCGTCCCGCGCCGGGCAGAAAGGTGGCCAGGCCTCCGGCGGCAATTTCGCCAATGACCGCGAACGCGCCTCGGAAGCAGGCCGCAAAGGTGGCCAGAACAGCCACGGCGGCGGCCGCAACCAGTAACGCAGCGGCTGGCAACAGCAGCGGTGGCCCGGCGCACATTGCGCCGGGCCACCTTTCTTGCGAAGCGTTTCACAATCTTTTTGAATCTTCGCGGCGCGCTCGACTCAACACGAAGTCATCCATGGAAAAGAGGAGGGCCACGCGATGCCTAATCCGCAGTTGTACATCATCGACTACCGGTTACACGGCAAGCCGCGCAGCTTCATCATCCGCCTGGAACGCATGGACAATGCCGAAGCCTGGCATTGGGCCAGCTGCGACGCCGGTATCGGCATCATACCCAAGTTCGGTCGCGAAAAGATCCGCAAGGTAAGCAAGCCGATGGCCGAGCGCTATGGGGTGACGGAGGTTAGCTGGCGGGCCTCCGGCAGCAAGCCTGGCCAGTCGCTGGAAGACCCTGTCACCACCGCCTGACACCGGCTCGTCGATCCACTGACCCTTCAAGCCCCGGACTCGGGATCGCTGGCAGGTACCCCAGGCCGGTTCTGCTCATCATCCGTCAGATTGGGGTCGGTATCGGGATCGTCCACTTTGTCATTGCGCCCGTCCGGCTCCAGTTCCGGCCAGTCATCCTGCACATTCCCGCCGCCCAGCCACTGCTTGTCGTTCATGCCCTTGGCCTCCATTGCAGAAAAAAAGGCCCGCCAGGCCGGCGGGCCAACACAGGAGTGAGAGGCGAAGCCATTGACCACCCCTCATGCCATCAGAACCCGAGGGGGCGGGGGACGATCGTTCGTATCCAGGCAGATGCCGACCAGTGGCAGCGTTCATGCTGCCGGCTGTTTCAACACCAAGGTCAGAATGTCATAACTCGCCACCAGCTCACCCAACTGGTTGGTTACCTCCACGTCCCACGCCACCACGCCTTGCGGTTGCCCCAGCGGGCTGGTCTTGCCCTGGTCGATCTTGCGCTTGCAGGTCAGCCGCGCCTGGATGGTATCGCCGATGCCCACCGGGTTGATGAAGCGCAGGGTATCCAGGCCGTAGTTGGCCAATACCGGCCCTGCACCCGGGGACACGAACAGCCCGGCAGCCGCCGACAACACGAAATAACCGTGGGCGATGCGCTTGCCGAACTGCGATTCCCGGGCGGCGATCTCGTCGAAATGCATGTAGAAGTGGTCGCCCGACAGGCAGCCGAAATTGACCAGGTCGGCTTCGGTCACGGTGCGGCGGTGGGTGAGCAGCGATTCGCCGATGCGCAGTTGCTCGAAGTACCGGCGGAACGGGTGCACTTCGCTTTCGATCACTGCGCCACCGCGCACGTACTCGCCGGTAACTGCCGTGAGCATGCTCGGTGAACCCTGCACCGCCGCGCGCTGCAGGTAGTGCTTGACCGCACGCAGGCCGCCCAGCTCCTCACCACCACCGGCACGGCCAGGGCCACCGTGCTTGAGCTGCGGCAGTGGCGAGCCGTGGCCGGTAGACTCCTTGGCCGCTTCGCGGTCGAGCACCAGCAGGCGGCCATGCCAGGCAGCGGCGGCCGGAATGGCCTTGGCGGCGATGCCACGGTCGGCGGTGACCAAGGTGGCTACCAGGCTGCCCTTGCCACGGGCGGCCAGCACCAGGGCTTCGTCGAGGTCGTCATAGGCCATCAGCGTGCTGACCGGGCCGAACGCTTCGATATCGTGGGCGCCACCCTCGGCATGCGGGTCGCGCGCCTGCAGCAGGGTCGGGGCGAAGAACGCACCTTCGGCGACGCCTTCGCCACGCGGCGCAAAGCCGTCACTGGCGCTGAACAGCTGGTCGCAACTGTGCAACAGGCTGCGCACGCGCTCGGCCACGTCGTGCTGCTGGTCATGAGAGGCCAGGGCCCCCATGCGCACGCCTTCCAGCGAAGGGTCGCCGACCACCACCTTGGCAAGCCGCTCGCGCAGACGCGTGGCAACGGCATCGAGGTGCTTGGCCGGAACGATGGCGCGGCGGATGGCAGTGCACTTCTGCCCGGCCTTGGTGGTCATTTCGCGCACCACTTCCTTGATGTACAGCTCGAATTCCTCGCTGTCCGGGGTCACGTCCGGACCGAGAATGGCGCAGTTCAGCGAGTCGGCTTCGGCGGTGAATGGCACCGAATTGCGCACCAGGTTCGGCGTGATACGCAGCTTGGCGGCGGTGTCGGCAGAACCGGTGAAGGTCACCACATCCTGGCCGTGCAGGCGGTCGAGCAGGTCGCCGGTACTGCCGATCACCAGTTGCAGGCTGCCTTCCGGCAGCAGGCCGGAGGCCTGCATCAGGCGCACCACGGCCTCGGTCAGGTAACTGGTCGCGGTCGCCGGCTTGACGATGCAGGGCATGCCGGCCAGGAAGGTCGGGGCGAACTTCTCCAGCATGCCCCAGATGGGGAAGTTGAAGGCGTTGATGTGTACCGCCACGCCGGCGCGCGGCACCAGGATGTGGCTGCCGGCAAAGTGGCCTTGCTTGCCCAGCGGGATGGCCGGGCCTTCGTGGACCAGGTTGCCCGAGGGCAATTCGCGGCTGCCGAAGCCGGCATAGGAGAACAGCGTGGCATTGCCACCTTCGATGTCGATCCAGCTGTCGGCACGGGTGGCACCGCTGTGGTGGGACAGGGCGTAGAGCTGCTCCTTGCGCTCGGCCAGGTACAGGGCCAGGGCTTTCAGGCGCGCGGCGCGTTGCTGGAAGTCCATGGCCATCAGGCTGGCGAGGCCGCGGGCGCGTGCGAAATCCACGGCCTCGGCGAAGTCCGGGCGTTCCTCATGGCTATAGGCAAGCACGTGGCCGTCGAGGGCGCTGCGCAAGGCCTGGGCGCCATGCTGGCCGAGCCAGCGGCCGGCGATGAAGCTTTGCAGGGTAGGGGCGGCAGACATGCTGTTCTCCATGCTGTTCAGAGGTAAGGGGCGCGCTGTTACCACAGCGCCAGGGTGTAGCCGATGATCAGGCGGTTTTCGTCCACGGCGTTGGTCAGGCCGTTGCCGGAGCGGAAGGTGACGTTGCGCCAGCGCAGGCTGACGTCCTTGAACGGGCCGCTCTGGATGACGTAGGTGATGTCGGTGTCACGCTCGCGCTCACGGCCGTTGCTGAGCGTGGCGGTTTCGGCGTGGCGGCCGTCGGTGTAGCGGGTCATGAAGCTCAGGCCAGGTACGCCCATGGCGACGAAGTCGTAGTCGTAGCGCAGCTGCCAGGAGTCCAGCCCGGCGCGGGTGAAGGTGTTGTAGGTAACCAGGTT
Organism: Pseudomonas sp. BCRC 81390; assembly: GCF_030341915.1. Taxonomy (NCBI): domain Bacteria; kingdom Pseudomonadati; phylum Pseudomonadota; class Gammaproteobacteria; order Pseudomonadales; family Pseudomonadaceae; genus Pseudomonas; species Pseudomonas sp. BCRC 81390. The sequence goes on along the minus strand of NZ_JATAAG010000083.1, from coordinate 236,467 downwards.
GACGGTGAACGGGTCGCCGCCGTTGACGAACGGGAACGCACTGTCACCGGACATTTGTTGCCAGGTGGCAGTGAACTTGTGGGCCCGCACTCCGAGGGTGAACATGGCGTTGAAGTTGCGGTTATCGATGGTGCCGGCACGTTCGGCGCCTTCTTCGCGGCTATCGAAATAGCGCAGGTCGGTGCGCAGGCTCAGGCCTTCGCCCAGTGGGCGGGTATCGACCAGGCCGACGAACTGCTGGCGGTAGATGTCCTCGAGCTTGGCGTAGTAGTAGCTGACGCTGGTTTGAGCGGTGATGGCATAGCTGCCGCCGCCGAAGTCCAGGTGGTCGCTTCTGGCGGCGCCGTAGCCGATGTCATCGCGGCCCGAGGAGTCGCGCAGGTTGGCCTTGCTCAGGCGGCCAGCGTTGAAGGTCAGGCCGGCGAGGTCCTGGCTGGTGAGCAGGCCGCCCTGGAAGGTGGAGGCCAGCAGGCGGGTGTCGTTGTACACCACCACTGGCAGGATCGGTTGCAGGGTGCCCAGGCGCAGGGTGCTCTTGGCCAGCCGCACTTTGCCGGTCAGGCCCAGTTCACTGTAGTCGTCGACCGGCTCATGGCTGTTCGGGCCAAAGGGCAGCAGGCCAGTGTTGCGGCGGTCGCGGCTCGAGTCGAGCTTGATACCCAGTTGCCCCATGGCATCGACGCCAAAGCCGAGCGTGCCCTCGGTGAAGCCCGATTCCAGCCTGGCGGTGAAGCCCTGGCCCCATTCCTCGGCCTTGGCCTGCGCTGCGTTGCTCTGGCGGAAGTCGCGGTTGAGGTAGTGGTTGCGCAACTCCAGCCGGGCGTGGCTGTCACCGACCAAGTCGGCCATCGCCGGCAGCGGCAGGGCCAGGGTGGCCAGCCAGGCGGCCGACATGAAGTGTGTACGGTTCATTGTTGTTGTTTTACCCGACATGGTTGTTCTTCCTTGGAGTCAGTGCTTGCTGGCGCCGGCAGCGCCGATACCGGTCATGGAGCGGATGAACTGCGCCAGGTAGCGGCCACGTTCCTGGCTGGCGCGTTCGGAGCTGTCGGTGACCGAGAACACCCAGGCGCCGAGGAACGCCAGGCTCATGGAGAACAGCGCGGGGTTGCTGTAGGGGAACAGTGCCTTTTCGTGATGCAGCACGTTGACCCACACCGCCGGCCCCAGCACTACCAGCAGCACCGCCGAGAGCAGCCCGGCCATGCTGCCGCACACCGCGCCACGGGTGGTCAGGCCTTTCCAGAACATCGAGAGCAGCAGTACCGGGAAGTTGACCGAGGCGGCCACTGCCAGCACCAGGCCGGAGAGGAAGGCGATATTCTGCGACTCGAACAGTAGGCCGAGGATCACCGCCAGCAAACCGATCAGCAGGGTGGCGATTCGCGATACGCGCATTTCCTCCTGCTCGCTGGCCTTGCCCTGGCGCATTACGCAGGCGTACAGGTCGTGGGACACGGCCGAAGCCCCGGACAACGCCAGGCCGGCAACCACGGCGAGGATGGTGGCGAAGGCCACGGCGGAGATGAACCCGAGGAACAGGTTGCCACCCACCGCCTGGGCCAGGTGCACGGCGACCATGTTGCCACCGCCGATGATCGCGCCGCTGGCATCGCGGTAGGTGGGCTCGGTGCCGACCATGACGATGGCGCCAAAGCCGATGACAATCAGCAGCAAGTAGAAGTAGCCGATGAAGCCGGTGGCATAGAACACACTCTTGCGCGCTTCCTTGGCGTCGCTGACGGTAAAGAAGCGCATCAGGATATGCGGCAGGCCGGCCGTGCCGAACATCATGCCCAGCCCCAGCGAAATGGCATCCACCGGGTTGGACAGCAAGCCACCCGGGGCCATGATCGCCTGGCCCTTGGCATGCACCGCCACGGCACTGGCGAACATCGCCTCGGTGCTGAAGCCGAAGTGCCTGAGCACCATGAATGCCATGAAGCTGGTACCCGACAGCAGCATCACCGCCTTGATGATCTGCACCCAGGTGGTGGCGAGCATGCCGCCGAAGGTGACATAGGCGACCATCAGCACGCCAACCAGCACCACCGCATACAGGTAGCTGATGCCGAACAGCAGCTCGATCAGCTTGCCGGCGCCGACCATCTGCGCCACCAGGTACATCAGCGCCACCACCAGGGTGCCGAACGCCGAGGTGAGGCGCACCGGGGTCTGCGCCAGGCGGTAGCTGACCACGTCGGCGAAGGTGTACTTGCCCAGGTTGCGCAGGCGTTCGGCGATCAGGAACAGGATGATCGGCCAGCCGGCGAGCACACCCAGCGCGTACAGCAGGCCGTCGTAGCCGTTCATGAACATCATCGCCGAAATGCCCAGGAACGAGGCGGCGCTGATCATGTCGCCGGCGATCGCCAGGCCGTTCTGCATGCCGCTCAGGCCTCCCCCGGCGGTGTAGAAATCGCTGGCCGAGCGGGTGCGCAGGGCCGCCCAGCGGGTGACCAGCAGGGTAAAGCAGACGAACACCATGAACATTGAGATGGCTGTCCAGTTCATTGTGCGCACTCCTGCTTGACCTTGTCGTTGAGCGGGTCGAGCACGTTGTTGGCACGATGCACGTAGATGCCGGTCAGGGCGAAGGACAGCAGTACCATCAGCACGCCCACCAGCATGCCGACGGTAGTCACGCCACCGCTGAGGGACTGGCCGAGGGTGCTGGGGGAAAATGCCACCAGCAGGACGAAGCCGTAGTAGGTCACCAGCATGGCCAAGGTCAGGCCGCCGTTGAGGCGGCGTTTGCGCCGGACCAGGTGCTGGAAGTCGGGGTGGTTGACGATGCTTTCGATGCGTTCGGGGGTCATGGGTTGCGATCTCTGGGTGTTGTAATTGTTCTTTGCGAGGTCACGCAGGTGTTGCAGGTCGGTGTTGCTTGGGCGGTCTCAGAGCTGGTCGAAGTCGAGCACCACCTTGTCGCTCACCGGGTAGGCCTGGCACGACAGCACGTACCCAGCGGCCACTTCGTAATCCTCCAGGGCATGGTTGCTGTCCATCTCCACCTCGCCTTCGATGACCCGGCACTTGCAGGTGGAGCACACCCCCGCCTTGCACGAATACGGCAGTTCGGCGCCGATGGCATTGCCGGCGTCCAGCACGTTGCGGGTATTGCGTGGCAGGTCGAAGGTGAGGGCGCGGCCATCGCTGATGACAGTGATGTGGCTGAGTGCCGAGTCCACCTGGCGCGCCGCTTCGCGGGCCTCGCGTCGGGCTTCGCTGCCGGCGGCGGCAAACAGCTCGAAGTGGATGCGATGCTTGGCCATGCCGTTGGCCTCGAGGCTGTCGCGGACGGTCTCGGTCATCGCCTGCGGGCCACAGATGAACGCCGCATCCAGGCTGGCTACATCCAGCCAGCGCGAGAACAGCTGCCCGCACTTGTCGGCATCGATGCGGCCGTTGTACAGGTCGATATCCTGTTGTTCGCGGCTGAACACGAAAATCAGGTTCAGGCGCTCGAGGTAACGGTTCTTCAGGTCTTCGAGCTTGTCGCGGAATAGCGCCCCGGAGCTGGAGCGGTTGCCGTACAACAGGGTGAAGCGGCTGTGCGGCTCGCTGGCCAGGGTGGTGGCGATGATCGACAGGATCGGGGTAATGCCGCTGCCGGCGGCCACCGCCAGGTAGTTGCCCTGGCGGGCCGGGTCCAGCGGCACGAAGAAGCTGCCCGATGGCGCCATCACCTCCAGCTGCTGTCCGGCCTTGAGCACGTCATTGGCAAACGCCGAGAAACGCCCGCCAGGCACGCGCTTGACCGCCACGCGCAGCTCGCCGTCCTGCACGGCGCTGCAGATCGAGTAGGAACGCCGGACTTCTTCGTTGTCCAGCTGGGTACGCATGACCAGGTACTGGCCCTGGGTGAAGCGGAACGTCTCGCGCAGGTGCTCGGGCACGTCGAAGGCAATCGATACCGCGTCGCGGGTCTCGTTGCGCACTTGCTTGATGGTCAGGATGTGAAACAGGCTCATGGCGTTCTCCACGGCTCAAAGGCATTTGAAATAGTCGAACGGCTCCAGGCACTCGCGGCAGCGGTACAGCGCCTTGCAAGCGGTGGAGCCGAACTGGCTGAGCAATTCGGTGTGCACGCTGCCACACTGTGGGCAGCACACCTGGGGCGCCGCGCCGAGCAGGCTGCGCTTGCTGCTACTACCTAGCGGCGGGGCAATGCCATAGGCACGCAGGCGTTCGCGGCCCAGTTCGCTGATCCAGTCGGTCGTCCAGGCCGGCGTCAGCCGGCGCTCCAGCGCGGGCGCCGGGAAACCTGCCTGCTCCAGCGCCTGGCGGATATCCGCCTCGATCACCTCGGTGGCCGGACAGCCGGAATAGGTCGGCGTGACCACCAGGTGCAGATGGCCGGCACGCCAGTCGAGGCCACGGACGATGCCCAGGTCGACCACGCTGACCACGGGCACTTCCGGGTCCATGACCTGGGCCAGCACCGCCCAGGCACGTGCCAGGTCGTCCGCGCGTGCTGCGCGGGCGCCACGGTCGCCGGCAATCAGCTCACCAGGTTGCATCGGGGTAGGCCCTTGGCAGGAACTGCATTTCGGCCAACAGCAGGCCCAGGTGCTCGGTGTGCAGGCCTTTGCGGCCGTCCAGGTAGAAATGACTGGCGGCCTTGGGCAGCGGCAGATCGACCGCACTGAACACTTTGGAAACCTGTTGAAGCCAGGCTGTGCCAACACTGGCCGGGTCGGCGGCGATGCCCGCTTGGGCCAGTTGTGCCTCGTTGTCGCTGCCGGCGGTGAGTTCCACGGTGAAGCGCCACAGGGCCGGGATGGCGGCAAGCATGCGCTGGCGGCTTTCTTCGGTGCCGCCGCCCAGGCGCTGTACCCATTCGCTGGAACGGCGCAGGTGGTAGGTGGCCTCTTTCAAGGCTTTGCCAGCGATACCGGCAATTCGCTCGTCGCGAGAACCGGCCAGGCCCTGGAGCACAGCGAAATGCCAGGCGTCGTAGAGGAACTGCTTGGTCATGGTCACGGCGAAGTCGCCATTGGGTTGCTCGACCAGCAGCAGGTTGCGGTAGGCCCGCTCGTCGCGACGGAAGGCCAGGGCATCGGCGTCGCGGCCGTCATCCAGCAGTTCGGCGGCATATTCCAGCCAGTTGCGCGCCTGGCCGACCAGGTCGAGACCCACGTTCATCAGGGCCAGTTCTTCTTCGATGGCCGGGGCCCTGCCACACCATTCGCAGAGGCGCTGGCCCTGCACCAGGGCGCTGTCGCCGAGCAGCAGCAGGTAGGGGATCAGATCGTGCTTGTGCATGGCCAACCTCACATGTGCCCGACTTCGGCGGGCAGTTCGTAGAAGCTGGCGTGGCGATAGACCTTGTCGTCCGCCGGGGCGAACAGCGGGTCTTTCTCGTCGGGGGAGGAGGCGGTGATAAGGGCCGAGGGTACCACCCACAGGCTTACGCCTTCGCTGCGGCGGGTATACAGCTCGCGGGCGTTCTCGATGGCCATGGCCGCATCGGCCGCGTGCACGCTGCCGACATGCTTGTGGTTCAGGCCGTGCTTGCTGCGCACGAACACTTCGTAGAGGGTCCAGACAGACATTTTCGATCTCCGCATCTATCGCCGCTCAGGCGGCGTTCTTGTTCTGTTGCTTGCGCGCGTAGGCCACCGCAGCCTCGCGCACCCAGGCGCCGTCCTCGATGGCCTTGCGCCGGGTGGCGACACGTTCCTGGTTGCACGGGCCGTTGCCCTTGATCACTTCGTAGAACTCGTCCCACTGGATCTCGCCGAAGTCGTAGTGGCCGCGCTCGGCGTTCCACTTCAGTTCCGGATCGGGGGCAGTACAGCCGAGCAGCTCGAGCTGCGGCACGGTCTGGTCGATGAAGCGCTGGCGCAGTTCGTCATTGGTCTGGCGCTTGATTTTCCAGGCCATGGACTGGGCGCTGTTGGGGGAATGCTCGTCGCTGGGGCCGAACATCATCAGCGCTGGCCACCACAGGCGGTTGATAGCGTCCTGGACCATATCGCGCTGCGCCTGGGTGCCGTGGCGCATCATGGTCAGGAGCATTTCGTAGCCCTGGCGCTGGTGGAAGCTCTCTTCCTTGCAGATGCGGATCATGGCGCGCGAATAAGGGCCATAGGAGGTGCGCTGCAGCACCACCTGGTTGACGATGGCGGCGCCATCCACCAGCCAGCCCACCGCGCCCATGTCGGCCCAGCTGAGGGTGGGGTAGTTGAAGATGCTCGAATACTTGGCCTTGCCGCTGTGCAGCTTGGCGACTTCCTCGTCGCGGTCGGCGCCCAGGGTTTCCATGGCGCTGTACAGGTACAGGCCGTGGCCGGCTTCGTCCTGGATCTTGGCCATCAGCTGCAGCTTGCGCTTCAGGCTGGGGGCGCGGGTCACCCAGTTGCCTTCGGGCAGCATGCCGACGATTTCCGAATGGGCGTGCTGGGAGATCTGCCGGATCAGGGTCTGGCGATAGGCCTCGGGCATCCAGTTCTTGGCTTCGATCTTGATTTCGGCGTCGATCTTTTCCTGGAAGTGGCGCTCTTCGGGCGACATCTCTTCCAGCGACTTGACGCGCTTGACTCCGGTTTCCACTAGCTGTGCGTACATGTGCTGCGACTCCTGCTAAGGCATGAGTCATTTGTAAGCGATACAAAACACAACGTCAAATAGTTTTATATGTATCGAATAATATTTGTGTATCACATTGATGGTCCTTTCGCGGGTAAACCGGCTCCTACAGGTCATGTGTAGCCCCCTGGCCTGATGCGATTCATGTGGGAGCGGGTTTACCCGCGAAGAGGCCAGCCGGAAAAACGCAAAAAAAAGCCCCGGACGATGCCGGGGCCGAACAGGCAGCTGGGTGAATCAGCTGGCCAACCGTTTGTCGAACACATGGCAAGCCTTGCCTTCGGAGCGCTTGAGCGTGCCACAGGGCTGCAGGCGTACCTGGGTGCTGATGCCGATGTAGGTCTTGATCTGCCGGGTCAGCTCGCCAACTAGCAGCTTGCGCTGGCCTTCATCAAGGTGTTGGCACTCCGCACGCAGTTCCACATGCACTTCCACGCTGTCTAGATTGCCGTTGCGATACAGATGTATTTCATAAAGCTCTGAAAGCTGTTTTATTTTTAGCACCTGCTCCTCGATCTGGGTCGGGAACACATTGACACCGCGAATGATGAGCATGTCATCGCTGCGTCCGGTGATCTTGCCAATCCGTCGCATCGGCCGGGCGGTACCGGGCAACAACCGGGTCAGGTCGCGGGTGCGGTAGCGGACCATGGGCAACGCTTCCTTGCTCAGCGAGGTGAACACCAGCTCACCCAGCTGGCCGTCCGGCAGTACCTGGCCGGTGACCGGGTCGATGATCTCGGGGTAGAAATGGTCTTCCCAGATGGTCGGGCCGTCCTTGGTCTCGAGACATTCCATCGCCACGCCGGGGCCCATGATTTCCGACAGGCCATAGATGTCGAGGGCATCGATGCCCAAACGCTGCTCGATCGAGCGGCGCAACTCGTCGGTCCAGGGTTCGGCCCCGAAAATGCCCAGCCGCAGCTTGAGCGTGTGCGGGTCGATGCCCTGGCGCTCGATCTCGTCGGCCAGGTTGAGCATGTAGGACGGGGTGACCATGATGATGTCGGGCTGGAAGTCGCGGATCAGCTGCACCTGCTTCTCGGTCTGGCCGCCAGACATGGGAATCACCGTGCAACCCAGGCGCTCGGCGCCGTAATGCGCGCCCAGCCCGCCAGTAAACAGGCCATAGCCGTAGGACACATGCACCTTGTCACCCTTGCGCCCACCGGCGGCGCGGATCGAGCGAGCCACCACGTTGGCCCAGGTGTCGATGTCGTTCTGGGTGTAGCCGACCACCGTCGGCTTGCCGGTCGTGCCGCTGGAGGCGTGCAGGCGCACCACCTCCTGCTGGGGCACGGCGAACATGCCGTAGGGGTAGTTGTCGCGCAGGTCGTTCTTGCCAGTGAACGGGAACTTTGCCAAGTCTTCGAGGCACTTGAGGTCGTCAGGGTGGGCACCGCACTCGGCAAAGCGCTGGCGGTACAGCGGCACGTTGTCATAGGCGTGCTTCAGGCTCCAGCGCAGGCGCTCCAGCTGGTGCTGGCGCAGGGCGTCGACGCTGGCGGTTTCCATCGGGTCCAGCAGGGCACGATCGGCATCATGGTACATGTTCATGGCTTCACTCGAATTGTTCTTGTACGCCGCGCGGCAGCGGTTGCAGGCTGCGCGGTGAGTGTCATGAGCGCAGCATATACGGCTGCGTTCGGTTCGGTAACGGGCCGGTGGTCGGCGCCGCTCAAAGGCGCTCGATGACCATCGCGATGCCTTGGCCAACGCCAATGCACATGGTGCACAGGGCGTAGCGCCCGGCGCTTTCCTCCAGCTCGTGGAGGGCAGTGGTGACCAGGCGTGCACCGCTCATGCCCAGCGGATGGCCCAGGGCGATGGCTCCGCCGTTGGGGTTGACCCGCTTGTCGTCATCAGTCAGGCCCAGCTCGCGCAGCACCGCCAGGCCCTGGGCCGCGAAGGCCTCGTTGAGTTCGATGACATCCATGTCGGCCAACGACAGCCCGGTCAGTTCGAGGACCTTGCGGGTAGCCGGCACCGGCCCCATGCCCATCAGCCGCGGTTCGACCCCGGCCACAGCCATGCCGAGGACGCGCCCGCGGGCCTTGAGGCCATGGCGACGGGCAGCGGCACTGCTAGCCAGCAACAGCGCGCAGGCGCCGTCATTGACCCCGGAGGCGTTGCCGGCGGTGACGCTGCCACCTTCACGGAACGGGGTGCCAAGCCTGGCCAGCTGTTCCAGGGTGGTGTCAGCACGCGGGTGCTCGTCGTGCTCGACCACTTTGGCCGGGCCTTTGCGTTGCGCAATTTCGACCGGCACGATTTCCCGTGCCAGGCGGCCACGTGCCTGTGCCGCAGCAGCCTTGTGCTGGCTGCGCAGGGCGAACGCGTCCTGGTCGGCGCGGGAAATGCCGAACTGCTGGGCAACGTTCTCGGCGGTTTCCGGCATGGAGTCGGTGCCGAAGGCGGCCTTCAGCAACGGGTTGATGAAACGCCAGCCGATGGTGGTGTCGAACAGTTCGGCTGCGCGGCCGAACGCCTGCTCGGCCTTGCCCATGACGAACGGCGCACGCGACATCGACTCCACGCCGCCGGCCAGCATCAACCCGGCTTCGCCGCAGCGCAGGGCGCGCGCAGCAGTGCCAATGGCGTCGAGGCCGGAACCGCACAGGCGGTTGATGGTGGTGCCGGGCACCTCGATGGGCAACCCGGCCAGCAGGCTGGCCATGTGCGCCACGTTGCGGTTGTCCTCGCCAGCCTGGTTGGCACAACCGAGGATCACGTCGTCGATGGCTTTCCAGTCCAGTTCCGGGTGGCGGCGGATCAGCGCCTTGAGCGGGATGGCCGCCAGGTCATCGGCCCGCACACTGCTCAAGGCCCCGGCATAGCGGCCGATGGGGGTGCGCACGGCATCGATGATCAAGGCGTCGGCCAGGGTGTTTTCAGTCATCTTGCGTCTCCTGCGCCAGCACGGTGCCGCGCACTTTGTAGGATTTGCCATGGAACATCGCCAGCAATTCACCGCGCTGGTTCTCGATGCGGACCTGGTACAGGCCAGTGCGGCCCTTGCGGCTGACCTCGCTGGCCTGGGCGGTGAGCACGTCATCGCGCAGTGCCGGGGCCAAGTAGTCGATACTGCAGCCCAGGGCGACGGTGGCCTGGTCGTAACTGTTGCAGGCGAAAGCGAACGCCGAATCTGCCAGGGCGAACAGGAAGCCGCCGTGGCAGGTGCCATGGCCCTGGATCATGTCGGCGCGCACCGGCATGCGCAGGGATGCCTGGCCAGGGCCAGCGGCCAGCAGTTGGATGCCCAGGCCCTGGGTGGCCAAGTCGCGGGCGTACAAGGTATCGGCACAGGCTTGCGCCAGTTCGACTTCAGTCATGCAGGCTGCCTCCTTCGGCTTCGCAGCGACGTAACAGCAGGGACGGGCGGTAGCGGCTCTCGCCGTAGCTGCGTTGCAGGTTGTCGAGCACACGCAGGGTCTGGGCAATGCCGATGTTCGCCGCCCAGGTCAGCGGGCCACACGGGTAATTGACGCCCGCGCGCATGGCCAGGTCGATGTCGGCGGCGCTGGCAACGCCCTGCAACACGGCATCGGCGGCCTCGTTGGCGAGCATGGCCACGGTGCGCAGCACCACCAGGCCAGGCAGGTCGGCGACCGGAGTTACCCGCAGGCCGGCACGCTGCAGCAAGGCCACCGCCTGGTCGCGGGCGTAGTCGCTGGTGTCCGCCGACCAGCTGATGGCAAGGCGTGTGGCGCTGCCGTAGTCCAGTGCCAGGTCCAGCAGCACCAGGTTGCGCAGGCCGTCTTGCCGTGCGCGCTGGCTGGCCAGGCGGCCATCCGACAGCGCCAAGGTGGCTTCGCCTACCTGAATCAAGCCGCTACCGGCACGCTGGGTCACGGTGATGCCGCTACCGCGCAAGCGCTCGACCAGCGGCTGCAGCACCCCGAGATGACCTTCGACCACGCAGGCCTCGGCTGGGGCAGGGCTGTGCAGCTCGAGCGGCTGCGCACGCTCGGCCCCTTCGGCATAGCTATAGAAGCCCTGGCCGGTCTTGCGGCCGAGACGGCCGGCGTCGACCAGCGCCTTCTGCACCAACGAAGGCTGGAAGCGGAAATCGCCATAGAACGCCTCGAACACCGAGCAGGTGACCGCGTAGTTGACGTCATGGCCAATCAGGTCGGTCAGCTCGAATGCGCCCATGCGGAAACCGCCGGCATCCCGTAGCAGCGCGTCCAGTGTTGCGCAATCGGCTGCGCCTTCCTGCAATAGACGCAGGCTTTCCGCGTAGAATGGCCGGGCCACGCGGTTGACGATGAAACCTGGGGTGGAGCGGGCATGCACCGGCTGCTTGCCCCAGGCCTTGGCGGTGGCATGAATGCATGCGGCAACGGCTGGGGCGGTTGCCAGGCCCGAGACCACCTCAACCAGCGCCATCAGCGGTGCCGGATTGAAGAAGTGCATCCCGACCACCTGCTGCGGGCGTTTCAGCCCGGCGGCCAGGCTGGTGATGGACAGCGACGAGGTGTTGCTGGCAAGGATGCAGTCGGCTGCGCACAAGGCTTCCAGCTGGCCGAACAGCGCTTGCTTGACCTGCAGGTTCTCGACAATCGCCTCGATCACCAGGCGCGCGTCGGCCAAGGCTTCAATACTGTCCACCGGGCACAACCGGGCGCTGATCGCTTGCCGTTCGGCGGGCTGCAAGGTGCCTTTTTCCACCAGCCGGGCAAGTTGCCGATCGATACCGGCCAGCGCCTGCGCAGCAGCACCAGGGCGGTTGTCGTAGAGCTTGACCGGGTGGCCAGCCTGGGCAGCGACCTGGGCGATACCAGCCCCCATCGCACCCGCGCCGATCACCGCTACCTGCACGTTGCTTGCAAGTGCACTCATGATCAACGCCCCTTGAATGCCGGGGTGCGCTTGCCGATGAAGGCGCTCACCCCTTCGCGGTAGTCCTCGCTGCGCCCGGCCAGGCGTTGCAGGTCGCGCTCCAGTGCCAGCTGTTCATCGAAACCATTGTCGAAACTGGCGTTGAGGCCGCGCTTGATCAGGGCCAGGCCATAGGTTGGCTGGGTGGCGAGCTGGCGGGCGAGGGTGAGGGCCTCGTCACGCAGGGCAGCATCATCCACCACGCGGTGGATCAGCCCCCATTGCTGAGCCTGTTCCGCGCCGAGGCGCTCGCCCAACATGGCCAGGGCCTTGGCCCGTGCCATGCCGACCAGCCGCGGCAGCAGCCAGGTACCCCCGGAATCCGGTACCAGGCCGATTTTGCAGAAAGCCTGGATGAAACTGGCCGAACGGGCGGCCAGCACCAGGTCGCAGGCCAGCGGGATATTGGCACCGGCGCCGGCTGCCACGCCATTGACCGCGCAGATCACCGGCAACGGCAGGTCACGCAGGGTACGCACCAGCGGGTTGTAGAAACGTTCGATTGATTCGCCCAAGTCCGGCATCTCGGCGCCGGGTGCGACATTGCGCTCGGACAGGTCCTGGCCGGCACAGAAGCCGCGGCCTTCAGCCGTCAACAGCAGCACCCGTGCTTCACTGCTCTGGCGCACCTGTTTGAGCGCTTCGCGTACTTCCAGATGCATGGCGGTATTGAAGCTGTTCAATTGCTCGGGGCGGTTCAAGGAGAGGAGGGCGACGCCGTCCTCGATGGAAAACAGGATGTGCTGGAAGGTCATGACAGACTCGCTTCGTCAGTCTAGGGAAAGTTGATCAGCGGCCCTGGAAGCGGGCCTGGCGTTTTTCCTGGAAGGCGCGGATGCCTTCGTCGCGGTCGGCGGTGCCGGCCAGCAAGGTGAAGGCATGGCGCTCGAAGCGCAGGCCGCTGGCCAGATCGGTGTCAGCGGCCTTCAGCAGCGCTTCCTTGGCCAGGCGCACCGCCAACGGCGCCTTGACGGCAATGTTGCGCGCCACCTGCATGGCGCGTTCTACAGTGAGTTCGGGCAAGGTGACTTCGCTGACCAGGCCCGCTTGCAGGGCGTGGCGAGCGGTGATGGTCTCGCCAGTCAGGACCATTTGCATGGCCAGCGGCTTGCCGACCGCTCGCAGCAGGCGTTGGGTGCCGCCGGCGCCGGGGATGATGCCGAGGTTGATTTCCGGCTGGCCGAAGCGCGCATCGGTGCCAGCAATGACGATATCGGCGCACATCATCAGCTCACACCCGCCGCCCAGGGCATAGCCGTTGACCGCAGCGATCAGTGGCTTGCTGAAAGCAGCGATGCCTTGCCAGTGAGCAACGCGGGGGTCATTGAGGATGCCCACCAGGTCACGCTCGGCCATCTCGCTGATGTCGGCGCCTGCGGCGAATGCCTTGCGATCACCGGTGATGATTACCACACGGGCGAGTTCGTCGTGCTCAGCCGCCCTGAGTGCTTCGGCCAGTTCTGCCAGCAGCTCGGTGCACAGGGCGTTCAGGGCCTCGGGCCGCTGCAGGGTAATGAGCTGGATACCCTGTTCGGGCGCTTGCACGTCGATATATCGCGGCATGTCGGGTTCCTCTGGCTGCACGCACGGCACATGGTGGGCCGGCATTTCTTGGAATTGTCTGCAGGGGCGTGATGTGGGTCACGTCCAGGTGGCACCAGTATATGCATCATTTGATACATCAACGCAACATTGAAATAGGAATAATGTATCCCTTCAAAATGTAATGCAAGCACCACAGCGGCTGTGCAGAAGCGCTGTGCGTTAGGCATATCGTCGAAAAAATCACCCGATTTCGCGGGGGTTCCAGGGTGATTTTCGGTAGGAAAGGTGATACATGATCTGGGTGATTGACGGCCGGCACAATGCGATACAAGATCTGGCAGCTATACTTATCACTACAGGAGTTTTTGCCATGCCTTGCTATCGACTGGACGGCCTGACGCCCGTGGTTGATCCCACAGCCTATGTGCACCCCAGCGCCGTGCTGATTGGCGACGTCATCATCGGCCCTCGCTGCTATGTGGGCCCACTGGCATCGCTGCGGGGGGATTTCGGCCGCATCGTGCTGGAGGAGGGGGCCAACCTGCAGGACACGTGTGTGATGCATGGCTTCCCCGGCGGTGACACGGTGGTCGAACGCAACGGACACGTCGGGCACGGCGCCGTGTTGCACGGCTGCCGCATCGGTGAAGATGCCTTGATCGGCATGAACGCCGTGATCATGGACGGTGCTTGGGTGGCGCCACGCTGCATCGTTGCCGCCACCGCATTTGTCAAAGCGGGTTTCGAATGCCCAGCACAAAGCCTGGTAATGGGTTCGCCAGCCCAGGTCAAACGTTCGCTGAGCGAACAGGAGCTGGCCTGGAAGCAGCGCGGCACCGCCGAGTACCAACACCTGGCACAACGCTGCATGAACACCCTGGTTGAATGCCTGCCACTGAACGAAGCCGAGCCCGAGCGCCCACGCATGGAAGACACCGGCGTCAGGCCCAAAGGTACGGCACCGGCATGAGCCTGGCAGCATCACGCCATGGCCAGACGGTCCGCCGCACAGGTATAGTCGGTGCTTTATCCCCGCACAGTTCGCCCATGAGCAATCTCGCCCCACTGAACAACCTGATCACCCGCTTCCAGGAACAGACGCCGATCCGCGCCAGTTCCCTGATCATCACTTTGTACGGCGACGCCATCGAGCCCCACGGCGGCACCGTCTGGTTGGGCAGCCTGATCAACCTGCTGGAGCCGGTCGGCATCAACGAGCGGCTGATTCGCACGTCGATCTTCCGCCTGACCAAGGAAGGCTGGCTGAGCGCGGAGAAGGTCGGCCGGCGCAGCTATTACAGCCTGACGGGTACTGGCCGGCGGCGCTTCGAGAAAGCTTTCAAGAGGGTCTACAGCCCCAGCCAACCCGCCTGGGACGGCGCCTGGACCTTGGTATTGCTGTCGCAACTCGAGGCCGGCAAGCGCAAAGCGTTGCGTGAAGAACTGGAGTGGCAGGGGTTTGGTGCCATGGCGCCGAACCTGCTGGGCTGCCCGCGGGCAGACCGCGCCGACCTGACGGCCACCTTGCGCGAGCTGGAAGCCGCCGACGACAGCATCGTCTTCGAAACCCACACGCAGGAAGTGCTTGCCTCCAAGGCCATGCGCGCCCAGGTCCGGGAGAGCTGGCGCATCGACGAACTGGGGCAGCAGTACAACGAGTTCATCCAGTTGTTCCGGCCGCTATGGCAAGGCTTGAAAGAGCAGCCACAACTGGATGCGCAGGATTGCTTCCTGGCCCGCACGTTGCTTATCCATGAATACCGCCGGCTGTTGCTGCGCGACCCACAACTGCCGGACGAGCTGTTGCCAGGTGATTGGGAGGGAAGGGCCGCGCGACAGCTGTGCCGTAACCTGTATCGCCTGGTGTTCGCCAAGGCTGAAGAGTGGCTGAATGCTGCGTTGGAGACGGCCGACGGGCCGCTGCCGGATGCGAATGAAGGGTTTTACAAGCGTTTTGGTGGCCTGCTGTAGGACTGCCAAATTATAACTACGCTAAATGAATATTTAGTGTAGTTATAAGTGAAATGCATATCACCGAGGCAGGCGACGGGCTAGCCAAACCGTTTGCCCGCCGCATTCCGCATCCTCCACGACATGCTCCAGCACCCCGAAACCGTGGTCCTTCAATTGTGCGGTGTACTCCTCAGGAGCCAGGCTGGCGTGATAGAGCGTTTCACCCTGGAATTCACCCAGTGCTTCGCCATGTGCAGGCCCACTGGTAAACATCAGCAGCGCACCGGGTGCTGCGTGGCGCTCGAAAACCGGAAACATCCGGCGCTGGTCGTCAGGCTTGAGATGGAAAAAGCTGTTCCAAGCGAGAATGCCTGCGAACTGGCGATCAAGCGCTAGCGTGCGCATATCTTCATGAACCCATTCCTGCGTTGGGAATCGCGTTCTGCACAAGGCAAGCATCTGCGCGGACGAATCCACACCGACAACAGACATGCCGGCATCGGTCAGATGGCGTGCTACAGGTTGGCCAGAGCCGCAACCCAGGTCCAGAACGGTTGCCATTGGTGGCAGCAACGAACGGAAACGTTCGATCCATTTGCGATCAACGAAATGGTTGGAGCGCAGATCGTTCCAGATCGATGCGTGGCGATCGTAGAGAGTGATGATCTGATCGGCGGATGGATGATGTGGCATGGATTGGGGCATCCTGGGTTGTGGAGGTCGAACGTCCGTGATGGGTTCCAGAGTTCAAATGTATCTGAGTAGCGCCATGGGTGGAAAATATGAAACTGCGTATAATGGGTATTATGTTAAACTGAATGCCATTTCAGAAATGCTCATGATATGTCCATGCATAATCGAGCTTCATTCAGGCTACGGCGCCCCAGATGCACCAATCGCGTTTTGAGTGGTACGTATGGTTGGCGGAGGATTTTCAGCGCGTATTCCCGAAGTTAGAGCGGCCTACACCTCAGAAGAATGACCATCGCTGCGTGCGCTAAGTCGTCAGCATCGCCGGCGCGGTGGGCCAAGGCCTGCACGCGGCGGCTGTCCCCGCAGGATTGTTTCTTGGGCCAATGCTCGTCGCCATTGTGTTCGGCGTGTGCGGTGCGCAGATGCACTTGAATCGGCACATTTTCCGATTCGGCCAAGGCTGCGTGGGGTTTGTGGTCGCCCATTCCGTGACTTGGTCAGTTCTGATTGCGTTGGCGCAGTCATGGTACATCATGCTGTTCGCCACATTTCTGACCGTAGCCCTAAGTGCTATCGTCGGGCTCGGAACCGTTCGATACGGTGGTATTCCTGGTAGCACTGCCGCATGGGCTCAACAAAGAGAACTCTATTCTGCAACGCCCTAAATGTTAGCAATTGTGCTCCCCAGCAGGCTTGGATCGGTGTGCGGAGTTAACAGTAACGCTGTTCTACAAGACGCCTTCCAGGCCTGCAGAGCTAGTCAGCAGAACTCAGCGAAGGCCAATCTAACCCTGAATTTCTGCTTGGATTTTCCGCCAATGCGATCGCAGCTGCTTTTGAATGGTTTTTGACCCCATGATCTTGGCAGCTCGGTAACCGTAGGTGATGAAATTGCGTCGACCCAGATAGCTGTAGCCGTTGTAGATTGACTTGAGGAAGAGTTCCCGCTCTGCTTCACCCCTCCCCCTGCGCAGTATGTTGATGCGATCTCTCGACTTCTTCGCCAGCCGAATCTTGACCTTCATTTTGCGGTAATAGCGCGTCAGCGAAGCTGGACGTATGAAGGTGCGCTCGCCATCGAACATGAAACCCAAGTACTGGATGGCTTTCTTGGCGCTCAATTCGCCCTTGAA
This sequence comes from Pseudomonas sp. BCRC 81390, assembly GCF_030341915.1. NCBI lineage: Bacteria > Pseudomonadati > Pseudomonadota > Gammaproteobacteria > Pseudomonadales > Pseudomonadaceae > Pseudomonas > Pseudomonas sp. BCRC 81390. Next base: position 219,668 of record NZ_JATAAG010000083.1, on the reverse strand, counting down.
ATTCCGGGTGAACTGTTGAATGTCAGTTTTCTTGTGCTGGATTTCCAAACGAAGATTTTTGATCTCAGTTTCGACAAAATGCTTCGTCTGAGCCTCTAGGCTGATCGGGCAGATGACCATGATGTCATCGCAATACCGGTAGTAAACAGATCCCGAGTCAGAAAGAAAGTCGCGCATTGCTCGATCAAAGCCAAGCATATAGAAATTCGAGATGAGCGCACTGATTGGCGAACCCTGCGGGATGCCAAACGCGTCAGAGTTTGAAGAAACGAGCTTCGCACCACGGATTAATTCACGAAACTCTGCAGCCTCGCATAGGCGACTATTCTCCACTACAGGATTGTGCACAGATATATCAAGCGCGTTGAATACGCACTCTCGTTCAACCCATGAATGCTTTGTGATCGCCTTGAACACCGCATAATGGTCGGCGGGTAGATCTGGCAGTCCTAAAATGCTTTTCCAAGCATCCTTGACCAGCTTGTGATCTAGTCGGTCGAAGAATTTCTCAATGTCAAAGCATAGGACGCTGCATTCGTTGCGCGACTTGATGTCCTCGAATGCTGCATGAGCATGATGAATATTGCTTTTTCCGCCGAGCGACCTGAAAGCAAGGACGGAGCTATCTAAGCCGTACGCTACCAACTTGCGTTCGTAGGCATCGCTCAGAACCGAAGAATAGTACGCATAAATATGGGAATCCATATGAGCAGCGTAGGAGATATGGCGTTCTTTCTTAATATTTGAAAATTCATCCGTACCATTATCATACTTTGTCTTGACAGCCAATGCTGTGTTACGAATGAAGGGGTAGAACGAGTGAGTACGAACCTTGTCGAAGTTGCTTACGTAAGCATTCGCTGCTTTCTCGCTTACGGGGCGATCGAAGTGCAGATACTGCCTTGTTTTGTACCAGCCACCGCTTGACATGACTTTATATATCCATACATAAGCCAACCGGTGAGGCTAGGATGGCGGCATTCCACAGCTACCCCACCGGCTAAACTTAAATGTTCCACACACTATCCACTCACATAGGCCCGTCAACTAATGCGGACGGTCTGCGCAAACTAGGCCGCAACTGCTAGGGATGACTTATAATGTCAGGATCACGATAATGATTATGCAAGGAGATGCTCAATGAAGAGATTCCGCACGCTCGCTCTCTGCCTGTGGCTGGCGTTAACGCCGGGCACAGTAGAGGTTGACAATCTGTGATTCACCTTGTGATCTAATTATCACAAGCGGACAGAAATCTAGCAGACCGAAACACTTAAGACAACCCCTCTTTTGCTTGATTCGTCGAAAACTTCAAATGACTGCGTGGTCGACGCATATAACTATTGACCGGAACAATGGCGCCAAAAAAAATGCCATAAGTTAAACGTTACAGCTTGGGCATTCGCATATGCAACGACATACTAGAAAGCTCGGAATTACGCTTCACCACCGCTGTTATGCCAGCATTAGCGCCCAGTTTTCTGCGCGCTTTAGCTCTGCGGCCTTGTCCATTCTCCGATAAATAGTCACACAGGTAAGCGGGCTTGTTAGACCGTTCAACAAAATTCCTATGTTTAATTTAGCAAAAACAAGCAGCCTAATCACACTCGAAAGAGAATTATTTGGACATCGTCGGCGATAACTGTACTGATGATCGGAGGACAGTTTTAGCATGACTCCCCAGGAAAATGGGGGCACCTCTGATTCGTAGCCCACGGTGCAACCTGGCCAGCGCAGGTGTGAAAACCACAAACAAAGACGGAGTAAATAGGTTATGTCAGTACCAAGAATCACCACCTGCCACGACATGGCTCGCAAAACAGACCTCTGTTTATTAAGCCATAACATGACATTAAAAACGGCCCTTCGGGCCGTTTTTTTGAGTAGTGAGCAATACTCAAGACACCCAGGATTCCACTTCGTCTGCCCCGTACTGGGCTTTCCACTCTTTCAGCAATTTGTGGTTGCCGCCTTTAGTCTCGATGATTTCGCCGTTATGCGGGTTCTTGTACTGCTTAACTTGGCGTGCACGACGTGGCGATTTTTCTGCCACAGCCGGAGCGCTACGACGACCAGCCTGAGGATCCAGCAGGTTGATGATGTCACGCAGGTTGAAGCCGTACTTGTTCAGCAAATCACGAAGCTATTCTTCAAATTCGATTTCTTTTTTCAGCTCGGTGCTGCCCTTCATCGCCTCGAGCTCAGCGAGCTGCGCGGCCAGGGTCTGCTCAAGCTTTCTGAATTCGGCCAAACGAGACATATGTAATCCTCAGGTGTTTGAAAAGTGCCTACAGGTTAGCCCAAATGTGGAACCGGGCCTAATAAATTTGATGCTGCAACGCGGAGTTAGTTCACCACAACAGCGCTAGTCGGCTTAGCAGCATAAGGAAACTATATCCATCTGACTAACTAGGCTCCTATCGCTTCATACACCTATCCGAGCGAAGCGCTGCGCATCCAAGCATGTTACCGCCGAGAAGCCTGTACCCTTTTTAAAGCTCATATTGTGAACAAAGTTTTTCATCGCATCTGAAGGGTCGATGGCTTCCAGGTTAAGACCTTCGACAGTGGCGCGGGAGAATGCAACGCTCAGGATGGGCTGATCTTCCATATGCCCGGTAGAGCTGTTCAGCACGTTATCCATCGCCGTAACGATGACCAGGTCGTCCGGCAAGATGGCCAGCAGCTCGCGGCCTACCCGCAGTGCGCAACTGCACACGTAATCCTGATGGAGTTCGTTGAAGCGGCCTGCAGGCATCGCCTTGGTCGACAGTTTTCCGCTTTTGAGCAGCGACTTGACCTCCGTCGGAATGACGTGCGAGCCGTGAATAGCCAACTTTGCTTCTAGCACGTCTCCCTCATGGACGATCATCTGAATGGAGGAGCCGAGGTGCGAAATTTCCTCGAATGACTCGAACGCCTCGATAGCGTCGAGCTTTGCCTGGCGATCGCCATCAAGAATCCGCAGGGCAATGTCCCGCTCCTCCGACCAATCAGAGTGCTGAGTCTTCCACTCTTCAAACTGCGCCTGAAACAGCCGTTCATCTTGAGTTGCGGCAGTGCCGATTTTCGCGATGAGCGCCGCACGCTGACGGCTTTCCAATTTGAATAGCTTTGCCCAAAAGCTTGGACGGTAAGTCGCCGAGGCCTGCGTTGCAGCCTGTTCAAGGGCCCCGCTTTTCGCGGGCGGCTTAGGCTCAGGCTTGGATAGAATTTTCTTCCATTTCACTGGCTCAGCGCATTCCTTATGCATCGAAAGCAGGATATCAATGTGGTTCTCATACACCTCGACTTCATAGGCCGCCTGTTCGAGGGCCTCCATTTTCGCAAATTCTTTCTGGCGCTTCTCCAGCTCACGTTGGCGGCGATGCGCATTGCGCTCTGCTCGCCTTGCAGACGCTTGCAGAGATCGAAGTGTCCCTTTCCAACCCATCACAATGTTCCTTACTGGTTGCGTAATGGCACATTAACATAGCCACTATCACGGCTTGAACTGGCTGCATCATAGGCATAGCTACCAGTCGAACCAAGTGCGCCAATCGAGTCGACACCAGCCTTGACGAGGCGTGAGATCAAATGAACATATGATGCTTCATCGACTTGATCCTCGTTCATTGGGGTTAATGGAAAAGCACACAAGCCAGTAAACATACCAATTACCTCTCATTGACCCCAAATCACACCGCGGTTTCAAGAGTTAACCTCTATGCCGCACTGGATTGGCAAATTTCTACTCGGCAATGCTACAGCTACCAGATTCGGCCTATCTTCGAAGTTTCTCTGAGCGCCGCTTCAAAATGGGCAGCACAAGGCTCGCATGACCCAGCGCAGCCATTCCTACGCCCACCAACAACGGCGCACGCAGGCCGACCCTTGGGCACGGCAGCGCCAACCTCCCTCACCACAAGGCTGAGGCGCCTTAGGAAATGTGCTGCACCAAGAAGTCACCAAGACAGCTAGGGATCCTGCGCGTCTTGATACCACCTGATTCAACTGGCTGCCCATTCCCCGTCAGCGTCAAGGTCGTTATATTGACCGTATCGGTCAATAAAATCTATAGTTACAGACCTAACCGCCCCACGCGAGGCCATCATGCAAGCTGATCTGCATCACATGTTGCTAGTTTTCTTGGTCTACATCATTGGTGCTGCGAGCCCAGGGCCAAGCAACATGCGGATAATGGGGGTCGCTATGCAGGATGGGCGCAAATCAGCGCTGTGCCTTGCTGCCGGCGTGGTAAGCGGATCACTGTTCTGGGGGAGCCTGGCAGCCACTGGGATATCAGCAGTGCTGGCAAAATATGCCCAGGCCCTAGTGATCATGAAGATTTTGGGCGGGGCTTATCTGTTGTACCTGGGGTTCAAAGCAGCTCGATCCGCGTTGAAGACCAATGACCAGCTTGCTAATGGGGCTAGCGTCCCACGGAGAGCGTCTGGACTTATGCTTTATCAACGAGGCCTACTGATGCACTTGACCAACCCCAAAGCTCTCCTGGGTTGGATCGCAACCATGAGCCTAGGCCTGGGTGCAGAGGCCTCACAATCAACCGTAGCTATCATCCTTACAGGGTGCGCATTTCTAAGTGTCACGATTTTCTGTGGTTATGCGATTGTTTTTTCGACGGTACCAATGATTCGTGCCTACCAGCGTGCCCGTCGCCTCATTGAAGGCTCTCTGGCTATGGTGTTTGGCGCTGCAGGGCTAAAGTTGCTGTTTACTCGTTTCTGAGGTCTTTCCATATCTAAATTGCCTTGGCTTCCTGCGCCACAATTTAGCTCTTCGCCCTCAGCAAAGGGTGTGCTCAGCCAAAGCCAGCAACAACGACCAAGCCTGTACCCTTGCGGCTACAAAAGCCATTAATGCAGCCGTTGTAAAAAGCTTACACCTGTTACATCGGGGGCTCGCCATCACGACGGCCACCGATGCTCCGAATAGAGACCCGGGTGCTGTCCTAGATTTCAAGCTCGCTCAGTATGTGAACCAGTCTCTGCCGTGTAACGGCAGTACAACGCTGCATCGGCTCGCGCAGCTCGCCATTCAGCATGCCTTGAACCTCTAGAGCAGCCTTTACAACAGCCGGATTGGGCTCAACAAAGGCCATCTGCATCCAGGGCAGAAGGCGATAGAAAGTCTCTCGACCTCCAAACAAATCGCCCTCCTCCAATTGCTCCTGCATTTTCACGTAAAGATCAGCCCTGACATGCGCCGAGGCGGAGATAGCGCCCGACCCGCCCAGACATAGGCTGTTGAACAGCTGCGAATCCTCGCCTGCTAGCACTTGAGCATGGCCATCCTGGATCAACGCCATGGTGGTTTCACTATCACCACCGCAATCCTTGACCGCTCTGATACGTGGATGCTGGACGATCCTTCTAAGCGTTTCCCGTTCGATCCGAGCTCCAGTCCTATAAGGGATGTCGTAAACAATGACCGGAACGGAAGCTGCATCCGCAATCGCGGTAAAAAAGGATTCAATACCTATTTGCGAGGGTCTGATGTAATACGGTGCCGGTACCAGTAGGCCTGCGATCTCACGCTTCTGAATTTCCAACTGGAATGCCAGCATCTCGCGCATGTTGTTGCCCGAAAGCCCCATCACGACCTGCGATGGCCGCACCCAAGTGAGCACAGCATCAAGCACCGATAACTGCTCAGCTTTTGAAAGTGCAGCTGCCTCTCCCGTGGTGCCGCAGACCACAAACCCGGCAATGCCATCAGCGATGAGCTTCTTTACCAGACGCTCTAAAGCATCAAAATCAATCTCAGATGACTGGAATGGTGTAACCAGGGCAATCCAGATTCCACGAAAACTCGACATGCAAAACTCCTATTACTGACAGAAAGTGACCGTCAGAGGGGTAAGAGTCGAAAGAGGTCTGGTAGGGATACCTAGCGCCATCTGTCTCGTCAGCCCACCTGACGAGACAGCGCGCCTCGGTCAGATGAGCGGCTGTTTCTTGGATTTCTTAGCAACGGCAACGCACAGACGTGCGAAGGCCTTTAGGCCAAAAGCAATTCCTGCTTGATTGAATTGAGTCATTGTAAACGCTCGTTGCGTAAGTCTTGGAAAATAATCGCCGCTCACGAACGCAAGCGTCAACTGGCATTCTGCTCGTTTTTCACGTGGGGCTTTCTACTTATTACTCTGAATATCAACGATTTGAGCTGATTGGCCGAACGTAGCTCACTGATCAACATCCCAAAGACGATGAGAGCCCCTCCGAGCAAGTTAACGCTGGTTAACCTATCCCCTGCAAGGAAATAGCCGAATACACCACCAAACACCGGTTCAGCTAAAAGAATCAATGCAACCTTCTGGGCTGGAATCACTGTTTGTGCTTTGGTTTGGACTACGTACGCAAGGGCCGTGCTCAGTAATGCAAGCAGCACCACAACCATCTGACTCTCCACATCAGCAGGTACTGAGAACTCACCCGCTCCCAAGCTCCAAGCCAAGGAAAGCACGCCAACCGTGAACACCTGGATCACCGCAAAAGCCAGTGGCGAGCCCGAAAAGCGTCCTTTAGCGAGAACCACAATGTGAGCCGCAAAGAAGACAGCACACAACAGGATCAGCAGATCACCCACGTGAAACTCAAACCCTCTGGCGCTCAATAGGCCCAAGCCCGCCAAGGCAATGACAGCTCCTGTCAGCTGGATGCTACTGGTCTTTTCACCACTCACGAAATACAGGATCAAAGGAGTGAAAACCACTGCAAGCCCGGTTATGAATCCAGCATTCGAGGGCGACGTGAGCTGGATGCCTGTCGTTTGAAATGCAAACGCAACGAACAGCACAACGCCCGCCGCCACGCCGACTGACCAATCCTTTCGTCCTATTCTGAGCAACGAGTTCAAAGCGAACGGCAACAAACTGGCCCCTCCAAGCAAAAATAACCAGCTATTGAGGCACGAGGCCGCCATGCCTTGGAGATTATGCTTTGCGACAAAGCTCCAGCCCCAAATAGCTGTGACAAGCACTAGAGCGAACGCCCAAAATTTAGACCTGTTCATTGCGAATTCCATATGCAGAAAGAGTTCATGCTTCTCAGCTTACAAGCTGGTAGGGCCAGGATAAGGTCATACGGATGCCCCAACCGAGCTATGCTTTGGCTTTGCAGTGCCTATCGCTGCCTTCGCCTTTGTGACTATGTTTCTGGCCTTAGACCCAAACACGGCGCACGCCCTGCTCTGCATGCCAATCTGGTTTGCCATTCTGGCTATAGCCTACCGTCGAAAACGTCAGGCACCGCAGCTGGCTAACGAGGCCTCCGCCTCCTAACAAAAAAGAGCTACCAGGTCATGCTCCGGTAGCCCCTTTACTTTCAGTGTTTTGCTAGATGAGCTTGCTCAGCAAAAATGTTGGACTGTATTTTCAACGCTAGGCATGGCTGCAATTAGCTTCCAAACCGTGTGAACCCGCGGAGTGGGCCGCTTTAATCCTCACCATCAAATCGATCTCACCGCTCATGACTTCACGTCGGGAATACCCTTCACCCCCGTCACCACATCACCTCCATGTATCCGGTCATGCCGATACAAGAAGATGATGGGGCTTATGGGTGCTGGAGGCTTAAGTCCATCCCCCACCCTAACTGTGTATCCGTGAATTACTCCATCGCGCTACATGTGTTCAATACACTGACGGACTGCGTTGCGCAAAAGGTTGCCTTGATACCTAGCTGTGCATGGGCAATTTTGGCGTTGGCGATGAGCTCAACCAGGATCCGCTCACCCTGTGGGTCGCGCAGACGTTTTTTCATGCAGTATCCCTATATGCCTCGAATAAAGCTGGAAAGGCCATCGATATCTCCTTTGCTCAGCACAAGATGATCCACAGACAGACTGGCCGTCTCAGTCACTTCACCTTTCCACATGTCCAGCTCAGCCAAAAGTTGCGAAGACTTGCTGGGAGCAAGCTGCGCCAGGGTGACCATTGGGCTCGCAATGCTCCGACGATGCAGCCTTGCTGCGAGGGCGCCCGTTGCAGTCTGCGGATCGACAGCTGTTCCCGCCTCTTTGTACAAGGTGACCATCTCCGCTTTGACTTGCTCATCAGCAACGGCATACGAGTCAAACAACATCCGTGCCTGCAGCCACTGCTTGTTCCCAATACTCAGCTTACCGGAGTCTTCGAAAGCAGCCATCAGGCGCTGCACGGTACTGCCGTCATGATCATAGAGCTCCCAGATAAAGCGCTCGAGGTTTGAAAAGAGTGAAAAGTCCATAGAGGGGGACAGCGAATGGCTGACCTCTCGGGTAGAGTAGCTGTTTTGATTGATGAAGCGATGCAGAGAGTCATTGGTGTTGGTTGACACAATGACCTGATTGATTGCCAGCCCCATTTTTTGAGCAATGAAGCAAGCATAGATCTCGGCGAAGCTCGCACCCGGTATGCTGAAACCAACCGGGCGCACGCCTCCACCAAGCTGCAAAGCACTGTGGAAAAAGAAGACGATCTGAGCTAAGACCCCCACCCAATTCGTAGAGTTGAAACTGATTGGAAGGACATCTTTCACCGGCCAGGCTCTGAGCACTTTGGAAACCAGTGTCTGGCAATCATCGAAGCTACCGCTAACCTCGATTAACTGAACATGATCTGAGCTGGATCCCATCAAACCAGCCAACCGATCGGCAGGCACACCGTCCTGGGGATAGAGGGCCAACACCTTTACATTGGGCACATCTTTGAAGGCTTCGACAGCTGCAAGCCCCGTATCACCATTGGTCGCCCCAATAACGAATGCTTGGCTGGGCGGGGTCAGAAAATATGTAACAAGCCGAGATTGGAGTTGGGCTGCGAAATCCTTGGAAGCCTGCGTGGGCCCATGGTGCAGCTGCAGAACCCATTCATTTGGGCCAATCTGCTGTAGAGGAGCTACCGCTCGGTGGTCAAAGCATTGGTAGCAGTTCTTCAGTATGGTCCTCAAGTCAGAGCTTTCAATTTCACTGCCAACAAATGGGGAAATTACACGAAACGCGAGCTCATCAAAGGGAAGCCATGACCAGCTGGCAATGGCTTCACTATCAAAGTGTGGGAGGCTCTCCGGCACGTAGAGCCCTCCATCAGATGCCATGCCTGAGAGAACAACGCTACGAAAATTGGCAGGCTCAGCAGAACCACGAGTGCTTACGTAGTCCATATTTACTCCAAATAATAATCAAGCGACCATTCCGTGCTGCAAGAGAAATTGTCAAGCAGCCCTAAAACCACCTTATGCACGAAGCATTCGCAACTGAATAGAACACATCGCATTATTTCATGGTAAAAACACCAAATAAGAGCATTTTGATCGCAAACCATGCAAATCGAAAAAGCATGCTCGTTCTGGAATGCAAAAAAGGCCGCCCAATGGCGGCCTTTCGTCATTAATCTAGCTCATGCTGCCGACGAAAACTTCATAAGCAACAAGCCACCTATAATCATAATGGCAGCTAGGATCCTGAGCGAGCCTGCCGGTTCGCCAAGAAATGCAATACCTACAGCGAAAGCGCCAACAGCGCCTATCCCTGTCCAGATAGTATAGGCCGTACCTAATGGCAAACTCTTCATCGAATAGGAAAGCAAAACAAAGCTTGCAACAACTGTAATGATAGTTACAACTGAAGCTCCGACCTTTGTGAAGCCTTCTGATTGTTTCATCGAAAAGGCCCACACAACCTCGAGAATTCCTGCAATTATCAAACTAACCCAAGCCATCGACGGCTCCATTAAGAAGCCGGGTCGTCCCGGCAAGATTAACCCAATTTCAAGGGGTCGTCCCCTGGGCACCAGAACTCTGAAGCTAACTCAAGCTTCGATGAGCTCACTAGTAATTACAGCGCCCGGCATCATTTTCGACAAGCCGGTGACAAGATCATCTGCTGCTGCGTTCAGTGCCTCGATTGGCATTTCAGGCAAGCTTTCGAGAATGAACCACATCTGTTTGGCCTCGGAATCCAGACGGGTTCGGATGCCTTGACGCCAGTTCCAACGACGGCAAGTCACGCCCCGATCATCACGCCAGATAACCTCACCAGGCTCCGGCGGCTCATTAGCAGGCTCACCACTTTTCATAGTGTCAAATTCTTCAGAGCCATCAGCAATGGTCAAACGTGGCATCCCGACATAGGCAGCAAAATTCTCGCCACCCACTGGAATTGCATATTGAATGCTGATTGCGTTGTAAAGGTCGACTACTGGATCAATCGTTGGAAGCTTTCCATCTTTCTTGACCCGCTTCAGGAGCGCCTCGGCAGAGCATGGGGTACGCTGCGGCTTTACACCAAACTTCCGGAAAGCATCCCCCCAAGCAGCCAAGTGAGCATCAGCCCAATTTGAAGTGCCTGCCTCGACGACCTGGTACGCACGCTCCATCGCTTCGGCGGCTACATCAGGATTGACTATTGGAGCCGCCTCTACAACCACACTGATCGCTCGGAAGCCAGGAGCCAGCTCGACAACCCTATGGTCAATTGACGGACGTACAGAAAGCATCAGAGAATCTCCTAAACTGACCAATTTAGAGCATTTTACTGACCGATGACCAAGAAAGTCAATATATCGACCGACCCAGAAATCCACGTCCAACAGGTCAGCGAGGCAGTTGCCAAGCGGCTTAGGGAGGTACGCAAGCAGCAGAAGCTCTCTCTTGATGAGCTTGCACGTCGCTCGGGCGTCAGCAAGGGAATGGTAGTGGAGATTGAAAACTGCAAAGCGAACCCTAGTATCGGGATCCTGTGCAAGATCTCGGCAGCCCTTGGATTGTCCGTCGCTGATGTCGTGAATGTGGCAAGCACACCCACGGCTCGCCTAATTGAGGCGCAGGAGATCCCGACGCTCTGGAATGGGCCTGAAGGTGGCACAGCCCGCTTACTCGCAGGCACCAGTGGGCCTAACATGATTGAGCTGTGGAAGTGGGAAATCAAACCTGGTGAAGTTTTCGAGTCCAGCGGCCATCCCACGGGCACCTTCGAGCTGTTTCATGTTGAACAAGGCACGTTGACCCTGGAGATCAGCGAAACAACGCTTATCATTGAGCAGGGTTGCTCAGCAATTGCGAAAACAGATGTCCCACACCGCTACATCAACAATGGAAAAAAGGCCGTCATTTTCGCCATGACCGTAGCCGAGCTTCATCAGTAATTTTTTCTTAAGAAAAAAGCCTCCCGGGTAGGGAGGCAAAGAGGGTTACCTACGAAGATCAGTGATTCGGGAGATTGGATGAGGTCTCCCGAATGAATTTCAGTTACTGAAGGTCTCGTCCAGGGCCGCCGAAATGTCCTTGATCAGGTCGTCAGCATCTTCGAGACCAATCGAAAGACGCAGGTGACCATACTCAAGGAACTCTTTTGGATAGTGCTCGGAGCCACCGCGGGCTTCAGGGCCCACATGAACGATGAGCGATTCATCATGACCGATGGAAACGGCTGAAGTAATAACCCTCAGCTTCGCCACGAAGCGGTTCTGCTTGTCAGAGTTGCCTTTCACAGCAAACGCCATCACACCGCCAAACCCTTTGCCTTCGAACTGACGACGGGCCAGCTCGTGCTGAGGATGGGACGGCAGACCCGGGTAGTAAACGTAGGCAATGCGGTCATCGGAATCCAGGAACGCAGCCACCTTCTCAGCCGTCGCGAGATGCTGACGGATGCGCAGGGGCAAGGTTACTGAACCACGCATGATCAGCCAGGCATTGAATGGGGAGATGACAGCCCCCAGATCAACCAAAGCATCATGCTTGATCTTGCCGATCAATTCTTTGCTGCCAATCACAACACCCCCCATGGCGTCACCATGACCATTGATGTACTTGGTCAGGGAGTGAACAACCAGATCAGCCCCTTTGTTCAAGGCGTGGAAGAACGGCGGCGGAGTGAAGGTTGCGTCGACCGATAGCAGAGCACCATGGGCTTTGGCAATTTCCGCCAAGCCTTCGATATCAGCGACCTTGGTGGTCGGATTCCCGATGGACTCGGTGTGGATCAGCTTGGTGTTAGGCTTCATCGCCTTATTCACCGCGTCCAAATCACCCATGTTGACGAAGGTCGCTTGAATGCCATAGCGCTCAGGAAGCAGCTCTGCAAACAGACGCCACACCGCTTCGTAGGTCACGTCGCCGACAACAATGTGATCTCCACTTTTCAGAAATGTGAAGAACACCGAGTGCAGGGCAGCAACACCGGTCGCAAACGCAGCTGCAGCCTCACCGCCCTCGATAGCTGCGAGTTTCTTCTCCAGGCACACCTGGTTGTGGCCTGCGTTACGGGTGTAAACCAAGCCATCAGGGCTCGACCAGTCCATGTCTTCTGGGTCATCAGGAAGACGATAAGAGTTTGCCATGACCAGCGGGGTGCGCACGGCGCCGGTGGTGACATCCATGACGTTACCACCATGAACTGCCTGGCTGCTAACGCCCAACGTGGCCAGGTTTTCTTTATCAGGACGCATCTTAATACCCTCTTGCTTATTGAGCTTCTTTTAGTGTGGACTTAACAGCCAACTCATCGTTTGGTTCAGCAGCAGTGGTTGAAACCAACTCCTGGTTTTCATCAAACCTCAATTTACCGTTTGCGATCCCGTAAACTCGACCTCGAACCACATACCAGCCAATCACAAGAACCGCTGCATAGAAGGGAATAGACGCTGCGGAGTACGTACCCACTGGATAGTCGCAAGCAATCAGAATGAAGACCAGAACGAAAAATGCCAGCGTTGCGTAACCACTATAAGGCGCGAACATCATCCTGAATTTAGGTCGTTCAATAAGGCCTTGTTGGGAAAGCTTGAAGAGCTTGAGCTGACAAAGAATAATCACCCCCCAGGCACCAAGCATCAAAATAGCCGTCAACGACATGGCAATTTCAAAAGCCTGGCCGGGCAGAAATGCGTTCATTGCAACGCCAACCAAGGAAGCAATTGTCGTGAACGTAATCCCTGCAAACGGCACCCCATTGCTGTTCATTTTCACAAGAAATGGCGGCGCAGATCCTGTTACAGCAAGGGAGCGAAGAATACGTCCGGTGGTGTAAATCCCAGCATTGAGGGATGAAATGGCAGCAGTGAACAACACCATGTTCATGATTGCATCAGCACCGCGCACCCCTATGGCACCGAAGAAGGTCACCAGTGGGCTCACTCCTGGGATATAAGAGGAGCTCGGCATAAGCAATGAAAGCAGCAATATAGTGCCAACATAGAAAACAACAATACGGAAGACAACTGCACGAATGGCTTTAGGCATGACCTTTTCAACATCTTTGGCCTCCCCTGCTGCTGTGCCAACAAGTTCAATACTACCGTATGCAAACACCACACCTTGTATCAAAATTACAGCCGGCATCACGCCATAAGGGAACCACCCCCCATGATCTGAAATCAACTGGAATCCAGGAACATGACCGTCAATGGGTGTACCAAAGACAACCATGTAAACCCCCACGCAGAGGAATGTAACCAAGGCTGCTACTTTAAAAAAGGCAAACCAGAATTCCAGCTCGCCGAAAATTTTTACAGATACCAGGTTAATACCAGTAATAATCGCTAGCACACCCAGTGCAGAGGCCCATTGTGGGACGTCTCCGAGGAATGGAACATACGCTTTGAAGAAATTCAGGTAAAGGGCCGTCGCAGTGAGCTCAGCAATCGCCACTGTTACCCAGTTTGTCCAATACATCCAACCGGCTGCATAAGCCAGTTTTTCACCATAGAACTCTCGGGCATAAGACACAAATGACCCGGTGGACGGTCTGTGGAGAACCAACTCACCGAGAGCGCGAATGATGAACCATGCGAACACACCGCACACAGCAAATGCGAAAACAAGCGATGGGCCTGCCTCAGAAAGCCGAGCACCCGCACCTAGGAATAAACCACTGCCAACAGCACCACCAATGGCAATCATCTGTATTTGGCGAGCACGTAAGGTCTTTTTGTAACCTACATCCTCTGCACCCACATATTTAGCCCTACCGGTACTCTCAGTAGCCGAGCCAGCAGACACAACTTCTTTAAAGCTCATACGCCAACACCTTGTTATTGTATTACGGCAAGACGAAGCTAATGCACGCCTTACATAAGCAGCATACTCACATATAAATTTCTTCAGCCTTCCACTCAACGAAGGCTAGAATGCGCCTCATTCACAGAAGCGAAAAGCCTTGAGAGATCCAACAATATTCCTAAGGCTGCCCAAAAAAGACTTGAACTTCAATTTCCACATCTACACCCAAAACCAGCTCCGAGACTACCGTAGAACGTGCAGGTAGGTGGGAGCCAAAAAACTCCTTATAGACTTCATTTAAACCATCAAAATGATTCAAGTCCGAAAGCCAAACAGTTGCCTTTACTACTTGCTCAAAACTGGCCCCGCAAGCAGCGAGGCTTTCACCAATTCGCTGGCATACGGCTCTGGTTTGAACTCGGATGTCACCTCTAATTACTTCACCAGTCGGACTGACAGGAATTTGACCTGAAAGGAACAGAAAATCACCCGCCCTAACAGCCCTGGAAAGAGGCAGAGGTGCCTGACTAGGGTATCGCTGAATAAGACTGCTCATTTTCACCCCCTGATCCTGAATGAAGGGGAGCTGACGCCCCCCTCTTCCCTACCTATCGAATATCAGAGCCTTAGAGAACCTCTGGCCTTATTCGCTAGGGCCGTTGAGACAAATGACCTTAGGCTGGGTCATGTCTTCGTAGGCGAAACGCACCCCTTCACGTCCCATGCTGCCGTATTTGAAGCCACCGAATGGCATCGCATCGAAACGATAATCAGACGAGTCGTTAATCATCACACCACCCGCCTCAAGCAGCTTCGCGGCCTTCATGGCGGTGTTCAGATTGCTGGTGAAGATGCCAGCATGCAGGCTGTACTCTGGCTGGTTGGCAAGCGCCAGAGCATCTTCAAGTGTGTCGATCTCCTGCAAGATGACGATCGGACTGAACACCTCTTCCTGCCAAACCTTGCACTCAAAGCTCACGTCTTCCAGGACAGTTGGGTAGAACAGGGTACCCTCCCGCTTGTTACCGAGCAGAACCTTGGCACCCTTGCTGACGGCCTCCTGCACAGATTCTTCTGCACGTTTGGCCGCTGCCTCAGAGATCATTGGGCCGACGTCAGTCGCCTCGTTTGCCTGGTTACCCACTACCAACGCGCGCGACTGCTCTACGAATTTCTCCTTAAAAGACTGATAGATTTTGCTATCAATCAGAATTCGTTGAGTACCAATACAGTTTTGCCCTGCAGCCCAGTAAGCACCGGACACACAGGACTCCACAGTAGACTCAAGGTCACAATCGCCCATTACGATCACTGGCGCATTACCGCCTAGATCCATGGCCATTTTTTTCAAACCGGCAGTCTTAGTGATCTGCTCGCCTGTAGCGAAGCCACCAGTGAACGAAATCATTCGCACTGCACGGTGAGCAACCAGCGCCTTACCCAGGTCAGCATCACCGGTAGCCACCGAAACAACTTCAGTAGGCAAACCAGCCTTGTTCAGGTAACTAACCAGCTTGACGGCGGACAGCGGAGCGAGCTCGGAAGGCTTCAGCACTACCGAGTTGCCGCCGGCGATGGCCGGGCCCAGCTTATGAGCAACCAAGTTCAGTGGGTCGTTATAAGGAGTAATAGCCAGGATCACGCCCAGTGGCTCGCGAGTAAACCACCCTTGGCGAGATTCGGAGCCAACATAGGAGTCAAATGGAATCACCTCTCCCGCGTTACGCTTGGCCTCTTCAGCCGAAAGCTTGAGCGTGTTTACACAGCGGAGGACTTCTTTGCGCGCTTGGCGAATTGTTTTACCAGACTCCGCTGAAATGAGTTTCGCGAAATCATCCTTATCCTTCTCCACCAGTGCAGCTGCGTGCTCCAGTATACGAGAACGCTCGGCGCGAGAAAGGCTGCGAGCGGTCACAGCACCGTGCTTGGCAGCATCGATCACCAGGTGAGCAGAGGTCGCTGGCACCTTAGCCACTTCACCAACCACAGAACCATCAAACGGGTTGAATACTGTGATCTCTTCGTAATCTGTAGACAGGGCAATACTCAAGCTATTCATATTCAGATCGCCTGTTTGATTTTGTTCTTGTGGATGCTGATGATGTCGGACAGCAGTGCGTAGGCGGTTTCAATACGGCCAGCACCAGCACCTACAACAGTGACCGGGCCCAGGAGGTTGGTTTCGAAGCTGACAGCATTCGTGGCGCCACTTACCCCGGCCAATGCATCAGTGTTCGGGAGAAGTTGCGGGCTGACCGAAGCAGTCACGGTACCAGCTGGGGTGCGCTGCGCACTGCCAATCAGCTTCCAGCGGGAGTCGTTTTGAGCAGCCTTCTGAATGTCTTGGGCAGTGATGTTCGAGATGCCTTCACAGCACACATCGTTCGGAGTCAGCTTCGCACCCAGCAGTTCATTTGCCAGGATCACTACCTTCAGACGTACATCATGACCTTCAACGTCTGCAGTTGGATCTGCTTCGGCATAGCCCAGCTCCTGAGCCTCCGACAATGCGTCACCGAAGTCGAGACCGGCTTGCATGCTGCTGAGAATGAAATTGGAAGTGCCGTTCAGAATGCCCTTGAAGCCAGTAATTTCCGAACCGGCCAATGTTTCCTGTGCCAGACGGATCACTGGAGTACCGCTCATCACGGCACCTTCAAACTCAAAGGCTGCACCATTCGTCGCAGCCAGCTTCTTCAGCGCAGCCGAGTGGAGAGCCACTGGGCCTTTGTTTGTAGTCACAACGCTAATGCCCTTTTCCAGAGCCCAGCGACAGAATGTGGTTGCTGGCTCACCATCAACCGGATTAGTGAAGGTGGCCTCAGCAACAATATCTGCACCAGAAAAACGAATGACCGTCTCGTTGGCCGGCTCAGCGCTACCATTTTCCAGGGCCGCAAAGGCGCCTTTGGCTGCAGGCACAGCTACCAGCTTTTTGGGATCCAGGCCGTCCTTGCCAATTACAGAGCCCAAGAAGATGTCGCTGACGCCAACGATTTTCAACGTGAAGCCCAGCTCTTCAGCCCACAGCTCATTCTTTTCAGCAACCAGTTGAGCCAGAGCACGGTTTACACCGCCGAAACCCAGCAAAGCAATTTTATATTCAGTCACAGCAACGGCCTCATTTTGTTGTTCACCACTGGAGGAAATCGTAAGCTGCAACCCTGCTTAACCGAATATGCCAAACAGACCGATCTTGCTAGCAAAATGCTCGCACAGCATGTCGCTTTGCTCGTGTGCTATTTTGTATGTGACAAAACAAAAGAAGTCACCGTATTCACAACGCCAGGCAGACTGGAAATATCAGTCCAGACCTTATTAATTCTGTCCGGGGAACTCGCCTCAACGGTCAGAACAATATCAAGATCACCACTCATCACATTGCAAGCGATCACCTCAGGAATCGCAGCAACAGAGCGCACCACGTCCGCCCCCCTCATGCGATCCTGCCTGTAGACAAAAACCAGTGCTCGTATCGGTGGATGGCCTGAAGACGCAGCCCCCTTCACAATCGTATATCCTTTGATATACCCGTCTCGCTCCAAGCGCTCGATCCTGAGCCGAACAGCATTTCTAGAAAGATTAACTTTCAGCGCAATATCGTTGTGAGCTAGACGCGAATTCCTGGTTAGTTCTTCGATGATCCTTTCATCGACTTTGTCCAAAGTGCGTTTCATCGCTACCTCCGGATCGCGTAAAGCAATCACTCACACATAAAATTATTACTTAGCTGCCCTGGCCAAGCCTCTTAAGCTCAGCCGAGCCAAACCCGGCATCAGGGCCAGGGCTAATCCGTTGGCCCACCAAGGTGGGGGAGCCAAGATCTCGGCTATCAGCTCTGGTCAGCAGGCACGCTCACAGCTTCGTGCCATCGACCGAAAAAGTCAATATACTGACCATCGCCACACCAACCGCCCTTTGCCAGGAAGGCAAAGCCAACCCAGTCCCACATGGGCGAAGGAGAAAAAATGACTGCCAAGGACGTTTTTCACTCGATGTTTCAGTACAAAGCTTGGTCTGAAGCCGAGCTGTTCAAAATCCTCACAGAGTCTCCTAGCACGTTCACTGCGCCGCATCTGACAGAAGCTTTATGGCATCTCGCTCACATCAACATCGTGGACAACCTGTTTAAGGGGAGGTTGCTGGGTGACCCCATGCCCTGCAGCTCAACCACTACAAACGAACCGCAACATTTATCTGACCTATCGTTAAAATTTTCTAAAACGAACAACTGGTTTGTTAACTACACAAAATCTGTGACGGAGGCAGAGCTTGAAGAAAGGCTGAATTTTGTGTTTGCAGATGGAAAGCCAGGAAATATGAAGAAGTCAGAAATGTTGAGCCATGTCCTCTCGCATGGACTGCTGCATCGTGGGATGGTAAGCGGCCTACTACCGTTTGCATCAAGTGAAGGCTGGCAGGATCACTTTACGACGTTCTTGAAACAGTAAAATATTGAGCCTTAATTTTATAAGGCTTGCGGCGTTTCATTTCCGAGATCCAGTAGTGACAGGGCGACTGTGAAGAAGTAAAAACCCCTTCAGGCAGGGACTAGATATGTACTTACCGAAATATTTCAGCGAACATCAAAAGGAAGCGTTACACACCCTAATAATGGATAATCCATTTGGCACGTTGGTAACCCATGGGCCAGCTGGACTTGATGCCAATCATCTTCCTTTCGAGCTTGAACCAAATATTGGTGTACTGGGAAAACTCAGCGCCCATGCTTCAAAAAATAACCCCCTACTCAGCGAAGTAAAGAACTTGGATGAGGTGCTGGTGGTGTTCCAGGCAGGCAATGCCTACATTTCACCTACTTGGCTACCGAGCAAAAACGAAACAGAGAGACAAGTACCGACCTGGAACTACAAGGTTGTCCATGCAAAAGGACGCATCAAGCTTATCCAGGATGAAGCCCACGCCCGCAAACTGGTCGCCAAGCTGACCAAGCGGCATGAGGCCTCAAGGGAAAGGCCTTGGAAAATGTCTGACGCCCCTAAAGAATATATTGGTGAATTACTTAAAAGAATTTTTCTAATTGAGATTGAAATAACTGATCTTATTGGGAAATTCAAATTAAATCAGGATGATGGGCCGAAGGACATGGTCGGCGCGGGCATCGCCCTCATAGAGCAGGGTGAGCAAACCATTGGGGAAGCCATGCTCGAAGCAGCCAAGAAACTCTAGCCCAATGGATCGTGGGATGGGCTGGGATTCAACCTTAGCGTTCAAGCTTCTTGCAAAGCACAGCCCCGGATCACTGAAAGAATCAGTGATCCGGGGCTGTGGCTCGGGGATTTCGCCGAGAGCCGCGTGATGCTTCTTAACCGGTCGTCACAGACGGACGCATGCGAGGGGGTCATAATATTGACTTTTCCGGTCACCGGCACATACAGTAACTCAACCCCCAATTTACGCGGTTTGGCTGTACAGGTTCAGCTTTCTTTCAATGCACACGCTTGAGGCTCGCAAGCCGAAAGTGCCGTACTGGTCTGCCACTCAGTCAGCGCAATCGATACCAACGCCATTGTCCAGAACAATGGGTATTCCCAGCCACCTCCGGTGTTGCTGAACAACCAGCCATTACCCGTATGCGCCCAGGTTGCACCTAGTAAGATAGGAACTGCGGCAGTTGCTGCAATATGGGGTTTAATTCTCAAGATAAGCATGATCCCCGTAACGATCTCCACCAAGAGAGTTACCCAAGCCAAAAATCCGGGAAGTCCAACAGACTCAAAAAATGCGACCGTCCCTGCCATCGTGAATACAAACACCTTGAGATAAAGCGAGTGCGTGATTAATGCAACACCTGCTGTGAGCCGAAGAAATAAGCGACCGAAGTCCGCAGGGTTAAAATTAGTCATGTCAGTTCCTTCATCTATGCAGTGCCGTTTGCCCTGCTTACGACTAATTCTGGTGGTTACTTGAATTCCAAACAATCTGCTTTTTCACCAAACAGGACTGCAAGAATGCACAACTGGGACTGGGATGATCTACGGTTAATCCTCGCAGTAGCTGAACATGCATCGTTTGCAGGGGCAGCCAGGCACCTCAATGTAAATCACACCACCGTCCTACGGCGAGTGAATGCATTTGAGCAGGCACACGGGTTACGAATTTTCAATCGGCTTGCCACAGGCAATACGCTGACTGAAGCCGGTGAGGAACTGCTGCGTACTGCTGAAATAATGAGAGGAGCCGTAAGCGACCTGTCGCTTCGACTTGAAGGAAAAGACCTTAAGCTGGAGGGGACGCTTCGAATCACCACCTGCGATACGATTATGGGCTCGATCCTTCCTCAGATTCTTGAGAAATTCAGCAAGCAACATGAGAAAATCGTGGTTGAATTGTCAACTGGGCCTTTTGTCACTGACTTGGCGCAGCGACATGCAGATGTGGCTATCCGGACTGGAGATAACCCCCCCGAATCCCTGATTGGCAGGCACCTCTCCGATGTCCGATTCGCCCTGTACGCATCCATTGAAATGGCTGAGTTGCTAGAGGGTGACGACCCCTTGACCTTCACCAAGTGGATCTCACCTGACCTGACTTTCAGCCAGATGGCTGTCACGAAATGGATTCAATCAACTATCCCAGCCAGTTCAATCATCTTCAAGGCTGACTCGTTGATCTCGTTGCGCCAAGCCGCGCTAGCGGGGATGGGAATTGCCCCTCTACCCCGCTATCTGGGAGATAACACGCCAGGCCTTGTCAGGCTCAAATCGGATGCGCTGGATCCGTTCACAACTGGCCTCTGGATCCTTACACATCGCGACCTGCGGCATACCGCGAGAGTTCGCGAGTTCATATCGTTCGTGAGCGACGAACTGAGGCAGCGCAGCTTTTAAGTCTCTCATGCCAGCAGTGCATCACGGGCGGGCCATTCACATACGGGCGTCACGTCCGGAATGAAGCAACCAGCCCCCTGAGCCGCTCGATCTGAGACTGCAGGTTCTCGCAGGCACTCAGGGTTGACTGGAGGTTTTTCACGTTTTCTGTGTTCAGGTTATTGATCTGCGCAATATCAACGTTGAGAGACTCAATGACAGAGGACTGCTCCTCGGTGGCGGTCGCCACAGCTTGATTCATGCCATCGATATCGCCGACATGGTGATTGATAACGTGAAGGCACGCTCCCGCCTCATTCGCCACCGCCATGCCTTGCTCACTCAGATGGCCACTCACTTCCATCCGATTGACGGCTTCTTGGGCGCCTGCCTGTAGCTCATCGATCATCACATGTATTTCTTGAGTTGAAGCCTGCGTTCGATATGCGAGGCTACGAACCTCATCTGCGACAACGGCAAATCCCCGACCAGCCTCTCCTGCTCGGGCTGCCTCGATCGCAGCATTGAGAGCAAGCAAATTGGTTTGCTCGGAAATACCCTTGATGACCTCCAGGATGCGTCCAATGCTGACCGTTTTATCGTTCAACGATTCAATGCTGCCCGACGCCAGCCGAAGATTGTCAGAGAGATCACTCATCTTGGAGATGGTACCTGCAACCACCTGCCCTCCCTCATGAGACTGACTCCGAGCTTTTGCTGCCTGTACCGAGGCATCGCCGGCATTGCGGGCGATCTCTTGAGCAGCAGCACCAAGTTCATGAATCGCTGCCGCTACGCTATCTGTTCGCTGCGCCTGCTCGCCAGACACCGACAGGGAGCCCGCAGATGACGTGGTGACAAGCTTCACCTCGTTAAATACCAACTCAGTTGCGGTGGAAACATCACGAATCGAATCGTGTATCCGCCCTACAAACACGTTGAAATCCTGGGCCAGCATACCGAACTCGTCTTGGGATTTAACCTCAAGGCGCTTTGTTAGGTCTCCCTCCCCCCTGGCAACGTCCTTCATTGCAACACTCATGCGTCGTAGAGGGTGCATAAGCCAGTAAATCATGACGCCCAGGAGCAGTATTGTCGCAGCGACGGTGATCGATGTAGCTATTACCGCCGCAAATCTGAAGCCAGCCAGCTCTTGGAACGCTTTGTCCTTGTCGAGCGCCAAGCCAACGTACCACTTGACTGCAGGAAGCCCATTGATCGCCGCAAACATGACCAACTCGCGCTTGCCTGCCTGCTGCACCTCATGGAGCTCACTGCCAAACCCATCCTTGCCGCCGGTGTAGACCGAAGTGAAATCCTTCATCAGAAGGTCACGATTAGGGTGGACTAATATTTTGCCATCCGAATCAACCAGGAATGCGTAGCCCATGCCTTTGAGCTCTACCGAACTTAGCATCTTCTCAACGGTATCAAGCGGCAAATCACCCGCCACAACGCCATGCACGCTGTCTCTATTAATGACTGGCGCCGCAACAGTAAGCATCAGCTTGCCGTTGGTATCATCTCGATAGGGCTCTGTTAGCACGGTGTGCTTTTGCGCTTCTGCTGCCTTGTACCAAGGTCGCGTACGGGCGTCGTAACCAGACGGCATTTCATCTTGAGGACGAATAAAAAACTCCCCCTCTGCATTACCAAAGTAGGTGAATGAAAACACTGACTTCAGAACTGATTGATCAAGCACAGAAATTAATTTCTCTGGTGTTGGAGATCCCGCGAGCAACTCCTTCAAGCTCTCAAGCAACAGCAATCGACCAGACATCCATTGTGAAATACCATTGGCAGTGGAGCTACTCACACCCGAGAGCTTAGTTTCAATCCCCCGGTTCAGTGCATCACGCTGTAGCATGTCGTTGTACACGGCGAAGCTAGCAAAAGAAGCTGCAACCACTAGCGCAGCAGAGATTATGATCTTATGTGAAAACATCAATTTCATTGACGATCGTCCTATCGCCGAAATAAAAAAGGCCAATCGGAGATCGATTGGCCGCATACCGAACATTGGCTATTATTTGAGACCGTTCGACAGGAACTGCTGGAGACGCTCACTACGAGGATTGGTTAAGATGTCCGCTCCACCCTGCTCTTCCACCAGCCCCTGGTGTAAAAACAGGATCTGACTAGAGACTTGTTTTGCGAAGGCCATTTCGTGCGTCACCATCAACATGGTTCGGCCCTCTTCCGCCAGCGCCTGCAACACCTTCAACACTTCACCAACAAGCTCAGGATCCAAAGCCGATGTTGGTTCATCAAACAGTAAGATCTCAGGCTCCATCGCTAACGCCCGGGCAATAGCAACACGTTGTTGTTGCCCACCAGACAAAAAACTTGGATACTGTGATGCAACCCTAGAGGGAAGGCCGACCTTATCCAAATATTGACGTGCTGCCTGCTCTGCATCAGCTTTCTTAACGCCTAGGACACGCTGAGGTGCCAAGGTTATATTGTCCAGCACACTCAAATGGCTCCACAGATTGAAGTGCTGGAATACCATGGCCAAACGAGTGCGCAGCCGCTGTAGATCTGCGGCATCAGCCACCCGCAACCCGTGACGATCTTTAACCATCCTGATCACTTGCCCGTCGAGCGTCATGGCGCCGTCAGTAGGCGTCTCCAGGAGATTGATACAACGCAAGAAGGTACTTTTGCCAGACCCACTGGCACCTATGAGGCTGATCACATCACCTTTATGAGCTTTTAGCGATACACCTCTCAGAACTTGGTGGTCTCCATAGCTTTTGTGAAGATTCTCAACGGTCAGCTTGTACCCTAACTCAAGGCCTTTGCCCATGTGCTGGTTCTGCTCAATGCTATTGGGTGTTATTAGACTGGTCATCAGCGGCATTCCTAAAGTCAATGAGCGGGCCCAAGAAAAGACAGCCAGCGTCGCTCAGCTAAGCGAAATAATCCTACAAGAGCAAACGAGAGACCCAAATAGATCAAAGCTCCAATCCCAAAAGACTGGAACGTCAAGAACGTTTCTGAGTTTGCGTCACGTGCAACTTTCAAGATATCCGGGATGGTGGCAGTGAAGGCTACCGAAGTCGAGTGCAACATCAATATCACTTCATTACTATAGTACGGGAGAGCCCGCCTCAGCGCAGACGGCACTACTACGAATGCGTTTAACCTCCAACCATTAAGCCCGTAGGCCTTAGCTGCTTCAAGCTCGCCATAGGGAATATTTCTGATTGCGCCAGCAAATATCTCGGTTGTATACGCGCACGTGTTCAGCGCAAAGGCCAGGATCGTACAGTTCATCGCATCTCTGAAGAATTCGTCCAGCAAAGGCTGTGAGCGCACGGCAGCGATGCTGTAGATCCCCGTGTAGCAAATCAGTAGCTGAATGTAGAGCGGCGTCCCCCTGAACAAGTAGGTATAAAACTGAACAGGCCAACGTACATAAGCTCGCTCTGAAACCCTCGCAATGGCTAGGGGAATCGCCCCCAGAAAACCTATGAAGATTGAGGCGGTCAGCAGCCACAGCGTCATGGCCAGCCCCGTCATTTCCGTCCCATCGGTGTACAGGAAAGCCTTCCAATACTCCTGCAGTAATTCAATCATTGCAGAGCCTCGCGAGAGCCAGCGGAATATTTACGTGCAAGCCTGCGCAATACGATGTTCGATAGCGTCGTAATGAATAAGTAAATAAGAGCCGCCAACACAAGAAAGTAAAAAAGCTGAAACGTGCTCTTGCCGGCGTCCTGGGCGGCTTTTACCAAATCTGCAAGACCTATGATTGACACCAAAGCTGTAGCCTTGAGCAAAACCAGCCAGTTATTGCCAATACCAGGGAGCGCAAAACGCATCATTTGGGGAAAGGTAATAAGGAAAAAGCGTTGGGATCTGCTAAGACCATAAGACACTGCCGCTTCTCGCTGCCCCTTGGGGACGGAAAGCATGGCTCCTCGGAATGTTTCCGTGAAGTAGGCTCCGTAGATGAACCCAAGAGTTATCACGCCAGCCGAAAATGGGTCAATTTCGATGTAATTCCAGCCCAAAGATTGCGTCAGGCTGGTTAACCACGTCTGCAGGCTGTAGAAGATCAGGAGCATCAGCACAAGATCTGGTACCCCGCGAATGAGCGTGGTGTACATCTGAGCAGGTAACCGAGCTATAGCTAAGGAGGAAAGCTTGGCGCTAGCGCCAATTAGACCCAATATTACGCTCACTGCAAGGGACAGCAAGGACAGCTTTATGGTCATCCAGGTACCCATCAGCAGCAGTGGCCCAAAGCCCTGCATGCTAAGCCCTGACAGACCAACAACCTCAAAAAAGTTATCAATCATGATCGAACGACTCTTGATGAAATAAAGCGCCTACGCGGAATAGGCGCATACCATTACTTACCGCTGTATAGGTTTAAATCACCAAAATACTTCGTTTGGAGCTTGGCGTAGGTTCCATTTTCGTGGATTGCCTTAATGGCCCTATTCAACTGCGCCTTGAGGTCATCGTTGCCCTTGACAACTGCAATGGCTGTTTTAGAGGGAAGTAACTCGCTTTCGACTTGCTCGCTCATCTCATAATCAGCACCTTGAGGCGAGCTTAGAAATCCTGCTTTGGCTTGAAGCGTGTCCTGAATAGAAGCATCGAGCCGGCCCGACACGAGATCGTAGTAAACCTGGCTCTGATTTTGGTAAGACTGAACCTTAACACCCGCCTTCTTCAATACCGCTTTAGCGTAGCCTTCCTGAATGCTGCCTTGGAAAAAGCCAACACGCTTGCCTTTGAGCGAGCTCACATCCGCGCTGAGCCCAGAGCCCTTTTTATAGACATACGACGTTGGGCCGGAGAACAGTTCATTTGTGAAATCGACTGCTTTTTCACGTACAGGCGTGACTGTCATAGAAGACAGCACTCCATCGAACTTATTTGCACGAAGCCCAGGAATCAGTCCATCAAAATCACTTTCGATCCATTTGCACTTAGCCTTGAGCTCAGCGCAAATCGCATTTCCCAAGTCAATATCAAAGCCGACAAGATTGCCGTCTGGAGCCTTGGACTCGAAGGGAGCGTAGTTGGCATCTACGCCAAATCGGATCTCTTTATATTCTTTCGCCTGCGCCAGGCTGATGCAGAAGGGAAGCGCAGCCAGAACAAAAAGCTTACGGAGTAACATCATTTGGAAATCCCTAGATATTGTAATTGAATTAAGGGCTAGCCGTTTCAACGAGTTATGCTCATCAAAACCACAGTTATCCATGAGCGCTGCACACCTACGCGCTTCCGTGCATGGTTGCTGTCATCTTGCTCATGTTGTCATGCTACGCCATCAGTTGACCGGTACAAGCTGCCAATAAGCTCGTACTGGCGAGCATATTGCTCGCCATTGGTAGCAATATGCTCGTAGCTTTCACTTCTTTCTAAATGTCGGCACAGAATTGGAGCTGAGTAGGGCTACAGAGGCGCGCAAGAGACGCAGAGGGTTGTTTATAAGTGGCCAAATAAAGCGCGCAAGCCATTAACGACTGACACTCTAACAACTCGTTTGACTATCTGTGAGGTTCAGCGCCCTCTCCTACTACCGGCTTCATAGCGCTGATGGCATTATGCTCACACTGCGTTGCCCATAGGTTTCATCACGCGCACTCGATTGGCCCATAGGACGCCATCGGGATACGCCACACCTTCAAGGATCGTGTTGATGTCCAACGAAAACGCCCCGCCAGCCGTCACCCTTCCTGAAGATGCCGTAGTATCCTCGCCCGCTGCTGACAAACCTGTGGAGCTTGATGCCAACCGTAAGGGCCTTCAGGCCTACCTGGCACCAGGGGCTTCTGATTGGGCGCCATTGAATGAACAAGCCCACTTCGTCCTCAAGGGCGCTCCACCATCTGATCCAGCGAGGATCGTCTCCAACCGCACAGCTCTGTCGGACATGCTCGCTGCGGCATTGCAAGTTCCCAATCTGGGCTTCTTGGCAGGAAGTGGAACGTCTTTATGAGCTCCAGGTGGGCCAAGCATGTGGGATCTGTGGAAGCGCTCGATGTGCACGCCTGGCTCAGGGGATCCTACCGAAGCGGCAGCACGCATGATGGATGTGGTGCACTACAAAGAAACCATCAATCCAAACATCGAGCATTTCCTTTCACAGTGCGACGCCTATCTCGCCTTCAACAAAGACGCGACCGTCGAAGAATTCGTCAGCGAGGTCAAAGCAGTCATCCTGGACGCATGCTCTGCATTCCTGAGGGCCCCTACAGCCGATATTTCGGCATACAGGCAGTTGCTGCAGAAGCTGGCGAGACGACGAGTCCGAGATCCTCGCCTGAAGGTCTTCACCACAAACTATGACATGTGCTTCGAGACAGCAGCCTCTGACCTCGGCATGATGGCCATCGATGGTTTCTCCTACACACGTAGGCGACGGTTCGATGGCAAGCATTTTAGCTACGACATCGTCAGGCGAGAGGCGGAAGGTCATGAGTTCGCCGAAGGTGTGTTCCAGCTACTAAAGTTGCATGGATCAGTCAGCTGGAGCAGAGAGGAAAAGGACATCTACGAGGACACTGCGCCTACGCCTGCGAACGCGTGCCTCATCTACCCTGCCAAAGGGAAATACCAGCAGGCATTCCTGCAGCCTCACTTGGAGCTTCTGTCGCGCTACTTGGAATTTCTGCGTCAGCCCAACAGTTGCCTCATCGTGGCAGGCTTCGGCTTCAACGATGATCACCTCTCCGAACCAATCTTTTCAGCGATCCAATCCAACCCGAGCCTGAAACTCATCCTCTGCGATTTCCAGTGCATCACTTATCTGCATAACCGGGGGCATCATGGCTCAAGCGACTATTGGGGCAGATTCCATGACCTTGCCAAGCGTGGCCTGGACATCCACTTCATCAGTGGCTCGTTCAGCGATCTGGTCAGCCACATTCCGCACCTGAGAACAGCTTCTCCCGCAGAGCAGTTGGCGCCGCAAGACGCCTGGGGGGCCACAACGCATGAGTGCTCTTAACGGGATTCTTGCTAGCAATCTCAAAATTGGCGTGGTTTCGAGTGTGAGCGCCCACCTGGTAAAGACCAACCTGGCACATGCCGGCAACGTGAGCGGCCAGTACTTGGGACACAACCGGTACGGCAAAGGTGAAGTGGGCGAGCTCGTGCTCATTGAAGGCCAGCAAGCCGTGCTGCTCGGGCGCATAACCGAGGTGACACTGCCTGACAGGGATCGCTCGGAGATTTCCCAAGACTTTGCAGGCAGCCGCCAAATTGATGCGATTGGCTTCATACGGCTGCTGGGCTCCGTCAACCCACAATCCCTGCGTGTCACAGCTGGAGTGAGCTCATACCCACGGCTTGGCGATCGGGTCTACTCCGCCCCAGGTGAGTTCATTTCTCAAATACCACTGCTGACGTCAACGGGTGTGGATGGCAGTCCGCCGGATGTCTCGTTGAACCTCGGCCATGTTGCAGGCGACGGTGGCTTTCCCATCGCAGTTACACCGGAAAAGATCTTTGGAAGGCACTGCGCGATTCTAGGTTCAACAGGTGGTGGCAAGAGCTGGACGACTTCAAAGCTGATCGAAGAGTGCCGTCGGTTCTCCGCCAAAGTAGTGCTGATTGATGCCACGGGCGAATACCGCTCGCTCGTTGGCGATGACACGGTTCATTGCCACCTTGGCAGCCCTCTCCACTTGGCCGAAAGCTCTGTAGAAGTCGCGATCCCGCCGACGAGCTTCACCGAGTCCGACTTCATTGCCCTCTTCCAGCCATCAGGGAAAACGCAAGGGCCGAAGCTGAGGGAAGCGATCAAAAGTCTCCGACTCGTACATCTCGCACCTGACCTGTTCCCAAGGCACATCGTCTGGAAGGTAGACCAATCGAAAGAGGTCTATCGCGAGGCCATGAACAGAGACAACAACGCAAGCCTGGTAGAAAATCCAACCACGCCATTTAATCCTCGAAAGCTGGTATCTCAGTTAGTGCAGGAGTGCTGCTACCCGACCGCTTTCAACGATCCAGAGCGTTTCGGGGGTGCGAGTAACGAGATCTCACATTGCTCATCCCTGATTGGCGTGGCAGACCATGGAAGCGTCGCAGCGGTCGATGCATTGCGTCAGGCACTGACGCCCCATGGAATCGTGGTGTTTCCGGGCTTTGAAATCGCGGCCAGCGACAAGACCCATTTCGTCTGTCAGCGATGAGCGCTACCAGGACGCGGTGGATGCTTTCGGCGAGCCAGCCGTAGTCGAGCTGGTTGCGATTTTTGGGTACTACGCCTTGGTGGCCATGACGCTTAACGTCTTCGCTGTCCGGCGTCCTACAACCGCACCTTTGCCATTCCCTGAACCTTGATGACGGCCGCCGCAGGAGGAGCGTGAGAACTCGCTCCTGCAGCTTGGCTGACGTCCTGGTTCCCGCGCCCTGCTACATCCGTGCGCTGACTAATCCTGGGCCGGCTCATAAAGGCTTACCGCGCGGGCATCCACCGCTTTTGGCAGTAGCCCCTCGCGATAGAACGCATCGGCGATGCGCTGCTGCTCGGCCAGGTTCTCCAGCTTCACTGGCTGCACGTCATAACTACGCCGGGCGTTGGCCTGCTGCACCGTGGTGCTGTCCAGATTGCCCCACAGCGGGCCGAGGATCCGCGCGGCCTGGGCCGGGTTGGCCTTGGTCCAGGCCCCGACCTCGCGCAAGGCCAGGTAGACCTGCTGGAGCACCTCGGGGTGGGCCTTGGCGTAGTCGCTGCTGGCCAGGTAATAGCGCTGGTAGCTGGCCAACTCGCTGCCATCGGCCAGGATGCGCGCGTTCTGCTGGCGCTGGGCACTGGCCACGTAAGGGTCCCAGGTCACCCAGGCATCGACCTTGTGGTTCTCGAAGGCGGCCCTGCCGTCGGCTGGAATCAGGTAGGCCGGGGTGATGTCCTTGAATGTCAGCCCGGCCTTGGCCAGGGCCTGGATCAGCAGGTAGTGGCTGCCGGCCGCCTTGGTCACCGCCACGCGTTTGCCTTTGAGGTCGGCCAGGGTCTTGAGCGGCGAGTTCGCCGGCACCAGGATCGCCTGGGCCGTTGGCGATGGTGTCTCGCGGGCGAAGTAGGTCAGCTTCGCCCCGGCCGCCTGGGTAAACACCGGCACGGTGTCGGCGACGTCGGCCGACAGGTCGACATTGCCCAGGTTCAATGCCTCCAACAGCGGCAGCCCGCTGGGGAACTCATGCCAGCTGACCCGGATGCCCTCGGCCTGCAGGCGTTGCTCGAGGCTGCCGCGAGCCTTGAGCAGGGTCAGCAGGGTCGAGGACTTCTGGTAGCCGATGCGCAGGGTCTGGTCGGCACTGGCCAGGCTTGGCAGCAGGGCGCTGGCCAGCAGCGCCAGACTTAGCTGGCGTAGAGCTTTGAATTGCATGAAGGAATCTCCAGAGTCAGGGTTGAGCGGCCAGCTTGGCGGTAACGGGAATGGTGAAACCGCTGGCGAAGGTCGGTGCCACATCGAGGCGTTCGTTCATCAGCCCGTGGGCATGATAGAAATCGGCGGTGTCCTGCTGCGTTGCCACGGTCTGCGGGTCGATCACTTGCCAGCGCAGATGGCGGCGTTCGAACTGCAGGCGGGCGGCGTCCTCGGGGAAACCGATGATTGCGGCCAGGGTTTTCGAGTAACTGTCCAGGTGCTGGTTGGCCCACACCTGCGCCTCGGCCAGGCGGTTGAGGTAGTCTTGCAGTGCCGCACGCCGCGCAGGCTCGCCCAGCGCCTTGTCGGTGGCGGCGAGGAAGCTGTTGCCGCTGGACAGACCACGGCCGTTGACCAGCACCCGGCCCTGCCCGCTCAGCTCGGCCAGCGCGGTGTAAGGCTCCCAGGTCGCCCAGGCGTCCACCGCGCCATTGGCCAGGGCGATCTTGGCGTCCACCGGCCCGAGAAAACGGAACTCCACGTCCTTCTCGCCAAGCCCGGCCTGGTCCAGTGCCTTGAGCGCCAGATGATGCCCAATCGAACCTCGGCCAGTGGCAATACGCTTGCCCTTGAGGTCTGCTGCACCTTGCAGCGGCGCATCAGGCCGGACCAGCAGCGCGGTACCGTAAGGGTCTGACTTGTCCACGGCGACGGCTTTGACCGGCGCCCCCGAAGCCAGCACGAACAACAGCGGCGCATCACCAATGATGCCGGCATCGATCGCCTCGGCATTGAGCGCCTCGGCCAGCGGCGCGGCAGCGGGGAATTCGGCCCAATGGATGTCGTAGGGCAGATCGCGCAAGGCGTCGGCTGCCTCCAGCTGGGCGCGCATGTTGCCCTTCTGGTCACCGATGCGCAGGGTCAGGCGTTCTGCGGCAATCGCCTGGCCTGTCAGCAGCAGGGCCGCGGCAAGGGTCAACAATTTCGTTCGAATGGACATGGCGCTCCTCGCTGCCTGGGCGGGCGGCGTCGTGCTGCCCGGTCAGGCGACTCTAGCGACAACCGTTCAATAAACTAAATTGATTTTAGGAATAACCTAATATGCGTTTTAATCTCATCCGCCCATGCGCATGGCATTACCTGCCATTGCGATTATGCTAATGCCTTATTTTTCCTGTTCGATCCTGTGAGCGCCGATTATGAAAATCGATGATATGGATGCCTTCGTCGCGGTCATTCGTTGCCAGTCGACCAACCTTGCCGCCGAAGCCTTGCAACTGACGCAACCGGCCATTACCCGCCGGGTGCAGAACTTCGAGGAAGACCTTGGCGCCACCCTTCTCGACCGCAACACCAAACCGCTCAAGCCGACACCCATGGGGCTGCGGGTATACGAGCAGTGCAAAGCGATCCTGCGTGAGATCGACTCGCTGCGCGAACTGGTGGCCAACGATGGCGCGCCGTCGGGCACCCTGCGCCTGGGCGTGCCGCAGACCTTGGGCGATGTGGTATTGCTTGACGCCCTGGCGCAGATCCGCGAAGCCTACCCACAGCTGCGCACCCAGGTCAGCAGTGGCTGGGGCAGCAGCTTGATCGCGCGTATGGAAAACGGCGAACTGGACGCTGCTGCCGCGTTGTTCCCGCCAGGCAAGATCTTCCCCGAGGGAATCGCCAGCCAGTCCATCGCACGCATGCCGCTGAAAGTGGTGGCGGCCAAGGGCAGCGCAGGCAAGCGCAGCTACAAGCTCAAGGACTGCTATACCCGCGGCTGGGTGCTGAACCCTGACGGTTGCGGTTTCCGCGCAGGGCTGCAGCGCGCGCTGAGCGAACAAGGGCTGAGCCTGTCCATCAACCTGGAAACCTTCGGCACCGAGTTGCAACTGGGGCTGGTCGCCAATGGCCAGGGCCTGGGGTTGGTCCCGGAACCGTTGCTGCAAGCCAGCCAGCATCGCGATGCGTTGGACGTGCTGAACATCACCGATTTCAAGCCACAGGTAGACCTGTGGCTGTTCCATCCGCGTTACCTGGGCAATTTGCAGGAGCCAGTGGAACTGTTTGGTGAGGTAGCCGGGCATAGACTGCTGGGCTGAGCGCGCCGAGAATCACTGCGCAGCGCGCTGCTAAATGCAAATCACGCATAACGTGACTCACAATAGATTCTTAAAACAAATAATTAGCATAGAACAAAAAAGACTTTTACAGCCTTCATCCATACGAATACGGTCTTAAGCACTTACCGTCATTCAGGGATGAAACCTCATGAGTCACCCCTCCGACAGCGCCCTCGCCGAGCTGACGCAGGCCCTCGCCGCCAATGCCGAGCGCTATGATCGCAGCGGCCAGTTTCCGCAGGACAACTTCGACCTGCTGCAACGTCACGGCCTGCTCGGCTTCACCGTGCCCCAGGCCCTAGGCGGCGGCGGTGCTGACCTTGCCAGCGCTCGCCGGGTGATCGGCGCGGTTGGCAAGGGCGACCCGGCCACCGCGTTGATCCTGGTGATGCAGTACCTGCAGCATTTCCGCCTGCAGGACGAAGCGCGCTGGCCCGAGCACCTGCGCCAGCGCGTGGCCCGTGAAGCCGTGCAACAGGGCGCGCTGATCAACGCGCTGCGCGTCGAACCCGAACTTGGCAGCCCCGCCCGCGGCGGCTTGCCGGCCACCGTCGCCCGGCGCACCGCCGAAGGCTGGCGTTTGAGCGGGCGCAAGATCTACTCCACCGGTAGCCACGGCCTGACCTGGTATCTGGTCTGGGCGCGCAGCGACGATGCCGACCCACTGGTGGGCGGCTTCCTGGTGCACCGCGACACGCCCGGGATCACCATCGTCGACGACTGGGACCACCTGGGCATGCGTGCCACCTGCAGCCATGAGGTGCGATTCGATGACGTACTGATACCTCTCGACCACGCTGTCAGCGTCAGCCCTGCCAGTGCCGCGAGAGCCGAACTCGATGGCCAGGGCCTGCTGTGGATGGCCGTGCTGCTGCCAGCAGTGTATGACGGCGTGGCTCGCGCCGCCCGCGACTGGCTGGCCGGTTTCCTCAAGCAGCGCACGCCCTCGAACCTGAATGCCCCGCTGGCCAGCCTGGCGCGCTTCCAGGATGTGCTGGGCCGCATCGACACGCTGCTGTTCGCCAACCAGAGCCTGCTCGATGCCGCCGTCGCCGGGCAAACGGCGGCTCAGCATGCCGGCCAGCTCAAGCACCTGGTGAGCAGCAATGCCATCCAGGCCGTGGCCCTCGCCGTCGAGGCCGCCGGCAACCCCGGGCTTTCGAGACGCAACCCGCTGGAGCGGCATTACCGCGACGTACTCTGCAGCCGCATTCACACCCCGCAGGACGATGTGGTGTTCGGCCAGGTCGGCCGCGCCGCGCTGACGGAGGTCCGTTCATGAGCCACTCGATCATTGCCAGCCAGCTCGACGCCCAGGCCAACCAGCAGCTGCGCGAGCAGTTGCCAGGCCATGAAGTGGTCGACATCGCCCCCGGCCAGTTGGCCCTCGAAGCGCCCGCCGATGTGTTCATCCTGCGCCCTGTCAATGTGCGCGGGCAGCGCGTCGACAACCCGCCGCCAGGTTGGCCCTGGGGTTTGAAATGGGTGCAGCTGGTATCTTCGGGCATCGACTTCTACCCCGACTGGGTCTTCAGAGGCGCGCCGGTGACCAGCGGCAAGGGCGGCAACGCCGAGCAGGTGGCCGAGTTCGCGCTGGCCCTGGTGTTCGCCGCTGCAAAGCACCTGCCAGAGCTTTGGGTCAAGGATGCCGACTGGCGCCTGACCCCGCTGGCGCCACTGCGTGGCCGCACCCTGGGCATTCTCGGTTTCGGCAGTATCGGCCAGAGCCTGGCGCGCAAGGCCGTGGCACTGGGTATGCGGGTGCTGGCCCTGAGCCGCCCTGGCCAGCCAATCGCCGAAGTAGCTGGCGTGGAACGTGCCGACGACCTGCGTCAGTTGTTCGCTGGCAGCGACCACCTGGTGCTGGCCGCCCCGCTCACGCCCGCCACCCGCGGCATCATCGACCGCCAGGTGCTGAGCGACGCCCGCCCTGGCTTGCATCTGGTCAATATCGCCCGGGGAGGGCTGCTCGACCAGCAGGCCCTGCTGCAGGCCCTGGACAGCGGTTTGATCGGCTGAGCCAGCCTGGATGTCAGCGACCCCGAGCCGCTGCCCGTCGGCCACCCGCTATATCACCACCCACGGGTGTTCCTGTCACCCCATACCTCGGCCATTTCCGAGGAGGGTTACCCCGCCTTCCTCGAAGCCTTCATTGCCAACTTCCACCGCTACCGCGAGCAGGCGCCCCTGGCCAACCTGGTCGACGCCACACGCGGCTACTGATTACCGGAGAGCACACCATGAGTTCACTGTCTGCCATCACTCCCCGTTCCGCCAATGTGCGCGACCGGGTCAGCGCCGAAGAATGGGAGGTACGCGTCAAGCTGGCCGCAGCCTACCGCCTGGCGGCGCTGTTCCGCTGGACCGACCATATCTACACGCACTTCTCCGCCCGCGTGCCGGGGCCGGACGAGCATTTCCTGATCAACGCCTTTGGCTTGCTGTTCGACGAAATCAGCGCTTCCAACCTGGTCAAGGTGGACGTCGACGGCACGATCATCGACGACCCACTGGGCCTAGGTATCAACCAGGCCGGCTATGTGATCCACAGCGCCATTCACCGCGCCAGGCCCGACCTCAAGGCCGTGCTGCACACCCACACCCGTGACGGTGCGGCGGTGTCGGCCCAACGCGACGGCCTGCTGCCGATTTCCCAGCACGCCCTGGCCTACTACAGCCGGGTGGCTTACCACGATTACGAGGGCGTGGCCCTGGACCTGGACGAGCAGCAGCGGCTGGTGGCCAACCTGGGCGACAGCAACATCCTCATCCTGCGCAACCACGGGCTGCTCACCGGCGGCATCAGCGTGGAGCATGCATTCCGCGAGCTGCATGGGCTGGAGCGGGCGTGCAACATCCAGGTGGCGGCCCAGGCCGGGGGCAATGACCAGCTGTTGCATGCACCGCAAGCGGCGATTGCCAAGGTGCATGAGCAATCGAAGCGGTTTGCCGACGGCAAGGGCGAAGGTATCCAGCGGCATTGGGATGCGCTGATCCGGCAGCTGGATCGCGAGGGCCGCGATTACCAGGACTGAATGCAAGGCAGCCGCCATCTGTGCCGGCCTCTTCGCGGGTACATATAACCCTCTCTCATCGAAGGACATCCCATGCCCCCACTGTATCGCCTGCTCGCCACCGGCAGCCTGGCACTGGCCCTCACCGCCTGCTCGCCCGCCGACGACAGCACCATCCGCAAAACCCTGAACGTTGCCTTCTGGGGCGACAACACCACCCTGGTCAGCGTCGACCCCTTCCAGGTCTACTGGCTGGAACACCGCGTGCTGCTGCGCAACGTCGCTGAATCGCTCACCGACCAGGACCTGGACAGCGGGCGCATCATCCCGTGGCTGGCAAAAAGCTGGGAGATCAGTGCCGACGCCCTGAGCTACACCTTCCACCTGCGCCAGGACGTCACGTTCAGCAATGGCGAGCGCTTCGATGCGCACGCCGTGAAAGCTGCCTTCGACAGCAACAAAGCCTTCGCCAGCCAGTTGCCCGCCACCTTTGGTGCCACCTACCTCGCCGGCTACGACCACGCTGAGGTCATCGACGACTTCACCGTGCGGCTGGTGCTGTCACGGCCCAATGCCGGCTTCCTGCAGGCGACTTCCACCACCAACCTGGCGATCCTCGCGCCGGCCTCGTACCAGCTGACCGCGCAGGAACGTTCGCAAGGCAAGATCATCGGTACCGGCCCGTTCATCCTCGAGCACTACACCCCCGAGGTCGGCGCACGCCTGGTCAAGCGACCCGACTACGCCTGGCCGTCGGCCAACATGCGCAACCAGGGCCCGGCCCACGTGGAGGCCGTGGACATCAGTTACATCCCCGAAGAAAGCGTGCGCAATGGCCTGTTCCTGCAAGGCAAGGCCGACATCCTGTGGCCACGCAACCCGTTCTCGGAAGTCGACATCAAGCTGTTCCAGTCCAAAGGCGCGACCATCCAGAGCCGCTCGTTGCCAGGCCCGGCGCTGAACCTCTACCCGAACACCCGCAACGACCGCCTGCTGGCCGACCGCCAGGTGCGCCTTGCGCTGCAGAAAGCCATCGACCGTACCAGCTACGCGCACACCGTGTACAACGCAGCGTTCCCGGTGGTGAGCGGCGTGTATGACGTCACCACGCCGTATTTCAAGCCACAGGCCAGCAAGCTTGCCTATGACCCCAAAGGCGCCGAGCAACTGCTTGAGGCCGCTGGCTGGCACAAGGGCGAGGACGGCTACCGGCACAAGAACGGCCAGCGCCTGACCCTGCGCTACAACCTCACTCCGGCCGAAAGCGCCGGTGACGTGCTGGTGCAGGACCAACTGCGCAAGGTGGGTATCGATCTCAAGCTGAATGTGCTGACCCGTGCCGAATGGGTTGCCGGCAACGCAGCCGGTAACTATGACCTGACCTCCACCTACATGACCCGCGCCGACCCGATCATCCTGCAGACCATCCTCGACCCCCGCTCGGCCAACAGCGCCACGCTGGCCACCAACACCTACGAGCCACACACACTGGCCAAGGCCCAGGTACTGTTTGATCGCGGCATCACTGCAACCGCCGATCCGCAACGGGCTCAGGCCTATGGCCAGCTGCAGGACCTGCTGATCGACGAAGCCTCGGCGTTCCCGCTGTACGAGCGGGTCTGGCAAGCCGCCACAGCGCCGCGGGTCAAGGACTTCCGCTGGACCGCAGAAGGCTTCGCCCTGTTCAGCGACATTCAGGTCGACCAGCCATGAAGCGCTACCTGACCGGCCGTATCGGCCAGGCGCTGCTGGTGCTGTGGGGTGCCTACACGATCACCTATTTCATTCTCTACCTGCTGCCCGGCGATACCCTGGCGATCATGCTCAGCGCCTCGGGCCTGGAGGCCGACGGGCTGTCACCCGAGGACCTGGCCAAGGCCCGCGCCTACTACGGGCTGGACAAAGGCTTGTTCGAGCAGTACTTCGACCTGCTGTGGCGCGCGTTGCATGGCGACCTTGGGCAGTCGCTGTCCCTGGGGCGTCCGGTCAGCGCGTTGCTGGCCGAGCGCCTGCCGCAGACCCTGGCGCTGGCTGGCTCAGCCATCGTGCTATCGCTGCTGGCCGGGGTCGGTCTGGCCTACCTGACCGCCTACCTGCAATGGCGACCGCTGAAGACGGCATTGGCCCGCCTGCCCTCGCTGGGCTTTTCGGTACCAGTGTTCTGGATGGGCCTGCTGCTGATCCAGGTGTTCGCCTTCGCCCTCGGCTGGTTCCCGGCTACCGGTAGCCAGGGCCTTGCCAGCCTGGTGCTGCCGGCGATCACCCTGGCGATACCCAGCGCCGCCGTCTACGCCCAGGTCCTGCAACGTGGCTTCCAGGGGGTGTGGCAGGAGCAATACATCACCACTGCCTTCGCCAAAGGCCTCAGCCGGGCGCAGGTGCAGGCCCGTCACGGCCTGCGCAACGCCGCCTTGCCATTGCTGACCCTGGTCGGCCTGCAGGTCGGCAATACGGTGTCTGGCGCCGTGCTGGTGGAGACCATCTTCTCGCGTAACGGCGTCGGCCGCCTGGCACAGGAGGCCGTGCTGCGCCAGGACATCCCGGTAGTGCTGGCGATCGTCGCGGTATCGGCTACCGCGTTCGTGGTGGTCAACCTGATCGTCGACCTGCTCTACCCCTGCCTCGACCCGCGCATCACCCATACGGCCAAGGTGAACTGAGATGACCATCGATATCCCCCTGCCCCCGATTGGCACCGTGCCAGCCAGCGACGAGGCACGCCCTGCGGTTACCTGGAAACGTCGCACACGCTGGCAGCGAGCACGGCAAACCTTGATCCCGTTGCTGCGCCGGTCCGGCTTCAGCCTGGCGCTGCTGATCGTGCTGTTTGCCCTGTCCGCCGCGCTGGCACCCCACCTGCTGGCCAGCTACGACCCTTATGCCACGTCACCCGCCGACAAGCTCAGCGCCCCCGGCCTGGCGCACTGGTTCGGTACTGACGAGCTGGGTCGTGACCTTTACACCCGGGTGGTGTACGGCGCACGCCTGTCGGTGATGGCCGCCCTGCTAGCGGTCGTCATCGCCCTGCTCGGTGGCCTGGGTCTTGGTGTACTGGCTGGTTTTGCCGGCGGGCGCATCGACGCTGCGCTGATGCGCCTGATCGATGTGTTGCTGGCCCTGCCCGGCCTGCTGCTGGCGCTGGCCATCGTCACGGCCATCGGCTTCGGCACGGTGCCAGTGGCCATCGCCGTGGGGGTCGGGATCATCCCGGGTTTCGCCCGCACCACCCGCGCCGAAGTGCTGCGGATCAAGACCCTGCCCTACGTCGAAGCCGCGCGCCTGGGCGGCGCCAGTTGGGTGCGCACGCTGCTGCGCCACGTGCTGCCCAACGCCTGGGGCCCGGTGGCGGTGCTCGCCACCCTGGACTTCGGCGCCGCCATCCTGGCTACCGCCGGGCTCAGCTTTCTCGGCTTCGGCGCCGCTCCGCCAGCGGCGGAATGGGGCACGCTGATCGCCAACGGCCGCCACTTCCTCATCACTGCGCCGTGGGTATCCCTGCTGCCGGGGCTGTTCGTGGTGGCCGTGGTGTTCAGCCTCAACCACCTGGCGCGCAGCGCCGAGGAGCATGCCCGATGAGCCCGTCGCCGTTGATCGAGGTACGCGACCTGTGTGTCAGCTACGCCTTTGCCGGGCAACGCACCCAGGCCGTGAGCCAGCTGTCGTTCAGCCTGGCCCAGGGGGAAACCTTGGCCATTGTCGGCGAGTCCGGTTCGGGCAAGTCGACCCTGGCCAACGCCTTGCTCGGCCTGCTGCCCGGCAATGCCCATATCGACCAGGGCCAGCTGTGGGTCGACGGCGTCGATGTGGCCCAAGCCGACGAGCGCACCCAGCGCCAGTTGCGCGGGCGTACCGTCGGGCTGGTGCCACAAGACCCGATGGTCAGCCTCAACCCCACCCTGCGCATTGGCCGGCAGATCGCCGAGGCGCTGGTGCTGGCCCGCGGCCGGCGCTACCCCGAGTTGCACAGCGAAGTCCTGGCCTTGCTGGCCCAGGTTGGCCTGGACGAGCCAGCGCTGCGGGCTCGCCAGTACCCCCACGAATTGTCCGGCGGCATGCGCCAGCGGGTACTGATCGCCATCGCCCTGGCTGGCGCGCCGCGGCTGATCATTGCCGACGAGCCCACCAGCGCACTGGATGTAACGGTGCAGCGGCGCATTCTTGACCACTTGCAACGACTGGTGGCCGAGCGTGGCATTTCGTTGCTGATCATCACCCATGACCTGGGCATGGCATGCGACCGCGCAGACCGCCTGCTGGTGATGAAGCAGGGCAAGCTCATCGAGCACGCCTCCCCCAGGCGGATACTCTGGGGGGCGCAGCATCCCTATACCCGTGACCTGCTCGATGCAGCGCCGGCCTTCGTGCCGCGGCGCAGGCCGGGCGCGGTGCCGGGCCAGGCGCCGCTGCTGCGCCTGAGCAACGTCGGCAAACGCTTTGCGCTACCAGGGCAGCATGCCCACTTCACCGCCCTGCATGGCCTGAACCTTGAAGTGCACGCCGGGCAGACCCTGGCCATCGTGGGCGAGTCGGGCTCGGGCAAAAGTACAGCGCTGCGTATTGCCCTGGGGCTGGAGCAGCCCAGCCAGGGGCAGGTCGAGTTTGCCGGCGAAGAGGTCAGCACGCTCAGCTGGCGGCAGTTCCGCCCCCTGCGTCGGCGCATCCAGCTGGTGCAGCAGAACCCGTTTGCCGCACTCGACCCGCGCTTCACCGTGTTCGACAGCATCGTCGAGCCGCTGGTGTCGTTCGGCCTGCTCAAGGGCCAGGCACTGGAACGCAAGGCCCGCGAACTGATTACCAGGGTGCACCTGCCGCTGCACTTCCTCGACCGCCTGCCGCGGGAATTGTCCGGTGGCCAGCGCCAGCGGGTGGCCATTGCCCGGGCCCTGGCACTGGAACCGGACGTATTGCTGCTCGACGAACCGGTCAGCGCACTGGACGTATCGGTGCAGGCACAAATCCTCGCCCTGCTCGATGAGTTGCAGCGCGAATCGGGCATGGCGTACGTACTGGTCTCTCATGACCTGGCGGTGGTGGCAAGCATGGCCGACCAGGTGCTGGTGCTGCGGCGCGGGCAGGTGGTCGAGCAAGGGCCGGCGCTGCAGGTGTTCGGCCAGCCGGCCAGCGCCTATACCCGAGCGCTGATCGAGGCCATACCTGGGCATTCGCGCAGCGTACTGCCCGTGGCGGTTTGACCGTTGTGCCACGCGGCACGGGCGTGCCGCGCGGATCAGACATTGAGGCCTATCTGGCCAGAGGTATTGAACGTGAGCAAACGACAGATCCATCTCGGCGCGATGATCCATGGTGTCGGCCACGGCTGGGGCGAGTGGCGGCACCCCGAGGCACTGGCCGACGCCAGCGTGAATTTCGGCTATTACAAGCAACAGGCACAACTGGCGGAGGCTGCGAAGTTCGACTTCGCCTTCATCGCCGACAGCCTGCACATCCACGCCCGCTCCAGCCCGCATTACCTCAACCGCTTCGAGCCGCTGACCATTCTCTCGGCGCTGGCAGCTGTGACATCCCGCATCGGCCTGGTGGCCACGGTCACGGTCAGCTACACCGAGCCTTTCCAGGTCGCCCGGCAGTTCGCCTCGCTGGACCTGATCAGCGGCGGTCGTGCCGGCTGGAACGTGGTCACCTCGTGGCTCTCGGGCACCGCTGACAACTTCGGCAAGGATCAACACCCTCCGCATGCCGTGCGCTACCGCATCGCCCGTGAACATGTCGAAGTCGTCCAGGGCCTGTGGGACTCGTGGGAAGACGACGCGTTCACCCGCGACAAACAGACCGGCGAGTTCTTCGACCCGGCCAAGCTGCACACCCTGGGCCACCAAGGCGAGTTCTTCAAGGTCAAGGGCCCGCTGAACATCCAGCGCTCACCCCAGGGCCAACCGCTGATCTTCCAGGCCGGGGTGTCGGAGGACGGGCGCAACTTCGCTGCGCAGAAGGCCGATGCGATCTTCGTCAGCCCCGAGTCGTTCAGTGATGCCCGCGCTTATTACCAGGACCTGAAACAGCGCGCCGCCGGCCATGGCCGCGACCCGGAGCAACTGTTCATCCTGCCGGGTATCCGTCCCATCGTCGGTCGCGATGAAGCCGAGGTCGAGCGCCGCTACCAGCAGGCCGTAGACCTGGTGAGCATCGAAGACGCCCTGGTCGCCCTGGGCCGGCCATTCAACGACTATGACTTCAGCCGGCATGACCTGGATGCACCGTTCCCCGACCTGGGCAGCCTCGGCGACAACAGCCACAAGGGCACCGCCGACCAGCTGAAACAGCTGGCCCGCGACGAGGGCCTGAGCCTGCGCGAAATTGCCTTGCGCTTCTCGCGCCCGCGGCGGGACTTCACAGGTACCCCAGAGCAAGTTGCCGATGCCTTGCAAGGCTGGTTCGAGGGCGGCGCCGCCGATGGCTTCATCATCAACGCGTTGCTGCCCGATGGCCTGCAGTACTTCACCGAACTGGTGGTCCCCCTGCTGCAGG
This sequence comes from Pseudomonas sp. BCRC 81390, assembly GCF_030341915.1. Lineage (NCBI taxonomy): Bacteria > Pseudomonadati > Pseudomonadota > Gammaproteobacteria > Pseudomonadales > Pseudomonadaceae > Pseudomonas > Pseudomonas sp. BCRC 81390. Next base: position 177,901 of record NZ_JATAAG010000083.1, on the reverse strand, counting down.
CGCGCGGCCTGGTGCGCAGCGAGTACGCCGGCAGCACGTTGCGCGACAGCTTTGGCCTGAGCGTACCGACCAACCGCAATACCCAACGTCGCCACCAGGCCGCCGTCGCCTGACCGCCGCCCCTTGCAAAGGAGTTCCACAGCATGACCCTCGAATTCATTGGCCTCATCGGCCCCCAGGAAAGCAGTGAATCCCAGGCTCCACGGGGCCCGCTGGTTGACCTGGCCTTCATCAAGGCGTTCGCCCAGGCCCAGGAATACGCCGGGTTCGACAAGGCCCTGCTGGCGGTCAACACCAGCGCGCCGGATTCGATGATCCTGGCCAGCTACGTCGCTGCACTGACCGAGCGCATCGGCCTGCTGGTGGCACACCGCCCCGGCTTCCAGGCTCCGACCTTCGCCGCCCGCCAGTTCGCCACGCTCGACCAGCTCAGCCGTGGGCGAGCCTCGATCAACGTGATCACCGGCGGCGACAGCGGCGACCTCCAACGCGACGGCGACTTCCTTGACAAGGATGCCCGCTACGCCCGCACCGACGAATACCTGGAGGTGCTGCACAATACCTGGACGCAGACCACGCCGTTCGACCACCACGGAACGCATTACCGGGTGGAAGACAACCTGACCCTGGTCAAACCCGTGGGCAAGCTCCCCGTTTACTTCTCCGGCGCCTCGGACGCGGCAGTGGAAGTCGCGGCCAGGCACGCCGATGTCTACATGATGTGGGGTGAGCCGCTGGCGCAAGTGCGCGAGCGCATTGCCCAGGTACGCAAGGCCGCTGCCCGATACGGGCGGGAGCACCATATCCGCTTCAGCCTGTCGCTACGGCCGATCCTCGGTGCAACGGAAGAACAAGCCTGGGCGCGGGCCGAGCGCATCCTGGCGGACGCCCGGCAACGCATCGGCATTCGCCAGGGCAACCGCCGCGAGAAGAACTTCGGCAAGAGCAACGCCGGCTCCGAACGCCTGGTGCAACTGGCCAGCGAGCGCAAGGTGCATGACACCCGGCTGTGGACCGAAATCGCCGCCCTGGGCGGCGGCGCCGGCAACTCCACCTCGCTGGTGGGCACGCCCGAGCAGGTGGCCGAGGCCGCGCTGGCTTACTACGAACTGGGCGTGAGCACCTTCCTGTTCCGCGGGTTCGAACAGTTGCGCGATGCCGTAGAGTACGGGCAGGAGCTGATACCGCGGATTCGCCAGCGCGTCGAGCGGTTCGAGGCGCAGCGCGCGAGCCGCACCGGCTAGGACATCAGCGCCCGTCCGAGCGCCGCCCAGGCGGCGCTCGCTTCATGTTCAGCATAAGTATCCAACGATATTAAAATCAGCATTACGCATTTAATTCTATTCCTGTTATCAGTGTCATACATAATTAAGTTAGAACCAAAAAGACTTTCACATCAATCTGAAAGTCCATTAGGTTCTACGTACCGACCCCGACATGGCGGAGGCAAATGGATTTGTGCCAGCCACCGTCGAGCCTTTCACCAGGGCAGCCCAACCGTTGCGCACATCCGGACCCAACCTTTTCGGAGCATGCGACATGGGATTGTCCCGCAGAGACCTGATCACCCGCCTCGCCGCCATTGGCGGCTATTCGGCAGCCCTCGGCGCGCTGGGGCACAACGCCCTGGCCGCCACCTTCCAACCCCTGCAACTGGCTGCCAATGGCGGCAATGGCAAGCGCGTAGTGATAGTCGGCGCCGGCATCTGCGGCCTGGTGTCCGCCTACGAACTGCGCAAGGCCGGCTTTTCGGTCACCGTGCTGGAAGCACGCGAACGCGTTGGTGGCCGGGTCTGGACCCTGCGCCAGGGCGACCGTATCGAACACAACGATGGCAGCTCGCAAACCGTCGCGTTCGATCCGGGGCACTTCTTCAACGCCGGCGCCGCACGCCTGCCCAGCCATCACCTGACCATCCTGGGCTACTGCCGTGAGCTGGGCGTGGAGTTGCAGGTGCTGGTCAACAGCAGCCGCAACGCCCTGGCCCAGCCGGACCTGGCCCGCCCACCCCTGCTGCTGCGTCAGGCGGTCAACGACACCCGCGGGCACTTCAGCGAGCTGCTGGCACGCAGCATCAACCGCAACAGCCTCGATGCCGAACTCAGCAGCAGCCAGCGCAAGGCCTTGCTGGAGTTCCTCAAGGTCTATGGCGACCTCGACAGCCAACAGCAGTACCGCGGTTCGGTGCGCGCCGGCTACACACGCTTTGCCGGTGCCGGCGACCAGACGCCAATCCAGCGCCAACCGGTGCCGCTTGACCAATTGCTGGACAGCAACCTGCTGCTGCCCCTGGTATTCGACGAGATCCCCGAGTTCTCCTCGACCATGTTCCAGCCAGTTGGCGGCATGGACCAGATCCCCAAGGCGTTCTACCGCCAGGTCAAGGACAGCGTACGCCTGGGCGCTGAAGTGCTGGCGGTGGACACCGGCACCGCCAGCGCCAGGGTGACCTGGCGCGACCGCAAGAGTGGCCAGCAGCATGTCGAGCACGCCGACTACGCCATCGTCACCTTGCCGCTGCCGTTGCTGGCCAAGCTGCCGAACAACTTCGCCCCCGCCTTCAGGCAGGCCATTGCCAGCGCCGAAGGCGACAAGGCCAACAAGGTCGCCTGGCAATCACCGCGCTTCTGGGAAACCGATTTCCAGATCTACGGCGGGCTCAGCTATATCAACCATGAGGCGCGCACCCTGTGGTACCCCAGCGATCACCTCAACAGCGCCCAGGGCGTGCTGGTCGCAACCTACAACACCGGCGAGGTGGCCCGGCAGTTTGCCGCCAAGCCGCTGCAGGCGCAGGTGGCCTCGTCGCGCCAGGCCGTGGAGTCGCTGCACCCCGGCCACAGTCACAAGCTTGGCCGGCCGGTGGTGGTGAACTGGTCGAAGATCCCGTTCAGCGAAGCCCCGTGGATCGTGCATGACGAAGTCGCACAGCCGGGCTACGACCTGCTCAACCAGCCCCAGGGCCGCACCTGGCTGGCCAGCGATGCGCTGGCCCATGGTGGCGTAGGCATCTGGCAGAACAGCGCCGCCGAATCCGCCCGCCGGGTGGTCGCCCTGATCGCCCGCCATGCCAGCCAGCCCAATCGCGGCGTCGCCGCCTGATCTGCAAGGAACCTTGCCCATGCCTCGTCTTCTCCTGCTCGCCGGAGTGCTCATGTCGCTCAGCCTCAACGCCAACGCCGACCCCATCACACGGATCACGCCGCCCGGCTCGAATTTTCCCATCTCGCAGCTGGTCACGGTACCGGCCGGCAGCCAGCTGACGTTCGTCAGTGGCACCCTGCCGGATGTCGCCGACCCCAACGCGCCCAAGGGCAGCACGGCTGCACTGGGCAACACCGAAACCCAGACCCGCTCGGTGTTGAACAAGCTGCGCACGGCGCTGCAGCGCCAAGGCCTGGGCCTGGGCGACATCGTCCAGTTGCGGGTGTTCCTGGTAGGCGACCCGGCCAACGGCGGCGCACTCGACTTCGCCGGGCTGCAGGCGGCCTACACCGAGTTCTTCGCCACTGCCGAACAACCCCGCACCCCGACCCGCACAGCCATCCAGGTGGTGGCCCTGCCGCTGCCGGGCGCGCTGGTGGAAATCGACGCGATCGCGGCCAAGGCGCCCTGAGCGCGCCTGCCCCAGACAAGGAAATGCGTGCATGAAGCAAGCTTTGAAAACGGCCCCGCTGTTCAGCGTGGCCCTGGCCGCCGGGCTGCACAGCGCTCCCGGCCTGGCCGAGGAACCCGCCGCCCAGGCCCTCGGCACGGTGATCGTCACCGGCAACCGGGGTAGCGAGAAACGCACCGTCACCAGCAGCCCGGTGCCGATCGACGTGATCAGCGCCAGGCAACTGCAGGAAACCGGCAAGCCCGGCCTGATGGAAGCCCTCAGTGCCAGCGTGCCGTCGCTGACCCTGCCGGAGAAGACCGGCTGGGACGCCAGCGGCATGGCCCGCGCACCGAACCTGCGCGGGCTCAATGCCGCCCAGGTGCTGGTGCTGGTCAATGGCAAGCGCCGCCACACCAGCGCCACCCTGAACATCAGCGGCATCAACGCCGGCGCGGCGCCCAGCGACCTCGACCTCATCCCCATCGCGGCTATCGACCATGTCGAAGTGCTGCGAGACGGCGCAGCTGCCCAGTACGGCTCCGACGCCATCGCCGGGGTGATCAACGTGATCCTCAAGGCCGACACCAGTGGCACGGCGGTGAGTACTGTCGGCCAAGGCTACGATGGCAAGAAACAGACCGTGCAGCAGAACCTGAACAAAGGCTTCGAGATCGGCCGCGACGGTATCGTCCAGCTGGCCCTCGACGCCCGCAGCCAGAACGACGACAACAAGGCCAGCGCCAACGGCTACAGCCAGGCCGAAGCCCTGGACCGGGCCGGCAAGGTCACCTACGGCGGCTATGGCACGCCGAAGATCAACTTGCTGACCCTGGGCTACAACGCCGAACTGCCGCTGCAGGACGACCTCACCCTCTACTCGTTCAGCACCTGGTCCTACCGCAAGGCCGAGCAAGGCCAGAACTTCCGCCTGCCGACCATCGTCAACACCATCACCACCGGGCCCAACGGGCGCCCTTCCGGCTATACACCTACCTGGTACATCGAAGAGTACGACTACCAGGCGGCGTTTGGCGCCAGGGGCCTGGCCGGTGCGTGGGACTGGGACCTGTCCAGCACCTACGGGCGCAACGAGGCCGAACAAGGCACCTGGAACAACCAGAACCCGTCCCTGGGCGAGGCCACCCCAGACCATTTCAAGTCCGGCACCTGGGTCAGTTCGCAGCTGACCAGCAACCTCGACTTGCGGCGCAGCTTCGAGGTCGGCCTGGCCAGGCCGCTGGACGTCTCCTGGGGCCTCGAGCAGCGCCGCGATACCTACCAGGTCCAGGCCGGCGACTGGGCCAGCTGGGCCGACGGAGGGTACTGTTCGGCGCCTGGCAACTGCGCAGCTTCAGGCGCCCAGGTCACCAACGGCATCTCGCCTGCCGAAGCCAGCAGTGCCAGCCGCAACAGCTACGCCGGCTACCTGGATGTCGGTTTCAACCCGCTACCTCAGTGGTACTGGGGCGCGGCCCTGCGCTACGAGCACTATGACCGCGGCATCGGCGCCACCCGCAGCGGCAAGCTGACCACCCGCTACGAGTTGACCCCCGAGCTGGCCGTGCGGGCCACTGTGAGTAACGGCTTCCGCGCCCCGTCGCTGGCCAACAGCCTGTTCAGCGCGCGCTCCACCACCTACGGTGTGGTCGACGGCGTCTACCAGTCGATCAACTACGGCGTGCTGCCGGTGGACTCCGCCGCGGCCCAGGCCCTGGGCGCCGAGCCGCTGAAACCGGAAAAATCCACCAACTACAGCCTTGGCCTGGCCTGGCAGCCGAGCGAGCGCCTGGCCTTCACCGCCGATGCCTACCTGATCAACGTACGCGACCGCATCACCCTGACCGGCACCCTGCTCGGCCCGGAAGTGACCCAGGCCCTGCTGGCCAACGGCATCGACTCGACCTCAGGCGGCCAGTACTTCACCAACGGTGCCAGCACCCGCACCAAAGGCCTGGACCTGGTGGGCAGTTATGACCAGGACCTGGGCAGTGCCGGGAGCGTGAAGTGGACGGCGGCCTTCAACTGGAACGACACCGAGATCCTCGCCTACAAGGACAGCGTGAACATCCTCGGGACCTCATACGAGCTGATGAACCGCCAGGCGCGCAACCTGCTGACCGAGGTGCAGCCGCACACCAAGCTGATCCTCGGCGGCAACTGGCGCCTGGACCGCTACCGGGTCAACCTGGGGCTGACCCGCTACGGCTCGTGGCGCGAGGTGAATGCAGCCAACGACCGCTCGCTGGACCGCGAGTACAAGGCGCGCTGGATCACTGACCTGGATGTGGCCTACCAGCTGACCAAAGACCTGGAACTGGCGATCGGGGCGCGCAACCTGTTCGATGTGTACCCCGAGCGCCAGGCGCCAAGCAGCAAGACCATGGTCAAGGGTTACGGCGTTTATTCGCCGTATGGCTTCACCGGGGGGTACTACTTCGGGCGGCTGACCTACACCTTCTGAGGCAGTCGGGGCTGTTTTTGCAGCCCCGACGATCTACCGGCTGAAGCGCGGGATGGGCAGCCCCAGGCTGTCACGCAAGGTTTTCCCTTCATAGGCAGTACGATAAACCCCGCGCGCCTGCAACAGCGGTACCACCTCCTGGGTAAACCGGCGGAACTGTCCCGGATGGCCAATGTAGATATTGAAACCATCCAGCGCCCGCGCCTCGAACCACTCAGTCATCTTCGCCGCCACCGTTTCAGCTGAGCCCACGAAAGCGCCCGGCCGCAACTGACGGCCGAACTCGACCGCCTGGCGCAGGCTGAAGCCCTTGGCCAGCGCCTGGTCGGCGATACGCTTGGCGTTGGTGAAGAAACTGCTGCGCGCATATTCCAGGCTTTGCTGGGGGAACGGCGCATCCAGGTCGTACTGGCTGAAATCATGCCAGCCAAAATTGCGCCCGAACTCCTTCAGCGCCAGTTCGAAGCTGTGGTCGACCTGGTGGTAGTGGCGTTCGATCTCACGGGCATGCTCGTCGTTATCGCCCACATAGATCTCCGCCCCCGGCATCACCAGCAGTTGCTCCGGATCGCGCCCCAGGCGCGCGGCACGGGCCTTGATGTCGCGGTAGAAGGCCTGACCCTGCTCGATGCTGGCGGCATGGGTGAACACCACGTCGGCGGTGGCGGCGCCGAGGTCGCGGCCCTGCTCGGAATCGCCGGCCTGGAAAATCACCGGCTGCCCCTGGGGCGAACGCTGGATGTTCAACGGCCCGACCACCGAGAAGTGCTGCCCCTTGTGGCCGAGGGCGTGCAGCTTCGCCGGGTCGAGGAAGCGGCCGCTGGCCCGGTCGCGGGGGAAGGCATCGTCTTCATAGGAGTGCCACAGGCCTTGCACCACCTGCACATGTTCCTCGGCCCGGGCGTAGCGGGTGTCGTAGTCGTAGTGCTCATCCAGCCCGTAGTTGCCGGCGGTGCCGGCATCGCCGCTGGTGACCACGTTCCAGCCCGCGCGGCCCTTGCTGATCAGGTCCAGCGAGGCCAGCCGGCGGGCGACGTTGAACGGTGCGTTGTAGGAGGTGGTGAGCGTACCGACCAGGCCCAGATGACGGGTACTGACCGCAAGCGCCGAGAGCAGGGTCAGCGGCTCCAGGCGGTTGAGGTAGTGCGACGGTGAGCCCGGGGTGATGAACTGGCTGTCGACGATGAATATCAGGTCGAACAGTGCCGCCTCTGCCTGGCGTGCGATGTCGATGTACCAGTCGATGTTGACGCTGGCGTCGGCTGGCAGCTCGGGGTCAAGCCACAGGTTATGCCGGCCCGGGCCGCCGCAGCCCATGGTCAGGGCGCCGAGTTTGATCTGTCGTTTGCTCACGGGAAATCCTTTCAATGGCTGCGGGAATCGGCCGCCTGGAAGGCCGCGCCAAACGAGTTGTCGAACAGGTCTGCGGCTGGGTAGGCCTTGATCAGGCCAAGCCCGGCGAAGAAATCCACGGTCTTCTGCGCGTCGACGATCACCTGCGGGTTCAACGGCGCCAGGTCGGTGCGTGCGCGGGCGAACCAGGCACGGGCGATGTCGCGGTCGGCGCGGGTGCGTTGGGCCCAGGCATCGGCGTAGGCCTCGGTATTGGCCGGGTGGTCGAGGGCCCAGTCGCGGGCCTTTTTCAGGCGCTGCAGGAAGTCGGCGATCTGGGCACGCTTGTTCTCCACGGCCTTGCTGTTGGCCACCACGAAACTTTGTGCCGGGATCACCCCTTCGGCGGTGGCCAGCACCCGGGCGCCCTGGCGCTCCTGCTGGGTGACATAAGGCTCCCAGGTGGCGATCACGTCCACCGAACCGCCATCCAGAGCGTGGGAAGCATCCAGGGCACTGAGGTAGCGCAGCTCAAGGTCATCGCGAGGCACACCCGCCTTGTCCAGGGCGCTGAACAGCAGTTGCTGGCTCCACGAGCCTTTCCAGATCGCCGCGCGCCTGCCACGCAGGTCCTGCAGGCTGTGGATCGGCGAATCCTTGCGCGCCAGGATGGCCACGCCTTCGAGGTTCTGGCGGCTGACTGCGATCACCTTGATCGGCGCCCCCAGGGCCCCGAGGAATAGCGGCGGCGCATCACCGAGCAGGCCGATGTCGAGGCTGCCGACGTTGAGTGCCTCGGCCACTGGCGAACCTGCGGTGAACTGCTTCCACTCCAGGGCATAGGGCAGGTTGTCGAGCACGCCGGCCGCTTCCATCACCGCACGGGCATTGTAGCTCTGGTCACCGACTACCAGGCTCTGGGCAGCGGCGGCAAGGCTGAAGGTGGTGGCCAGCAGCGTGGCGGCCAGATGTTTGATGTAGCGCACGTTCGTCTCCGGATACCCGCCTGGGGTATGTGAGGCGATCCGCGCGTGCGGTCTCGTCCAGGGTTTATTTATAGCCCTAAGGCATTGATTTGTCGGTTTTTATAATTTAGAGCGTGTTCGTCGGCCTGTGAAATGCACATTAGGCATAACCTCATGCTTGCGACCGGTCCCATTTCAAAACAGAACAGCGCCTGTGTAAATGCGTTTATCGCATATTAGCTTATTATTATTTTGCATTTTGCGAATAGAAAAGAGGTTTGCTAGGGTTACTTCAAACCCGAAAGCCGAGCCTGACCCATGACCCAGAACCTGCGCCCGGAGCGCTTGCGTCATTTCATCGACCGCTTCGCCGCGTTGCTCGACCAGCAACCTGACGAAGCCACCCTGCTTGACCATGGCCAGCAACTGCTGGCCGAACTGGTCGCCCAGGACGACTGGTTGCCGGACGACCTTGCCCAGCCCGATCCGCAGCGTTACCAGCAGTACCTGTTGCATTGCGATTCTCGCCAACGCTTTTCAGTGGTGAGCTTTGTCTGGGGCCCCGGGCAACAGACCCCCATCCACGACCACCGGGTCTGGGGCCTGATTGGCATGCTGCGCGGCGCCGAGCTCGCCCAGGGCTTCGCCCGCGACGCACAGGGCGCGCTGCGGCCCGAGGGCGCGGCGGTGCGCCTGGCGCCCGGCCAGGTGGAAGCGGTGTCGCCGCGTATCGGCGACATTCATCAAGTCAGCAATGCCTTCAGCGACCAGGTTTCGATCAGCATCCACCTCTACGGCGGCAACATCGGCGCGGTCAAGCGCGCCGTATACGCCGTGGACGGCAGCGAGAAACCGTTCATTTCCGGCTACTCCAACACCCACCTGCCCAACATCTGGGACCTGTCCAGCGAGAACCCTGACCGATGAGCACCGTCACCACCCGCCACTACCACGACATCCGCCACGCCCTGCTGGCGCGGGAGGAACTGGCTCTGATCGACGTACGCGAAGAAGACCCGTTCGCCCAGGACCACCCACTCTTCGCCGCCAACATTCCGCTGTCGAAACTGGAGCTGGAGGTGCTCGCCCGGGTGCCGCGGGCAGACACCGCCATCACCGTCTACGACAATGGCGAAGGCCTCGCCGCCGTGGCCGCACAACGCCTGTTGGCGCTGGGCTACAGCGACGTCGCCATCCTCGAAGGCGGCCTTGCCGGCTGGCGCGCCGCCGGCGGCGAGCTGTTCCGCGACGTCAACGTGCCCAGCAAGGCCTTTGGCGAACTGGTAGAGAGCGTGCGCCACACGCCGTCGCTGGCCGCCGAGCAGGTGCAGGCGTTGCTGGATGAAAAAGCTGACGTGGTAGTGCTGGATGCCCGCCGTTTCGACGAATACCAGACCATGAGCATTCCAGGCGGCATCAGCGTGCCCGGCGCCGAACTGGTGCTGCGCGTGGCCGAACTGGCGCCGGACCCGAACACCCAGGTGATCGTCAACTGTGCCGGGCGTACCCGCAGCATCATCGGTACCCAGTCACTGGTCAACGCCGGCATCCCCAACCCGGTGGCAGCCCTGCGCAACGGCACCATCGGCTGGACCCTGGCCGGCCAGCAACTGGCCCACGGGCAGCAGCGGCGGTTCAGCGCAGTCGGCGCCGGCACCCGTGCCAATGCGGCGCGCCAGGCTCGAACAGTGGCCGACCGTGCCGGGGTCCTGCGCCTGGACCGCGCCGGGCTGGCGCAATGGCAGGCCGAAGCCGACCGCACCACCTACCTGTTCGACGTGCGCACGCCCGAGGAATACAGCACCGGGCACCTGCCTGGCAGCCGCTCGGTACCGGGTGGTCAGCTGGTGCAGGAAACCGACCATGTGGCAAGCGTGCGCGGGGCGCGCATCGTGCTGGTGGATGACGACGGTGTACGCGCCAACATGAGCGCCTCGTGGCTGGCACAGATGGGCTGGCAAGTGGCGGTGCTCGATGGCCTGGTCGCGGCGGACTTCAGCGCGACTGGCGAATGGCAGCCAGCGCTGCCGGAATTGCCCGCAGCCAGCACGATCAGTGTCGAACAATTGGCCAACTGGCTGGAGGAAGGCGGCACCGTGTTGCTCGACTTCACCACCAGCGCCAACTATGTCAAGCGCCATATCCCCGGCGCGCACTGGGCAATCCGCGCCCAGCTGGGGCAAGTGCTGGAACGCCTGCCCCAGGCCAGCCGCTTCGTGCTGACCTGTGGCAGCAGCCTGTTGGCGCGCTTTGCCGCGCGCGATCTGCAGGCCCTGACGCGTACCCCGGTGTATGTGCTCGAAGGTGGTACCACACGCTGGATCGATGCCGGGCAACCGCTGGAAACCGGCGAAACGCGGCTTGCCGTTCCACGCAGCGATCGCTACCGGCGCCCGTACGAGGGCACGGACAATCCCCGCGAGGCGATGCAGGGGTATCTGGATTGGGAATTTGGGCTGATTGCCCAACTCGAGCGTGATGGTACCCACGGGTTCCAGGTGCTGTGAGCCTGGATAACTGTTCGCCTTGGGGGATGTAGCGCCTGTGAGACCGAGCGCCGCGCGGGCGGCGCTCGATCTCATCGGCAACGAAGATCTTGAGCCAAACACTAGAACAGCCCGCTAGGGGTCGAAAGCTGTCATGCGCAACCGTCCGCTCTACGGCGCATTTTATCTACTTGAAACCGCTCGTGAGGGCAGCCGGGTTTTACTGACGTGTATCGTTCCGGCCGTTCCGTGCAGTCATTTGCCTGTCAAGACTTGATAGCACAAGGCCACCAATTGATAATCGTGCTTTCTCCCCCTCACGCAAGGACCTGCCGTGAAGAAGCGCTACCTGACCCTCCCCCTCTGTGCTCTGTTACTGCAGGGGTGTGGTGTGACCATGGCCCGTTATGAGCCCAACTTCCAGAACGTTCAACAGCTCAAGCAGAATGCGCCACTGCAGCCGGTGCAAGAGGCCCAGGTTGCAGCTGACGCCGGCCAGGACTCGCTCATGGTTCGCCTGAACCCGATATCTTCACCCGAAGGTAGCGTTCCCCTGCACATTCAAGCCGCGATCAATGACGAACTCCGTCATGCCGGCCTGCTTGATCCGCGCGCCGATCGACAGCTACAAATCCAATTGATCAAGAGTCAACTCAATTCTGGTGTAGCCAACGGCCATGGTGAGCTGGCCGCTCACTTCACTGTGCGCAAGGGCGATGTGGTGTTGTATGAAACCACGAAACAGGTGCAGCAGGACTGGAACAGCAGCTTTTTCGGCCCGATCGCCATACCCGCTGCAGCGAACAACTACAACCCGATGCTGCAAAACCTGCTCAAGACCCTTTATACCGACCCGCAGTTCATCCAGGCCTTGAAATAAACACGGAAATAGAGCCGCAGTCGCGGCTCATTTCTCAACGCCTCAGCTGCGTGGGACAGGTGTATCGACAGCGGAATACTTCAGGCGATTGCTCTCGAACCAGTCCTTCAGCAGTGCATTCACCTGCCGATTGAAAGTATCGGTAACCGCTGCTTTCGGGGTGTTACCTACGAGTGGCAGGAACCAGATTCCCATCCACGTATTGATCGCGTCATGGTTGCTGCTCTTGCCAAGCGACTGACCACGGTCGTCCAAGGTTTCCAGGCTCATGGTGTATTGGTCTGTTGCCAATGCCGGGATGATCGTGAACGTGAAACCACTGATGAAGGCGAGCACCATCTGCCCACCACCAGGCGCATGGTTGTAGACCTTGAGTCGAAGGTTGTAATCGCCAGGTTGCTTCTCGAACTCATCAAAGGTCACATGGCCAAAAAGGCCTGATTCGATGAACGCACGCTTGAGCTCTGGTTTAAACATGTCTCGAGCTTGCGGTACTTCATTAGCGCTACTGGGATCGCCCTGAAAAAAGTCAAAATCCACATAGACGTTCGGCTTGTTCGCGTAGCTGGCCATCGACGGCAGTTCCACAGGCGCTACCTCATCCTTGGTGAAGCTCGCGCATCCACCGAGGCTGACAGCCAAGGCAAGCCCCAGGAATTTTACAAATCGCATTTCATCTTCCTTGCAAGATCAATAAGTTGCTTCACATGAAGTCGATGCGGATTCTAGAGGGATTTCGTTGATTGCAAAAGGCCATCACTACCGAGCATTGGCTTTGCGATTGCGCCTGAGCACGCGAGCACCACTGAAACGTGGCTGAAATGCGCTGAGGAAGCCATGTACCCGGTCAAGCAACGGCGCGGGTGTCTGCGCGCCTACAGGCCGCTCCTACAAGCACTAGAAATCCACCTTCCCCCGCCCCGCCTTGACCGTGCTGCGCCTGGCTTTCCCCTCGAGGCGGCGGGTCTTCGAGCCGAGGGTCGATTTGGTGGGGCGGCGTTTCTTCTCGGTCTTGCCGGCAGCGATGATCAACTCGGCAAGACGCGCCAGTGCGTCAGCACGGTTCTGTTCCTGGGTGCGGTACTGCTGCGCCTTGATGATCAACACGCCGTCGCCGGTGATGCGACTGTCACGCAGCGCCAGCAGCCGCTCCTTGTAGAACTCGGGCAAGGATGAGGCCGGGATGTCGAAGCGCAGGTGCACAGCGCTGGACACTTTGTTGACATTCTGCCCACCCGCGCCCTGCGCGCGAATGTAGCTCAGTTCGATTTCGGCATCTGGCAGATGTACGTTATTGGAGATGATCAGCATGGCATGGCCCCTGGGAATCGCCCCCATTATCGCCGCCTTCGTCGCGGTCCCATAGCACAACACAAGATTCTTTGAATCAGCATGGCGATGGCAGCGCTCGCCTGGCGCTGACGCCTGCCCGCGCGCGGATACGCTGATGGCGGCAGCGACAGGCATGTACGACGTGCCTGCAGTCTCGTAAGGCGAAGCGTGTTGTGCCCATGCTGAACATCCAGGGTTATGAGGATTGGCCTCCGAGCTACGGGATGAGTTTGGACCTGGGTGAGGTAGAACAGGCGATGGGGCGTGGAATTCTGTTGCAATGATGTCCCGCACCGCTCGTCGTACCAACTGCAGATTGAAACCAACACGCCGGGGCCAGGCCTCTCGAACCGGTATGAATGTTCTCAACTGCAGGAGCTTCTACCATGCGAGACTTCCCTACCCCGCCGTTTCCTTCTCAGCCTCAGAGTGTCCCTGGCTCACAGCGCAAGATGGAGCCCCACCCGGATTGTGGTGAGCAGTCGTACACCGGCCACAATCGCCTCGAAGGCAAGATTGCACTGATTACCGGAGCAGACAGCGGCATCGGACGGGCCGTAGCGATTGCCTATGCCCGTGAAGGTGCCGACGTCGCCATCGCTTATCTGAATGAACATGAAGACGCGCAAGAAACCGCACGCTGGGTCGAAGCCGCAGGCCGTCAATGCCTGCTTTTACCCGGAGACCTGGCGCAGAAACAGCACTGCTACGACATCGTCGAAAAGACAGTGAGCCAGTTCGGGCGTATCGACATCCTGGTCAACAACGCGGCGTTTCAGATGGCCCATGAGTCCCTGGAAGAGATTGATGATGATGAATGGGTGAAGACCTTCGATACCAATATCACCGCCATCTTCCGTATCTGCCAGGCGGCACTGCCTTCCATGCCCAAGGGCAGTTCGATCATCAATACGAGCTCGGTCAATTCCGACGATCCGTCCCCCAGCCTGCTGGCCTATGCCGCGACCAAAGGGGCCATTGCCAACTTCACTGCTGGCCTGGCTCAACTGCTTGGCAAGAAAGGCATTCGGGTCAACAGCGTCGCGCCAGGCCCTATCTGGACGCCTTTGATTCCGGCAACCATGCCGGACGAGGCCGTCAGGAACTTTGGCTCCAGCTATCCGATGGGGCGACCGGGGCAGCCGGTCGAAGTCGCGCCGATCTACGTGCTGCTGGGCTCCGACGAGGCCAGTTACATCAGTGGTTCACGTTACGCAGTGACTGGCGGCAAACCGATCCTTTAGCGACGATCCTTGGCGAAAGGCTCGCCGTGCTGGCGAGCCTTCGCTTTTTGCATGGCAGTATCAGCGTTTGTGCTGAACGTGATCACGGGCCGTTTTCTGCGCTGTCGAATCATGGGCTGTACCCGTGGATCCATCCGGACGATGGGCATCGTTGTCTCGTTCCTCTTCCCCATGCGGCTTCGTCTGCGCGCCTGCCTTCTGCCTGTCCCTCTCTTTCTTCATCTTGCGCTCCGGAATTTCAGCCTTTGAACAAGGGAAGCCCGAGCGCGGACAAAGTTCATTTTCCTCTATTTGCGCAGCGCTCACACAAGGCGAACCAGACGCCGGATAGCCGTGTCGGAATCAGAACAGGTGATATCGAAGGCACACCGATGGAAAGAGAACCGGTAGAGACTCAACAGGGTGCAGCTCAGCGAGATGAGGGTGGATGGTTGCCCCTGGAGCAGTATGCTGCGCTCGGCGATGGGCGCTCTGTGGCACTGACTGGTCTGGACGGTTCCATCGACTGGTGGTGTGTGCCGCACATGGACTCACCACCCCTGTTCGACAAGCTGCTGGCTCCGCAAACAGGAGGCTACTTTTCCATTACCCCCAACCAGCCGTTCGTTGCTGAGCGGCGCTACCTGCCAGGCAGCAACGTCCTCGAGACACTCTTCACGACCGACGACGGTCGTGCGCGGCTGACCGAGTCCTTGAACAGCGGCCCTGCCGGGCGTTTGCCCTGGGCCGAACTTGCCAGGCGCATCGAAGGTATCGAGGGTAGGGTCGACTTCGAGATCGCCGTCGACTTCGGAACCCAAGCCGACACGGTAAGCCCCTACGTGGCACCGAATGACAATGCCTGCGTTTTTCATGCGGGCCGAATACTCGGCATGTTCCTGCACGACCATCATGTGCACATCCAACGCAAGGACGACATGGGCGTCCGTGCTGTACTTCGCCTTGCTGCGGGACAACGCTCGGTGGTCGCAATCATCGCGGGGCGTGATGAGCCGCTGGTGGTACCGCCATTGGCCCTGATCGATGAACGCATCGACGGCTCGCATCGGGAGTGGTGCCAATGGTCAAGGGGGCTGCTCTACGACGGCCCGTATCAGGCCCAGGTCATCCGAAATGCGCTGGCCCTCAAACTGCTGCTGTCCTCTCCGAGTGGTTCGATCATGGCGGCAGCGACCTCGTCCCTTCCCGAACGGATTGGCGGCGGCAAGAACTACGACTACCGCTTCGCCTGGATACGCGATGCCGGCTACACCATCGAAGCATTTCTGGGCATCGGCGCTCAGCCAGAAGCCAAGGCTGCTTTTACCTGGCTATTGCGCCGGCTGGATGAACATGGGCCGCGGGTGTTCTATACCCTCGACGGTGCAATCGGTGATTGCCTGCGCCCGGTCGCTCTGCCTGGCTACAAGAACTCGCCACCCGTTGTCGGCAACGACGCCCGCGACCAACTTCAACACGGGGTGTTCGGTGACATCTTCGAAACAGCGCGCTGCTTCATCGACAGCGGCAACATTCTCGATGGCCCGAGCGCCATGCTCCTCTCAGGCCTTGCCGACCAGTGCGCCGACGGTTGGCGCCAGCAGGACGCCGGTATCTGGGAATTGCCGGAAAAGCAGCACTACACGATGTCCAAGATCAGTTGCTGGCAAGCCTTGAGCCGAGCCATCGAACTGGCAGATGGAGGCCATCTTCCCACCACCTGCCGGGAACGCTGGGATCGCGAGCGGCAGCGTATCCAGGAATGGATTGAGGTGCACTGCTGGAATGAGGAACGCCAGGCCTATGTTTTCCATCCACACAGCGCGCGGCTGGATGCCTCGCTGGCATTGGCCGTCAGGTTCGGCTACCCCAGCAAGAAACGTCTACGCAGCACGCTGGACGCCCTCGACCATGATCTCAAAGCCGGCGCTTTCCACTATCGCTACACCGATGCACAGGGAGAGGAAGGTTGCTTCCTGGCCTGCACTTTCTGGTTGATCGAAGCCTGGGCCATTCTGGGTGACCAGGAGCGCGCGGTGGCCACCTATTCAGACGCTTTGAAAGGGCTAGCCCACGGGGTAGGCATCTACTCGGAGATGGTCGATCCGCAGACGGGGCAGTATCTGGGCAACCTTCCGCAGGGCTTGACTCACCTGGCGGCCCTAAGAGCTGCGATGGCCATTGGTGGCTACCATCCCGAAAGGTGATAACGCACGCGGCTGGCGACAGTATCAACTGGATGCCGCCTCACATGTCCCCAGCAGCACAGCGAGCCCGAACCAGAGGCCTGGACGCTGCGAATCAACGCGGGCGCCAGCATTCAGATTTTCAGCAAAACGCGGAAAGTCTTCCGGCAATCACCTTGTTTTTCAGAAAACGCCCAACGGCTAGCCTGTCACCACTTCTCACCTGCAAGGACACCTCCGAATGAAAGCCATCGTCTACGACATCCCAGGCCTTCCGATTGAAGACTCGCAGTCGCTGTTCGAGCACGAACTGCCCAAGCCGACGCCGGGCGCCAGGGATCTGCTGGTCGAAGTCAAGGCCATCGCGGTCAACCCGGTCGACACCAAGGTCAGAGCCAGCCGTGGCGGCGACCGCCCTCAAGTGTTGGGTTGGGATGCAGTGGGTATCGTTCGCGAAGTCGGCGCCGAGGTATCGTTGTTCCAGCCTGGCGACGAAGTGTTCTATGCCGGCGCAATCGATCGCCCTGGTACCTACAGCGAGTTTCACCTGGTCGACGAGCGCATCGTCGGGCACAAGCCGCGTACGCTGGACAACGCCAGCGCCGCCGCCTTGCCACTGACCTCGATCACGGCCTGGGAGCTGCTGTTCGACCGCCTGGGTGTAGAGGAAAATGGCGGTGCCGGTCAGAGCCTGCTGATCATCGGCGCCAGCGGCGGTGTCGGCTCGATCCTGCTGCAGCTCGCCAGCAAGCTCACCCAGCTCCAGGTGATCGGCAGCGCTTCGCGCCCTGAAACCCAGGCATGGGTCACTGAGCTCGGCGCGCATCACGTCATCGACCATTCGGCAGCCATCGCCCCGCAACTGCAGCAACTCGGGCTGCACCCGGTGGACTACGTGATAAGCCTGACCCACACCGACAGCTACCTGGCGCAGATCGTCGAAGTATTGCGCCCGCAAGGCAAGCTCGCGCTGATCGACGACCCGGCGCAGCTGGATGTGGTGCCGTTCAAGCGCAAGTCGCTGTCGGTGCATTGGGAGCTGATGTTCACCCGCTCGCTGTACCAGACCGAAGACATGATCAAGCAGCACCAACTGCTGGAAAAGATATCGTCACTGATCGACGACGGGGTTATCCGCACTACCGTTGGCGAACATTTCGGCAGCATCAGTGCCAGCAACCTCAAACGGGCCCACGCGCTGATCGAAAGCGGCAAGGCGAAAGGCAAGATTGTCCTGGAAGGCTTCTGATCATTCATCCACACAAGGACTGGACAATGAACGCATGGTTCAAGATGGCTGGCCTGGCACTGGCCGTCACTCTCAATGGTGTGGCGCTCGCCGACAGTGCCAGCGGCACCGGGGCACGCCTCGAACGCGTCTACACCTTCAACGGGGCGATGCCGACCGGCGTGACGGTGAGCGAAACGGGGCGGATATTCGTGAACTTCCCGAGGTGGGGTGATGACGTTCCGTATACAGTGGCAGAAATCGCTCAAGGGCGACTGGTGCCCTACCCTGACCTGCAGACCAATGTGGCTGATCTTGCGCATCCGGCAAAAAACTTCATCAGTGTGCAAAGCGTGGTTGCCGACGGCAAAGGCCGTGTCTGGGTTCTCGACACGGCTGCGCCGAAGTTCGCCCAACCCACACGGGGCGGCGCGAAACTGGTCGCCATCGACCTGGCCACCAACAAGCCTGTGAAAACGGTGGTATTCCCCGGGTCGGTCATCCTGCCGAGCACCTATGTGAACGATGTCCGCTTCGATTTTCGGGTGGGTGGTGAAGGTACGGCCTATGTCACGGACTCTTCGGTCAGCGGCCCGGGCGGGATCATTGTCGTCGATCTTGCCAGCGGCAATGCCGTACGGCGCCTGAGCGGCGCCAAGTCCACTTCGGCGGACCCTGCATTCGTTCCGGTCGTGGAAGGCAAACCGGCACTGGTCACGCGTAACGCCAGAGGTGAGGCTGGTCTGTTGACCGTGGCTTCCGACGGTATCGCACTTTCCAGCGACGGCCAGACCCTCTATTTCTGCCCGTTGTCGAGTCGACATCTTTACTCAGTGCCCACGCAGTTGTTGCGCGATCCTTCAATAAGCGACGCCGAGCTTGAACAAGCGGTTGTCGACCTGGGTGAGAAAGGTGCTTCGGACGGACTTGAAGCCGATGCCAATGGCGCTGTCTATGCTGGCGATTACGAACATAACGCTATTCGCAAACGCCACGCCGATGGCAGCTGGGAGACCCTGGTCGAGGATTCCCGGGTGCTTTGGCCGGATACCTTGTCCATCGGCCCGGATGGATACCTTTACTTCACCGCCAACCAACTGCATCGGTCGGCAGGCTTCAACGACGGGCAAGACAAACGCGTGAAGCCCTACAGCCTGATGCGGGTGAAAGTCGACGCCGGGCCCGCCCGGACGTATTGACACGGCGCCATGGCGTGACGGGGCCACCAGCCCCGTCATCCTCCTCCGTTACCCGCCAGGAGTTGCTCGAAACGCTCCGCCAGGAACGCCCTCAGCGCCTGGACAGCGGGCGTGAGCGATGTTCGGTGAGCGCACACCAGCTGCAAGGGCGCGGGTTGACCGTAATCACCAGGGAACAGCTCGATCAGGCGCCCTGCGCGCAGGTCCGCCAGAACGTCCAGCCTGGATTTGTAGACGATGCCAAATCCTGCAACGCCCCAGCGCCTTACGATATCGGCGTCGTCGCTGACGCGATCACCGGTCACGGGGATGGTCCTGAGTCCGTCGTGCGTATCGAAGCTCCATCGCTCGTAGGTCTGTTCGCCCATCACATAGCGCAGGCAGTTGTGCCTGGCCAGGTCTTCCAGGGTGGCTGGCGCGCCATGTCGAGCGATATAGCCGGGTGAAGCGCACACCGTTCGGCGATTTTTCGCAGCGAGCATCAGCGAGACAAGGCTGGAATCGGCAAGCTGGCCGTATCGGATACTCGCGTCCAGTTGCTGGCCGACAAGGTCAGCCACCTGATCGCTGACCCGCAGTTGCAGCAGCAACCTGGGATGCGATTGCTGGAACTCGTCAAGCCAGGGCAGGAGCACATTTCTGCCGATATCCGAAGGCATGGACAGGCGCAGCACGCCGGCGATTTCATCGCGCCCCTCGGTCAGGGCAACCTCACCGTTACCCAGAGCCTCCAGGGCCTGGCGAGCATGGGCCAGGTATCGCTCGCCATCGTCCGATAGGCGCAAACGCCGCGTGGAGCGCACGAACAGCCTGGCGCCCAGGCTGCCCTCCAGACGCTGGACGGCCCCGCTGGCCAGTGCTGGCGAGATATCCAGCAACCTGGCCGCTGCCGAGAAACTTCCTGCAGAGGCTGTGGTGACGAAGACCTGAAGGTCATCAACCCGAACTATTTTCTTCACAGTGGATAATTCTTGAGCTGGGCGTAAGGGCCCAAGGGTAGCGACATTGCAGATTCCCGCACAGCCTTCGCTTGTCACAATGCCGAGCCGGGAATTTGATCAGGCGCCGAAATTGAACGCGGATCGAGCTTCGGCAGGCCAAAGGATGTACCTCTGAGCGCGAGGAGCCAGCAGGCACCTCTTAAATGGCCTGTCGAGCTGCATCAGTGCTTGCCCTATGGGCCTTTGTCGCCCCCCCCCCTGACCTTCAGATATCGACGGCGTGCTGCCACCCTCCCGCCAACGGCAACTCATAGGACTTCTTCACCGTCCGTACCACCAAGGTCGATGAATAGGTACGAATCGGAATTTCCCGGTAGGTGTCGAGAAACCGGTAGATGTAGTCGGTGTATTCGGTGGCGTCACGAAACTTGGCCACCATGACGAAATCGAACTCGCCGGTCATCAGGTAGCAGTCCTGGATCTCCGGGTGGCTGGCCAGGATGTGCTGCATCTTGCGGTCGATGTCGTTGCTGTCGCGGTCCAGCTTGACCAGAAAAAAGGCCGTCACCTGAATGCCCAGCTTGCGCTCGTCCAGTATCGCGACCTTGGCCTTGATGATGCCGGCGCTTTCCAGGCGCCGGATCCGCCGGTAGCAACTGGTGGAAGACAGCCCGATGCTGTCACTGAGCAAATCCAGATTCTGGCAGCAATCCTTTTGCAGCTTTCCCAGAATCTTCAGATCCATGGCGTCTGTCATTTTTCCCGTGTCTTCCTTGAAAAAATGCAATGAATCCGCCGCACGGACGCGCCAAGTTGCACGATTCCCTGCGCGCTGGCCCTCTAACATCAACTCAGCTTAGCAGCCCGGCCAGATCTGGCCTCCAGGGCGCAGGAGAGGGACCTCATGATCATTGCTAAACCGACGTGGACGGCGGACATATACAACCTTTTTACCGCCCCCTACTGGATTCCTGCCGCGCAGCGGGCGGCCGTGTCAGCCTCCTGGATCGGCTGCATGAACGGCTATTTCGTCTACCTGGACGACCCGGCGTCGGTCAAGGCCTGGTCAGAAACCATCTACCAGCACCTGGCCTCGCGCAACATGCCGCTGACCCTCGACCAGCAGCAGTTCTGGCCCATCGATGCGCTGGAAACCTTCCGCTTGTGGGTCAACCAGGGCTGGCGTCTCGACGCCAGTTCGCCCTTCGATGTGGCCGAGCGTATTCCGCCGCCAGACCTGCCGCACCCGGTCAAGCGGGTACGGCAGGACATCCGCGCACTGAGCCTCGAGGAACTCAACCTGTACCGCGCCCGCCTGGATGACGTGATGCAGGTGGGCGACCCCGACAGCGGTTCGCCGTGGCAACGCTACGCCTACATCCATACCAACTGGTGCCTGCATTACCAGGAGGCGTTCGCCCTGTGGCACCGGGCGTACCTGTTGTACCTGGAACAACTGATCGACTGCGCCATCCCCTACTGGGACTGGATGGCCGAAGATGCCAGCGTAGACGGCAGCCCACAGGCCGGCCTGCCCCAGGCCTTTCTCGACGAAACATACGTGCATCCGCACAGCGGCGAGACCCGGCGCAACCCGCTGCGTTACGCAGCGGCCAAAGACGGGCGGTCCAAGGCTTGCGCCAGTGGCGCGGCCAATGAACCGGACTGCCGCTATGTGCAGCGCAATCCGCTGTTCTACACCCGTGGTGAAGAATCGCGCCTGGAGCGCACCCGCTTGTACGGCATGAGCCGGGTTTTCCAGCAACAGGTGGTGGACGCCCTGAAGTTCACTACCTTCAGCCAGCCACAGGGTGTACCCGGCTATCCCTGGGCCAACATTCCGGTGTTCGACCCGCCCCAGGAAGACCGCCTCTACCCCAATCGTGCGCTCAATTTCGACGGCCTGTACGAGCAACCCCACGACAACTATCACGGCTGGATCGGCGGCGACATGGCCGACAACGCCTACACCGCCTTCGACCCGGTGTTCTGCTCCTATCACGCCAATATCGACCGCATGCTCGAGGTCTGGATCAGGGCCAATCCGGGGGCGCAATTCACCACGCAGTGCCTGTTGCAGCCATTTTCAGGCCGCGACGCCACGCAGGTCACCTTTACCAGCGCCGACGCCTGGCGCTACACCACGCTGGGCGACATGGCCCAGGACAGCCGGCATATCGGCTACGACTACGGCGTGCCGGTGGCGCCACAATTTGGCACGCGCAAGCCGACTCGCCACGCCTGTTGCGAGCACGGCGCAGTGGCCGGCACCGTGGCAAATGGCGCTGCAGGGCCCGGCCCGTGGGTGGTGTTCGATCATGTGCGCTGCACCCACGACACCTATCTGATCGACGTGTTTCTCGATCAGCCCGACGCCACCGCACTACACGTCAGCGCCGACAACCCTCACTACGTGGGGCGCTTCAGCCGCATCGGCATGGGCCTGGAGGACGACAAGGGCCGCTGTATCAGGCATGGCGTGTCGCGCGCATTGAATGCGGCCCGCAACGCCGCTGCGCTGGGCCTTGGCCCTGCCGATGCGGTGCAGGTGTCGCTGCTGGTGACCCATCCCGACAGTGGCCGCGTGCTGACGCCTGACGAATACACCCACCTGCCCGGTTTCATCGCCCAACTGGTGTGGGACGACCCACGCCAAACCCTCGCCGGCCCACCTCCGGTCGCCGGCTGCTGCTCCGTTTCCACCTCACCCGCACCTGGAGAACCGACATGAGCACGCCCTTCAACCAGTTCACCTCTCCCGCCGAACAAGCGCCCGAGGACTACAACAAGCTGGGCCTGGAAGACCAGCTGCCGCAGTTCGAGAGCGACTGGAACAACTACCTCACCGGCTGGACCGAATCGTCCATCATCGGCAACCCGTGGTCGAGCCTGTACGACGCCCCACGCTCGGGCTACTACAACCCGCTGGTGGAAGGTTTCGGTGATGTGGTTGTGCCGGCGATCACCTGGGCGCCCTTCCCCAACCGGCTGTGGACGTTCTTCTACAACAACGGTGCGGCGGTCGTTCCCCAACTGGGCGGCAAAGCCATGACCCTGCAACAGGTAATGGAGCTGGCCGACTACGGCCAGATCACCCTCAACGACACCCTCTACACGCTGTACGACCCGGACAACAAAGGCACCCTGCTGCAACTGCCGGCCAAACGCTGCCCCAGCATCGACTGGAACGGCAAGTACACCGCGTTCTCACCCTCCGGCCCACGCGGCTGGCTTGATGAATACTGCGAGTGGTCGATCGTGCGCGACGCCAACGGCAACATGCGCAAGATTACCTTCACCTGCGAAAACCCGGCGTACTACCTGGCCATGTGGCGCATCGACCCGAACGCCGTGCTGGGCCTGTACCGTGAATACATCGACCCCAACGTGCAGCTCGAAGACCTGTACCTGCGCTACACCGTCGATTGCCCGACCGGCAAGGCTGGCGACCCGGTCATCGACCCCACCACCGGCCTGCCGGCCTATGACACGGTGAACAAGTGGAATGCCGGCACGGCCTGTGTGCCCGGCCAGTTTGGCGGGGCCATGCACTTGACCTCCGGCCCCAACACCCTCAGCGCCGAGGTGTACCTGGCCGCCGCCGCTACCATCCTGCGCCCGGTGACCAGCAGCCAGAACGCCCAGTCGCTGATCTGCTGCGCCCAGTATGGGCAGAACTATCGCAACTCCGACCCGCACATCGGTTTCATGGCCAATTCCAAGGCAGTGAACAACCGCTTGTCACTGACCAATCCGATTGGCCTGTACCTGCAGCAACCCACCGACTTCAGCACCTGGAAAGGCCCGCAAGGCCAGGATGTGAGCCAGTATTGGCGGGTTACGCGCGGCACTGCCAAGTCGGCCGCCAACGGCTCCGACCAAATCCTCCAGGCCGTGTTCGAAGTGCCGGAAAGCGCAGGCTTCTCGATCAACGAAATCACGATCAACAAGCAACCGGTCGACTATGTGTGGGTCATCGCCCAACAACTGCTGGTGGGCCTGAGCGTCAGTGCTCTACCGCCCGCCACCACCCCTCCATCCTTCCCCTGCGTGCAGGAGCGGGTGACGGGCCTGCAGCCCTGGCCGGTGCAGTTGCTGCCGCTGGACCTGTTCTACGGCCAGTCACCCACCGACCTGCCGGCCTGGCTTGCGCCGGGCAGCAGCAACCAGTTCGTGCTGGTGGTACAAGGCGCCGACCCGAACACCACGGCGCAGAGTGCCAGGGTGCAGTTCTCCAACCCTGGCATCAGCGCGCAGGTCACCCAGTTCCTGCCTGACGCCTCGGCCATTCCCGGGCAGACCAATGCGGGCGGCACCCAGGCCTACGTCGTGACCATCACGGTCAGCCCCAGCGCCGCCCCCGGCCTGGTGACGGTGCGTGCCCTCAATCCGGGCGAAGACGGGAACGTGAGCGCAGCAGACCACCCGTGGGAATCCGGCTTGGCGCTGGTGCCAGGTGCCTGAAGCACGCCCACTATCGCCGCACCTTCGGGTGCGGCTTCCCTGCTTGCAAGGAGCGCAATGATGTCCAGGTTACGCTTGTGCCTTCTGTCGCTGCTAAGCGGCATGCTGCTGTGCCTGTCGACCCTGCCAGCCGCCACGGCGGCGCCAATGTCGGACGCCGATGCCTGTGTACAGCAACAGTTGGTATTCAACCCGGCCAGCGGCGGATTTCTGCCGGTCAACAACTTCAATGCCAGCAACCAGGCATTCATGAACTGTTTTGCCTGGCAGCTGTTCATTGCCCTGAACTGGCCGGTGAACCCCGGCTGGCCAGCCACTGCCAGCCTGGCCGGTGAACCCGACATGAACAGTACCCTGGCGCAGTTCGGTGTGCCCTCCGAACCTGGGCAACCCATGAGCGTGGCGCCGGTATGGGCCAGCTACAAAGACGCCAACGATATCTTCCTGCCCGGCGCGCCCAAGCCCAGCGGTTGGGGCGTGCAAACCCTGGTGCCGTCCGGTTGTAGCACCCAGGGCAGCCTCAAGGCCCTCAAGGTGGGTGCCCGAAAGTTCATGAACGCCACATCCGAAGGCGCGATCAATGCCGTGCACGGTTTCCACCTGTCCAGCGGGACGCTCGCGTCCATTCCGGACCCGGTCATGGAGGCGTCCGGTGGCTGGTTGACCGACCAGGCGGGCAACCTGGTGTTCTTTGAACGCAAGGTGGGCAAGGCCGAGTTCGACTATATCGTCGGCAAGGGGCTGTATGACGCCGCCAACCAGTTGAAGGTCGCGCAAAACGCCGACGGCAATACGCCGGAAGGGCTGTCGCTGCCCATTGGCGAACCGATGCGCTCGCTACCGCCATCCCCGGTGCCGCAGGAACAACTCGGCGCCATCGAACTCAAGGCCGCCTGGCGCATACTGACCGGCAAACCCGAACTGTACGGGCGCTACCTGACCACTGTCGCCTGGCTCAAGCGCCCTGACACGCTAGTGTGCAACCAGGAAGTGGTGGGACTGGTGGGCCTGCATATCATCAACAAGACCCAGGCTTCGCCGAACTTCATCTGGACCACCTTCGAGCAGGTCGACAACGTACCCGAGCCGGGTCAGGTACCGCCGCAACAAACCCCACCGAACGGCTTCGCCTTCAACAACCCGGACTGCGGCAGCGGCCCTGAGTGTCAACCGAACGAGCCTCGTATCCAGTGCAAGCAACACCACCCTGACCGGGACTGCACCGATCTGTTCCCACGTGACCAGCCAGTGCAGACCACTCGCGAGCATCCTGTGCCCAGCGACCTGCAAGCGCTCAACGGTGCAGTGCAAACCAACTTCGCGCAGCACAGCCAG
The DNA here is from genome assembly GCF_030341915.1 of Pseudomonas sp. BCRC 81390. Lineage (NCBI taxonomy): Bacteria > Pseudomonadati > Pseudomonadota > Gammaproteobacteria > Pseudomonadales > Pseudomonadaceae > Pseudomonas > Pseudomonas sp. BCRC 81390. The sequence continues at coordinate 152,271 of NZ_JATAAG010000083.1, read as the reverse complement.
GGCAAGTCGGTGTTCCAGTATTACAAACTGATCAACGTGCTTTGGACCCTCGCGCCCACCCCGCCCAGCCCGGAACCAGGCGCCAACGCACCGGTGCCGTTGTCGTACGGGGCGTACATCAGCCAGGGCAACGTGCCGGTGGCCAACACCACCCTGGAAACCTATGTGCAGGGTGATGACTGCAACCAGTGCCATCAGTACGCGACGATTGCCGGCAGCAGCTCGCTGGCCTCGGACTTCTCGTTCCTGTTCAACAGTGCCAGTTCCGCCAGCAAGCACAGCCTGATCAAGCGCGTCCAAGCCTTCGAAACCCTGAAGGAGCGTCGCTGAAGCGCAAACGGGGCGATCATCGATCGCCCCGAATCCGGTTGCGCCCTAGCCAGGCTCGCGGCGAAACACCAGCACCCGGGCCAAGCTGCGCTGGCACACGGCGCCGTGCTGATTGCAGGTTTCGCTTTCCAGCAGCGCCATGCCCCGCTCAGGCCGGGACTTGGAAGCGGTAAGCTCCTTCACCGTCGTCGTCACGCGCAATCTGTCGCCCGGGCGCACGGCCTGTGGCCAGCTGATCTCGCTGCCAGCACCGATCAGCCCACCAGCCAGCGGCACGCTTGCAACCAGCAAACGCATCGTCACTGCCGCCGTATGCCATCCGCTTGCCGCGAGGCCTTTGAAAAAACTCGCCTGCGCCGCTTCGGCATCGGTATGAAAGGGCTGCGGATCGAACTCGGCGGCGAAGTGCAAAATGCGCTCGGTGGTCATTTCATAAGACTCGCTGGTGAAAGACGCCCCCACCGCAAGGTCTTCGAAATACAGCTTGTTCTGTTCGACAGCTGCCATGTGCTCTCTCCTGGTTCGATGTGAAGGGCCTCTGGCGCCCTGTTGTTCACGCAGAAACGACACGCCTGGCATCCCGCCGCACTGCTTGCGGCGGCACGCCGAAACCGCGGATGAACACCTCGCGCATGTGCCGCCGGTCCCTGAAGCCGGTCTCCCTGGCAACCACATCGAGGCTATGCCGGCTCTGCTCGATCATCAACCGCGCGGCCTCCAGGCGCAGGCTTTCCACGGCCTTGGCCGGTGATTGCCCGGTTTCGGCGGTGAATACGCGGGTAAACTGACGCGGGCTCAGATGCACCACCCCGGCCAGCTCCTCGACGCTCAACGAACGGCCCAGATGCTTGCGGGCATAATCCAGCGCGGCCTGGATACGGTCCGACCGGGGCGACAACGCCAGCAGCTCGGAATGCTGGGATTGCCCACCCGAACGGCGCTGGTGCATGACCAGCTTGTGCGCCACAGACCGAGCCACCTCGGCGCCCAGGTCTTTTTCCACCATGCCCAGCGCCATGTCCAGGGCTGCTGTCATGCCGGCGGAGGTCCATACAGAACCATCCACGATGAAGATGCGGTCTTCCTCCACCTCGACTTGTGGGCACATCTCGCGCAGCTTCCTGGCATAGGCCCAGTGCGTTGTCGCGCGTCGCCCATCCAGCACCCCCGCATGGGCCAGGACGAAGGTGCCGGTGCACAGCCCGGCGGTGCGCCGTGCGCCTTCGACAAAGCCGCGCACGCTGGCCAGCACGGCCTCATCAGGTACCGTCAAGGGCGTCAGGGTGCCAGTGACCATCCAGGTGTCGGCCAGGCCCGCAGCGCCCAAAGCCAGCGTGTCGATATGCATGCCCAGCGAGGAGCGCACGGTGCCGCCCTGGATGGAGAAGTTCTGAATCCTGTAGACCGCTTCGCCGGTGACGATATTGGCAAACTCGAACACCGCCTGGGTTGCCAGGGACATGATCTGGAAGCCTTCGGTCATCAGATAGCCAACCCGGTGCATCGTCGAACTCCTGTTGCAATGTCTCGAAAGCGTACCATATACGTCGTTTGAGACAAACGTAACCCTTGTCATCATGGCTCCACCGCAACCCCACCACGGAGCATGACCATGACGCAGCAATTCAAAGGCACCGCGCTGATCACCGGCGCTTCCAGCGGAATCGGCGCGATCTACGCAGAGCGCCTGGCCCGCCGCGGCTACGACCTGATACTGGTGGCGCGTAACCGGGAGCGCCTGAACGACCTGGCCAGCCGCCTTACCACTGCCACCCGACAGAATGTAGAGGTGTTTCCGGCCGACTTGGCCAGTGCCGATGACCTGGCCAAGGTGGAGCGCAAGCTGCGCGAGGACGCCAGTATCAGCCTGCTGGTGAACAACGCCGGCATCGGCACCCATACCAGCCTGCTGGAAAGTGATGTCGAGCGCATGGCCGAAATGATCACCCTCAACGTCACCGCCCTCACCCGCCTGACCTACGCGGCCGTGCCGGGCTTCGTCGCTCGTCGACAAGGTGCGGTGATCAACATCTCGTCGGTGGTGAGCCTTACCCCAGAGCGGCTCAACGGTGTCTATGGCGGCAGCAAGGCCTATGTCACCGCGTTCAGCCATTCCCTGCACAACGAACTTGCCGAACAAGGCATCCAGATCCAGGCGGTACTGCCCGGCGCCACCGCGACCGACTTCTGGCAGATCGGTGGCTTGCCGGTCGAGAACCTGGACCCGGCCATCGTGATGTCGGCCGAGGACCTGGTGGACGGTGCCCTGCAGGATTTCGACGCCGGCAAACTGATTTCCATTCCCTCGCTGCATGACCTCGGGGCGTTCGAGCGCTACGAAGCCAGCCGCCAGGCCCTGTCCAGCCAGTTGTCCAGCAACCGGCTGGCCCCGCGTTACGCCGCCAATTGATCACCAGTAAAGGAAACCACTCATGAAACTCAGCGCCAACACCATTTTCATCACCGGCGGCACCTCGGGCATTGGTCGTGCCCTGGCCGAGGCTTTCCATCAGCGTGGCAACCAGGTGATCGTCGCCGGCCGCCGCCAGGCACTGCTGGACCAGATCGCCCAGGCCAACCCCGGTATCGATACCGTGCGGCTCGACATCAACGACCCGCAGCAGATCAGGGAGGTCGCCCAGGAGGTCATCCGCCGCCACCCTTCGCTGAACGTGATCATCAACAACGCCGGTATCATGCCCTTCGACAACCCGGCATCGGGTGACTATGACGACGCCCAGGCGGTGAGCCTGCTGCAGACCAATCTGCTCGGCCCGGTAAGGGTCAGCGCGGCCTTCGTGGAACACCTGAAACGCCAACCTGATGCCTACATCATCAATAACAGCTCGGTGCTGGCCTACTTGCCGCTGGCGGCCACCGCACTGTATTCGGCGAGCAAGGCTGCCCTGCACTCCTATTCCTTGTCGCAACGCTTCAGCCTGCGCGACACCAGCGTGAAAGTACTGGAAATCGCCCCGCCTTGGGTCGATACCGACCTGGTTCACAAAAGCGGTGATGAACGCGCCATGCCGCTCGATGCGTTCATTGAAGAAACCCTGGTCAAGCTCGAGACCGCGACAACCGAGGTGCTGGTGGACCGGGTCGTCGCGCTGCGCGCCAACCAGGGGATCAACGAGCACGCGCTGATCAACCAGTTCAACCAGGCGCTGGTCGAAAACCCGATTCCCGTTGCCTGAGTCGGCCCCGTCGGCCGCCCGCAGGCATTCACCGCCAGGCCGTCACCAGGCCGAACGGAATGACGCCCCATAGGCATTAGGCGGCAACCGGCTGGCACCATCCGCTCTCAATCGGGAGCGGAAGGTCCCGGTCTGTGGTTGGCTCCGGTACAGCCCACGCTTCTGCAGCTCTGGTACGACCAACTCGACAAAATCCTCCAGCGTCCCGGGGCTGGTCAACGGGTTGAGCATGTAGCCACTGGTAGCCGAAATGCGCGCATGCTCCTCGATGCGATCGGCCACCTGCTGCGGCGTACCTACCAGAATCAGGTCGGTGCCCCGCGTGACGTTGGCAAAGCGCTTCCTGACGTCCCCAGCGGTCAACGGCTTGCCGCTGCCATCCGGGCGCATCATGTAGGAAGTCAGGCCTTCGGTGTGGTTCGACAGGGCATCACTGTCGGCATAGCGGCTCAGGTCGAAGCCGGTGTCACCGGCATAGCTGACCAGTTGGGCCTCCAGGTGATAGTGGCTTTGCAACTGATCGTACTTGCGCTGCGCCTCGATCTCGGTTTTGCCGGTGACAATGCGCAGTACCGTCAATGACTGCACATCGCCGCGGTCGCGGCCACGCGCCTCGGCCATGGCCCAGATCTCTTCCAGGCCCTGGCGGATTTCGTGGGGGTCGGACTTGGCGATGAATATCAGCTCGGCATGTTTGGCGGCGAACTCGCGCCCCCGGCCCGACCAGCCTGCCTGAATCAGCAAGGGCGTGCGCTGTGGTGACGGCGCACAGAGGTGCGGCCCGGCCACCCGGTAACGTTCACCGACGTGGTCGACAGGCTTGACCCGGTGCCCCTGGGCATACACCTGGCGTGCCTTGTCGGCAACCACAGCATCATCCGCCCAGCTGCCTTCCCACAGTTTGTAGACCACGTCCATGAATTCCTCGGCACGCTCGTAGCGGTCGCCATGCCTGATCATCTGGTCCAGGCCGAAATTGCGCGCCGCGCTGGACAGATACGACGTGACGATGTTCCAGCCGATCCTGCCACTGGTCATGTGGTCCAGCGTGCTGAACCGCCGGGCGTGGGTGAACGGATGTTCGTAGCTGGTGGTAACGGTGGCACCGAACGCCAGGTGCCGGGTAATCGCGGCCAGCCCAGGGATGATCATCAACGGGTCGTTGGCAGGTGCCTCGACGGCCCATTTGACCGCCGCATCCGCATTACCGCCGAACACGTCGTAGAAACCCAGTACGTCGGCGAAGAACAACATGTCGAGGTTGGCCTGGTCGGCGATACGGGCCTGGTTGGCCCAGAACTCGAAGGTGTTGGCCGCCAGGCGTTCGTCAGCCGGGTGAGTCCAGAGACTCGGTGCGCCACCGCAGCCGACACTGGCCTGTTCGTAAAGGGCAAACAATAGGGGTTTCGGGTCGGACATCGGCGGTTACTCGGTAGGCAAAAAGTTTTTAAATAGTAAATAGCAATATAAAAACGTTTTGAACTACCGATATGGAATATACATGTGCCGCCGGGCTATAGGCCGTAACTGCAAGGACGGTCAATTCCGGCGAGACCGACCGAAGCAGGCTGTCGATCTCCGCCACGATCTGCCGGGTTGCGTCCTCGATTGGCCCTTCATTACGGCACAGCACCCAGCCGTGTTCCGCGACCGCACGCTCGAATGCCTCGGTACAGGCCACCTGCTCGTCCAGGCTGTGCATCACCGTACTGCCCAGCCCGCGCGTTCGTGCCGCCGCCCTTGCCCATGAGGTAACCGGGGCCGTGACCACCCCGACGTGCAGATCCGGCACTTGCACCTTGCGCGCAATGTTCAGCCGCAGGATCTCGGCGAACGGCACTGTGCGACGGAATGCGGCATCCGACGGGTACCAGCGATCGATCAGAATGATGCTGCCCGGTGGTTGCGCCGGCAGGATCTGCCTGGAAATCCAGGCACGGCTTTCGGCAAGGCGCTCGCACACGCTCAACTCAAGCTCCCGGCAGGGCTGCCTGGCCAGCTGGTTGACCAAGGCCATGGTTTCTCCCCGCCTGGGGTCGCTGTTCTTTTCGCTCAGCCGGATGACTTTGTGCCGGGCCACCCTCAAGGCCTGGGTAACCGCCTCAAGCAGCGTGGTCTTGCCAGTGCCCTTGGGCCCATCGATGGAAACAAACAGCGGGCGGGTCATCGTTCAGTACCAGTCGGGCCGGGCGCGGGATGAGAGCATTGATAGCGGTATGGCTGCAAGGGGTACCCGACAGGAGAACATCTGTATCCCGAAGCAATGCGCCAGCCTTGCCCGACACTCAGGCGGGCTGTTCATCGACAAGCGGCCAATCCGCACTGACCACGCGGTTGCGCCCTGTTTCCTTGGCTTTGTACAAGCGCTCGTCGGCGCATTTGAGGATGGCGGTGGAGGTTTGCTCTGCGCAGCTGCGACAGGCAACCCCGATGGAAATCGTCATGGCCCCTACCTTGTCCAGCGGGCTGGTCGCGATCGTCGTGCGGATGCGTTCGGCAATCTCGGTGGCCATTTGCAGGCCAGTATCCGGCAACAACAGGCAGAACTCTTCTCCCCCGGCGCGGCAAGCCAGGTCACCTGCGCGGGAACAGGACTGGATAATGCCCGCGATATGCTGCAGGGCGACATCTCCCACATCGTGCCCCCAGGTATCGTTCACCCGCTTGAAGTGGTCGATATCCAGCGCCAGCGCGCAGTACGGCTGCGCCTGCGTGTCGAGGACAGCCAGCGCAGCGTTCATGCCCCGGCGGTTGACCAGGCCGGTCAGCGGGTCACTCTCTGCAGCATGGTTCAGGCTGCTGATCTTCTGGTCCAGCGACTGGATCCCCGACACCAGTGCGCTGCGAATCGCCGCGGCTTCGGCATACCAGGCGTTCACCGCATGCAATTCCCGGCTGGCAGCGAGCTCGGGAACATGTTGGGCACTGTTGGCCAGCTGGCGCAGCGGCCGCGTGACCCAGGTGGACACCACCAGCATCAGTGCCAGCCCGAGCAGGCTCACCGGAAGCAGCTTGAACAACATGTCATGCATCAGGTTACGCAACGGATACAACGCGTTGTCTCGCGGTTGCTGGGTGACCACTGCCCAGTGCGCGCCCTTGACCTCGGCATACCCGGCCAACATCGGTATACCCCGGTAATCTGTCGTCACCAGCTCTCCCTCTTGCCCGCCGCGCAAGGCAGCATGAGCCGTCGCGCTGGAGCTCAGCACCGCCCCCAGCCTGGTTGCATCCGGGTGGTACAGGATCTGCAGGTTCTCATCCACGACGAAGGCAAATGCATCCGCCAGTTGATGCCCACCCAGCAGGTTGCTCATGACCCCGCCCTCACGCAGGTTGACCACCCCGCCGATCAAGCCAAGCACCTTGCCTGCGCCGTCGCGTACCGGGTTGGAGATGAGCACACTGAAATGGCCCGCTGGGGAAATGAACGCCTGGCTGACCAACGGGCGCCCTGCGCTTGCCGCTAGCCTGACGGCGTTGGCGAGTTTCACGGCTTTGTCGAAGTCCAGGTGCGGGTAAGCGTCAAGGATGTTCCCCGAAGCATCGGCCGTGATCACGATTTGCAGCTCGGAATCCTGCACCTGCAGGCGTGTCACTTCGGCTTGCACCAGGGCACGGTCGGTAAAACCCGAGCCGATCAGCTGGCTGCTGTATTGCAGGCGCTCGTGCACCGAATGGATGAACTGATCGATGCCCGACGCCACTTTGTAGGCGTAGGCCTTATGGGACTCCAGCGCCGAATGGATCAGCGCGTCCCGTAACACCCCATGGGCCACAACCAGACACGTGGCCAGGGTCACCAGGACACTGGCTGACAACAGCATCAGCATCAGGCCGCGGATGCCAATCAACTGCGCGCTCTTTCGCTCCATGAAACCGGCTCCCCCTGCCCCCTTCAGAGCGTAGAAGACTCCGGTACCGGCGCAAGGGGTGAAACGCAACCTCGTGTAGGAGCAGCCTTGTGTCGCGATGGGCCGCAGCGCGGCCCCCGGCAATTGCTGCAGTGATACTGGCTAACCGGGGGCCGCGCTGCGGCCCTTCGCGACACAAGGCCGCCCTTGCACAAAGGCCAGCAGTGGCGCAGGCCTGTCAGGCGTTACACCGCCAGCGCGCGCTCACGCAGCTCGCTGTTGAGGATGCGGTCGTTCTCGCTGTAGTCGACCGGGCAGTCGATCACGTGCACGCCTGGGGTGTTGATGCAGTGCTCGAGCAGCGGCAGCAGGCCGTCGGCGCTTTCCACGCGGTGGCCGTTGGCACCGTAGGCTTCGGCGTACTTGACGAAGTCCGGGTTGCCATAGTCCAGGCCGAAATCGGTGAAGCCCATGTTGGCCTGCTTCCAGCGGATCATGCCGTAGCCATCGTCACGCAGGATCACCACGGTGATGTGCATGCCCAGGCGGACTGCCGTTTCCAGCTCCTGGCTGTTCATCATGAAGCCGCCGTCGCCACACACCGAGATCACCGGGCGGTCCGGGTGCACCAGGTGCGCCGCCATCGCCGATGGCAGGCCGGCACCCATGGTCGCCAGGGCGTTGTCCAGCAGCACGGTGTTGGGCTTGTGTGCCTTGTAGTTGCGGGCGAACCAGATCTTGTAGATGCCGTTGTCCAGGGCGACGATGCCTTCGGACGGCAGCACG